>CAYJLK010000001.1:0-41577 GCA_964371445.1 uncultured Candidatus Saccharibacteria bacterium
AGTACGATCGCAAGATTAAAACTCAAAGGAATAGACGGGGACTCGCACAAGCGGTGGATTATGCGGCTTAATTCGTCGATAAACGAAGAACCTTACCAAGGTTAGAAATCCAGCTGCATCCGACCTGAAAGGGACGGAGCCTTCGAGGGTGCTGGACAGGTGATGCATGGTCGTCGTCAGTTCGTGGTTTGAACTGTTCCCTTCAGTGGGGTAACGAACGCAACCCCCGTTGTCTGTTGCCTATATGGCCAGGCGAGACTGCTCCCTCACGGGAGAGGAAGGTGGGGATGACGCCAGATCAGCATGTCCCTCTGATACCTTGGGCTGCACGCATAATACAATGGGCGGTACAACGGGTTGCAATGCCGTAAGGCGGAGCTAATCCTTATAAAACCGCCCCCAGTACGGATTGAGGTCTGCAACCGACCTCATGAAGCCGGAATCGCTAGTAATCCCGGGTCAGCCAAACCGGGGTGAATACGTTCTCGAGTCTTGTACTCGGGTCGCCATGCGATCCGAGCATCTAGTTGGTGCCTCTTGGAATAGAGAAGTCCAACCGCGCCGTGGCGGCGTGAAGCGAAATCGCAGTGTCGATACCGCGAGGTATGGCATGAAGGGTGAAAGTAGCAGTATGTAGCGTGAACTTCAGTTAGTGGCACATAGAGTGGGAGATCCCGCGAGTACAGGGAGAATCCAGCCACACCAATGCTCTATGTGTGTAGTGAAGTCGCGATAGATATACACAGATGTTCGGGTTACCGTGGGAGATCTGAAATGTTCCTCGGGGTATACTAACCTCGAGGTATGTGGATAAGCAATTATCACAAATGACATGTTAGAAGTCAGCAGAGGTCGTAGTACTCCTGTATGAAAGGAAAGCGCAATCCGCGCCTTCTCGAACCAGTGGGGAAGGACCGAATTCGTAGAGAGCCGCTCGATGGGGCATATGTTGCCGGATTTATTGATGGAGAAGGTTCCTTTTCCGTCAGTATCGGTAAACATAAAACGCTATCGCGCGGACTTGAAGTGCGTCCAGAATTTGAAATTGAATTGCGTGCGGATGATCGGGAAATTCTTGAGCGAATCGTTGCCACTATTGGCTGCGGGAGAATCTATGACTGCTCGTATGAGCGGTACGGATGGTATCCGCATGTTAAATATAAAGTGACGAGCACGCGCGAGATGGAAGAGATTCTCTTCCCGTTTCTTGACTTACATCCGCTCCAAGCGAAGAAAGCGAAGTCGTATGTTCTCTTCAAAGAGATCGTACTCTCGTATCGGCGCAAGGCGCATCTTACTGATGCCGGATTTAATAAAATTCTAAAGATGCGCGATCAATTACGAGCTCTCGGAAAGAAAGCTCGTACCTACGGAAACCGCTAGGGTGCAGGAAAGCTGCTTGCCCAGTGGTGTTTGTGAAGGTGGTAGTAATACTACAACACGCAAGATACCGCCCGTCAAGTCAAGGGAGTTGGGGGTGCCCGAAGGTCCGCCTCGCGCGGGACTACGGCAAATTCAATGACAAGGACTAAGTCGTAACAAGGCACGGGTAGCGGAAGCTGTTCGTGGAACATATCCAAAATGGAACCGATATTCCCGAAAGGAATATCATGTCGATCATATTCTTCGGAATGTGGAGAGATAGTACTCGTCTCTAAACGGTACTCGGAAGTCGGATAACGTAACCCGATGGTTGCTTGAAGGCCACACGTGAGCCTTCAAGTGAGAGCAGAATAGGCGGAACAACAGAGCACATACATCTTTTCATTCACATTTTACAATTACAAAAACACCCGAGGAGGGTGTTTTTGTTTGAGTGGAAATACAAAGGGATTTTTGGTAGTATCAGAAAGCCAACTATGGTGTGTTGTGTGCAAGTGTAGCTCAGTTGGTAGAGCACCCGACTGATACTCGGGCGGTCCCAGGTTCGACCCCTGGCACTTGCACAGAGAACATCATACGTACCTCAGTTGGTAAGCCCTTCGGGCTTTCATCTTCGTCGTTCGGTTGAAATATAAGTGAAGACACTTTATTTCACCTCACTCCTCGCTGTAGAGCACCCGACTGATACTCGGGCGGTCCTAGGTTCGACTCCTAGAGCGTGCACCATACTTATACCCACGCCGCTTTGAGGAGTCGTTGTTGCTAGGTATACTTAGAAAATGAAAAGAGGTACGCACATTGTCACCGGATGGGTGCTTTCCGCTGTTGTCATCGGTGCTTTTGCCTTTCTCTCCGATCGAAGCGGACCGAACACTTCTCCGGCGGCGGCAGACGGCCAGTCGCCCGCGACCGTCGTACCGTTCACCAAGATCATCCGCGGTTCGAATTCGACCGTGACGACTCGGGTAAATTACGTCATCACGTCCGTCGATGAATTACAAAAGCTCTGGGGAATGGTCGATGCGACCGATGAGCTGCCCACGGTCGATTTCAAGAAGGAGGTGGTGCTTGCCGTGTTTGCGGGAGAACAGCCGACCACCGGATACGCGATTTCTGTCTCAAAAGTTGAAGACAGAGACGCGCGCACTGTCTCCATAACGCTCATGAAACCGGATGGCGACTGTATGACGGGACAATCGATCACCACCCCGTACGAGATTGTCGCTGTACCGGCCACCGCGCTCCCATTCGCGCACGAAGACGTCTCCGTTACGACCACCTGCGCGAATTGAGCTTTTACGCTACGATGCGTTCAATGGATGCATCAGCGCACTTCCGCGGGAAACGAATTACCGTCATGGGGCTCGGCCTTTTAGGCAGAGGCGTCGGTGATGCTCACTACCTAGCCGAGTGCGGCGCCGAGCTTATCGTGACCGACCTGAAGACGCACGAGCAGCTTGCCGAATCGGTTGCGCAGCTCAAATCATTTCCGGACATCACCTTCGTGCTCGGCGAACATCGGCTCGAAGATTTCAATAATCGAGATCTCATCCTCAAGGCCGCCGGCGTGCCGCTCGACTCGATCTATATCGCCGAAGCGAAGAAGAACGGTATTCCGGTTCGCATGAGTGCGGACCTCTTCGCGGAGGTCTCCGGCGTGCCGTGTGTGGGTATCACCGGCACACGCGGCAAGTCGACGGTAGCGCACATGCTCTCCGCGATTTTGCAGAAAGCAGGAAAGAAAGTGTTGCTCGGCGGCAACGTGCGCGGTGTCTCAACGCTCGCGCTTCTCTCCGAAGCGACGCCCGAACATGTCGCAGTTCTGGAACTGGATTCATGGCAACTTCAGGGCTGGGGCGAGGCGCGGATAAGCCCACACATCGCAGTGTTCACCACGCTCTATCAAGACCATCTGAATTACTACCGGCAAACGAGTGAGCGAAGTACTGAAAAAGATTTCAGTACTTCCGAGCGAGTGCAGCCGGGAAGCTCCGCTTATAAAGACCACTCCGAGCAATACTTGGCCGACAAGGCGAATATCTTCATATATCAGAAGCCGAGCGATACGCTCATCATCGGCAAGCAATGCGCGCCGACTATCATTGAGAAATACGGTGAAGGCATTGAATCGCGTGTGCTCATCGCCGACGAGCTCAAGCTTCCCGACACCTGGATGCTCCGTATCCCCGGGGTACACAACCGCTATAATGCCGCGCTTGCGCTTGAAGCGGCGCGCACGCTCGGCGTTTCCGATGAAGCGAGTTGTCGAGCGCTCTCATCGTTTACCGGCGTGCCGGGGCGATTGGAACTCATAGCAGAAAAGAATGGGATAAAAGTGTACAACGACACGACCTCGACGACGCCCGAAGCGACCTTGGCCGCGCTTGCCGCGCTCAATGATGGATCTACGAAGTCCATCATTTTGATTATGGGCGGTACCGATAAGGGGCTAGATATGAATACGCTTCTCGCAAAGCTTGCCGAGGTGAAGCGGGTCATCCTGCTCGCCGGCACCGGTACCGATCGTGTACTCGAATTTCTCCCAGGGGCCTCGGTGTTTGATGACTTAAGTAAGGCGGTAGGCGAAGCATATGCGGCCGCAGAGCCGGGTGATACTGTACTCTTTTCTCCGGCGTTTACCTCCTTCGGTATGTTTAAAAATGAATTTGACCGCGGCGATCAGTTCAATGCTATCGTGAAGGCGTTATGACCGGGATGAAAAAGGCACATTTCATCGGCATCGGCGGCATCGGGATGAGCGCGCTCGCGCAATATTTCAATGATCAGGGAGTGACCGTGTCTGGTTCAGACAGGAGCGAGAGTCCGGTGACCGAACTCTTGGAGCAGAAGGGCATTGCGGTCAGTATCGGCCAGAAGGCAGAAAACGTACCGACAGATGCAGGTATGGTGGTGTACAGCGATGCGGTGCCCGAAGACAATCCGGAACGCGTCCGCGCAAAAGAACTCGTTATCCCCGAGCTCAGCTACTTCAAAATGTTGGGGCAGGTATCGCTCGGGAAGCGCACGCTCGCGGTCGCGGGGACGCACGGCAAGACGACCACGACCGGAATGCTCGCGAAAATATTGCAGGATGCGGGAGCATCGCCGACGGCTATCGTCGGTTCGCTTGTGAAGGATTTTGGTTCGAATTATCTGCACGGTGACTCGGATCTTTTTGTCGTCGAAGCATGCGAATATCGCGATCATCTGCTCGAGCTCTCGCTCGAAGTACTTGTTATCACGAATCTTGAGTGGGATCACACCGACTGGTTCCCCTCGCTTGAAGTGCTTCAGGCGACGTTCCGTAGAGCGATTGAGCAGGTGCCGGTGGGAGGCGCGATTATAACCGATCCCGGTAATCAGAACATCGCGCCGGTTCTTGCTGGCGCGAAAGCGCGCATTATTGATTACACGAAAGAGCCCGCATACGAGCTTCAATTGCCGGGCGAGTTCAATCAGAACAATGCCCGCGCTGCCGCAGCGGCGGCGCGGGTCGCGTTCCCAGCCGTTACCGACGCCGTGATTGCGGCTTCGCTCGCCGCCTTTCAGGGCACCTGGCGTCGATTTGAATACAAAGGGAAAACAAAGAATGGCGCCGAGGTCTACGACGACTATGCGCACCACCCCACCGCTGTTCGCGAGACACTCCGCGCGCTTCGCGCGAAAATGCGCGAGGTGGCACCTCGCGGGAAAGTGTTCGTCGCATTCCATCCGCACCTCTACAGCCGTACGCGCGATCTGCTCGATCAATTTGCAACTGCTTTCACCGATGCCGATGAGGTGCGTATCGCACCCATTTATGCCGCGCGCGAGGTAGACGACGGCACCGTCTCAAGCGCCCTGCTTGCAGAGCGCATCAACCGAAACGGCCCGCCCGCCCGCGCCGCGACGTTTGGGGAAATAGAACAGGAGCTCCGAAGTGTACCTGCTGTCGGCGACGTTGTTATGACCATGGGCGCCGGTGACATCTATAAAGTCGCCGACGCGCTCGTAGACAAAAAGAACACGACCCCCGAAGAGGTCGCGTAAGGTGCGGCCAGCATGCCGCAGTTCAGTTGCTATCACGTGTGATGGCGATCAGTTCCACATTGGCGAGTCCGACGTTCCCGCGCGCGAGGAAGTCCTCGAGCGGGTCCATAGACCAGACTTGCCGGATACCGATGCTCCGCGCTTTTTCGATGAGTGCTTCATCTTGCGACGGTAAATGCATTTCGATGCAGATGTTGATATCGCGGGAGCAGGCACCGCGCCGTTTGAGCACTTCGACAATCGCGTCGATAGTTTCGGCGCGGTCGGTGTAGGCCGCCAGCATTTCTTTGCCGTTCCACGAGATAATGAACGGCCGGCCCGGAGTCATCACTACGGTATTGCCTGGGGGGACGAAAAGCATCCCCCGTGTTGGGATATACGGCAAACCGCGTCGGCGAGCCTCTTTCAGACTCAGAAAACCGGTTGTGAATTCCATGCTTTTCTCCTCGTGCGTGAAGTTAAGGGCATATGCGTGCGGAACAAGTTCTTCCGCTGTTTACTATAGCACAAGGTGCAGATAAATCAATAAGATGATAGAGTAGGGGAATGGGAACACTTTCAATCGTCGCGACACCGATAGGGAACTTGGAGGACATCACGCTCCGCGCCCTGCGGACGCTGAAAGAGTGCGACGTCATCTATGCCGAGGATACTCGCGTCATTTCGAAGTTGCTCGCTCGCTATGAGATCAAGAAGCCGCTCCAACGACTCGATGCGGCAAAAGAAATGAAAAGGGCGGATGAGATTATCGAGCGACTTCAAGCAGGAGAGAAAATTGTCTTTGTTTCAGACGCTGGCACACCGGGCGTTTCTGACCCGGGAGCGCGGCTAGTAGCGGCTGTGCGCGAACAATTGCCTGCCGCGACCATTGAGGCGATACCGGGACCTTCAGCGCTCACGGCGGCGCTCTCGATCGCGGGTCTCGACACTGGAGAGTTCACCTTCCTCGGATTCTTACCGCACAAGAAGGGCCGCCAGACCGCGCTCAAGAAAATTGTCCAAAGCGAATTTCCGGTCGTCCTCTACGAATCTCCACACCGCATGTTGAAACTCTTGAGAGAACTGACGGATGTATCGAGAATTACCGTCGCGCGAGAGCTTACCAAGATTCATGAAGAAGTGGTCTCGGGTACGCCGAGCGAAATACAGGCGCATTTCACCCTGCACCCAGACGCCGTGCGAGGAGAATTTGTCGTCATCGTAACGCCCTGATATACTTTTCCGCATGTCCCGCTCCAGCACGCTCATCCTTCTTGGTGTCCTCAGTATCCTCACTCCCTTCTCAGGGCTTCCGATAGCGATTCGCACATTCTTCGCAGTCATCTTCGGCGCGTGCGTGCTCGGCATCGGACTCGTGTTCCGGATGCGCGACGCGCGAAGCGCCCATCCACTACAAGAGGCACCGACCAGTGAACCGACCAGTACCGTTCCCGAAGTTACTCCAGGAGCGTTTTGATACACACGAATACAAACCCCGAGCACGGAATGTACCCCTGGTTTTGGTATACTCTACAGTAATGGAAAATCCCGAGCGGGTGACGTACTTTGCCGCGACCGACGCGCGGGGAAAGTATATTCCGTTCGGCATTAAGTCCAAGGATCGCGATCGCCACATGTACGTGATCGGCAAGACCGGCATGGGCAAGTCGACCTTGCTTGAGAACATGGCGATCCAGGATATCAGGAACGGCGAAGGAGTCGCATTCCTTGACCCGCACGGCAAGACGGTCGAGACGCTCCTCGATTTCATCCCCGAAGAACGCATTAAGGACGTGGTGTACTTCGCTCCGTTTGATATGGAGCACCCGATTGCCTTCAACGTGATGGAGGACGTCGGCTACGACAAGCGTCACCTCGTGGTCTCCGGGCTGATGGCGACCTTCAAGAAGATCTGGGAGGACGCATGGAGCGCGCGTATGGAATACATCCTCACGAACACCCTGCTTGCGCTTCTGGAATATCCGGACGCGACTCTGCTTGGTGTGAATCGCATGTATACCGACAAGACCTATCGTCAAAAAGTCATCGACAACGTGAAAGACCCGGTTGTGAAGGACTTCTGGACGAAAGAGTTCGCGAATTACGGCGACCGCTACACCCAGGAGGCGACGCCCGCTATCCAGAACAAGATCGGGCAGTTCACCGGCAATCCGCTCATCAGAAATATCATCGGCCAATCGAAATCCTCATTCGACATTCGTACGATGATGGACGAGAAGAAGATTCTCATCATGAATCTTTCAAAGGGGCTCATCGGCGAGACAAATATGCGCCTCTTGGGCTCAATGCTCACGACGCGCCTCTTCCTTGGCGCGATGAGCCGTGCCAATCTCTCGGGCCCCGAACTTTCGAAAGTGCCGCACTTCTACTTTTACGTGGACGAATTCCAGAACTTCGCGAATGAGACGTTCGCCGAAATACTTTCCGAATCGCGCAAATACAAGCTTGACCTCATTATCACCAACCAGTACATCGAGCAGATGGAGGAGCCGGTGCGCGATGCCGTTTTCGGCAACGTCGGCACGACGATCGCGTTCCGCGTCGGGCCGTTTGACGCGGAAGTGCTGGAGACCATTTTTATGCCGAAGTTCACGAAGGAGGACGTCGTGGCGCTTGATAAGCGGCAGATCTATCTCACGCTCATGATCGACGGGGTTGGGTCGGCACCGTTCTCGGCAGTGACAATCCCGCCGATAGAAGTGCCGCCCGTTTCCTATCGAGAACAAATCATTGCGTCATCGCGCGCGCAATTTACCACGCCGCGCGCGGGCATTGAGAACTCGATTATGGAAGAGTTAACCGCGAGCCTCTCCTCAGAATCGCCGTTTGATGCTCGAATGAAGAAGAAGCCGAAACCTATGAGCGTGCCGCCGCCGAGCGTCTCACACAGGTCCTCAGATCTCCCCGTACCGGCTTCCCATCCTCCGCTCACAGCTACGAAGGGCACAGCGCCAGTCACGGCCAGACCGTTTGTTCATCGCCCGCCAGTGTCGCGCCCACCGGCATCGCGCCCGCCGATGGAACGTCCAGTCCCGCCCTCAAAAAGTGCTGATGATCTAAAAGCTATCCTGCGCAACATGACCGCGAAGACGAATATCGAAAGGGAACAGAAGGAGATGCAGAACAAACAGTCGCTCAAGGGAACGCTTGTCGAAGTGCTTGGAAAGAGTACGGCAGTCCCGACGCAGGAAGTACCAAAGTCCGCGGCGGAGCCGCTGCGCGACTTTGAAAAGGTCAGACCTTCCCCCATTCACGCGGAAGGTCAGAAGCCCTTTGAGGTCCCCGAAGGCGAGCTCCGGAAAGTACTGAAGGGCGAGAAGTAGCGAGCGTATGAAGATTGCCGGGTTCCTCCTCCTCGCTCTCCTCTCCCCGGCATTCGCACTTGCGGCGGAGCTAGTGAATATCAATACGGCAGACGCGACGCTTCTCGACACGCTTCCGGGCATTGGGCCGACGTACGCGGCGCGGATCATCGAGTATCGCACGGCGCACGGACCGTTCGCACGCGTCGAGGACATCCAGAACGTGAGCGGCATCGGCCCGAGCACCTACGCAGATATCGCACCCTTGATCACGATTGGTGCGGCGAGCGCACTCGCGACCCCGGTTCAGACAGTCGCCACGCCGACCACACCGTCGGTACAGAGCGACTCGGCGCCTGTGTCGTCTAAGGCACTTTCGATACGAGTAGAGGGCGACGAGGATGCACTTATCGGCGTACCGATCCGCTTCATCGCACGCACGAACAGCAATCCTGCGGTGCAAATCTCTTGGAGCTTCGGCGACGGCTCGTCGGCGACCGGCGTCGCGGTCGAAAAGCTATACCGGTATGTCGGGACGTACCTCATCGTTGCGACCGCGACCGATGGATCGTCTGTCGCGCACGATGATCTTGTCGTGACGGTAAAGTCTGCAGCAGTGAGTGTCGCCGTCGCCCTTGGAGAGGGAATCGTCATCGTGAACGATTCGAGCGAACGTCTCGACCTCTCGAGCTGGCGGCTCCTCGTGGATATGAGCTCGTTCCGCATTCCCGAGGGAATGATGCTTTTACCAAAAGCGAGCGTGCTCGTGCCGTATTCGATTACTCGCTTGCCGATGTCCCCCGATGTCGCACTCTTCTATCCCGATGGCACCATCGCCGTGCGCACAGCGCCGGTCGCGCAACTTTTAGAACCGACAGCGAGTTTTAATGGAGTACAGAAGGTCGAACCGATTATCAGCACGAAAGCGAACATTCAAACACATGAGGAAGCAGTAGAAGCCCCCACAGCTGCGATAGAACTCGCGGCTGTGGGGGCGGCGATGTCTCCTGTCGAAACCTCCTCGCCCGCGAACGCGTCTACAACGAGTCTTCTCCGTTCACCCTGGACGCTCGGCTTCCTCGGCGTCATGGTGCTCGCCGCCGGGGCGTTCATCCTGCTTTGAGGCTCGGTGTTTTCTCAAGTCGCTTTCTTCTTCCTTTTGCGGTACGCTTTTCAAAAATGACGGCACAAAAACTCATTCTCGTTACGGGGGGTGCGGGCTTCATTGGCTCGCACCTCTGCGCGCGCCTGGCCAAGGAAGGTCATCGGGTCATCTCGCTCGATAATTACTTCGCCGGCTCTCGCGAGAATCATGTGCCCGGCGTGGACTACCGCGAGGGTCATACCAAGGATATCGAAAAGCATGTGAGCGAGACGCCCGATCTTATCTATCACCTCGGTGAGTATTCGCGCGTCGAAAAGAGTTTCGAGGATGTGGAGCAGGTGTGGGACTTGAATCAGTATGGGACGTTCGCGGTGCTTGAGTTCGCGCGCCGCCGCGGCGCGCGACTCGTCTACGCTGGCTCGTCCACTAAGTTCAGTGATGGCGGGCTCGGGCGCGACCAGAGCCCGTATGCGTGGAGCAAGGCAAGCATGACGGAGCTTGTGAGAAATTACGGCGAATGGTTCGGTATCAACTACGCCATTACGTATTTTTATAATGTGTACGGGCCGAGCGAGCGAGCGGGCGCCATGGGAACGGTCGTTGCTATTTTCAAGGAGCAATATCGGCGCGGACTCCCACTCGGTGTCGTGGCACCGGGAACGCAGGAGCGCGTCTTCACCCATGTGCACGACATCGTCGACGGACTCGTCGTCGTCGGGGCAAAAGGGGAGGGTGACGGTTATGGCATCGGCAGCGAAGACTCTTTCTCCATCCTCGAGCTCGCGAAACTGTTCGACAGAGAGGTTGTGATGCTCCCCGAGCGGCAGGGGAACCGCATGCAGGCGGTCGTCGATACGGCGAAGACTCGCTCGCTCGGCTGGGCGCCGCGCCGGTCGCTTAAAGAAGACATCGCAAAATTTGTGAAGACAGCAAAGCCCGAACCCGCACCCGACAAACGCGTACTCGTCTTTACCACCACCTTCCACCCGATTTCAGGTCCTGCTGAGGACGCGCTCTGCGAGCTGATGAGGAAGGTTCCCGATGTACATTTCGATATCATCACGGCCGCGCATGCGAAGGAGGCACTCGACATCCCCTGTATCGTCGCGAACGGCACCGTCTATCGTGTCGGCTTCGGCACTCGTTTCGACAAATTCCTCCTTCCATTCCTCGGTACGCATAAGGCGATGCGACTCGCGGGCAAGCATAACTATCTCTTCTCGTGGTCCATCATGGCGAGCTACGGCACTCTGCCCGCACTCATCGTGCGCAGAAGGAAGCTCGTTCCGCTTCTTGTGACACTCGCCGACCAATCGCTCTCCTGGTATGAACGGCTCTTCCTGCGTCTTATTCTCTCGCAGACCGACCAGATCTACACCTCGACGCCCGAACAGGGCGAGAAGCTCATCTCGCTCGAGAAGCGCATGCGCGCCCGCAAATCGCTCGGCGCGGGCGACTCCTTCGCCAACCAGATGCGCTTCGCGTACTCCGCTATCTTGCGCAAATACAATGTCAGAAAAAAAGCCTAAGAAGATCCTCATTTTCTCACTCGCGTATTATCCGCGGCATGTCGGCGGAGCGGAGGTTGCGCTGAAGGAGATAACCAATCGGCTTTCGTCGGAGGAGTTTGAGTTTCATATGGTGACGCTTCGGTATGATTCGAAACTGCCGAAAACAGAGAAGATAGGGAATGTCGTCGTGCATCGCATCGGATTTTCGAAACCATCGCCGACGGCGAGTGATTTAAAACGAATACCACTCATCCTGAATAAATACTGGTACCAGTTCGCGGCGGCGCGCATGGCGGGGAAGCTCCATCGTCAGTACCATTTCGAAGGTGTGTGGGCGATGATGGCGCATGCGGTCGGTGTGCCTGCAGCGCTCTTCAAGATATTTTACCCACGCGTGCCGTACGTGCTCACGCTCCAGGAGGGAGATCCGCCCGAATACATCGAGCGGCTTGCGCGACCGGTCTGGCCGCTCTTTGCACGTGCCTTCACTTCCGCCGATATGGTCGTAGCTGAATCCACATTTCTTGGCCGCTGGGCGCGTCACAGGGGCTTTAGGGGTCCGCTTGAAGTGATTCCGAACGGTATGGATGCAGAACGTTTTTCCCGTGAGGTGACACCTTACAAAATTGGGAAAAAAGAAGGGGAGACGTGGCTTATTCATACCGGACGTTTGGTGAACAAGAACGCGCTTGATGTAGTCATCCGCGCGCTCCCGCATCTCTCGGCGTCCGTACACTTCTTTATGCTCGGCGACGGGCCCGACAAAAGTTCTCTCGCGAAGCTCGCGGATTCGCTTAGCGTTTCCACACGCGTCCATTTTCATCCGTACGTACCGCTTGAAGACATACCGAATTATTTGAAGGAGTGCGACATCTTCATCCGCCCGTCGCGCTCCGAGGGTATGGGGAATTCTTTCATCGAGGCGATGGCGGCTGGGCTCCCGGTCATCGCGACACAGGAGGGTGGCATTGCAGACTTCCTCTTCGATGCGAAGCGCAATCCGGACAAAGAGACGACCGGTTGGGCGGTCGACCGCGACTCGCCGGAGCAAATTGCGGAGGCGGTGGAGGACATCCTCGCGCATCCTGCGCGAGTGGTGCAAGTTGTGGAAACGGCGAAAAAAATGGTTTTTGAAAAGTACGACTGGGACCTCATCGCGCACACTATGAGAACGCTTTTCAATCGGGTGTTCGAGAACCGCTAGAATACGCATATGAAGCTCGTCATCGCCACTCCCTTGTATCCGCCCGAAATAGGCGGCCCGGCGACGTATGCGAAACTGCTTTTTGAGGGATTGCCGGCACGGGGGGTCGAGGTTGAACTCGTGAAGTTCAGCGAGGTGCGGCACCTGCCGAAGCTCATCCGCCACTACGCCTACTATCGCCGCGTGCTCGAGGCGGCACGCGGTGCCGATGCGGTCCTCGCTCTCGATCCGGTCTCGGTCGGCCTGCCGGCGCAAAAGGCGGCGCAAAAGGCGGGGAAACCTTTTGTGGTGAAGGTCGTCGGCGACTATGCTTGGGAGCAGGGAACACAGCGATTCGGTGTGACAGAGAGTCTCGATGAGTTCGTGAAGCACACGCAGAGCTCTTTCTTCGTTCGCAGACTGCAAAATATCCAGACCCGCGTCGCGGCAGCCGCGACGCGGGTCATCGTGCCGAGTGAGTACCTGAAGGGCATTGTGGCGACGTGGGGCATCCAGAGCGGCAACATAGAGGTCATCTACAATGCCGCCCCTCCTGAGGAGTGCGGTACGGTACCAGGGGCTGTGGCTGAGCTCCCGCGACCGCTTGTGGTAACTGCGGGGCGGCTCGTGCCGTGGAAGCACGTGGAGGGCGTCATAGACGCGGTTGCAGGCACGTCGGATGCGTCCCTCGCAATTATCGGCGACGGGCCCCTGCGCGCGGCGCTTGCACGCCGCGCGGGTGAGAAGCTCGCCGGGCGCGCCGTTCTGACCGGTATACTCTCGCACAGGGATACACTTGCGGTGCTCGCCTCCGCGGACGCCCTCGTACTTAATTCTTCATACGAGGGTCTCTCGCATTTCCTCATCGAGGCTCAGGCGCTCGGTGTCGCGATTGTCGCGACGCGCGTCGGCGGCAATCCCGAGGTCATTACCGACAATGAGAGCGGACTCCTCGTGCCGGCGGGGGATACGACCGCGCTGTCCGCGGCAGTTACGCGGATGTTGTCGGACGAAGCGCTCCGCGCGCGCCTGTCAGCAGGCGCGCGAGAATCCGCGAAGCGCTTCTCGGTTGATACCATGCTTACCCGCACCGCTTCGCTCCTTTCAAGACCATGACCAAAGTCCTCTTCGTATCAAACGATCCATCAGTATTTATCTCAGACAGCGCGGTTCGCGCGCGTATGCGCGTGTACGCTTCGGCAATAGGAGAGCTCCACATCGTTTCCCCCGCAGGGCCGGATGCGCGCAACGAACAGGATGGAAACTTGCATCTCTATCCAGTGCATTCGTGGAAGATATTCCGCGTGCGTGCGCTCACAGAAAAAGTGCACGCCGTTATTCTCGGGTACGGTATTGAGGTCGTCTCGGCGCAGGACCCGTTTGAACAGGGGCTCGCCGCACTGCGCGCCGTCCGCGGCACGAATGCAAAGTTCCATGTTCAGGTGCATACGGATTTCCTCTCGCCCTGGTTCGTGCGGAGCGGCAATTGGCGGAGCCCATCGGTGCGGATGCCGCTCTTGAACCGCTGGCGCCTGCGAATTGCCGACGAAGTCCTTCCGGCCGCTGCCGGCATCCGCACCGTGTCCGAACGGGTGAAGGCATCGCTTATCGCGAAATATGGTTCGCGCCCTAGTGAGATGGGAGCTCAATCTCACGGGGCAGGCATTCCCGAACCGTCAGTCATTCCGGTTGCCGTGGACCAGGACGTGCCGGAGCCCGCCCGCTTGCCGGACCACCCATTCACCTTCTCCCTCATCGCTGTGGGGCGTTTAGAGCCCGAAAAGCGCATTGTGGACATACTGGCGGCGCTCTCGCTCGTCGCCGCGCACTACCCGATGGTCGGGCTCTTCGTTGTCGGGGGCGGACGCGAGCGGAAGAAGCTTGAGAATATGGCGCGCAAGCTCGGTTTAGAAAACAGTGTCATCTTCCTCGGCGAGCGAACTGATGCGCGCGCACTCATGGGGAGCGCGCATGCGTTCATTCAGGCGAGCGCCTATGAGGGATATAGCCGCACACTCGTTGAGGCTGCGCTCGCAAAGGTGCCTATCATTACAACCGATGTCGGCATCGTGGGCGAAGTATTCAAGGGCTATGAGGATGTCCTCTCCGTGCCGGTCGCCGACCCGACCGCGCTCTCGCTTGGTATCGTCGGTATCATAGAAGACACGCAAGTGAGATTGGAGCTCCCGCGGCACGCCGAGGAGACCGCTCGCGCGCACCTTGCCGCGCAGGGCGATATTCCCGCGCGCATCGCAGGGGACCTCGCACGACTTGTCGCGGTATGAGACTCCTTATTGTTACCCAGGCAGTAGACACCGATGATCCGGTTCTCGGATTTTTTGTGCGCTGGATAGAAGAATTTTCAAAACACACCGACCGCATTGAAGTCATTTGTCTTAAAGAAGGGAAACACGAGCTCCCCACGAACGTACGTGTGCACTCGCTCGGCAAGGAGCGTGGCGCGGTAAGCCGCGCCACGTATGCATGGCGATTCATTTTGCTCGCGTGGCGGCTCCGCCACGATTATGATGAAGTGTTCGTGCACATGAACCAGGAGTACGTCCTTATCGGCGGTTGGCTGTGGAAACTGCTCGGTAAGCGCGTCTATATGTGGCGCAATCATTATGCGGGTTCGTGGCTGACTGATACTGTCGCAGTTTTCTGTACCAATATTTTCTGCACGTCCAAACATTCCTACACTGCAAAATATGCAAAGACGGTCCTGATGCCCGTCGGCGTCGACACAGAACGTTTCTATCCGGACGAGCGTGTCGCGCGTGAGCCGCGCTCCATCCTCTTCCTCGCGCGTATGTCTCCCAGCAAACGCCCAGAGGTGCTCATCGACGCGCTCGCGCTCCTTGCGCGTGAAGGTCTGACCTTCACGGCCTCATTCGTCGGCCCGTCGCTCCCGAAGGATCAGGCGTATTATGCAGGCCTCAAAGAGAAAGTCCGCGAGCTGAAGCTCGCGGACAGGATTACCTTCCTCCCGGGCGTGCCGAATGACCAGACGCCTGATCTCTATCGCGCACACGAGATATTCGTAAACGCCTCGCCCTCCGGCATGCTGGACAAGACCATCTTCGAGGCAGTCGCTTCGGGATGTCTGTCGCTCGCGGCGAGCCCGGACTGGGCGGAACAAACGAGTGCCAAACTTACATTTACAGATGCCACAACGCTTGCACGCCAGCTCACAACTCTCCTCTCGAATATGGAGACCGACGCGCGCACTGTTCTCTGTGCGCGTGCAGTCGAGGCAAATTCACTCGTTCGTCTCGGCGAAGCTTTGGAGAAAGGAATGAGGTAAAGTACCCATATGTCGACCAAAGATTTCGAGAATAAGAGATGGAGCGATCATTCGCAAAAGGTCGAATTTCGCCATCACGCTGCTCTGGAACTCGTTCAGGAAGGGTCGGTGCTCGACATCGGTTGTGGTGACGGGCTTTTTTTGTCGCTTTGTAGGGAGAAGGGAATAGAGGCGCAGGGAGTCGATTTTTCTGATATCGCGGTCTCGCACTGTGAAGAACAAGGGTTGAAAGCGCAGCGGGTAGATATTTCTGTTGGTACATTGCCGTTTGCTGATAAAGCGTTCGCGACGGTTGTTGCACTAGACGTGCTGGAGCACGTCTACGACCCTGTACCGCTTATCGCAGAGATGAAACGAATATCGTCTCAGGACATCATTATCAGCGTACCAAACTTCTCTTCGCTCCCTGCCCGCCTGCAGACACTCTTTGGGCGCGTACCCGAGAACAATCGCCCGAATAAGGGACATATCTACTGGTTCAATTATCCGGTACTCCGCGCGCTTCTGGAGAAGAATGGCCTACATATCACGATACTCCGCACCAACACTCCATGGGAACGCGTTCCGCTCCTCGGCCTCGTTACCCGTACCCTCGCGCGCCTTTCCCCGAACCTTTTTGCCCTCTCGTTTATTGTGGAATGCAAATACACTCAACATGACTGAAAGGCGAGCATTGAAAGTTGGATTTATTGCTGAGCCGTATGAAGAGTCGGAAGCCTCTGGAATGGGGTATTCAGTGTTGGAGACGGCGAAAGCGCTCGCTGCAAATGCTGGTATATACGAGCTGACTATCTATTCTTCGAAACCAGTCAGTCCACAGCTTGTACTAGGCTCATATAAGAACATCATTGTGCCAAAGAGTTTGGTGGGTAAGTTCTTTCGCTTCTTGTGGATGAAGAAGGAAGTCGACGTGCTATTTTTCGTAGTCGCACTTTTACCACTCTGGGTGCCGAAAAAGATAAAGTCCGTAGTTATTTGTAAAGAGCTACCTGACCACAAGATACAAGCGCATGGTATCCGTGCGAATATAACGATTTTCATTCGCGACCGACTACTTATGCCAGTGTGCATGTCGCGCGCGGTACAGGTACTTGCTTCATCCGAGGCGACGGCGCGTGATGTAACAGAGTTTTATGGAGTCCCAAAGGAGCATATTAAGGTGATATACGAGGGATACCAGGATTGGACACGATATGCGCGCGAGGCGCCACCTATCGATGAAAACTTCAAGCCGTATTTTCTGTTCGCGGGTAAAGTGAAGCCGCGCAAAAATGTACACGGCATTGTTGCGGCATTTATTCTCTTCAAAGAGCGAACGCACAACAACTGTAAACTTCTCATCGTCGGCAGTTATGGCGGTGCATATCACGCGGCTATGCTCGAAAAGCTCCGCGCACATCATCTCGAACAAGACGTACACTTCTTGGGCTATGTGAGCGCCCCGATGATGTATACGCTCTATACTCATGCGCTCGCGCTCGTCTTCCCGTCTTTCTCTGAGGGTTTCGGTATGCCGCTCGTTGAGGCGATGAGTCTGGGGCTTCCGATTGTTTCTTCAAATATTTCATCGCTCGTCGAAGTGGTGGGCGATGCCGGCATCGTGGTGGATCCGTATGATACAGAGACTATTAGCAGAGCTATGGAGCAGATAGTGAGTGATGCAGTCCTTCGAGAAGAACTGGTGAAAAAAGGTTTTGAACGAACGAAGCTATTTTCTTGGGAAAAGGTCGGTGAGAAATATTCGAACGTCATACAGAAATTTCAAAATCATGCCCTCTAGTACCCCCATCATGCTGTACGTTGATCCTACATGGCGGCGGGAGAAGTTCCTGCACTCTTGGCTCCTCAATCCATTCTGGGGTGACCCGCCCGCCCAAAGGGACAACGTTCTTCTGCGTGGGATGCTTCTAAAGAAACGAGGATTTGACACAACGCAGTATCAAGTCACCGACAAGAGAAATGAAGCCGATATAGTATTTATGCCCTATTCGCATCAAGTAGTGCGGCGTTGGTATCCCGAACTGCTTGAGAAATGTAGTACCGTCGCGCGAGAACTCGGAGTACCGCTTCTTGTCGACGGTATCGAGGATATACAGCATCCGATTACGACGCCGAACACGTACGTGGTGCGATATGGTGGGTATCGCTTCGAACGAACCGGAAGAGAAATAATAATACCGCCGTTTGCCAATGATCTGCTCGAGCTGCACTGCAATGGAGTTGCATCCATTCGTTCTAAAGGAGAAAAACCGACTATCGGATTTTCTGGATGGGGGAGTCTCACACCGTATCAGGCCTTGCGCAGTATCGTGAAAGAATTTCCTGATCGTCTGCACGGCATTGTCGACAGTCGCTATAGAGCAAAACGGAAAGGAGTTTTCTTCCGCCAAGCAGCGATGAACATCCTGAAGAAGTCGACACGAGTGATGTGCAATTTTATCGTACGTACGAGTTACTCGGGGCATGCGCACACTGCCTCAAAGAGCATAGAAGAGTTGCAGAAGGATTTTGTCGACAATCTGCTTGCGAGCGACTATGGGCTTGATGTGCGCGGCGATGCGAACGCCTCGACGCGACTATTTGAGATACTCTCGCTCGGACGCATTCCGGTCATTGTCGATACCGAGCGCAACTTTCCTTTTAGCGATAAAGTCGATTACTCCTCGTTCGCGCTCATTGTCGACTTCCGCGATATCAACCGCTTGCCCGAGCGGATAGCCGAGTTTCATGCGAACGTCTCTCCGGAGCGATTTGAAGAGATGCAGAGGAATGCGCGCGATGCCTATGTGAAGTATTTCCGTATCGACGCGCTCGCTCAAATGATTGTAGAGGAATTGCGGACACGGTTGGCATCGTCCAAGTCAGTGTAGAAAAACCTGAAAGAAGGTGATAGGCTCCCTCCGGAGCTCCTTCCATCAACTTATAGAAAAGGATATCGAGATGGCACAGCCTATCTGCTTAATCATTCCGCCCTCTCCGTTCCTTATGGACGAGCGGGTGTTTCCCTTCCTCGGGCCGCTTAAGATAGCGGCGATGTTGGAAGCGGCGAATTGGCCGGTTGAGGTGCTTGACCTCTCCGGTATCGCGAACTTCACTGACGCGGTAGAAGACCATGCCCGCACTTCGGCGGCACGGCACTTCGGCATTACCGCGACGACGCCGCAATTTCCGGCAGCCGTGCAGATCGCGAAAGCGATTCGCGCGGCGAGAAAGGATGTTCGTGTCATCATCGGCGGCACGCATGCGACGCTCGTCGTCGCGGCGTGCAAATACGAAGATGCGCACCAGAGGAACGGTCGGGCTCACGAGGCCTACCGTCAACTCGAAGCGAATTTCGACGTTATCGTCGCCGGCGACGGGGAAGAGACTATCTTTCTCGCCGCACAGGACGACGCGCCGAAACTGATTGACGCTGACGACCGCAAGTCTCCGCACTTCCTCACGAGCGCTCGGCTTGATGCGACGCCCTTCCCGGCGCGGCATCTTATCGACCTCGCGAGCTACCGCTACACCATCGACGGCGTTCCTGCGCTCTCGCTCATCGCCCAGCTCGGCTGTCCGTACCACTACGGCTTTTGTGCGGGACGGGCGTCGCCCATGCTGCGCAACATCCGCACGAGAAGCGATGAGAGTATCGTCGAAGAGATGACGCTCCTTTACCGGACGTACGGGTATCGGGGATTCATGTTTTACGATGACGAGCTCAACGTGAATCCGAAGATGGTGAGTCTGATGCAGAAAATCGCACAGGCTCAGCGTGACCTCGGCGTGGAATGGAAACTGCGCGGATTCGTCAAGTCGGAACGGTTTACCGACGAACAAGCGCAAGCGATGTTCGAGGCAGGCTTCCGCCAGGTGCTCATCGGGTTCGAGTCGGGTTCGCCGCGCATCCTGGAGAATATCCAGAAGATCGCGACACGCGACGACAACACCCGCTGTGTGTCCATTGCGCACCGGCACGGCCTCAAGGTGAAAGCTCTGATGTCGCTCGGTCACCCCGGTGAGTCCGAGGAGACCATTGCGGCGACGCGAGACTGGCTCATAGAAGCCAGGCCGTCGGACTTCGATGCCTCGGTCATCACGCCGTATCCGGGCTCGCCTTATTATGACCACGCGCTCCGCAGCGAGACGCTTCATAACGGCAAGCCCGTGTGGATCTACTCGAGTAAGAATGGTGACCGCCTTTACCAAGAGGAAGTTCACTACGAGCGAGAGGCAGACTACTACAAGGGCGATCCAGACGACGGGTATTCTTCCCACGTGTGGACCGATTCTTTGAGCCCCGAAGCTCTCGTCGCAGGGCGCAACAAGCTGGAGGCAGAGGTCCGCAAGGAGCTCGGCATCCCGTTCTACCAGAGCCGCCCTGCCGCGCTCTACGAGCACTCGATGGGGCAATCACCGCCCTCGCATATCCTTAAGTCTTCTTCACCCCTCGCTTGAGGGGTGTTTTTTTTGGCTAGCGCCACGCGAACACCATGTACGTGTGCATCGTGTCTCGACCGACCACCTGATGCGCGGGCGCATTCGCCTGCACGAATGTATGGAATCCCTCCTTTTCTAATAGTGCGAGCAGTGCCGAGAGCGGCCGTGTGTACGCATCGGGAATGTAATGGTATTCAAGTTGAATTTCGGCGATAAGATGCAATTTCTTTTGTGATGCCAGTTCTTCAAGGACATCAAATTCCGGTCCTTCTATATCTATCTTGAGAAAGTCAATAGCACCGTTTATATAAGATGAAAGGACATCAACATCTACGGTATACGAATTGAGCTTACGGCCTCTTTTCTCTAAATAGTTCGCAACACTCCCATCACTGCTTGTCGCCACCTTATCCGTAACAAAGAACTCTACCGAACCCTTTTCTTTCCCGAGAGCAAAAGGGAATACCTGTACGTCATTGCCCCATTTGTTAGCTGAGATGTTTTTTTCAAGGACAGCGCGGGCGGCCGGGTTGGGTTCAAAGCACGTAACGCGCGCCTGCGGCGCGCGAGTCTTGATATAGAGGAGCGACACCCCAATGTTCGCTCCGCAGTCGATGACCCGGATTGGCTCCTCGGTCGGCGTGAGATAATAGCTCTCTTTAAAAAATATTTCGGTAAAAAGGCCGACGAAATGGTCAAGGAACGGGAAGTAAAAAATGTATGGTCCAACTGGGATGCACGCGAGCCTTTCGTCGCGTGGCGGGTTAAGCTTGTTGCGCATATGCGCGAGTGCAAAAGCCGCAGCCGCCCGAAACCCGAGCAGCGTACGGAGTTGTAAAAAATAGCCGATAAATCTGAAGAATTTCACCTTACCTTTCATTTTAACGTATTTCATCGGATGCTACTATGTCGCCATGCGCGTCTTAAGATTTCTCATGTCTGGTGCAATTGGTCTAACTGTAAACCTCGGCATATTTCGCGCGCTCTACGTGCTTGGCGTACCCTATCTTATCGGTTCCATCGCAGCATTCCTCGTCGCACTTGTTGTCGGCTTTATCCTCCAGAAGTATTGGACGTTTGAGGAACGCACCAACGAGCGCGCACACAAACAGTTCATGCTCTACAGCACGCTCGCTCTCTGCAACCTCGTGGTGAACACGCTCGTCGTGTATCTACTCGTCGAGCATGCGCTCGTGCACTACCTCGTTGCACAGACAGTTGGAGCCGGTCTAGTCGCCGCCGTGAGTTACTTTGTGTACCGACTCTACATCTTTACGGATGCGCTCTAGGCGCATGAAGCGGTAGCGGAGCACCTGAACTATCATCCGGAAGCCGATTCTCGCGGCCTTGAGAATACTGTCGCCCGTGTACATGGAGGTACCGACACGCTGTTTATAAATCACGGGGATCTCTATCGGCCGCCACCCGCGGCGCATCACCCATATCATAACTTCGATAGAAAAGGCGTCTTTGCCCGAGGAGAGAGGAAATAAGTCGAAGATGCTGTTCAGTACTTCTCGCGAGAAGAGCTTATAGGAGCACGATACATCAGTCATACTCGGGCCATTGTGCATCACCTCTAAAAATTTTGCGACGGCCCAGTTGCCAAGTCGCACAGGGAAGGGCATAAAAGCTCCCGACCATATGGCCGCGCGCGAGGTCCGCGTCCCGAAGATGGCCTCGAATTCATCGGTGTAGGCGAGGAACTTATGAATATCCTTCGGCAGGAAGGTGCCGTCTCCCTCAGTTGTGATGATCAAGTCACCGGTCGCCTCGCGGAGCCCGCGCATCATCGCGTGGCCGTAGCCCTGATGCTCTTTCTCTTCGACGAGGCGTGCCCTCGTCTTCGCGACCTCCTGCTTCGTGTTCCCAAGCGCGTTGTTGTCGATTACCACAACTTCGTCGACGACGCCGGTATCAAAAAAGCCGTTGATGACCGCACGAATGCTCCCTTCTTCGTTATAGGTCGGGATGACCACGCTAACCGTCTTGCCTTTATGCATGGCTACAAAGTAACACAGCCGCTGGATTCTGGTATGATGCCCGTACAGTATGGTCAGAATAAAGGAACTTCTTCGGCACCACCGTCCGGTCGTCGTATTGATGGGAATAATACTGGTGCTTACGGCCATTCCCGTCCTTGATGTAGCTCTTGTCCTTGGCAACTCGTGGCAAGGTATTCCTCCGGCCTTTTCTGACGAACCTTTTTATCCTGCACGCGTGCAGACCATAGTGAAAGGGTACCTAACTGAGGGTAATCCCTATTTCTTTGAACATCGTAATGGCTTGCCGCTCGTGATCTTCGCGGGTGCGTGGATTAATGCGCTACCACAACTTGCAGGTCTCTCGCTCAATGCTTCGCTCCTTGTCAATTTCATTTTATGGAGCCTTCTCTTCGCGGCAACTCTCTATTGGTTGTTCAGGGAACTACGCGTTCCGCCGTGGGTTGCCGTATTCGGTACAGTACTTTTATATATCGAATCATATTCGCACGTATTTCGGGCAGTAAATCTTCAGCCAGTGTATCCCTTCTATTTTTTATTCTATATAGCACTCATGCGTCTTATTCGTGAGCAAAGAAGAAAGAATATACTTCTTCTTGCATTTGCAACCGGTGCAACGTTCTATTTCCTCGCTTATTTATGGCAAGTCGCGGCTATTACCCTCGGACTCCTTTTCTTCTATGCTCTTGTGCGAAAGAATTGGAGTCTCCTTAAGGCCACACTCCTTGCTTCTAGCATCGGCGGAATCATCGGCCTCCCGGTGCCGCTCTATGCGCTCTGGCTTTCGCATAGCTCGCCGTATTTTTGGGAAAGCGTGGGCCGTCTTGGTTTGGTGAACACCCACATTCCTATGGCCGAAATCTTCTATTCTGGTGGATGGATCGGCGTCATACTTGTTTTACTGTTAGTCCTCTTCAGGCGTACGCGTGCGTTCCGAGAGGATAAAGAATTTACCCTACTCGGCTTGTTCATTGGTGTAAGTGGATTTGGTTTGTGGATTATGCAGGGGAGCAATCTCATAACTGGGAAACTTCTCGAGACTGGAGAACACGTGAGGAGGTTACTGATTCCCTGGCTTATATTTGTCACTATCAGCATCGGAGTTTCTCTCTGGAAGCGACGCAGGCAACTCTCAAAAGGCCTACAAGCGTTTTCGGTCAGCACGCTCATCTTATTGTCGGGGGTGATTCTATATTACACATATAACTACTTCGCTCCATCGTTCATTACCACGAACGTGAATCACGAATTATGGGAGACGCAACAGCTCTATGCGAAACCGTTTGCATGGCTCCAGAAGGAAGAGCAGAATCCGATCGTTGTATGGGGTGACCCTCACGATGATATCACTCCCAACATACCGACTTTTACCAAACACTTCACGCTCTACACGTGGGCCGGCATGATGGAGCTGGTGCCGGAAGGGGAGATACGCGAACGCTATCTCATCTCACAGTATTTCAATAACCCGACTCCTGCAGATTTAATGTCTGACAGGGAAATGGCACTGTATCTCGGCCGACATGACTTTCCCCATAAAGCAAAAACGATTGAGCGTGGAATTAAAATCTGTCGGTTGCTGTTCTTCTGGGACAAGACCAAGGACTGCGGCACGCCCCCGACACCACAAAGTTTGCTGGGTAACCAGTTCTTTATTGATCTTGAGAACAAGTTCAAAAACGATATCAAGCCGAACATCCACGCGTATCTCAAGAAGTATCATGTTTCGTACATACTCAAAGACAAGGTTTTGAACCCGGCATACCATCCGGAAGCTCTTGGGGCGGAGTTGGTATACTCTGATGATCGCTATGAAATCTACCGTCTCTAGTAACGCGTCAGTCGATGGCGATCTACAGCGCATGTACCGGACGCGCTTTGACGGCAGGATTGAATACAGAAAGAAAGTATGGAGAGTACTCGTCAACGATTACTTCCAAAGCTTTGTTCGCCCAAAGGACACAGTACTCGATCTCGGGGCTGGGTACGGAGAGTTCATAAATCACATTCAGTGCGAGAAGAAATATGCCATGGATTTAAATCCGGACACCTCATTGAAAGTAGATGCGGACGTTGAGGTGCTTTTACACGACTGTTCGACCCCGTGGCCGCTTCCCGACAATAGCGTTGATGTTATTTTCACGAGTAATTTCTTTGAGCACCTATCCGACAAACAAGTGCTCGGTCGTACTCTCCATGAAGCGCGACGATGTCTTAAACCGGGCGGGAATATCATTGCGATGGGGCCGAATATTAAATACGCCCTCGGCGCATATTGGGACTTCATAGATCACCACCTACCATTGACCGAATTGTCGCTTTCCGAAGCATTTGTTCAGCAAGGATTCCGCATAGAAAAGTGCGTTGATAAATTCCTACCATTTACCATGGCAAGCGGACCGCAGTACCCAACGTTCTTTATTTCTCTATATCTGCGCCTTCCTTTCGTGTGGCGCATCTTTGGGAAGCAGTTTCTCGTTATAGGAAGGAAAGAGAATGTATGAAAATCTACTACATTGCTAATGCACGTATGCCGAACGATAAGGCACACGGCATCCAACTTGCAAAGACCTGTGAGGCTTTCCGCGTGCTCGGCACGGACGTTGAATTAATCGTCTCAAGCCGTGGCATCGGCGACCTGAAATCTTTCTATGGACTTTCGCATGATATTTTAGTGCGACGTCTGCCGGTTCTTGACCTCCAATTTCTGGGTCCTGTGGGCTATAGGATCACTGCGTCCCAGTTCATCATTGCCGCGCTCGGATTCCTGTTCTTGAAAGTGCTGTCGGGCGAACAGTTCATCATCTACACCATAGACATGGATGCCTTTTCCTTTGCGCCGCTTGTACTCGTTCCGCGCCCTATCTTCGCAGAAATGCATGGCACCAAGAGAGCAAACTGGCTCACACGACTCTTTTTCAAACATGTCAAGGTTATCGCCACTAATTCGCTCATTGCCGATGCTCTTATGAGCACTTTCTTCATTCCGTCCGAGTGGCTTATTGTGGAGCCGAACGGCGTGGATGAGTCGGTGCTACGTGCTGCGCCGCCCAAGAAGGAAGAGGCGCGCCGTCGCCTGGGGTTGTCCGATGAACCGTTCGCGCTCTACGTGGGCCGCATCTACGCATGGAAAGGATTGGAGATTCTTGCGGAGGCGGCAGAGCTTTCCCCGCTCCCAATATATGTTGTCGGAGGTGCTCGCGAGGAGTATGAACGAACGACGAAAAAGAGCGGGGAACGGCTGCATTTCGCCGGCGTCCGGCCGGTCGATGAGGTGCCGTTATGGCTTGCGGCCGCGGATGTCCTCATTGTGCTCGGGACCGCACGGAATGAGAATTCGTATCGGTATACTTCGCCGATGAAAATCTTTGAATATCTTGCTGCGCGCCGCCCCGTGGTCGTCTCCAAAACGCCCGCGCTCCAGAGTATCGTGCAGGAAGGGACGGTGTTCTGGTACGAGTCCGACGACGCCCGTTCGCTCGTCCGGGCGATACAGGAGGCGCATACAAGTCCGGAGGCTGAATCGAAAGTACAGGCCGGCCGAGTACTCGCAGAGAAACACACTTGGCGCCGGCGCACCGAACGCATTCTTGCATTTATGCGGTCTATGAATGCATAATCGCTTATGATATTTGTCCACAATACCCACAACCTATGAGGATCGGTCTATTGCTTCATCCGTATGGAGAAAAGAGTCCGGGAGGGCTCGGGCGTTCCGTGTTTGAGATGGCGAGGAATTTGATAGAACTCGATCGGAAGAATTCGTATACGGTCTACTTCAAGGACCAAGAGGTGCCGCGACCGTCTTTCGTCGGTGACCGCTGGACCTTTAAGGGACTCGGGAGCAGGGCGCTCTGGCTCACCGGAGCATTCGGTATGGACCGCACTTTAGATGCCTATATATTTTTTACCCCCATCATCCCGTTCTTCCTCCGACCAAAGCGTTCCATAGTCTTCGCGCTTGACTTTGCGTACTGGAACTCGCGCGGTTCGTGGCGCGAACGTCTTTCCGCACGACTCCTGTTCTGTCTGCACAGGCGAGCATTGTGGCGGGCGGATGCAATCATCGCCATTTCCGAAGAAACGAAACAGAGTGTCATGCGACTTTTCGGCATACCAGCGAAACGCATCACTGTGGTGCAGCTGAGCTACGTGCCACTCGGGGAACGGAAGGAATTGCTGTCGGTGCCAAACGACTTTTTTCTTTTCGCAGGCGTGCTCAAAGAGCGGAAGAACGTTGCGGGCATTATCCGGGCGTTCGCCTTGTTTGCACAAAACGGCGGCGCGTATGAGCTTCTTATCGCCGGCAAGCGGGGTGGCGCGTATGCCGAATCGCTTGCGGGGCTCGCGCGCGAACTCGGCGTAGAGGAGCGGGTGCGGTTCCTCGGGTACGTCTCCGACGCGCAGCTCGCCTATCTCTACAACAAGGCGCGGGCGCTCGTGTTTCCGAGTTTCATCGAGGGTTTCGGTATGCCGGTGTTGGAAGCTATGCATGCCGGACTGCCAGTCATCACTTCTGACCGGGGCGCTCTCGCGGAAGTCGCGGGCGATGCAGCGCTGCTCGCGGACCCTGCGCGTCCGGAGGATATCGCGGCGGCAATGGGCCGTATCGCGGTCGACGAGAAACTGTGCGGCGAGCTACGGGAACGGGGTCTGCGCCGCGCCGCGCAATTCTCGTGGCGAAAAACCGCAGAGCGAATTCTTGAAATACTGACTAAAGTGGGGCATACTGGGCCGACATCATGAAAAGGAAAACTACGGGAAAGAAGATCGCGAAAGCCGTGAAGAGGAGGAAGCGGGCGCTTATTACGGGAACAACAGGACAGGATGGCTCCTATCTCGCAGAGCATCTCTTGGGACTTGGCTATGAGGTGTGGGGGCTTGTGCGCCGCACCAGTCTTGATCCCCATATGCGTATAGAGCATATGACGCTCCCGAGACATATTAAGCTTGTGTACGGGAATATGCGCGATGAGGCGACCCTGCGCGAGGCGCTACTCCAATCGAATCCTGACGAGATTTATAACCTCGCAGCACAGTCGGATGTCTGGGTCTCCTTCAAGTGTCCAGACGAGACAATGGACATCAACTATCATGGTCTCGGTCGGCTTGCGTACCAGGCGATGAAGCTTAATCCGAAGGTGCGCATCTATCAGGCTTCCACGAGCGAGATGTTCGGCGCGACGAACCCGCCGCAGAACGAAAAATCTCCATTCCGGCCGGTAAGTCCGTACGGGGAGGCGAAGTTACGCGCTCACGAAGATTATGTCAAAGGATACCGCGACAAACACGGACTCTTCATCTGCTCGGGCATCCTGTTCAATCATGAATCCCCGCGTCGCGGCGAGCACTTTGTGACACGTAAGATAACCATCTCACTCGCCAAAGTGAAGCTCGGATTGCAGGACTCATTCGCGCTCGGGAATCTCGACGCTCGGCGTGACTGGGGATACGCTGGAGATTATGTGAAGGCGATGCACAAAATGCTCCAGCAGGAGACGCCCGAAGATTACGTCATCGCGACCGGACAGAGCCACTCTGTACGGGAATTCGTGGAAGCCGCCGCGGCAGCTATCGATATGCCGATAATGTGGAGCGGTAAGGGCCTCAAGGAGGTGGGGAAGACTAAAGACGGACGTACGGTAATTACCATTTCCAAAGAGTTCTATCGCCCGAACGAAGTGCATCATCTTCTGGGCGATAGTCGCAAAGCGCAACGCAAACTTAAATGGAAGCTCGAGATCTCCTACCACAATCTTGCCGCTATGATGGCGAAGGAGGATTACGAGCGCCTGAAGCGGCTGAAGGACGCAGGGCTTATCGTGCGCTAGGTCTCCAGAGGTGATCGTCGATCTTTTGAATCATGAGAAAAATACTCAAACAGCATGCGCACATCCTCGTAAAGGTAATTGAGCGTCTAAGAGCGTTTAACATACCAGACGAACTGCCATTGCGGACGAAACTGGATTTCTTATTCGGGACGTACGAGAGAGAAACGTCCGCGTTCATACATTCTTGTGTTAAAGGCGGCGTCGCGATTGATGTGGGCGCACACATCGGCTACTACAGTCGCCTTCTTTCACCGCTCGTCGAAAAAGTATACGCGTTTGAGCCCGATCCGACGAACTACTCATTTTTGGTGAAAAATACGAAACATTGCGGGAATGTCATTCCGCTTAATATGGCCGTGTCCGACACGACGGGTACACAGCAGCTTTTTTTGGTGAAGAATTCTACGTTCAGGCACTCTCTCATAGATGAAGGTGGCTGTGGGAGTGTGATAGTTCCTACAACGGCGCTCGATGACCTTGTTGAGCTGGAAGGGCAGAGCGTGTCATTCGTAAAGATAGATGTCGAAGGGCACGAGCAGAGCGTGCTTACGGGGATGAAGGGTATCGTCGCCGCGAATCACCCGCTCATCATCGCTGAGATGCCGGTGAACGACCGATATACTGCCGTATCCGCGGATATCGGTGGCAAACGGACGGTGCGCAACTATATTGTATGAAAGAGGAGGATATACTCGTCGTATACGACAAGGAACAGGCATCGGCGACGAAGGCCTACATCGCTACGCATCCGACAGCACGTGTTGTTTGTGTTGACTCCTGGGCCGAACGCGCGCTCTCGGAAGTGGATGTGCCGTTCTCATCACTGAAAGCGGCGGACACGGACGACGAAGGAATGTGGTGGGTTATGGCGCAAGACGCCGCACGGGAATGGTACCGCTTGCCGGCGATGTCATTCTTTTCACACACCGGCATTCCCATAGGAGAAGCACTTGAACCGATGCTCGCTGTGTATCTCAGTCAAGTACTGTATTATGCTCGGCTGTATCGCGCGCTCGCGCAGGCATCTCCGGATGTCAGTGTCCGTTTTTTTGCGCCCATCGTTGGCGCCGGGGCTTCCGCTGGCCCGCTCGCATATTTTGAAGGATGGGCGGCTATCGATGGAGCGCGCATGGCACAACTCAACGTTTCGGTTGAAGGATACCGCCCGGTACCGAGAGTGCATCTTTCGTCTCGTTCATTTTGGCGCTCACTCGTCGTCCGGCTTTACAACAGCGTCATACGGCTTGCACCGCACCGCAGGATGAAACTATTTGCGAGTGAGTACTGGTCCCATATTGCTCCCGTGATGGGAAAGATGGATGATGTCGAGCTCGTCCTTATGGAAGCAGGTGAGCTCAGGAATATCCCATGGCGACAATTGTGGAAACATCGCGTGCAGGTCCGGCATCCCGGCGACATGAATGCTCTCACGCGTCAGACTATGCAGGAGTGCACAGGAGCTTTCCTTAACGGCTGGGAGATGGCCCGCGGAACGGTCGGGGACTATTTCTCCGAGCAGTGTCCCGAACTCGATTGGAGTCCGGTCATAAGCGCATGCGGGCATTTGGTTGCGTACGGGGCGCGCGTTGCAGCCGATTCTGATGCACTCAAGCGCATCCTGGAGGAAGAACGGCCGGACGTCATCCTTCAATTCGCCTCCGTGGGCGGTCGAAGGCACCATTTTTTGCTCCTTGCCCGAGCCGCAAAAGAGCTTCGTATTCCCTCGGTAGAACTCCAACACGCCGGCGCGTACATTGATCCGAGATCTGCATATTCTCGGCTTGAGACGGCATACCTCGCGGCGTACGGTCCGTATGTGCGGCAGTGGTACGTGAGAAATGGTTATGGTTCTGAGCGCATTGTGCCCATAGGTTCGCCGCGGTTCGACCGATATGCACTTTTCGCCGATTCGCTTGGTGAAAAAGGTAACGCTATTGTGGCCGCTCTTGGACTCGATCCTATGCGCCCCATCCTCTTTGCGGCCGTGCCACCGCAGGAGCCGCAATTAAACGCATTTGATTCGCGGGAATTGAGTGCCTTCTTTAACGCGGTTTGTAATGTGGGTCAGATGCTGCATATACAGGTGCTGTTTAAGTTCCGCAAACACCATGCCACGAGCGAACTGCGAGCATATATCAAAGAACAATTCGGCGGGGGAGTTGCCATAGCTGACAGCGAAGACATTTCTGCACTTCTCTCTGCGTCAGACGCCGTTATAACGGGAAACTCGACCGTCATCTATGAAGCGCTTTTGGCAAGGAAGCCACTCGTCCTCTATCCTTGGAAGCGGTTCGACACTCACCATGCAGAGATGTATAAGATGGCAGCGCCGCTCGCTCGCACCGAGGACGAGCTCCTGAAGGTTATGCAACGCATCGTTTCTGAGCCAGAATATGGCGAAGAGATTGTCGCACAAGGTCAGCGTTTCTTGGAGGGGTACCTATTCGATGGTCGTTCATCGGAGCGACTTGCCGAATTTCTCGAGCGAATTGTTAAGGAGTCTCACGAAGTCAAATACTGCTCTGCGGTCGACCTCACCAAGGAGCTCACATTCAGCAAGGATGTGCGGTATGAGATTCGTGCCGCGCTCAAAGATGACCTGTATGCAACTCCTGTCCCTTTTTCTGCGTTCCGAGAGTTCTATGAGTCTGTCGTTCCTGTGCAGAAAACGGACGAGGTGTGGAACAAGCTCATAGAAACACATAGTGCTTTCATTGCGTACCATGGCGACACGCCCGTCTCGGGTGCGGCGTTTGTATCGAACGGAACGCAGATGTACTACAGCATGGCAGTAACCGATTTCGCTTCACCTTATGCAAAACATGCGGGCTATCTCCTGCAGAAAGAGGCGATGGAGCATTTCAAAACCAGCGGCTGTACCTTCTATGTCCTCGGTGTTCTAGCACGTGAGCATGACTCGGAAAAATTGAAGCAGATATCCCAATTCAAAGAGAAGCTCGGCACGCGCTATGTCGTGGAGGGCGAACATTTCCCGTTTGCCTCCTATACTCCTGTATATCAGCATGAGCCGTAACCTCTCGAACGAGACTTGGGTTATCTCTTTATGTGTGGTACGGTAACGCGCGTACATGGCAAAAACTCCCCAAACATCTCATGATTTTCTAAAAGGCAAAACCGTCCTTGTGACAGGCGGTACTGGTACGTTCGGCCGCGCCTTTATCGCGCGACTACTTACAGTTCCAGGTATCGTCAAGGTCATCATATTCAGTCGCGACGAGCTCAAACAGAGCCAGGTGCAGGGTATGTACCCGAACGAGAAACGTCTCCGCTATTTCATCGGGGATGTCCGCGATGTGGATCGGCTGAAACGTGCCTTCGAAGGCGTCGACATCGTCGTTCATGCCGCCGCGCTCAAGCAGGTCCCGGCGACCGAATACAATCCGTTCGAAGCGGTAAAGACAAATATCGTCGGCAGTCAGAACGTAATTGACGCTGCACTCGTGGCGGGAGTGTCCAAGGTGCTCCTCGTTTCATCGGATAAAGCAGTGGAACCTATCAATCTCTACGGCGCGACCAAGTTGTCTGCAGAGAAACTCTTCGTCGCGGCTAACGCGTACGTTGGAGAAAGGCCGGCGGCGTTCTCAGTCGTACGCTACGGCAACGTTATCGGCAGTCGCGGCAGTCTCGTGGAGCTCGTTGACCGCCTGCGCCCAACGGGGCGCATTCCACTTACTGATAAACGCATGACCCGCTTTTGGATACGCATTGAGCATGTCGTGGATATTGTGATTGAGTGCCTCTCGCTCATGCAGGGCGGAGAAATCTTCGTTCCCAAAATGAAAAATATGCGCGTCGCCGACGTCATCAAGCTCCTCGCGCCGGAATGCAAGATAGACGACATCGGCATACGTCCGGGCGAGAAGCTGCACGAGACGCTCATCACCGAATACGAAGCACGGCGAGCCAAAGAGCTTTCACACGTGTATGTCATAAAACCAGAATTCGGCTCTACCGATATGCGGTGGCTTCAAGGAAAGCGCGGAGTACCGGAGAACTTTCTTTATAAGAGCGACAATAGGAAGTTCCTCCTCTCGGCAAAGGAAGCGAAAACGCTCTTCGTCAAATAGGATGAAGAAGAGACCGGCATATCGCGTAGCAGTCGTGGGATGCGGGAAGATTGGTGCGCTCTTTGAAGCGGAGCCGAAGCGCGAGAAACCGGCGAGCCACGCGGGTGCGGTCATGATGAATAATAAGACCGAGCTTGTCGCGCTCGCCGATACGGATGCGAAGAATCTCGCCGCCGCGCGGAAGCTCTTTCCCTCCGCGAAGGTCTATCGCTCGCTCGTCGAGTGTCTGAAAAGTGAGACATTCGATATCGTCATCATCGCGACACCGCCCGCCGCACATCTCGCGCTCTTACGGGAATGCGCGCGCGCTAAGGTGCCGATGGTCGTCTGCGAGAAACCGCTTGCGACAAGCGTGAAAGAGGCGAAGCAGATAGAAGCGCTTGTCGAGAGAAGCGGTATGACGTTCGTGCTTAATTATCAGCGGCGCTTCTCGCCATTGTTTGCGCGGGTGCGGGAGAATATTAAGAAAGGGAAGTTGGGACGCATTCAGCAGGTTACGTGTCACTACAGCAACGGTCTCTTCAATAATGGCGGGCACACCGTGAACGCGCTGGCGTATCTGCTCAACGATGAAGTCGTATCGGCGGTGGCACTCACGAACAGCGCTAACGCAACGCATCCAGAAGGAGACATGAATGTGGATGCGTTACTCACGACGAAAAAGGGCACGCGAGTTGCGTTGCAGAGCCTCGATCAGGGGGCATACGGCATACACGATTTCCATATTTACGGTACGAAAGGAACCGCAGTCATTACCGACTACGGCATGACGCTCCTTGAAACTCCGGCGCGTCCTTCGCGGTTCAAGGGAGTGAGGCAACTAGACGCGGCACGCACGCGCTATTCTCGCGTGCCGCTTTCTGCGACGCGCGACGTGCTTGCTGAAGTTTTGCGGGGCGGGAAGCGGAGTTCAATCAAAGACGGCGTTACCACCCTCATTCTGCTTGACGCGATGGTGCGGAGCGCAAAAGCTGGCGGCAAGAAGATTTCCTTATAATATGCCCATGAAAAACACACCTGCGAGACCGGCACTGCTTGGCGGAAAGCCGGTACTCAAGCACCCCTTGCCGCCGCCTTACCTCATCGGGCGAGAGGAAATTGCCGCCGCTCTTTCCGTACTAAAAGTAGGACCGCTTTCGGATTTCATCGGCGCGCCGGGCTCTTATTTTTTCGGCGGTAAACGAGTGAGGTCGCTTGAGAAAGCTTTCATGAGAAAATTCAATGTGAAGCATGCGGTTTCCTTTAACTCGGCAACCACCGCTCTTCATGCCGCAATAGCCGCGCTCGGCATCGGGCCAGGGGACGAGGTCATCGTGCCTGCATTCACAATGTCCGCGACACCGGCAGCAGTCCTCCTCAATGGTGCGGTACCGATATTCGCTGACCTCAACCGCGAAACGCTCTGTCTTGACGCCGAGACGGTACGGAAGGTCATCACGCTTCGCACGAAAGCGATTTTCGTCGTCAACCTCTTCGGAAGGACACCCGACTTCGGTCCGCTCCTCGCGCTCGCAAAGAAGCACAAACTGAAAATAATTGAAGACAATGCACAGGGTCCCGGTGCCCGCTGGCGGGGGAAGTATGCCGGAACGATAGGCGACATCGGTGTGTTCAGTTTCAACGTCCACAAGACCATCCAGGCGGGTGAAGGAGGTGTTCTCGTCACGAATAACAGTCGGTACGCCCTTCGAGCACAAATGATGCGCAACCACGGGGAAAACATAGCAAAAGAATACCCGTCTGCAGGGCCGCTTATCGGCAGTAATTACCGCATGACGGAACTCGCGGCGGCCATTTGCGAAGTCCAACTAAAGAAACTGGATTTCTTCAACCGAAAAAAACTGGCAATTGTCGCGTACCTCGCGAAGCAGTTGCGAGGCATTCCCGGCATCACCATCCCCAAATTGCCGAAAGAAAACGAGCACGTTTATTATGTCTTCCCAATGCTTATAGATGAGAAGAGGCTCGGTGTCTCGCGCGATCGCTTCGTAGAAGCCATGACCGCAGAGGGATTCCCAATGTCAAAGGGATATCTGGAGCCCTTGTACCTTCTGCCTGTATTCCAAGAGCGAAAGGCGTTCAACCGGACGCACTTCCCGTTCGATTATCAAGGGATGAAGCAGAATTACAAGAAAGGCATATGCCCAGTTGCCGAGCGCCTGTACGAGAAAGAGCTTACATTTACCATGCTCTGTCAGCATCCGCGCACCAAGAAAGACATTGACCGTTTTATGGAGGCGCTTCACAAGGTGCTCGCGCATAAGGAAGAACTACAATGAAAGTACTTTTTTCGGCGCAAGATCCGGGGGGCAGGAACGCCATCGCTCCGGTTATTGGCGCGCTCAAAATAGCAGGCGCAGAGGTTGGCGAGGACATGGCGGCGCCTGATATTTTTATTGCGGGAACGAGCACCGCCGGAGATTCTCCTGACAAGCGCATCATGCGGACTATCGGGAACGTCCCGAGCCTCTTTGTGCTTGATTTCTGGTCAAATTACTGGCAGCGGTTCTCAACTTCCGGCGAAAAGGACTTTGCATATCTGCCAACTCGAATTTGCGTCATTGATGAGACGATGAAAGAGGAGATGGCAGCAGAAGGGTTTCCGGTTGAGCGGCTCGTCGTGACCGGCAATCCGCACTTTGACCATTTTGCCGACAATATTACTTGCGGACACGAGGAGCCGGAGCGCATTCTCTTCATTTCCCAACCGCTCCGTGCAATTGGGAATATGCCTGGCTATAGGCCCGTCGCCTGTGATGAGTACAGCGCTCTTGGTGACGTAGTGGAAGCGCTCAAGAACCTACCGGACCGATTCTATGTCTCGCTGAGACTGCACCCCAAGGAGCCTGCGGATAAATTTGCGGAATATCTTGGTCCGCGAGTCCGTAGAGCAGCTGAACCGACGCTGGAGGAGGCGCTTTCCAAATCAGGACTCATTATCGGACTATCCTCTCCGGTGCTCATGCAAGCGGCCGCCGCTGATAAAAAAGTACTAAGTTACGAGCCCGGAATCGTCGGGGAAGACCCTCTCGTGAGCAATCGCGTCGGCGTCACAACGCGCGTTGAAACGGTAAAAGCGCTCGTCGATGCATTCTCCGCATACTCGCGCGGCGAATGGCCGTTCGTCACTCGGCACCTGCGCGACGTGTGGCCGGCTGGCGCGACCGAGCGAGTTGTAGAGGCGGTGCGCTCTCTAGTATCATCCGGTCTATGATTCCGTATTCTACACAGGATATAAACGAAGCCGACGTTCGGGCGGTTGTGAAGGCGCTTCGCTCCGGTTGGCTCACTCAAGGACCAGCTGTAGAGCGGTTTGAAAAAGCCATTGCAAAAGCGGCAGGAACTAAATACGCGGTAGCACTCAACTCCGGTACTGCCGCGCTCCATGCGGCGTATTTTGCCGCAGGATTAGGGAAAGGAGACGAAGTCATCGTCCCGGCACTTACTTTTGCCGCAACAGCGAACGCCGCGCTCTATCTCGGTGCGCGACCGATTTTTATCGATGTTGAAGAGGCGACCGGGAACATGTCGGTCGCCGATGTGCACAAGAAAATAACGAAACGCACCAAGGCGGTCGTGCCTGTGGATTACGCGGGTCGCCCTGCCGACTTGCAGAAATTTAAAGCGCTTGCGAAGAAGTACAAGCTTGTGCTGATTAGCGATGGGGCGCAATCGCTCGGTGCCCGCTATAAAGGGAAGCCCGCGGGATCATTTGCCGATATGACGACGTATAGCTTCCATCCTGTGAAATCAATCACGACCGGAGAGGGCGGGGCAGTGGTAACGAATAACGCCGAGTACGCGCGGTTGGTTCGACTGTTTAGGACGCATGGCATAACAAAAGAGTCTGCGGCGCTGGAGCACAAGGATGAGGGCGGCTGGTATATGGAGATGCAGACGCTCGGATATAACTATCGCATGCCTGATATAAACGCCGCGCTCGGAGAAAGCCAAATAAAACGTCTAAAAACATTCGTCGCCAGTCGTGCAACCGCTGCAAAGCGTTACAATAAGCTTCTCGCACATGTTCCACCAGGCATCGTGCTACCGGCGCACGATACGACGGAAAACAAATCCGCGTGGCATCTCTATACCCTGCGCATTTCAGACCCGAAGAGGCGTCGGGAGGTTTTTAGTTATCTCCGCGCGCAAGGCATCGGAGTACAGGTGCACCATATTCCCGTGCATCTCCACCCGTACTACCAAAAGCTCGGTTACAAGAAAGGTCTGTGCCCGGTCGCCGAGCGTTGGTACGCGACCGAGCTCTCCCTTCCTCTTTTTGCCAATATCACCACCGAGACACAAAAGAAAGTGGTAAACACGTTCGTTGCGGCACTTGCACAATGAACACTCCAGACATCATTATCGTTCTCTCTGCAGGAATCAAACAGGACATTTCTGGTCGATGGGTGAGTACTGGCCTTACTGGTGAGGATGACAAACAAGGTGCGCCGGGTGGCATTCTGCGGGTGCTAGCCGCATCCCAGCTTGCGCACGATTATCCCGCGGCGATAGTTATAACTACCGGGGCGCTAGGGTATAACATTCCTGAAAATGCTCCGAAGGACAGACCCTTGCTATGCGAGATCATGCGCGCCGAACTTCTTGAGCACGGGGTTCCTGCAGAACGCGTGGTGTGCGAAAGGAACTCCAACACGACCTACCAACAACTGCAGGAGTTAGAAAAGCTTATTGCTAGAAATATTGCCACGCATGTTCTTGTCGTTACCAACCGGTATCATCTCCCGAGACTGCAGGCGATGCTGGACGCGAAATTTACACGACTCTCCAGTCGTGGTACGCTCGCGATAGTTTCAGCGGAGGAAATTCTCATAGCGAAAGACAGGGGGGTCTGGAGTGAGAAACTTGAAGCTGAGTATCAGAAACCGTACCTAAAGGAGCGCGTCAAGAGAGAACAGCAAGGGATAGTGCAGATACGAGATGGTACCTATAATTTTAGATAACATATGAAAACAAAAAACTCCGAGAAGAAAGTGCTTGAGTTTTGGAACGAGCAGGCACAGAAATTTAAGGACTCGCAGTTGGCGACTGCACCGGATACTTATTATCGGGAATTGGAAATACGCAGCATACTCGCTTACTTGAAAGACGGAGTGTCTGTACTAGATGTTGGATGCGGGAACGGATACTCCACGTTTGAATTTGCGCGACAGCTTCCGCGAGCAAAATTCACGGGTGTAGATTATTCGGCGGCTATGGTCGCATACGCACGGAAAGCATTAGCGAAACAAGGGGAAAAGGTCCGCGCGCGCATGTCGTTTAGCGAGGCTAATGCTCTTTCCCTATCGTCCGCTCCCGAATTACAAGGCAGGAAATTTGACCTGATTGTCTCGGAGCGCTGTTTGATAAATCTTGCAAATTGGAAAGAACAGCAGCAGGCGCTTTTTGAGATGAAAAAACTCTTGAAAAAAGGAGGCCGCATCATTCTCACAGAGAATACTCAAGAAGGACTCGCGCGTCTCAACACTCTTCGTAAACAGTTTGGGCTGCAAGTGATCAAAGTGCGGTGGCATAATTATTATATGCCGGAAAAGAAACTAATTGAGTTCGCCAAGAAACATTTTCGGCTTGAAGAGATTGAGAATTGTGGCAACCTATACTACATCCTCTCGCGCGTAGTCTACGCAAAGCTCGTGGCCTTGGAGGGTAAGGAACCCGATTACCTTCACCCTATTAACAAGATGGCATCCGAGCTCCCCACACTCGGTACGTACTCGTATTCGCCGAATTTTATCTTCGTTTTGCGCAACAAATAGCCATGGTCAAGAAGAAGAGTAGACGGAGGACATTCATCGTTGCGGAACTTTCGGGCAACCATAATGGCGACATCCGCCGCGCCCTCCGCATCATTGACGCGGCCGCTGACGCGGGTGCGGACGCGATAAAACTCCAGACCTACACGGCCGACACCATCACGATTGATTCGGACGCCCCTGAATTTGTGGTGAGAAAAAACTCCGCATGGAAAGGAAAGACGCTCTATGAGTTGTACCAGGAAGCGTCAACGCCTTGGGAATGGCACCGACGATTATTTGCGCACGCAAAGAAGCGCGGTTTGGTATGTTTCTCCACCCCGTTTGATGTTACCGCGGTTGATTTTTTGGAGATTTTGCGGGCACCCTTGTACAAAGTGGCCTCATTTGAGGTAGTGGACATCCCTCTCCTTGAGCGGATTGGACGGACACGAAAACCGGTTATCATGTCGCGCGGCATGGCGACAATTCCCGAACTGGAGCTCGCTGTGCGGACGCTACGGCGATTCGGTACGAAAGATCTGACTCTTCTCCAGTGCGTAAGTGCGTATCCGGCAAAACCAGAAGACATGCATCTGTCGACCATTCCCGATCTCCGGAAGCGATTCAAGCTTAATGTCGGTCTTTCCGACCACACGCTCACGAACGAGAGTGCTGTTGCGGCCGTCGCGCTTGGGGCGACGGTAGTGGAAAAGCATCTTACGCTTCGACGAGCCGACGGCGGTCTCGACTCCTCGTTTTCCCTGGAACCGCGAGAGTTCGCAGCGATGGTGAATGCTATTCGTCGCACAGAAGCGGCCATCGGAACGCCGGTGTACACGAGAAGCGAAGGCGAGCGCGAGAACGTACAATACCGGAAGTCCCTTTTTGTCGTAAAAGATATGAAAAAGGGAGAGCGCTTTTCCCCGGAAAACACGCGGTCAATCCGGCCTGGCAACGGCATGGAGCCGAGACACTACCGCGCGGTGCTCGGCAAGCGCGCTGCTTCTGATATCAAGCGCGCGACCCCGCTACGCCAAAGTCTTATTGCGTAACAGTAAAAGAACATGAATCAAACCCCTACTGTTCTTGTGGTTATCCCGGTCAAGGAGCGTTCCACGCGTTTGCCGGGTAAGAACCTGAAGGACCTGTGCGGAAAGCCAATGATGGCGTATCCCATCCTTGCTGCAAAGGGTGCTAAGGGCGTGAGTCGGGTGGTTGTGACCACTGAATCGGAGAAGATAAAGAAAATAGCGGAGCAGTATGGTGCCGACGTGCCGTTCATTCGTCCTCTGGAACTCACTGAAGACGCCGTTACGAGTCAGCAAGTGTTAGTACATGCGCTCGATGAGCTTAAGAAAAATGAAAACTACATCCCTGATTACGTGCTTCTCCTCTATCCGACCTCACCCTTGCTCTCGCGTGAGCGCATTGAGCAGGCGATAGCGCTCGCGGTGGAGAAGAACGCAGACTCAGTCATTAGCGGCCACTACGACAAGGGGCATTACTGGCTCCAGGATGAAAGCGGGAAATGGGAGCGTCTCTACCCTACAGAGCTCGTGAACAGCCAATATCAGAAACCACTTTTCGTGGAGAATGGCGCGCTGTACATGACCCGCGCTTCCATCATCCCGGATAAAATTGTTGCCGACCGCGCGGAAGTCCTTTTGATGGAACCGGATGAGAATGTGGACGTGGACTATCCGGCAGATTTTGCGAAAGCCGAAGCCATTTTGAAAAGCAGGGATGCGTAGCTTTCTTACTCCTAAACGGGTTATAGTAGTCACAAGCCCATGAAAAATACTCTCGTGACGCTTTGGCGGGCGTTTGGCAGATACCGCTATCACGTGGCGGCGCTCGCCGTGTTCGGCGTCTTGAGCGCGCTCTTGGAAGGTATCGGCATCAACGCGGTTATTCCGCTCATGTCGTTCTTCAACGGCGGGGGTGGCGTCGCCGCGACGGATTTCATCACGAGTACGATACGGGACATCTTCGCTTTCTTCTCTATACCGTTCAGTTTCCGGTATCTGCTCGGGTTCATCCTCGCTCTCTTTGTGCTCCGTGCGGTGTCCGTCGTCATTTTCGGCTATATCCGCGGGTGGATAAGCGCAGACTTTCTCGGTAAAGAGAGCGAGGACGTGCTCCGCCGCGCACTCCTCTCCTCGTGGCCGTTCTCGCTCCGACAGAAGATAGGCACGATGCACAACACGCTTGTGCGGGATGTGCAGCAGACCGGTGCGCTCCTCGGGTCTGTCGCACAGGTCATCCAGTCGTTCAGCGGCTTCCTTATGTACCTCCTGGTGGCTGTCAATATTTCTCCGACGATGACGTTCTATACGCTCGGCGGCGGCGCTGTCCTATTATTCGTATTGCGTCCGTTCCTCCGCAACGCACAGCACATCGGACAGCAGATGGCAGGTATGGAGAAACAGTTCGCGCAATTCCTCAGTGAGCACATCATCGGCATGAAGTCCATCAAGGCCGCCGGTGTGGAACGCGCCGCTATTGCCGACGGGAGTGCGCACATCCGCTCATTGCGCCACCTTTCGATACGCCAAGCGTTTGTGCGCTCTCTCGGCACAAGCTTCTTCCAGCCGGTCAGCATTATGCTCGTCGTCGTACTTTTCTTGCTGACGTACCATACGCCGACCTTCAGCATCATCTCGTTTGCCGCGTCGTTGTACCTGATACAGAAGATATTTACCTATCTCGAGTCGGGGCAGGTCGCGCTTCAGTCGATGAGCGAGCTTGTACCGTACGCACAGAACATTGCGGCGTTTAAGCGCAATTTCGACCTGCATCGCGAATCATCCGAGGGCACCGCACCATTTACTTTCCACAAAGGACTTGAGTTCAAAGGAGTTACGTTTTCGTACGACGAGGGCAAGCCGGTTCTGAGCGGCGTTGATTTCAAGATATGCGCTGGAGAAACGGTCGGGCTTATCGGACCATCGGGAGCAGGGAAGACGTCAGTTGCCGACCTCCTCTTGCGCCTCTTCAAGCCGGAGGCAGGTTCGATACTCCTGGACGGCGTGCCGAGTACCGATATCACGCTCGAGGAGTGGCGCAAGAATATCGGGTATGTGTCGCAGGATGTCTTCCTCCTCAACGCTACCCTTGAAGACAATATCCGATTTTATAACCACACGCTGACTGCGGAAGATATCGAGGGCGCGGCGAAACAGGCGAACATTTACGACTTCATCATGAGTCTTTCGGAAGGGTTCAAGACGATGACAGGCGACCGCGGCGTCATGCTCTCCGGCGGCCAGCGTCAGCGCATCGCACTTGCCCGCGCACTCGCGGGCAATCCCGCCCTCCTTATCCTCGACGAAGCGACGAGCGCGCTCGACCATGAGTCAGAAAAGCTCATTCACGAATCAATCCGTGCGCTCCACGGCAAAGTAACGGTGCTCATCATTGCACACCGTGCATCCACCGTCGCTGAGGCGGACTCTATCCTCGTCCTTAGTCATGGCCGCATCGTGGAGCACGGGACTCCCCGGGAACTCCTGCAGGACGACACATCTTATTTCTATAAGATGCAGAAGGCGTAGAAGGCAGAGCGTTTGCATTCTCCAGCGGAGTTCGGTGTATACTAGAGGACGTAACGATTAGTCGGTAATAACGTCATCAACTATATGAACAAACATATATATGCAG
>CAYJLK010000001.1:41677-74512 GCA_964371445.1 uncultured Candidatus Saccharibacteria bacterium
AAGGACTTGGTCGGCGGCATCGGCTCCCAGGTGTCGGAGATCGCGAAGCGGATGAATGATTCGATCGCGACGACGACGAATGCCGAAGCTAGGATTCAGTCGCGCGGATTCCTCTCCCGCCTTTTTTTTGGCGGTGACAAAACATCAGCAGAAGTCATCGCTGATGCGGCTGAGAAGAATCAACAGCGTATCGATGCGCTGACAGCACTGCTTACAGAGGCAAATGTCTCGGTAGAAGTGAGGGCAGTCCTCGAAGCGCAGATAACGGCGCTCAATGATGCGCAGGCGCGCCTCAAGGTGCTCGCGGAGAAAGAACAGAAGGCGTGGGGTCTCTTCAGCTGGAGGTTTTAAACAGAATATAGGGGATAGAATATAGAATGTAGTAAGAGCGAGCGCCCCAGAGGGGCGCTCGCTCTTTCGTGGTATGATTGCCCCCATTATGCAGAGCGGCGGGACGGCAAAACAAGTCGCACGGTGGGTCGCGCTCGGCGCGCTGTTCCTCATCCCGCTTACGCCGCTTCTGGTCGCCGATTCTTACTTCTTCCCCTTCATCACCGGCAAGGCGTTCTACTTCCGCATCCTGGTAGAGATAGCGGTTGCCGCATGGGTGGTACTCGCGCTTCTCGATCGGGAGTATCGTCCGCGCTTCTCTTGGGTTGGCGCGACCGTCCTCGCCTTCGTCCTCTGGATGTTTATCGCCGACGCGTTCGCGCTAAATGCCGCAAAGGCCTTCTGGAGCAATTTTGAGCGTATGGAAGGGTGGGTGCTCCTCATCCACCTGCTCGGATTCTTCTATGCCGCTGGCGCGGTACTGCGTGTGGAGAAGAAGTGGCGCGCCTGGTTCCTCACCTCGCTTGGCGTCGCAGTGGTCCTTTCCGGATACGCTCTCCTGCAACTCGGCGGCTCGCTCGCGATACACCAGGGTTCATCGCGCATTGACGCCACACTCGGTAATTCTGCGTATTTTGCAATCTATCTTCTATTCAGCGTATTCATCGCGCTCTGGCTCGCCCTCACTGAGAAATATACATGGCTCAGGTGGTCTCTTATCGCACTCGCCGCGCTTGAGGCGGTACTGATCTTCTTCACCGGGACGCGCGGTACCATCATCGGGCTTGTCGCCGCGCTTGCGCTCGCTACGCTCCTCACGGCGCTCACGGCAGGGAAGCGCGCCCGCGGCTACGCCGCGGGCGCATTCGTCCTCATCCTGATTCTGATAGGAAGTTTTTATCTCGCGCGCAATTCGTCGTTTGTCCGGGACAGTTTCGTGCTGGGACGCATCGCCTCCATCTCGCTTTCCGACGGCGCTACTCGTTTCACTATCTGGCGCATGGCGTTTGCTGGCGTTGCCGAAAATCCGGTTCTCGGCTGGGGGCAGGAAGGCTTCAACTATGTCTTCAATACGTACTACGACCCGTCGCTCTACGCACAGGAGCCGTGGTTTGACCGCGCGCACAACGCATTTATCGACTGGCTCACGGCCGGCGGCGTGCCGGCATTCCTCCTCTATCTCTCGCTCTTCGGGAGCGCGATCGTGCTGCTCTGGAGGAGTTCAGAACTCTCGCGGCCTGAGCGCATCGCGATCACCGCCGCGCTCGCCGGGTACGCGGTGCACAACTTTTTCGTCTTCGATAATCTCTATTCGTACGTTTATTTCTTCGCGCTCCTCTCCCTTGTCGATTCTCAAGTTGGAAGGCCGGTACCGAAGATAGAGGACGCGCCAGTGCTCGAAGAGGCAGAGGGCGTGGTCTACGCGCTACCGATAGCCGCGGCTATCGCATTCACGCTCGTCTGGACCGTGAATGTGCCGGGGATGCGGGTGGCGTCGCAACTTATCGTTGCGCTCTCTCCCGCACGCGGCGGCATCAGTACAAACATCGCCGCGTTTGAAGCACTCGCCGCCGCCCCGTCCTTCGCCGGACAGGAAGTGCGCGAACAGCTCGTGAGCTTCGCATCGACGGTCGCGCAGAGCTCGCAGGCGACCGACGCGGAGAAACAGCGAGCGGTCATGCTCGCGGTGAGCGAGATGGAGAAGCAGGTTGCGTCCTATCCGAAGGACGCGCGCGAGCGCCTCCAACTCGCCTACGCGTATCGTACCGCCGGCGACAGCGCGAGCGCGCTGAAAGAGATTCAGGAGGCGTCGCGTCTGTCGCCGAAGAAAGAGGATATCTGGATACAATCCGGCGCGCTTCAGTGGGATATGGACAACGTACAAGCGGCGCGGGACGATTTCAATACTGCGTACGAGCTCGGACCGCAGTTCCCGGATCTCGCCGCCTACGCCGCCGCCGGCGACATCGTGGCCGGTGATACTGCCGCCGCCGACCGGATACTGCTCACCGTCTACGGTACGACTGTGGTGGACAGCAATATCCTCGCCATTGCGTATTACCGCACTCAGAATTGGCCGCGGCTCATCGCTATCTGGAAATTGCGCACCGAGAAGCCCGATGCAGACGCCGAGACCTGGTTCTCGCTCGCGGCGGCCTATTACACCGCCGGCGACAAGGGAAGCGCCATCAGGGTGATCAATACGGCGGTCGCGCTGTTCCCCTCTGCCGCATCCGCGGGCGCCGCCGCGATCAAGCAGATACAAGGAAAATGATTCTGCAGGAGCACGTCCCACTCGCGCCACTCACGACACTCGGCGTGGGCGGAGAAGCTCGTTTTTTTGCTTCTCCGCAATCGATAGAGGAAGTGGAAGAAGCGCTTGAGTACGCGCGCGCTCATGCGCTCCCGGTATTCGTCCTCGGCGGCGGTTCAAATATCGTCATCAGTGACCAGGGCTTTGACGGACTCGTGCTCTCCATGCGCATACCGGGCATCGTCGCAGAAGAGCACGGCGATCGGACGTGGGTGACGGTCGGTTCCGGCGTTGTGTGGGATGAATTCGTCGTGTGGACTATCGAGCACAATCTCAAAGGTCTCGAATGCCTTTCGGGTGTGCCGGGGACAGTCGGCGGAGCCGTGGTTGCGAACCTCGGGTGTTATGGAGCGCAGGTGAGCGATACCTTCGTCCACGCAGAGGTGCTGGACACAGAGGACCCGCAGTGCGCGCGTACACTATTTGAAAAAGAACAATGCGATTTTTCATATCATGATTCCGTGTTCGGTCATGTGCCGGGACGGTACGTCGTCGTGCGCGCCACCTTCGCGCTCTCGACCGATCCGGCATCGGCGCTCTCGTATCGCGACAATCGCTTCGACATGACACGACTCGCCGCGAAACTCGGGCATGCGCCTACACAGCAAGAAGTGCGCGCCGCCGTGCTCGATATGCGCGAAGAAAAGGGCTCGCTCATCATGGAGGGCCGCCGCTCCTACCAGAGCGCCGGCTCTTTCTTCCATATGCCGTTTGTCTCGCCGGAGCAGTATAGCCACGTGGTGACGCGCGCGCGCGAGATCGATGCGACAAAAGAAGAACGGCTTCGCCCGTGGGCGTGGCAACAGCCGGACGGCTCCTACAAGCTCGCTCCCGGCTTCCTGCTCGAGTACACCGAGTTCCAAAAAGGGTACGTGCGCGGTGCGGTCGGTATATCGCCTCGGCATACGCTCTCGATCATCAACGTGGCGGGCGCGCGCGCAAAGGATATCGCAGGACTCGCACGCGATATGCAGGACGCGGTTGAAAAAGTATTCGGCATTCGTCTCGAACGCGAAGTCGAATACGTCGGCGCTGTCGAGTGAACGCAGTGACGCCATGTTTTATGTATACGTCTTAAAAAGCGGGAAGGATGATGAATTATACGTTGGTTCTACCAATGACCTGCGGCGCAGATTGCGCGAGCATCAGTCAGGACACTCGTTTTCGACTTCGTTTCGGACGCCTTTTGAGCTTGTGTATTACGAGGCATATAAGAATGAACAGGATGCTCGCACCCGAGAGCAAAAATTGAAATTGCGAGGGCAAGCGCGCCGCCATCTTTTGGATAGGATTTCGTTGAGTATAAAAGGGGAGTAAGTTATCTCGCACACTCAACATAGTATTGTGTTCTTGCTGCACCATAAGACGTTTACCATATCTCTAATGGCAGCAACCTCGCCCGAGACCTAATTTATTTGAGAGAGAACACGTGCAGCGATACTATGTTGAGTGTGCGAGTTATCCACACTTCATATTTTTTTCTCACACAAAAATTATGTATGCGCGATAATGATGTGTAGAAACGTTTGCGCATGAAATTATTTTCGTGCACGGACGGGTCGACATATCAGCTACATAATTTGCAACCACCATGGCAAAAAAGCGCAAGGCAGCAAAGAAGGCAGTCAAGAAGACGAAGAAGCGCAAGGCAGCAAAGAAGCGCGCGTAGTTTCGTACCAAGAAAAAATCCCGCTTCGGCGGGGTTTTTTCTTTTTAGCCGACAAGAAGCTGCAATGGTATAATGCGCGCCAATGCTCAGCCTCTCCCGTTTCTTCTCGAAAAACCAGTCCGCGGCCTTCCTCAAGGGTGCCGCGCCGATTGTCACAGCGGTGAATGCGTGTTCCGAAGGGCTTGTCGGGCTCTCCGACGACGCCGTGCGCGCACAGCTCTCCCTGGTGCGCGCGCGGGCGGTCGCGGCGGGTGCAACGCCCGTATCCGATCTCCCGCTCGTGTTCGCACTCGTGCGCGAAGCATCTCGCCGCACGCTCAAACAACCGCACTTCGATGTGCAGATCATCGGCGGTCTCGCACTCTCAGAAGGCAAGATCGCCGAGATGCGCACCGGCGAGGGCAAGACGCTCGTCGCGACCTTGCCCGCGACGTTCCACGCGCTTTCGGGGAAGGGCGTGCAGGTGGTCACCGTGAACGATTATCTCGCCCGTCGCGACGGTGCATGGATGGGGCAGGTGTACCACTATCTCGGACTTTCAGTCGGCGTCGTGACGAGCACGGGCGCGTACCGTTACGATCCGTCGCACGTCGAGAAGGCGGAAGACAAGGAGCGTGATACCGAAGGTTCGTTCAGGGTGTTCTACGACTATCTGCATCCGTCGAATAAGAAAGAGGCGTACGCCGCCGACATTACCTACGTCACCAATAACGAGCTCGGGTTCGATTATCTGCGCGACAACACCGCGTATGATGCATCGCAGATCGTACAGCGCGGCTACCACTACGCGATCATCGATGAAGTCGATTCTATTCTAATCGACGAGGCGCGCACCCCGCTCATCATTAGCGGTCCTGCCGGTGATTCGCAGGTGCTCTATGAGCGCTTCGCCGGCATTGTCCTCAATCTGCATGAGGGCGATGACTACACGGTCGATGAGAAACAGAAGGCCGTACAGATTACCGAGGCGGGGATACGCAAGGCCGAACAGGCGCTCGGTCTCGACAATCTCTACACCGAGGGCGGGATGAAATACGCACACCATCTCGAGACAGCGGTCCGTGCGAAGGCGCTTTTTCATGTTGATAAAGAATATGTCGTGCGCGATGATGAGATTGTCATTGTCGACGAGTTCACCGGACGACTCCAGCCTGGCCGGCGCTGGTCGGAAGGGTTGCATCAGGCGATAGAGGCCAAGGAAGGCGTGCGGGTGCAGGCGGAGACGCGGACCTATGCGACGGTGACGTTCCAGAATCTCTTCCGCATGTACCGCCTGCTCTCCGGCATGACCGGCACGGCGCTCTCTTCGGAAGAAGAGTTTTATACGGTCTATCGGCTTGAAGTCGTGGTGGTGCCGACCAATAAGCCGGCGGCGCGCAAAGATTATGATGATCTGATTTTCCAGACTGCGGCGGGAAAGTATCGTGCGGTCGCGCGCGCGGTGAAGGAGCGACATCAGAAAGGGCAGCCGGTCCTTGTCGGCACGGTTTCCGTGGAAGACAACGAAACCATCAGCGAATACTTGAAGCGAGAGGGCGTCCCGCACGAAGTGCTGAACGCGAAGAATCATGAACGCGAAGGAGAAATCATTGCCGAAGCCGGCAAGAAAGGACGCGTGACCGTTGCGACGAACATGGCTGGTCGCGGCGTTGACATCGCCCTAGGCGGCAAACCTTGCATGCCGGAAGAGGCGCAAGAAATCCGCGATTTGGGCGGTCTGATGGTCATCGGCACCGAGCGGCACGACGCGCGCCGCATCGACAATCAGCTTCGCGGCCGCTCCGGCCGCCAGGGCGATCCCGGCGAGACGCGCTTTTATGTCTCGCTCGAAGACAAGCTGATGCGCGTCTTCGCCGCCGAGACCTTGAAGAAGGTGATGGGGCGTTTCGGCATCCCCGAGGACGAGCCGATCGAGAGCGCGATGATTACGCGCTCCTTGGAAACCGCGCAAGGTCGCATCGAGGGATTCAATTTCGATTCGCGCAAGCAGGTTCTTGCGTACGACGATGTAATGAACACCCAGCGCCTCGCCATCTATGCGCGCCGCCGCGCCGCGCTTCTTGGGAGCGATGCTGAGGTTGAGGAGCTCATCCGCGAGCTCGTCGGCGAAGGGGAAGTGGTGCGTGCGGCGTTTGAAGCGAAGAAGGTCGAGCTCGGCGGCGCATTCGTCGCACAGATTCGCCACCTCCTGTTACAGATCGTCGACACCTTCTGGCTTGAGCATCTCGAGACGATGGATTATCTGCGCCGTTCGGTCTCACTCCGTGCCTATGGCCAGCGCGATCCGCTCATAGAGTATCGGCGCGAGGGGCTCATGCGGTTCCGCCAGCTTGAAGAGAACATCAGGGCGGCGGTTGCCGAAGCGTTGCCGCGTATGCAAAGCGCCGACGATGCGCGCATCCGCGCGGAAGAGGCGAAGACACGCGCCGCGCTTGTCGCGGCGGGGAAGGAGGATGGCGCGGCTCCGGCGCCGATTGTGAAGGGCGTCGAACACGGCCGTAACGATTTCGTGACGATTAAAAAAGGCGACGAAACGCAGACTATCAAATATAAAAAAGCCGAACCCCTCCTCGCCCTCGGCTGGGAACTCGTTTCCTAATTTCCTGACACACTAATACCTAACACAGAACTGAGAGTGCTATCATATATGATAGTACTCTCAGTTCTCTACTCTACCTTCGGCTCGGGGAAGAGCAGGAAGTGGAGCGGATACCGCCGCTTGAATCTGAACAGCATGCTTTTCGCATATTTTCTTTTGAAGTCACGTCGTCCGAATTCTTCCTCCATCGCGGCAATTGCTGTCTCATACCCCGGTATCTGATCTTGAAGCCAGCGGCGTATGCGCTCGATAGTATTGTAGGCGGCACCAGTCCTCTGCCGGATGGAATCGCTCGTCTCGTTTTGCAGAAGAAGTCTGGCGATAATTATCCTTCGACCTAGCATGACGCGTTCACTCTCGGTGAGAAGATCGCGCAAGAAGAGTTTCATCGCGGTGCGTCCGCGCACAGTGCCCGCTGCGGTATAGAGAGCGTCAAGCGTCGCAATTCGTTCTTTCTCACTCAGTTCATCCATTTTCTTTTTCATAGGTAAAATACTATCATATATGATAGTACGCATGCATTGTGCATAACCTCCATGTCTTCATGAAGCGGTGCTACATTTTAGATAATGCGCGTCAGATACGTCGCGTTATTTCTTATCAGCTTCACGCTCGCGTGGGGCGCGGTACCGTTTTCAGCGAAAGCGACCCCATCAATCATTTCTCAATATTCGGGTGTCCCGCAGCCATATAACGCATGGCTCGGAGGGAATTTAGTCGTAAATGACCCTAGATATTTTGTGGCGACCGGGACGCTTTCCAGTGTTGCTTTTCCCGCTGCGGTCTATCGCTATCCGCTCTCTGGCACTGAGACTTTCCAGATCAAATTGGTTAACTACTATTTCGGTCGAATACTCGATTGTCAGACACCAGTAAGGACTATGGACGAGTGGGGGATAACACACACACCAAGAGATCCGTATGCACCGACGGTCACCTTTGGTCCGTTCACCGGCACTCAATGTAATATCGGCGTCAGTACTGAAAATGCCGGACCAACTTCGATAATGATATGGCCCTTTCGTGACGGTAAGTTTGAAGGAACTGATTATCCCGGAATGATGGGCGAAAGGACAAGTCCCTACAACCCTCGTGCAAATTTCACCGTGTATGGCGCTGACATACCACCACCCGACCCTTGCGCCGTTCCCGGCGTCTGTGCCTCGAACGTCCTCTTCCTCCCTGGGCTTGAGGCGAGCCGACTGTATCGTCCCGATTACAGCGGCGGCACGGATCAGCTCTGGGAGCCGAGTGGCGACAGCGACGGGAATGACCTCCTCCTCACTGCGGACGGTACAAGCGTGCGGAATGATGTATATACAAGGGATGTGGTGGATGAGGCGTACGCGCCGCTTGTCGGTCTGAACATTTACAAATCCTTCATTGGTCAGATGAATGAGCTGAAGGCAAGGGGAACTATCGCGGATTGGGAGGCCGTGCCCTATGACTGGCGCCTCTCGCTCGATGATATCTTAAACAGTGGGCACAGGTTCCCAGATGGTCGCATCTATTACTCCGGCGACCTCGCGGCGACCTCGTCGCCCTATATCACTCAGGAGCTCCGCCGTCTCGCGGAGAGCTCAAAAACCGGTAAGGTGACCATCGTCGCGCACTCAAATGGGGGATTGGTGACGAAGGCTCTGGTGCAGAAGCTCGGTGATACGGAAGCATCAAAACTCATCGACAAGGTAATCTTCGTCGCGGTGCCGCAGGTGGGCACTCCGCAAGCGATCGGTGCGCTTCTCCACGGGTATGAACAGGGATTACCCAAGGATTGGATGTCAGTATTCCTTTCTCTCTCCACGGCTCGCACCCTGGCGAAGAACATGTCGAGCGCCTACAACCTCCTCCCGTCGGCAGGTTATTTCACGTATGTCGATGATCCGGTCGTGACCTTCGACGATTCCGATTTCCTTGCTGAGTTTCGTGCGCGCTACGGGAGCCAGATTCACTCGGGGGAGCAGTTGCGCAACTTTGTTACCGATACGCGCCGCCTCGACTCGTCAACGCCAGGCGACCTCAAGTATCCGAGCGTGGGGAATGTAACGCTCCTTTCTCGCGCCGAGACGCTTCACACTACGCTTGATACGTGGACTCCGCCTCAGGGCGTGGCGCTCTATGAGATTGCCGGATGGGGAGAGGACACACTCGCGAAGGTTGAATACAGAGAGGGGAGGAAGGCATCCTGCAGTAGCGCATGGGATATCCGCACCTGCACCGTCGTACCGGCGATTAGCTACTACCCGAGAGAAGTTGTTGAGGGCGACGGTACCGTGCTGGTGCCGAGCGCGCTGTGGACACCCGCCGCAACTGGTGTGCAAAAGTATTGGGTGAATTTGGAGGAATATGGAGCGACTAATTTTGGCATGACGCTTAATCGTAAGCACTCCAATATCTTAGAGATTCCTTCACTTCGTATTCTAGTAGAAAATATTCTTACCAATTCGACTTCAACACTTCCTCAGTTTATTTATACAGTCCAACCTCCCACTAGCGCAGGTATCGAGAAGCGCCTCCGCTTCCTCCTGCACTCCCCACTTAATCTCTCCGCCAGCGACAACTTCGGCAATGTCGTGAATTCTGCGACCTCGACCATTCCCGGAGCCCGCTGGAAGCGTTATGGTGAAGTCCAGGTGCTCTCGGTGCCAGAGGGGACGCCTATAACTCTCAATCTCGAAGGCTATGCCGCGGGCTCGTTCACGCTCGATATGGAGGAGATAGACGGTGCGAACACCGTCCTCGCCTCAAGCACCCTCTCAGCCATCCCCTCCACGGCCGATACTACGGCGGCGATAACATTCCCCGACGGCACGCTCGAGAACGCCTCGCCGCTCTCGCTGGACTATGACGGCAACGGCACAACTGACATCTCTCTTAAATCAAAGCTTGGAGAAGAAGTCATATTCGACATCACGCCGCCAGAAGCGAGTATCACCCTCGACCCTGTATCGCAGACGCTTCAGATTATCGGAGAGGACAACCTTTCTGCTACGACTGTCTCAACGACCGAGACGTCCTCGGTCGTTACCGATGATGCGGGGAACACCCTTGAAATCGTCTTCAAGAAGTTCAATCAAGAAGGGAAGCAGATCAAGATAGAGATACAGAGTCTCCTCTATAACGGCGTTTCTGCCGGAGCGATGCCGAAAACTGTATTACACTATGAGTGGTCTGCCGACAAAGCGAGGACTCTCAAAGAGCTTGAAGAGAAGGCATCGGTAGGTACACTAAAGATCGAGGGTCACTATGACGCGAAGAAGAATGTGACGAAGATAGGGAAGGATACAAAACCGGGACTGGTGACTTTAGGAATCAAGACAGAAAATGGAAGTGTCAGCGTAGATTACTAATGTTTTGAAAATATTATGAGTACAAAAAAATTAATCCTCTCTACTTCAATCGCAGTGCTCGTTTTTGTTTTTGTGATGAATAACCCAATTATGTTTGGATTTTGCCAAAATATGTCTGTAACAAGTTATGGGGAATACTGTTACGATCCTGCAGTTAGTGTCCCTGAAATTGTTTCGCTATTGGGTATTTTCTTAGGTGCTTTCCTATTCATCCTCTCACTCATTACCTATAGGATGCGGGATGAAGTATTTCGTGCGTGGTGGGGCTTCGCGCGGTGGTGGGTACCGGTGATTATCGCTGTGACGCTCTTCTTGCAGAACGCGGGCGGAGGGGGAGGGTGGGGTCTCGGTTCGGGAGGATTCGATATCCTCATCCTCAGCATCTTCTACGCAATCTTCGTCATTACTTCTTTGGTTAAGATTGTGCGAGCATATCTTAAGACGAGATAAGATTGCCCAGCCGTCTTTTTGATGGACACTCCGTGTCCATCATTTGGTTGGTGAGTCGTGCTCGGCGGCGCGTGGTGTGCTAGGGTGAGGTTCTATGGCGTTTGTTGATGAGGCGAGGATACACGTGGCGTCCGGCAAGGGCGGCGACGGCGTGATCCGCTGGCTACGCACCAAGGAGTCTGCGCGTGGCGGGCCCTCTGGCGGCGACGGGGGCAAGGGCGGCGACGTCGTGCTCGTCGGTGTGCGCGACTTGGCTGCACTCGCGCACTATCGGTATGAGAAAAAATTCCACGGCGAGAACGGCGAGGCGGGGAAGAGCGAATTGAAACACGGCAAGAACGGCGAGGACGCGCTTATCAAGGTGCCGGTCGGTACGCTCGCGCGCGTTGTAGAGACCGGCGAGGAGTATGAGATAACGAAAGAGGATGAACGCATTGTCATCTTCCGTGGTGGAAAAGGGGGGCTCGGCAATGCACGCTTCAAGAGCTCGACAAACCAGAATCCCTTCCAGCAAACGCTCGGGAGGGCGGGTAAGGGTGGGGATATCGAACTCACGCTGAAGATCATCGCGGACGCGGGACTTATCGGTCTCCCGAATGCGGGGAAGTCGTCGCTTCTCAACGCGCTCACTCGGGCGAAGTCGAAGGTGGGCGCCTACCCCTTCACGACGCTTGGACCGAATCTCGGCGACTTCTACGGTCGCGTCCTCGCTGATATACCCGGTCTTATCGAGGGGGCTTCATCCGGTCGCGGTCTTGGCATTAAATTTCTCAAGCATGTCGAGAGGACAGGAATCCTGTTGCATCTCGTCTCGGCTAGCCAAGAAGACCCGCTCGCGGCGTATGGGGAAGTGCATACCGAGATAGAATCGTTCGGGCATGGACTCGCTTCGAAGCATGAGATAATCGTGCTCTCTAAGACCGACCTCGTCTCGCCCAAGGAGTGTAAGACGAAAATGGAGCTTTTGGCGCGGGAGACCGGCAGGGAAGTGCTCTCGGTGTCGGTTGAGGACCCCGAGGCGCTTAAGGCGTTTGCCGATGCTCTCACCAAGATACTGAACACGGAGCGAAAGATAGTTTGAGCGAGTTGCTTCTGCCTACTGCCTACGGCATACTGCCTATTATGGAATATCGCCCGACGATCGGTCTTGAGGTCCATGCCGAGCTCAAGACTCGGACCAAGATGTTCTGCGACTCTGCGAACAATCCGGATGAGACGCGACCGAACGTGAACGTCTGTCCGATCTGTCTCGCGCATCCGGGTACGCTTCCGGTGATAAACAGAGAAGCGGTGCAGCACGTTCTGCGCATCGGGAGCGCGATTGGCGGTACGCTCGCCGACGAGAGTGTTTTTGATCGCAAGAGTTATTTCTATCCGGATATTCCGAAGGGGTATCAGATCAGTCAATACGAACACCCGCTCGTCTTGGGCGGGGAGCTCGCCGACGTCGCGATCACGCGTGTGCACTTGGAAGAGGACACGGCGCGTTCGACGCACGCAAGCGGGAAAAGTCTTGTTGATTTTAATCGTGCAGGTATCCCGCTTATGGAGCTTGTTACCGAGCCGGTCATCTCTGATGCCGAGACTGCCGGACGCTTCGCGCGTGAGCTCCAGCTCCTGCTTCGCACGCTTGGCGCCGGCGAAGCCAATCTCGAGAAAGGGGAGATGCGTATGGAGGCGAACATCTCGGTCTCGGATAGGGAGGGCGTATTTGGTACGAAAGTGGAAGTAAAAAATATAAATTCGTTCCGTTCAGTCGAACGTGCAATCGCCTTTGAGATTGACCGTCAGATCGCGCTTATCGAAAGCGGAGGAAAGGTGGTGCAGGAGACACGCGGCTGGAACGAGGCGAAGCAGGAGACCTTCCACCAGCGCTTTAAAGAGGGGAGCGCCGACTATCGTTACTTCCCGGAGCCCGACCTGCCGAAGCTTTATTTGAGCGAGATTCCCGAGTGCGCGCCCGAGACTGTCCGCGCGTCGCTTCCAGAGCTCCCGTGGGAGCGACGCGCGCGCTACGCGACAACGTATGCGCTCAAAGAAAGTGATGCGGCATATCTTTGTGCGACTACAGAGCGTGCCGCTTTTTTTGATACGGTTGCTTTAGCGCTCGCCGGCGATGCAAAATCAGTTGCGCTTGCCGCGAATTACATTGTGTCGGATCTCGCCGGCGTGTATGCAAAGCAAGGAAGTGAGACCTACGCGACACTCGATGCGGAAGCATTTGCGAAACTTATTCGCCTTGTCGTAGCGGAAGAACTTTCTTCGCGCGGTGCGAAAGATACGCTGGTCATCCTCGTTGAGAAGGGAGGCGATCCAGAGGCTATCGCGAGAGCACACGGCCTCATCCAGGTGCATGATACCGAGGCTCTGCGAAGTGCGGTGCAGAGCGTCCTTGCCGAAGAAACAAAGGCGGTCGAAGAGTACCGCGCCGGAAAGGAAGCCGCTCTCCAGTATCTGATAGGGAAGAGCATGAAGGCGACCAAGGGAGCGGGCAACCCGGGCATCCTGAAAGACCTCATCGTCGAAGAGCTCGGCTAGCGCACGGCACAGTCGGGTGCCGTTTAGCTTGATGGACACTTAGTGTTCATCAAGCTTTTTAGGTATCCAGGAGAGGTTATGCACATAAGCTCTTCCATACTAGCCGAGATATGGCTATACTGTGCGCATGGATGAGATACTCATCGGGGACAAGAAATACGTATCGTCAAAACGAGCTGCGAAGATGACTGGTTATGCGAAGGATTATATCGGCCAGCTCTGTCGTGAGGGACGCGTGCCGGCACGGCTCGTCGGGCGCAGCTGGTACGTGCTCGAGAGCGCTATCAATGATCACCGGTTTGGCGAGGAGAAGACCGAGAAGGAAATACAGCAAACACAGAAGGAATCTCCGGTATTTTTGCCAACGTGGGAGTCTCCGCATTATGAAGCATCTTCAGCAGAGGCGCTTCCTTCTATAAATCGCCTCCAGAATCATGATACGGGGCTAAAAAGAGCTGAAGAAGGGCCTTCTGATGTCTCTCAACATCTTCAGGACTCTTGGAAAGATTGGTTCGATCGTATTTCAAATCAGGAATCAGCCGCTCCAGCGCCTACTACCGTGCCTGAGAGCTCTGTAGGGGGCGGAGACGAAGGGAAGGAGGTCCGTGTACCCGTCCACGCCATCTATCACCATCCTCCCAAAGAGCTCCTGCCGCACCACAATATGGGAGCGCAGTTCGCTGAAGAAGAGAGAGAAGAGAGAGAAGAGACTGTAGAAAGGGTAGAAGTAGAAAAGAAGAAGGTGAGCTCGTGGGGGAGAAGGATACTGGCGCCGGTGCAGATGGTCGGCGCAGTGATCGCAATCGTTTTTGCTTTTGCTGCGGTCATTGGAAGCGGACGTTTCGATACGTATGTGATATCGAATAGCCAAGTACAGTTAATCGCAGGCGTGTCACTCTACAATAGATAGCGTATTTGTTGCGGATATTGTCTCGGATAGACGAGATTCATATTTTGGTAAAAATGATTGTCGCGAGTGGTTCTGGGCAATAAACCGCCTGATCTTCAGTAGAAAGAGTATTTGACCAGCAGACAGACATTTATATAGTAAATATATGGTACATGCGTGATACGGAGGGCTTGGTTTAGCTGAAGAGAGTTCGCACAATCTAGTGTTTAAAATATTTTGCGAACTATTCTGACTCAGCGAGAGTACATTTCTTCTTTAGAACAACAAAATAAAACTTCGAGGCGTATTTGAAAGGCTCCAGACCAATTTTTATAGATAGAAAGATGCATTACTGACCTGTAGCGAAGCTCTCAGGCGATTTTAGAGCCTCGTATATGGCGATTTCTCTAGTATTTCGATCTACTCGATCCTTTTGACGTTTTTCTCTGCCAGTGTGCATGAATTTTTAGGGCCATAAAGGGCTTCTGTGATAAATATGGCAACGGCAAAGATTCTCGAATTGGAGGTAGTTTATGTTTCGAAAATCTTATCCACACAACGGGTCTTTTTTGCATACAAAACACCGGAATCATAAGTTATTATTTAGTTAATTCGTCTATACGACATGACTCCTTTCCTTAAAGAAAATTTGGTAACGACAAAGGATGCAAGTGAACTTTCTGGATATACTTCTGACTATCTCGCGCGTCTCGCGCGCTCAGGAAAAATCGTCGGCAGACGGATCGGACACACCTGGCTCATCGATAAGAACTCGCTCGCGAACTTCTTAGAGCATCAGGGCGATCGCAAGATTGATTACGCGCGCGCGCTCGCGCGCGCGCGAGGAGCAGAATACCGCGCGCACCGCTCGCTCCTCGGTCGTGCGACGAAGGCATTGACGAATCAGGCTCGGGTGCCGCAATATGTCGAACTCGCAAAGCGCTCCCTTCGCTCGCAGGCATTCGCGCTCTTAGCCGCCTTCCTTGTCGTCGCTTCGGGTGCGCTCGCGGCGCAGGCGGCCTTCATCCCGCAGATTGCCGAGAGGACGGGAGCGCTCGCGCGCGCGGCGGCCTCTGGATTCGAAGCGACGTTCGGCACCCTCGCGCGCGGCGTCGCAAAAAAAATCGATACGGTGAACAGCGACGTGCGCGCGCGACCGGCGCAGATCGCGATGGCGAACGCTCTCGCATCTGCGGGAATCGCGACGCCGCTCTCGGTGACGCTCGATCTCTCGGCGATGCCGACGCCGTCACACGGGGACTCGTCGATGCGCATCGCAACGGCGTTTACCCGAGCGAAGACAGACGCACCGGTGCTCGCGGTTGAAAATCTGCAGTCAGCCGTTTATGCGTTGTACAAAAATCTTTCGTCGCCTTCGCTCGCGGCGCGCACGCTCACGCAGGCGTATGTCGCGATCGGCCAGAGCGCGTACGACGCCATCGGTGTGTCGCTTAGCGCGTATCGCGCCATCGCTGAAGAGTCGGGTGCGCGCACGCTCGCACTCGCTGCGACGACGCGCGACCTCATCGGCACTGCGCCGGCTCTCGTCAATCGGATGAATCTTGCGTTCGGCGCCGCGATCATCGATGCGACGCATGCGGCGATACGCGCCGATGTCGGTCTCGCCTACGGGACAGCCGCGGCGGCTCCTGCCGCTGCGCGCGCCTCGGTCGCGCTTATTGGCGGCGTGGGCGACCGGCTCGCTCGCGTCGCAGAACGCCTGCCGGCTCTCGCCACCGCGGCCTACCTGCGCGCGACGAGCGTCCCCGCCCGCGCCGCGCCCGCACTCGCCAAGGCTGTTTTCGACGCCGAATACGCGGTTGCGACCCGCCTCGTCCCCGCCGCCTTCGCAGTGTCCGAACACTACCTCGCGCTCGTGCAGGGCGTGGGTACCGTCGCGTATGTCGGGACCTCCGGCGCGCTCGCCATCGCCGACAACCTTGATGGGAAAGTTAAACTTTCCCAAACTCTCGCGGAGGCACAGGCGATGATTGGAGACGCTTCTCTCGCCGCGCTCGGCAAGGCGGCTGTTGCCGTCGATTCAGTGAAAGTCAGACTTACACAAAACGCACAAATCGCGGCAGTCGCGAGCGTGCTCTCTGTAAGCGAAGAGCTCGCCCTTGCCACCTACGAAACGATTCACGATTTCTTCAGTTCGACGACACGCACGCTCGCATCACTCTTCTTCGCACCGACACCCACTATCGTCATGCCGACCATCGCGCCGAAGACCGTCGCGATCGCCACCTCAACACCGGCAGCATCGACTCCCGCCATCACCATCCCGAAGCCAGCAACCATCGCCGCCGGCCCCACCTATCCCACCTACGTCACCAACCTGAACGGCGTCTCCGTCGCCGACGTCAAACAGCTCCTCGCCTCCGAGCGCTCGACTATCCTCGCCACCGTCGCCGGCATGATCCAGCCAGTCGCCAATCAGACGGTACAGAACATCCAGACGATCCAGATGGTCAACAAGATCGAAGACCTCACGGGCCTCATCGTCAGAAACGGCGACTTCAGGGGCGGCACCTTCACGGGCACGGTCTCCGGCTCTCCCGCAATCAGCGCTACCTCAGGCAGCTTCAGCTCCCTCACTGCCGACGATCTTACCTCGGGCACCATCGTCGCCACCGGCGCCCTCACCTCCTACACGAGCGCGACCGCCCCCTACTTCGTCGCCACCAGCACCACCGCCACCAGCACCTTCGCGGGCGGGCTCACCGTGGGCACGAGCAAGCTTGTCGTCGACTCTACCACCGGCAACGTCGGCATCGGGACGACGACACCACAAACAAAACTTTCAATTGTAAACACAACCAACGTGTCTCCGTGGGGTGATTCAGGTCGTGCACTCTCGTTGAGCGGTATAGAGTGGGCGCAACTTTCGTTTGGTGACTCTTTAAATAACGGCGGGGCAAAAGCTTTCATGGGGATGAAATCAAGTGCGATAACAAATGCATCAATCTGGGATCTTAATCGCGATCCTTCAAGTGGTGTTTTCGGTAGCACCACCATGACTCATACGAGAATTGCTATGGATGTAGCAGATAGCAATAGTTCCGTTACATTCTGGACTGCAAGCGTCAATAATACACACGCAACAGAGAGGATGCGTATTGATAAAAACGGCAATGTCGGTATCGGTTCCACTACCCCCAACGCACGGCTCTCCGTTAAGGGCGCGGGCTCCACGACCGGAGTGAACTTCCAAACGACGAATTCGAGCGACAGCCCGCTCTTCACTATCCTTGATAGCGGCAACGTCGGCATCGGGACCACCACGCCGGGGTATCCGCTTACCGTAGCGGGCAATGGACAGCTGTACGGACATATGGCAATCGGCAGCGGTTCGGTGCCGGACACGGTTAAGTTCGTACTCAACGAATCTGCAGAAACGCCGAGCATCTTGATGGTCAATGAAAGGAATTCTGGCTACGGAATCATCTCGGCGATGCTCCTCGATAAGGTGATACCGGGCGAAAACGTGGTTCCCGGATTATTTACCGCTGAAACTCCCGCGTCGAATATCTATGGGGTCAACTATATGACCGGCGTTTCTATCGACGTCGATCACTACGGGGCCGGTACTGCAGACTGGATAGCGGGAGTCCGCTCAAGTGTCTATAGCGATACGGCAAACACGGTGAACACACTGACCGGGCTCACTGCGGAGTCTACGCTCAATTATGTCGGAGGAACGGTGACGAGACTGAGCGCGTTAAGCGCCGAGAGCTGGGGAAACATGGGTGCGGGAACTGTGACCTCTGCCTATGGTCTGCAGATACGCAATCTGCGCAATACCTCGGGGACTATTGCGAACACCTATGGTATTCATCTCGGCGACCTTTCGACTGGTACCCAGACCAATGCGCCGTACGCCCTGTATTCATCGGATGTAAATGCAAAGAGCTATTTTGCAGGCAACGTCGGCATCGGCACCACCTCGCCCTCTTCTGCTCTCGCCGTCTCGGGCGACTTCTTCCTCACCGGCTCGACCACTATCACCGGCGCGGGCGCCGGTCTCACCTTCACCGGCACCGGTAACCACGACATCACCGCTGCCGCCGGCACGCTGCGCATCGGCAGCAACACCATCATCGGCAACATCGAAGCTCTGGACGACACGGTCGATATCGGCACACCGGTGACGCGCTTCGACAAGATCTACGCAAACGAGGTGAACGCCACCACGCTCGTCGGTACGCTCACGGGCGGCAACCTCACCCCCGAGACCGTCACCATCAACTCCGACAATGCCACTGCCGACACCGAGAACTCCTACCTCGTCTTTGAACGCGGCAGTATCTCCCCCAGCGCCTCGCTCTCTTGGAACTCCGCCTTAAGCGCGAAGCGCTTTGAGCTCAATCACCCGCTCTTTATCCAGGATGCCTCTGCCTCGACCACCAACACCACGCTCACGCTCCAGAGCGTCGCCGGTCAGACCGGCGACGTCTTCCGTATCTCATCTTCCTCTTCGGCGACCAACTTCTTCACCGTGACCGGCGCAGGGAACGTGGGGATTGGGACGGCGAGTCCACAGACCAAACTGGATGTGTTAGGTACGGCGAGTTCCACCAATTTGGTAATTACGACAGCAGGAACTCTTGACCTCCAGAGCGGTAACGGCAACATCAGTATTTCAGGAGCCGGAACGACGGAAATGGATTTTATGGTTGGCGGTTCGCGACTTTATTCATTCCAATCTGGCTACAATGCATTCGTTTTGGGTTCTGCACAACGGGTCTCATGGTCGTCTAATACTGACCCTGCCGCTGTCGGTCCGGATACTGCTCTGTATCGCAACGCGGCCGGCGTGGTAGAGATAAATAATGGCACGAACGGGCAATTGCGGGACATTACTCTCCGCAGCGCATCTACCACAGGTCAAACCGTTCTCGCGACCGGCGGCGGCAACGTCGGCATCGGGACAACGACACCTCAATCTATATTACATCTGTACCAAACGGGAGGACCAATCATCACGCTGCAGCGAGCGGGATCAGCAACTCCCACTGGGCAGATTTTCTTTAATGGTGAGCTTCCTGGGTCAGGGGTCGTCTATGGTTCTTTGATCAAGGGCTACAACGGCGAAATTCAGTTCTACAATGATGCCACACCAAACGATGTTAATAACAATCTGACCCAAGCGGTGACAATTACCAGCACCGGCAACGTCGGCATCGGGACGACGAGTCCGTGGGCGCAGTTGAGCGTGAATCCGAACGGAATCGCGGGCCCCGCCTTCGTCGTCGGAAGTTCCACTGCCACAAAGTTTATGGTGACAAATTCTGGTCAAGTGCTTATCGGCACCACGACCACCAGTCTCGGCAGCGTTGTGACAGCGCTCTTGGTAGACGGAGGTCCGATTTCAGTCGGTGCGGTGCCTGTCGGGTCAGACCTCGGCTCGGGGGGAATGATGCTCTCCGGTCACCTCGTCTCTAAGGGAGTCAGCCCGACGCGCTCGCAGCAGGCTGTCATCTTTTCAGGAAGCACAGGGACACGTATCGGGGCATTCAGCTCGCAGTGGCTGACGACTAATCTGCCAGTGGAGTTAGGTAATGGGAGCAGTGTCTTCCTCGGCATCGATTCTACCGGCAACGTCGGCATCGGGACGACGAGTCCGATTTCTATTCTCGCTATTCAAGGCAGTACCCCGACACTAACTATCAAGGGTACAGGCACCGCTTCTGCGCAGGTAGATCTGCAGGGGAGCGACGGCAATTGGCGCCTCGAAAATCAGTATATTAACGGGGCCGAGACGAACGTATTCCGCATATTCAATACAGGGTTGAATAGTAATGCCATCACGATTTTAAGGAATTCAAATAATGTCGGCATCGGGACGACGACGCCGATAGCGAAATTGGATATCTATAGCGCTTCTGGCGCTACACCCGCGATCACTGCCGGGGCTGCGGGAAATAACTATTCGCTCATCAAACTCTCTGGTCCAAATAGTAGCCACTATCTCCAGTCGGCTTTTTCTGGTTCCTCACCGGCAATAGATAATGCTCTCATTCTTGGAGCAAATGGCTACTACGATGGGAGTTGGCACAACACAGATGGGAACAGAGGGAGTTGGGCTGTTATCGTCAATACAGGAGGAACTGGAGAATTCAGTATCAACAGAGCGCCAAGTCTTGGTAGTCTCGGGACACCTGTATTCTCCAGCTTGTTCACTGTGCTTCCATCGGGCAACGTCGGCATCGGGACCACGACACCGAGCACAAATCTGCAGATTTATGACCCGACGTTAAATAGTAAAGATGTCCTCTCGTTGAAGAGCGTTGCAGACAACGTCGACGATTATCTCGGCATGACCTTTACCACCGGTGTTGGCGGGGACGGTCCACATGCGGCGATACGAGCGATAAATGGTCCTGCCGCAACCGACGCCAGGCTCGGTTTCTATACCACCACAAATGGCGGTACGAGCCTTACAGAGAAGTTGTCTATAGACCATGTGGGCAACGTCGGCATCGGGACCACGACGCCGATGTCTGCACTAAGCGTAAATGGAAATATACAAGTGTCGTCGGGAAAGACTATTGGCGCAGGTGTGATAGCTGAGACTGATACTTCAACCTATACGAAGTTCGGGTTTAATGAACTTTTCGATGCTGACGATCGTTTTAGCGGCATGAAAGTGAGTTCAGTGGTAAACGGTGCAGGTTATTCCGGCGGTCAAATAGGGTTCTTCACTACAAATGCCCAAATATCTCTTGCTCAAGAAGTGATGAGGATTACAAACACCGGCAACGTCGGCCTCGGGACGACGAGCCCGGGTTATAAGCTCGGGGTAGCGGGAAGTCTTGGCATCACCGATATCTTGACCAATACGCGTGGTTCGTCTGTCTGGCAGCAGTATGGCAGTGGTGCCGATTATTACTTTGGGTCGAATAGTTCAGGCAACCTCAAGTTTGCCGACAATAGCGGCGTTGGCGGCATATCTGTCGGCAGCTCTTACAATAGTGCGACGATCCCTTCGGGAGGGGCAATCATACAAGGCAACGTCGGCATCGGGACGACGACGCCCGGGAGGTTGTTACATGTATATGCTGGTGCGTCTGGGAAGGTCTCACAAACTGATGCGCAGTTAGTCGTGGAAAATTCTAGCGCGGCAACGATAAATGTGCTTGCACCAAATAATACCTATACAGGGATATATTTTGGTAATGTTGATTCTTCATCAAGAGGGGGCGTACTTTATACAGGGTCAGCATATGTAGGCACACTACCGGCAGATAGCTTATCCTTTACTACAGCAGGTGTTGCTAAAATGGTAATCACCAGCACTGGCAACGTCGGCATCGGGACGACGAGTCCAATCAATTATGACAATTCAGGAGATAATTTGGTCATTTACGAGACTGGTGGCGAAGGGGGTATAACTGTCGCAACGGATAACAACCAAAAAGGAGCATTGTTGTTTGCTGATGGCACCAGCGGAGATCAAGCGTACAGAGGAGTCGTACAGTATGACCATGCGAGCGATTATATGCGCTTTTATACAGCAGGTGCGGAAAAAGTCAGAATCACAAACACTGGCAACGTCGGCATCGGGACGACGAGTCCGAGCCAAGCACTCTCGGTGCAGGGCAACGGACTATTCTCCGGCAACATCTCCGCCGCCAACATCACGGCAACCGGCACTGTTTTTGCTGGTGCCGTAACTGGCTTCACGGACCTACCTCTTAATCCTGGAACAGGAAATACAAAACTGCTAAGTGCGGGTGGCGGGACTCTGTTGTGGTACACAGGGGCGGTTACGAGTTTTAATCCAGGGTCAGATAATACTTATGATCTCGGTACTAGCGCCTTGAGGGTTCGCACGGGTTATTTCGGTACATCTCTCAAGGTCGGAACAGGAGCAACACCCGAGACAGTGATTAGTTCTATAGGAAATAGTTATTTTGGTGGCAACGTCGGCATCGGGACGACGGATCCGGGGGCAACCCTTGATGTTGTCGGTTCGATTAATGTTAGAACTGGTGTTGGTGGTACCTTGCTTCTGACCTCTGGTGCCAATGGGGGACAAGTTGGTTACGTCGGAGGCACCAATTTCTACCTTACCAACGCTGGTATGATCCCTGTCTCTACCAATGTTTATGCTTTGGGTGGTAGTGCCAATTACTGGGCACACTCCTACATCAAGGGTATTACCGTAGAAGCTGGAGATACGCTGACTTCTAGTGGTACGCAGTCAATCATTTTGGCTGATGCATCCGATGGTGGTATGTACATCAGATCCAATTACGCTGGTGTCGAGTCTGGCGGGATAAAATTCCAAGTCGGTGGGAATGGCACCAAGGTTTTTATTGATAAGACCGGCAACGTCGGCATCGGGACGACGAATCCGGATCATTTGTTGACTATCGCCGCTTCGCAAACCGAAACAAATCCAGGTACGAATGGTGCAAATGGGTTGAGATTCACTAATACGTCTTTGGGTTCCGGGGCTGTGTTGGGGGGAATGGAATTTTATCAATGGCAGGGCACGAGGGTTGCGGGTATTTATGCAACGAGAGATGCCGCAGATATTGTTGGGGGCATTGGCGGGAATTTAGTATTTGCCACAAAAAATGCCGGGGCGATTGGAGAAAGAATGAGAATTGATTACAACGGCAACGTCGGCATCGGGACGACGACGCCAACAACCTTACTTGATGTCGCAGGTCCCAGCCCGACGCTTCTCGTCGAAGGTACACAATCTGCCGGGTCAGGTAGTTCTCGAGTGAGAATCAAAGCAGCTACTAGCGGAGCTCCAGATTTCAGTATAGTAAGCGATACGGGTACATTTATAGGCGGCTATTTTAGCTTCCGGAATAATATCACTGGTATTATTCCATTAACTATTAATAATGTTGATTTTGTTGGGATTGGGAGCAGTGTCAGCGCGGCGAGTCAGTTAAGTGTGGGTGGCAATGTTTCCATAGGTTCGTATGCGGCAACAGCGGCTCCAGCAAACGGTTTAATAGTGAGCGGCAACGTCGGCATCGGGACGACGACGCCGACCGTGTCCCTCGTCGTTTCAAAAGAGGCGGGTGGCGGCTCGGCATACTTGAGAGTCTCAAGCGCTGACAACGCAATCTATGCATCACTCGGCGCGACTTCGGGGAAGATTCGTCTCTATTCACGATACATGGCGGGAGATACCGCCGCCGCGTTCTCAATCACGCAGGGAGCGACCGATGTGTTTAACATTGACACGTCAGGCAACGTCGGCATCGGGACGACGAATCCACTTTCGGCATTGAATGTCGCTGGTACGACAGGAATTACATGGACAAATAACGGTAATAGTTCTGGGTTGGTTACAATTGGTTCGGGTAGTACCAATGGAGTTAACGGTAGTTCTCTGTGGGTTAACACTCCTTCGGTAAACGCCAGTTTTAACTCAGGTCTCGGCATTACCGGCACCTATGGGACACCATCTCAGCGATCAGTTATTAATATAAATGCATATGGGGTCAACTCGGGAACGGGATATGGTTCTGATATGGCATTTTCTACCACAAAAGATACCGTCCTTACTGAACGAATGAGGATAGATATGAACGGCAACGTCGGCATCGGGACGACGAGTCCGCAACGATTGCTTCATCTCTATGGTAGTGGGGCGGAGCAAATCCTGCAGGACACATCTCAGGCGGCTGATAGTCAGGCGTGGTCTCTGCAAACTTTTGAGGGTAATCTAAATTTCCGAACGGTGAATGACATGGTGACCGCAGAAACAGGTGTTGGAAAGGTGTTGTCATTGACGAGAGCAGGCAACGTCGGCATCGGGACGACGAGTCCGTGGGGTAAGTTGAGCATCACTGGCTCGGGAACCGGCACGGGTCTCGGATTCGTATTTGCAGACTCTGGAAATAGTCCCAAGGTTGTCATTCAAGATAACGGCAACGTCGGCATCGGGACGACGAGCCCGTATGCGAAGCTCTCAGTCGCCGGGAACGCCGTCTTCGACGGCACTATCACTGCAAGTGGCTTCACTGCTACTTCTTCCATCTCTGCACCGTACTTCACCGCGACGTCGGCGAGCGCGACCTCTACCTTCGCAGGCGGCATCACCGGACCGAACAACTTCATCGTTCAGCAGACGAGCGGGAATGTCGGCATCGGGACGGCGAGCCCCCAAGGTGGACTTAAGTTAGATGTAAATGGCAACGCTTCTTTCGGTACAGCGCTTGGGTCGCGAGTGACTATTTCGCGGGACGACGGTGTCACACCGAATTATCTCTCGTGGTACAACTCAAGCAATCAGAGATTGGGATATTTAGGCGGTGCCTCAGCTACCAATCTTCATCTTGGTTTGGAGAACAGTGCGAACTTAGAAATAATCGGCGGCAACGTCGGCATCGGGACGACGACGCCGAATGAACAACTGAACCTCACTGGGAATCAAAGATTTACCTCTACGGGCTCTGTGATTTATTCTTTACCAGTTTCAGGCTTTACTACTACCCTTGATTTAGCTGCGGGTAACAGCTTTTACGGTAGTAATGGTTCAAGTATTCGATTACAGTCTTCTGGGGGAGCCGCGGATGGAACAATTCTCTTTAATACAACACAAGGTGGGGTAAGTTCGGCGGAACGCATGAGGATTACAAACACCGGCAACGTCGGCATCGGGACGACGAGTCCCGGCTACACACTCGGCGTCACTGGGAGTCTTGGGATTACCGGCATCCAGTACAACACACGCGGTAGCTCTGTGTGGTCGCAGTACGGTAGCGGCACCGAATATTACATGAGTGCCGGCGGGTCAGAGCTCTTCAGGTTCTCCAACAACAGCGGGGTTGGCGGGGTTTCAATCGGGAGCTCATATGTCGGTACTGCGCCTCCGTCGGGCGGAGCGATAATCCAAGGCAACGTCGGCATCGGGACGACGACGCCGGGAACAAAATTAACCATAAGTTCATCAGCGGTTCAAGATGGGATAACGATTGACGTAGCGGCAAATCCACAAATCGTATTTCAACGAAGTGGTGTAGCAAAGGGATATCTAGCCGTTACTCAGTCAGCCGGGAATTACGGCCCGACTTTGGCAGATTCATTAGTGTTGCGCGCCGAAAACAATCTCCATTTATTATCTGGTGGTGGAACAGGCAATATGGTTATTACCTCGGGTGGCAACGTCGGCATCGGGACGACGACACCGTACAGCAAGTTGAGCGTGTGGGGCGCAAACACGACGGCGGGGGTGAATATGTTTGAGCTCACCAACAGCGCCTCGACTACGCTCGCCTCGATGGATAATGCCGGGAACTTCTCCCTCCCGGTCGCGACCGCGACCACTACCATCGGCGGCGGCTTGAACGTGAACAGCGGAGGCCTTGTCTATGACCTCTCCTCTGGCGCGACCACCATCGCCAACTTGAACCTCGGCGCGACCACCTTCGACACCGACGCCGGCATGGTGCAGTGGATCGACATGCCGGTCACCTCGGCCTCGGTCGCCGGCACCATCGAGTCCTACACGGCTTCACTAAACTCTAACCCCCTACTTACTATTTATGGCCTCGCCGACGGCCTGGGCGGGATGACGAACCTCGGGGTCGGCATCGGCACCACCTCGCCGCAGTCCACGCTCGCCATTCAGAACTCCTATGGCACACGCAACAATTATCTCTTCAGCATCTCCTCCTCAACTGCCGCCGACGGGAGCACCGCGACCGACTTCTTCAACGTCACGAACGCGGGTTATGTGGGTATCGGCACGACGACGCCGACAGGAGTCCTTCACATATCGGGCAAAGACAACCAAACCCAACCCGCCCTCGTGCTACAACAAACTTTCACAAGGAACCCGATGCTCCAATGGTTCGCCGAGGGTGGAAGTGGGCAATGGACTGCCGGTGTTGATAGGCAAGGACTAGCGGGGGGTGTGAGCAACAATTTCTACATCTCGAACAGCTCCGTCTTAGAGACAAACACAAGATTCACAATATCTACTGCAGGCAACGTCGGCATCGGGACAACGAGCCCATGGGGTCAGCTCTCGGTCAATCCAAACGGCATCACGGGCCCGGCGTTCGTCGTCGGAAGCTCAACCGCGACCAACTTCATCGTGACGAATGGAGGAAATGTGGGGATTGGTACGGCGAGCCCAGCATACAAACTGGCGGTGAACGGAACAACACTCCTCGGCGGTGATGTTAACACTGCAAACGGCACTTGGTCGCTTACAAATACAAGTGGGAACATAAACATTACTTCTGGCGGGGGTGGTCAGCTACAGCTTCAGGGAGGGACGGTGCTGGCTAATCCAGGCATCCAGATTGGTGCTGCTGACACCGGAATTTATCGTCTTGCCGCCAATAAGATTGCAATAGGTAATGGGACAGCCGGGGACTACACGGGAACTCTCATCGCAGGCAACGTCGGCATCGGGACGACGAGTCCAATCAATTATGACAATTCAGGAGATAATTTGGTCATTTACGAGACTGGTGGCGAAGGGGGTATAACTGTCGCAACGGATAACAACCAAAAAGGAGCATTGTTGTTTGCTGATGGCACCAGCGGAGATCAAGCGTACAGAGGAGTCGTACAGTATGACCATGCGAGCGATTATATGCGCTTTTATACAGCAGGTGCGGAAAAAGTCAGAATCACAAACACTGGCAACGTCGGCATCGGGACGACGACGCCAGGTACTAAACTAGATGTTATTGATGATAGTGCAGATGCTGGAATTAGAATACGGCACTCTAACTTAACTTCAGGAATCAGCATTGGCTACAATACGATTAAATCTAATGGTACGAGCGCTGACCAGAATATCAACATTACTCCGGCTGGAACTGGTAGCGTACTCTTGACTTCTAACCTCAACTTTCTTACAGCCGGTGCGACTGGAAATGTCTATGTGTATGGAAATAGTGTAAATGGAGAATACGGAAACAATGCTAATGGACTTCTGCACCTTAATTATAATGGTTACCAAAATAGTACTAGCCAATTTAGAGACACACAAATTAGTAATGGTAAGCAAGGAAGCATAGCCTTTTTTCAAGGAAGTACCGGCAACGTCGGCATCGGGACGACGACGCCGTGGGGTAAATTGAGCGTAACAGGCTCGGGAACCGGTACGGGTCTCGGATTTGTATTTGCAGACTCTGGGAATAGTCCCAAAATGGTCATTCAAGATAATGGCAACGTCGGCATCGGGACGACGAGTCCGGCGAATAAGCTACATGTGTATGGAACTTCCGATACCTATATTCAAGTTGACACGACTGCAGCATCTCAAGTGGGTATAAGTTGGAAGAAGGACAACGCACACAAATGGCTTGCATATGTTCCTGGCAGTAGCAACGATTTGCGTTTTTGGGATGGCACAGCAGATAGGGTCACATTTCAAAACGGTGGCAACGTCGGCATCGGGACCACAACTCCCGATTCAGTAGGATATGGGGGAAGACAGTTAACAATTCACGGTACAGGTACGAATAATGGATTAACGATTTCAGGAACTGCTGCTGATCTAAACACAGTGGGAGTGTTCGGTTTCCTTAACAGTGGAACTCGAATTGCTCAAATAGAAATTCAGCGTAACGGCACAGTCTCGCAAGCAGCATTTTCTGTCAAACTCAACTCCGGGCTAAATGAAGTATTTAGAATAAATACAACAGGCAACGTCGGCATCGGGACGACGACACCTGACCAATCTCTCAGTATCGGTGGAGCAAATGCAAACATCCATTTGGTCAGCACAGCAAATGGAGGTAACAAGTTGATGATAGGTAATGGGGCATTTACTACTGGACAGTATGCTATCTATACCGAAACAGCTTCTGATTTGCAATTCGGAACGAATTCAACGGCAAATATGATCATTAAAAGCGGCGGCAACGTCGGCATCGGCACCACGTCGCCCGCGAGCAAGCTCGCCGTCTCGGGCGGCGCGTCGATTGGCGCCAACTACAACATCGCCGCGCCGACGAACGGCTTGATTGTGGAAGGGAATGTGGGGATTGGTACCTCTTCTCCGGTGTCAAATGCCCGACTGGAAATCTCTAACATCAGCACGAACTATGCGATTAAGGTCACTGGTCTGCCCGGGGCATCCAACCGGATACTGCAGGTGGTCCGTGATACTGGAACCGCAGGGTGGTCGATTGTGTCGGCCGGCGGGGGGCAGGAGTACTTCAACATAAACGATACCTCCGGCAATACTAAAGTTAGCTTCGACACACTAAATGACTTGAGTTATTTCATCGGCAAGCACGGCGTCGGTACCACAACGCCGTGGGGTCAGCTCTCCGCCTCGTCCACCTCGGCCTACCCGACGCTCGCGATTGATCAGCACGGCGCTGGTTCAGCGGCGGTATTCTTGGGTGGCAACGTCGGCATCGGGACGACGAGTCCGGCATACAAACTAGACGTAGCGGGATTCATCAACACAGACCAGTACAGCGGCTACAAGCAGGCAGGGAATCTCCTCGCATACGCGTCTTCCACGAATTTCGCTACGATTTTCGGCCTTGACGCAGGCGGGCAGAACGCGACCACGAGCGCGACAGCGGTGTACACCACTGCCATCGGGTACCAGGCTCTCAACGCCCTTACCACTGGTATTGGCAACACTGCCATCGGGTACCAGGCTCTCAAGGTCCTCACGACTGGCGCCAACAACACGGCCATCGGTCGTCTTGTGATGAGTAATGGCACCGTTACCGGTTCTGGCAACACCTCCATAGGTGCTGCTGCGTCACAAAGCTTAACGTCGGGTTCATATAACACCGTTCTTGGCTATCAACCGCTTCTTTCCGCCACCACTGGTTCATACAATATCGCCATTGGTTACCAGGCATTGAACAATGTCACATCCGGTACCGACAACATAATGCTGGGCCGCGTGCAGAATACCAACGGCAGTAATATCACTACCGGCTCCAACAACATTTTGATCGGTTACAACGCCGGCCTCGGCAGGTCAACCAGCGAGTCCAACTTCCTAAACATTGGCAACAGCTTCTTCGGAATCATGAATGCGACATCTAGCGCAGCATCGCTCCCGACCGACTTTGCTGCTGTACGCTTCGGCATCGGCACCTCCTCTCCATGGGCGATGCTCTCGATCAATCCGACCGCGGGACTCACCGGCCCCGCATTCGTCATTGGCTCCTCAACCGCCACCAACTTCATCGTGACAAACGGGGGGAATGTTGGTGTGGGGACGACGAGTCCTTCAGCCGCATTGTCTGTGCATGGAACCACCCTGCTTAATAATAATTTAACAATGAGCGCAGGGCAGATATTGGCTTCGAGCGGGAGTGCTTCCGCCCCGGGGTATGGCTTTTCCAGCTCCGTTAACTCGGGATTTTATTTGCAGTCTGGTGGGGATATGCAATTTGTGCGTGCCGGAGCCACCAAATTTACCATTCAAGCGAACTATGCAAATTTTGATAGCTCAGTTCAACTCGTTGCCAAGCCTGGGACAGCATCGTCGCCTAGTTACTCTTTTAACGCAGGGTCTGTTAATACGGGAATATTCGGTGACGTTTCGCACATAGGTTTTTCTGTTACCGGGTCGGAGAAGATGCGCATAGATTCCTCCGGCAACGTCGGCGTCGGGACGACGACGCCGTGGGGGAAGCTCTCTGTCGATCTAGGCACCGGCTCTACCCCCGCTTTCGTCGTGGGCGATTCGACTTCGCCCGATAACACGCCGTTTATTATCGATGCGAACGGTAGGGTTGGTATCGGATTAACAAATCCGTCAGATATATTGGAAGTTGCTACAGATTCTAACGGCAACAATGGCCCCAGATTCCGTAATGCTAATGCTGGTTCTAGTGCCGCTACGGAAGCTCTTTGGGGTAATGATACCGGGTGGGCGATTGGAGGGGTGCGCCAGAACAGTTCAAGCAACACGAGCTATGGAGGAGCAAATTCGTTCAATATCGGGACATATGGGTCGACCAACCTATCTTTCTTCACGAACAGCACCGCAGCGATGACTATTGATGCTGCACGAGAAGTTGGCATCGGGACGACGGACCCAGTTGCTTTATTGTCTTTGAACGCTGGGACATCCGGTTATGGTTATACAAAGGGACTTTTGATTTCCTACAACGGGGCAGATACAAGTGGTGGTCTGAGTTTATGGCATGACGACAGTGGACAAACATCAGAAAACATTGATTCACGATACGACAGCGCAACTGCCGCAATGAATTTCCGCATGAGAGTAAAGGGAACTCCTGTGAATGCAATGACTATTTTAGGCAGTGGCAACGTCGGCATCGGGACGACGACGCCTGACGCGAAACTTAATGTAAACGGCACTCTGATAACGGATGGTGCTATGTATTCTAGAAATACGGTAGGCAACTTCTTCGCGGGTGCCTCAGGAGGAGATGCTAACTACGGATTTATGTTGCGTTCAGCTGCTAACACCTGGGCATTGGGTTATGGAGGTACTCTCGGGACTTTGGGGACTCCGGTGTTGAACTGGAACAGCTCTGGCAACGTCGGCATCGGGACGACGAGTCCGGGAGCGAAGTTGGATGTTTTGTCTGATTCCAGCGCCGCCGCGGCCGGAGCTACAGGATTGGTGCGTTTTGTTACAAGCAATAACGCTGATTCAAACTTAATGTATCTGGAGCAGCAGCGGTACAACAAAGATGTTTTAACGCTGCGCCAGATTCAGACCTCATCATCCGGATATCTTATAAAGGCGACGTCTGCCGATGGAGCGAATTTCGTAGTTGGTGCGAACGGCAACGTCGGCATCGGTGACACCACCCCAGATGCGTTATTGGACGTCAAAGGCACCGTCTGTCTCGACCTCAACGCCGACGAAGCCTGCACCGACAACACCGCCGCCATCTCTGATGCCCGCCTCAAGACCAATGTCGTTACCCTCACCGACTCGCTTGGTTTCGTCAACCAGATGCGCCCTGTCCGCTTCGCTTGGAACGGCACATACAACGTCGGCACCTCTTCCTCTCTCGGCTTCATCGCACAAGAGGTCGAGACTATCTTCCCCGAGCTGGTCATCACCGACACCGCTGGATACAAGAACCTCGACTACAGCAAGCTCACCGCCGTACTCGCGGGCGCTACGCAAGAACTCGACTCCCGCACAAGATGGATGGAAAGCGCCACGACATCCACGGTTCTCTCCGTGGATGTCGCGGGGCGCATCGGCATCGGCACCAGCACCCCAAGCCACACCCTTGAAGTCATCGGTGACATCGCCGCCATCGCCTTCGTCAACACCTCCACCAAGACCGCCAAGAAGGACATCACCTATGCCTCGGCAAGCTCCACCGACGACATGCTCGACCAGCTCGTCGCCCTCAAGGTCGCCACGTACCGGTACACCCTCGAAGACCAAAGCAACCCGCTCCGCCTCGGGCTCATCAGTGAAGACACCCAGACCATCGCCCCTGAGATCCTCTCTGCTGACGGCAAGGGCGTCGACATCTACAAGCTCGCCACCTTCAACCTCGCTGCCACCCAGGCGCTTGCTGCACGCTTCAGTGCCATTGAGACGCGCGTCGCCTCGCTCGAAGAGCGTCTCGCGGCACTTGAGAGCGGGGCAATCTCCTCTGCTTCCGGTACTATCTCACTCTCCTCGTCGACGCTTGCGAATGTGCTTGAAGGCTTCGGCGTACTCATCCAGAAGGGTATCGCCCAATTCAACACCCTCGTCTTCCGCCAGCTCGTCGCCTCAAAGGATGCCGACGGCACAAGCTCCGCAGGCTCGGTCAGCATCTTGGCGGGGAACACGGTCGCCCAGGTGAACAATTCTCTGGTCATGCCTTCTACTAAAGTCTTCATCACCTTCAACTCACAGATCACCGGCAGCTGGTGGGTGAGCGACAAGGCGGCTGGCTCATTCCGCGTCATCCTCTCTTCGCCGCAGGTGACGGACGTCTCCTTCGACTACTTCCTCGTCCAGACGGAGGGGCAGATAGCGACGAGTACGCCAAACGGCGCGCCGGGTGTCTCGCAGTCGAGCGGTCCCGACATTGTCGCCCCGGCGATTACGCTTCTCGGCGACAACCCGCTCCGCCTCGCCGTTGGGGGAACCTTCGTCGAGCCCGGTGTGACGGTCACCGATAATGCGGACGCCTCTGTCCCCGTCGCCATCTACGTGGACGGTGTCGAACAGCCCGCCGATTCGTCTACGATAACCACGTCGAGCGAGACAACTCACATCATCACGTACCGCGCGACCGACGCGGCAGGGAACGCGACGACCGCGCTCCGCTCGGTCATCGTGGGCAACCCCGACGGTTCGACAAGCACGCCGCCGGCGCCGCCAGCCCCGACCGATACGACTGCACCGGTGGTGACGCTTACCGGCGCGGCGGCGCTCGAGCTTGCGGTAGGGGACACGTTCACCGACCCGGGCGCCACCGCGCTTGACGACACGGACGGCGACCTCACCGCGAGCGTTGTCGTAACCGGTGCGGTCGACACTGCGACGGAGGGTCTCTACACCCTCACCTACACCGCGACCGACGCGGCAGGGAACGCGGGAAGCGTCTCCCGCCTTGTTACCGTTCTCGCTTCGATAAGCTCTCCACAGGTCGCAGCGACCTCCACGGAACCTATATAAGGTATGCAATTTTTTATATACAAAATGTTGAGACTAACAATCGTCGTCCTGCTCGCCCTCACCGTCGCCCCGGCGGCGGAACGGGGCGCGCGACAAACACCGGAGAGCAAACC
>CAYJLK010000001.1:74522-85315 GCA_964371445.1 uncultured Candidatus Saccharibacteria bacterium
AAAAAAAAATTGTTTCAAAAAAACACGGGCCGCCCCCCCCCCCCCCCCCCCCCCCGCGCGGGGGCCGGGCGCCCCGACAATCCAGGCTTCGCTCAAACCCGCCTTCCAGGCTGACCTCACCAACTCGCTCAAGCTCCAAGCAGGGTATGGCAACCCCACCTTCACTCGCGCCTCAATCGCAACCGTGCAAGATTGGGAGGGGCTAATAAAAAATGTCCTCTCGGGCGAAGCGCGCTTCACCGGCGCGCGGCGGGTGGGAAACCTCGTTACGGGAAATAGCGAAAATTATACAGGATGGACTAATTACGGCTCGCCAACAAGCGTTACTTTGGATACGAGCGATTATCCGGCGGGTACGTCTAAATCAACAGTAATAAGCAATGATGCTGTTTATGAAGGGAAGACTGTTGGTTCGGTTTTTGTCGTAGGGAAAATGTATCGTGCATCCATTTGGGCAAAGGGGTCTGCGGGAGGTGAATTTATAATGTTCACCGACGGATTGGGGACAGGGGGAAGTGTTGCTGTCACGACTTCGTGGGCTCGTTATTCTATCTTGTTTACTGCTGCTAACTCCAGTGGAGCAGTTCTCGTTTCTCAAGCTGGTGCAGCCACGGTAAAATTCTCCGGAGTTTTGTGGGAAGAAGTGACCGGACAATCGAATACCAACCCGTCAGAGTATGTCTCCTGCGGTGTTTTGCCCGCGCCGTACCACGGCGCGGGCGTGGACTGCGTCAAATATTTCAATACCACTAACGGCAACACGGTCGCGAGCAACGTGGTCACCGCCGGCACTGGCGCGCGCATCACCTCGTCTGCCGCCGGTGCCTCAAGCGCGACCACCGATACCACCGGCCCCCTCGGCTACCTCGCCGAGGGCGCTCGGACGAATAATTTTACCGGTAGCGATGGATTGACTACCAATTGGGCTTTCGGCGCTGTCTCTCTCATTAATAACGATGCGGTATCACCGAATGGCGCGACAACCGCTACTAGAGTGACAGTGAATGGTACTGGTGATGATGGATTCAGGTATGCCGCCTCCGCGTGGGCAATTAACACAACATATACCTCTACGGTCTACGCCAAGTATGGGACGGACCGTTGGATGTACCTTCGGGCAATCGCAGTCGACGGGCTTACCTCAGCACAAGGCACCGCCTGGTTCGATCTGCAAAATGGCGTGGTAGGTACGAAGGGCTCGGGGCTCACGAGTTCATCTATCACAGCCCTCCCGAACGGGTGGTATCGGGCTTCGATTACGTACACTACGGGCGCTACCATCACCAATCAATATCTTGACCTGAAGTTTTCGAATGCTGACGCAGTGTTCAGCTCCACTGCTACACAATACGCGTGGGTATGGGGAGCTCAAAATGAAGTCGGAGCTTTCGCCTCCTCTTATATCCCCACCACCACCGGCTCGGTCGCGCGCAACGCTGACTTTTTAACCTATCAAGAAAGCGGGAATATAAGCATGACTGCGGGGACGGCGTATGCAGAGGCTAGAGCAGCCGCTCTTCAGAGAGGTTGGGTTATCGGTTTTAATAGTATGGGGAATTTAATAAATAAAAGTTCTGCCGTTAACCCAGCTACGCTTGAAACGTGGGATGGCTTATTTTCGATGACCGCAGGAAATACTGTCGACTGGACGAGTGGTGTTAGAGCGGTAGTGGCATGGCAAACCAGCGGGACAAAAAGATTATCTTTGAATGGAGTCCAGGTGACGTCTACTGCGTATGCCGGCACTTGGGGCTCACCGTCAACTATAAAAATAGGGACCTTAGTTTCGCCAGGGTCCGGATACGAATTATATGGAACGGTTCGCAATGTGAAGATATGGAAGAAGGCTTTGACCGACACACAATTGAAAGCGATGACCAACACCAGCACCGCCACTGCGCGCGCGGCGGTGCCGCAGACGACCACGAAGGCACCGACCAAGACCGGCCTCGTGGGGCATTGGACCTTTAACGAGGGCACCGGCACCCGCGCAAACGACTCGAGCGGCCTCGGCAACACCGGCACGCTCGTGGGCAGTCCGACCTGGACCACCGGCAAACTCGGCAAGGCTCTCAGTTTCAATGGATCAAATCAATTCATACGAGCGTCTGTCCCGGCAGCAAGAACGAGTGTTGTCACGGTCTCGGCCTGGATTAAACCAGCTTCAAGCATGACATCCCGTCAGGATTTTCTAGCGTCTGGAAGCGCAGCTTTGTACTCTACTAATAACTGGATTTTTAGTGTCAAAGGGAATACCGGAGTTACTGCTGGATTATCGGTTCTGGGCTATTCGCCATCCAGTAGCGCTGATCTCTCTACGACGGGAGCTGTCTTAACGACCGGCGCATGGTCCCATGTTGTCTTTGTGTCAGACGGTGTTACTACAACTATATATGTAAATGGTGTCTCCGTTAAAAGCGGAGCGCTTAGCCTTAATGCCGGGAATACTACAGGAGAGTTCATCGGCGCCAGCTCTAACGATGGAGTGACGTGGAACTTCCCATTTAACGGTTCCATCGACGACGCCCGAGTGTACAATCGCGCGCTGTCGGCGGCAGAGGTCGCCGCGCTTTATAAATCTACTGCGGTGGTGGTGAACGCCTCCACCAACACCGCAGGTGGCTCGCTCACGAGCGGGCTCGTGGGCCTCTGGTCCTTTGATGGCAAAGACGTGAATTGGGGCACTGGCACCGCCTATGACCGAAGCGGTTCCGGTAACAACGGCTCGCTCGTCAATATGAGTACCTCTACCTCGCCCGCCATCGGCAAGATCGGCCAGGCGCTGAAATTCGATGGTTCTACGAACTACATCTCTGTGTCGAACAGTGCGTCGCTCCAACCCCTGACCGGCGATTGGTCGGTCGGTTTCTGGATTTACCGGTTGGGAACCGGTGCAGGGGATTATCCGCAAGTCATCGGTTCACGCCCGTGGGTCGCCGGTTTGGACAAGGGCTGGGCAGTCTCGTACACCACGGCTTCTGGTTTGTTGTGCTCGCACTTTGCTGACGGAACTACAGGTTTCGACGTTAACACTAGCGGCGCCTCTTGCTCGGTCAACACGGTTCCGCTCAACAGCTGGCAACACTGGGTGGCGGTATTCAGCCGGTCCACAGGCAAACTTGTCTATTACAAAAACGGCGCTCTAGACACACAGAACTCCCCGACGTTCCCCTCGGGTACCGTCAATCAGACAGACAATGCAAATATAGGCAGAGAGATAGGCGGCGCCAACAATCGAAAATTAAACGCGAGACTCGACGACGTCCGGGTCTACAACCGCGCCCTTTCTGCCACCGAGGTCAAGGCGCTCTACAACCTCGGCCGCTAATCCACCGCGTTCTTATCCACTTGGGGGTTTCACCCCCAAGTGGAGCCTTGATAAGATTGAGAAATGGGCAAAAAGATAAACAACTTTGCGACCGGTGAGTTATATCACGTCTTCAACAGAGGTGTTGATAAAAGAATCATTTTTGAGGACGAACAAGATATGCAGAGATTTTTTAAGAGTTTGATTGAATTCAACGTTGTTGATCCGATCGGTAGTCTCTACGAAAATTCGTTCCGTCAACTTGGGGGTGAAACCCCCAAGTTGACGGAAAGATTGGTGAACTTTGTTGCGTATTGTCTTAATCCAAACCATTTCCACTTCATTCTTGAGCAGCTGGTCGACGGAGGTATCAGCGAGTTTATGAAGAGGATGGGAGGGTACACTTCGTATTTCAACAATAAATACGAACGAAGCGGTTCGTTATTTCAGGGCGTTTTTAAGAGCGTACACGTCGACTCGAACGAATATCTTTTACACTTGAGTGGCTACGTTAATCTGAATGATCGAGCGCACCAACTTGGGGGTGAAACCCCCAAGTTGGTGCGGAGCCGGTCGAGCTGGGATGAATATATAGACGATAAGATTAACGGGATATGCGAGAAGGAGATTGTTCTTGGACAATTTAGGAACAGACACGAATATAAGGAGTTCGCGCTCTCATCTTTAAGGTCAATTATGAAAAGAAAATTGGAGCTGAAGGGTATTGAGGATTTCCTGCTTGAGTAGCCACTTGGGGGTGAAACCCCCAAGTTGAAGAAACAGGAAGTTTGCATGGGCTATAATGGGTCTATTCATAATTCTTAATTTTGTACCCATGACAATCAGAGTAGCGATAAATGGTTTTGGCCGGATAGGGCGGGCGTTCGTGCGGCGGAGCGCCGGACGCGGCATTGAGATAGTCGCCATAAACGACCTCGGCTCGCTCGACAATCTCGCCTATCTCCTCAAGTACGACACGGTGTACGGCCGCGCGCCGTTTTCTGTCGAAGCCCGCGCCGGCGCGGGTGCGCTGATGATTGACGGGAAGGCGGTGAAGTTCTTTTCGGAGAAGGATCCGGCGGCGCTCCCGTGGAAAGAATTGGAGATTGATGTCGTTGTGGAGGCTACCGGATTTTTCACCAGCTATGAGAAGGCGCAGGCGCACCTCGCGGCGGGTGCGAAGCGCGTCGTCATCACCGCACCCGTGAAAGAGGAGTCGAATCTCGGTGCAACGGTGCTCGTGGGTCTGAATGAAGACCGCTTCAAGACGTGCCAGATGACGAGCAATGCCTCCTGCACGACGAACGCAGCGAGCCCGATTATCAGTATTCTCGACGAGGCGATAGGCATCGAGAAGGCAGTCCTCTCCACCGCGCACGCGTATACTGCTTCGCAATCCATCGTGGACGGTCCGTCGAAAAAAGATATGCGGGAGGGAAGAGCGGCGGCGCAGAATATCGTGCCGACATCGACCGGTGCGGCGATAGCGGTGACCGAGGCGTATCCCTCGCTCGCCGGCAAGTTCGACGGCATCAGTCTGCGCGTGCCGGTGGCGGCAGGGTCTATCGCGGACATTACGTTCATCGCGAAGCGCTCGACGACGAAGGAAGAGGTGAATGAGACCTTGCGCGGCGCCGCAGCGGCAGCCCGCTGGGAGGGTATTTTCAAAACGACCGATGAGGAGCTTGTCTCAAGCGATATCGTCGGCGAACCGTGCGCGTCGATCGCCGACCTCTCGATGACCCGCGTGGTGGACGGGAATCTCGTGAAGGTGCTCGCCTGGTACGATAACGAGATGGGATACACGGAATCGCTGGTGCGTCACGTGATCGCCGCCGCAACGGCAGAGGGTACAGAATGACTAACATATTTATTGCTGCCGATCATGCCGGATTCGCGCTGAAGAACGCGCTCATCGAACATATCCGCACACTCGGGTATGAGATCGAGGATATGGGCGCTCACACGCTCGACCCGGAGGATGATTATCCGGATGTCATGACGCTTCTCGCACGGAAGGTCGCAGCCTCTCCGGACACGCGCGGTATCGTCGTCGGAGGAAGCGGACAAGGCGAAGCGATGTGCTGTAATCGCATACCCGGCGTCCGCGCCGCGGTATTTTATGGACCGATGCGCGTGACCTCCGCGCTCGATATCGAAGGTGGCCATTCCGAAGACGGATATGACGCGGTGCGTTTGCCGCGCCGGCATAACGACGCGAACGTGCTCTCTATCGGTGCTCGCTTCGTGTCGGGAAATGAAGCCGACGAAGCGGTGCGCATATTCCTCGAAACGCCTTTTTCTAGTTCGCCGCGCCACAGCCGCCGCCTAGCAAAGTTCTAGGATCTTATACTATATATATGAGCATCGTCGTTCCCGCCGTGCTCCCCGTTTCAAAAAGCGATCTCGAGAAGAAACTCGCACTCCTCGAGCGCATACCCTCTGTCACGCGCATACAAATCGATGTCGTCGACGGCCGCCTTGCTGCGCCGGCCTCGTGGCCGTATGTTGCTCCGAAAGAATTTCAGACGATGCTCGACTGCGGCGAGATGCTCCCTTCGCTTGAACGAATTGAATACGAGGTCGACCTGATGTGTTTCGACGTCCTCGACGCGGTGAAAGCATGGCTCGCTCTGGGTGTCTCGCGTCTCACGATCCATACTGAGAGCGCCGCCGATCTCCCGAAACTCCTCTCTTCTATCCGAAGTACATTTGGCACTGTCGTGTCTCTCGGTCTCGCGCTCAATGTAGAAGCGAACGCCGCGCTCGCCAGGTCTTGTGCCGATGAGATCGCGTATGTGCAGTTCATGGGCATCGCGAAGATAGGTCGGCAGGGAGAACCGTTTGACAAGCGCGTGATGGAAAAGATACGGACGTTCCGCCGGATCTATCCGTCACTACCGCTTCAGGTCGACGGCGGCGTCTCTTTGGAGAATGCGAAAGAGTTGTTTTCGCTCGGCGTCTCGAATCTTGTCGTGGGTTCCGGCATCCTGCGGGCACGCGATCCGGCTGCCTCCTTTACGGCGCTTGAGGCGCTCAAAAGCTCCTTCGGAGTGTGAAATGGGTACGGTATACTAAAAGCACATGCTTACCGACGACGAGAGTAACGAGCTTGCATCGCGCGCTGAGGCGATACGCGAGACCCCGGTACCACAGCCGCGCGGACGCGGCTGGCTACGGGGCGAGAAGTGGCGACAATCATATGCTTACTGATACCGAGATACGGGGACTTGAGTCGCGCGCCGAGGCGATACGCGAGACGATAATCCGCATGCTTGTTGCGGCAGGGAGCGGACACACAGCCGGCCCCTTGGGCATGGCGGATATCTTCACTGCATTTTATTTTCATATTTTGCGTCACGATGCGAAGAATCCCGGCTGGGAGGAACGGGACCGGCTCGTGCTCAGTAATGGTCATATCTGCCCGGTGCTCTACGCCACGCTCGCACACGCGGGCTATTTTCCCATTGAGGAATGTCTCACGCTGCGTGCGCTCGACAGCCGGCTCCAGGGACACCCGGAACGCGTACGCCTGCCCGGCCTCGAGACGACCTCTGGGCCTTTAGGAGAGGGTCTCTCGCAAGCGGCAGGTATGGCGTATGCCTTTCGTATGGATGAAAAAAAGCAACGAGTATATTGTCTCATGAGCGACGGCGAACAGCAGGAAGGGAACACGTGGGAAGCGGTGATGTTTGCGGGGAAAAATAAGCTACATAACCTCACGGCGATCATGGACCGCAACAACATCCAGATCGACGGCATGACCGAAACAGTGATGCCGCTTGAGCCCTTGGCGGAGAAGTACCGCGCGTTCAATTGGCATGTCATCGAAGTGAACGGGAACGATATCGCCGCATTCATCACCGCCGTCGACGAGGCGAAGGCAGTGTACGAAAAGCCGACCCTGATCATCGCGCACACCATCCCCGGCAAAGGCGTGCCCGAGATAGAATTTGATTACCATTGGCACGGCAAGCCGCCAACTGCTGAAGAAGGGGAACGATTCTTAACACAGATACGCACTCTGGGAGGTAAGGTCCCGCACGAATATGCTTAATCCAGACGCAGCGCTCTCCTCAAAGGTCTTTGCGGACGATATCGAACAGAAGCCGACCCGCGACGGTTTCGGCACCGGCACAGTCGAAGCAGGGAAGAATGATGCGCGGGTGGTCGTGCTCTGCGCCGACCTCTCCGAGAGCACGCGCGCTCTGTGGTTCCAAAAAGAATTTCCGGAGCGGTTCATCGAGATGGGCGTCGCCGAACAGAATATGGCGACCGTCGCCGCGGGGATGGCTGCCGCTGGGAAAATTCCTTTTATCGCGAGCTATGCGGCGTTCTCGCCGGGGCGCAATTATGAACAGATACGTACGACCATCGCACTCAACAATATCTCGGTCAAGGTGTGCGGCATGCACGCGGGCGTCTCGGTGGGTCCCGATGGCGCGACGCATCAGATGCTCGAAGATATCGGCATGATGCGCATGCTCCCGAACATGACGGTACTCGCACCCGCGGATAGCGAGGAAGCACGGAAGGCGGTCACGGCGGCAGCGGCAACCGACGGACCTTTTTATATTCGTTTCGGGCGCGCGGCGACACCCGTCTTCACAACCGACAAGACGCCGTTTGAGATCGGCAAGGCGCTCACGCTGTATGCATCAGAGAATCCGCAAGTCGCGATAGTTGCCACCGGTCCGCAGAGTTACACGGCACTCGTCGCGGCCCGTGCGCTCGCCGAGAGCGGCGTCGAGTCTCTTGTGCTCCATCTGCCGACCATTAAGCCGCTCGATACGGAGGCGATACTGAAGGCGGCATTGCTGGCGGGCCGCGTGGTCACCGTCGAAGAACATCAGGTCGCAGGCGGCTTCGGAAGCGCCGTCGCAGAATTTCTCTCGCAGAATCATCCCGTCCCGATGCGGCTCCTTGGGGTGAAGGATCAGTTCGGTCAGTCGGGTACTCCCGGAGAGCTTTTGACCCGCTACGAACTCGATGCTGTCCATATCGCAGATGCGGCTCGCGCGCTCGCGCGTGTATAATACGCATACATGAAAGAGAGGATAAACTCCTATTTCGCCATACTGTTTATTACTATCATAGGTGGAGGAGCGGCGCTGATTATCGTCGATGTCGCGACGACGGATATCGTCACCGAAGCGTTTCGAGGCAGTGAAGCGGCGTATGCGCCGCTTCAGAAATCGATATTGAGGAATTAAAGGGGGGTGACTGCGTATTCTGCGGGGGCATTCGCGAGATAGTCCGCGATTTTTTCGCGCGAGAGGAGGCCTTTCTGCGCGCCGATTTCCTGCACGACTGCCATAGAGTTGATCGGTCCCCAGAGAAGCGCTTCGGGGAGCGGTATGCCGAGCGCGAGCGCGGCAACGACTGTCGAGGACATCGCATCGCCCGCGCCCGTACGGCTTACCGGCGGTCGTGTGTCGGGGTACATCGGAACCTTCAGCATTAGGGATCCATCGTAAGCGTAGGCGCCGCTCGTGCCGTCGGTGATGAGGACGATGCTCGTTCCGAGTGCACGGATACCCTTCAAGAGCGTCGGTATGTCGGTCGTGCCGACTTCGAGAATCCGTTCCGCCTCTTCTTTATTGCTGGCGAAGAATTCGGTTGCGGCATAGAGCGGGGCGAGTTTTTCTTTGCCTATTTTCATCTGGAACGTGCCCGGTTGGAAAGCGAGCTTCGTCTCCGGATGTGCAATGAGCCATGCAGCAAGTTCGGCATGGAACTCCGCTGACTGTTCTCCGGTCGAGGAGAGGTAGATCCACTTGGGTGGTACGAAATTTTCCGGAATGATATAGGGATAGGCTTCATGTCGAATGAGGATGGTGCGTTCAGCCTCGTACATCAGCACATAGTGGTGATTGGTCGGAATGTGCTCGTTGACGGCGATGTAGCGCGTGTCGACGCCTTCTTGGGCAAACGTCGCGAGGATGTTGTCACCGAATGCGTCCTTCCCCACATTTGAGACGAAGGCGCTGGTGAGACCGAGGCGCGCGGCGGCAACCGCCGCGTTCGCGGCATTACCGACTGCCGGCACTAGGACGGAAGATTCGTAGGGGATCTTGTCGCCCCATTTCATGGAAATAGTGCAATCCTGATGATTGATATCGCACGAGACGTGCGCCTCCTTCAGCTTGATAAACTCGTCGACCGTCGTATCGCCGATAGCGATGAAATCCATATCAGAGAGTTTACCATGCTCTGCGCAGTAGGTGATTTTTGGGTACGCGATTTTTCTGCTGAAAAATCGCTCAGTCCTCGTCTCGTCAGCCTGCGGAGCCCCAAAAATCACCCACCGCGCTCCGCAGACATGTTAAAATATTTGCATGACTGATCTTGTCGCGATCGCGCGCTCATTTTTCGCGGAGGGTAAGGGAATCCTCGCCGCCGATGAGAGCGTGCATACCGCGACGACACGCCTCGCTTCGTATGGCATTGCGGCCGGTCCGGAGATGCGCCGGCACTACCGCGATCTTTTCTTGAATGCCGAAGGCATCGAGCGCTATCTGTCAGGCGTCATCCTTTTTTCAGAATCGCTCCTGGAGAAGGGGAACGACAAGAATCTCTTTCCCCTTTCGCTTGCTTCCCGCGGCATCGCTCCTGGCGTGAAAGTCGACCTCGGTGCCGAGCCGATGACTGCAAGTCCTTCCGAGTTCATCACTCAGGGCCTGCTCGACCTTCCCGAACGGCTCGCACAGTATAAAAAACAGGGTGCGGTATTCACTAAGTGGCGCGCGTGCATTCGCATCGACGGCGACGAGCTGCCGAGCACCGCCGCACTCTACGAAAACGCAATCCGTCTCGCGAGTTATGCGAAGGAGGTGCAGACAGCGGGTCTTGTGCCGATACTCGAGCCGGAAGTATTGCACGAAGGGAAGCACAGCCGCGCACGAGCGCGTACGGCAATCGAAGAGACGCTCGGGACGCTCTTTTCGGTGCTCGAAGAGCATTCAGTCGACCGTGCGAGCGTCATCCTGAAGACCTCGATGGCGCTGTCGGGAAGCGACAGCGGGAAGAAGGATACGCCGGAGGAGGTGGCGCTCGATACGGTTGATGCGCTTCTTAGAAGCGTGCCGCGACAGATAGCGGGCATCGTCTTCCTCTCGGGCGGACAGGATCCGGAGACGGCGACCGAGAATCTCGCCGCGATAACCCGAAGAGCGAAAGAGGCGAATGCCCCATGGCCGCTCACGTTCTCGTATGCGCGGGCGCTCCAGGAGGAGGCGCTTTCGGTGTGGGAAGGGAAGGAAGAGAATGTTCCAGCCGCTCGCGCCGCCTTCCTCGCGCGCCTCGCTAAGGTCTCTGCAGCGCTCGGCGTTTGAAGGGGAACGTTGCGGTATAAGAACGGGTACGGTATAGTGCGCCTACTATGCTTACGCTTTCTGTAGAAAAGCGCGATGAGAAGAGCGCCGGCGCGGGGGCGCGGGGGCCCCCCCCCGGCCCACCCCCCCCACGGAGGCAGGCGCCGCCACCA
>CAYJLK010000001.1:85325-116232 GCA_964371445.1 uncultured Candidatus Saccharibacteria bacterium
GCTTACTGTTTCTTAATAAACGCGCGATGACCCGCGCGCCGGCGCGCCGGCGCTTCTCCGCGCCGGCTCCATCCCCGCAGTCGTGTACGGCGCGCATCACGAGTCGACGCCGATCACGGTTCCGGCAGTCGCTTTTGGGAAGGTCTTGCGCGAAGCGGGTGAAGCGACGATTGTCTCCTTGGAGGGTCTTGGTGCGCCTTTGCCGACGCTCATCCACGAAGTCGTCCTCGATCCGCTCACCAGCCTTCCACGCCACATCGATTTCTATGCAGTGACCAAGGGGAAGAAGGTTGAGGTCGCTATTCCGCTCGTCTTTGAGGGCGTTTCGCCGGCCGTGGAGAAGGGGGCGAACCTCGTGAAGGTGCTTCATGAGATCGAGATCGAGGCGGACCCGATGAACCTTCCGCACAACATCGAGGTCGATCTTTCCGTACTTGCAGAAATTAACGACCGCATCCACGTGCGCGATCTCGTCCTCCCGGCGGGCGTCGAACTCGTTAGCGAGCCTGAAGAAGTCGTCGCGCTGGTGCAGGAAATTGTTGAGGAAAAGGAGGAGGTCGTCGCGCCGGCGGATATCGCTTCAATCGAAGTCGAAAAGAAGGGTAAGGAGGAAGAAGAAAAGACAGAAACACCAGCAGAATAATTTTCAATTATCAATTTACAATCAATTAAACCCGAATTTCTCAATTTTCAAACGTGATACCATAACCAGACAATGCGCCGGTTTTTCCTTTTTGTATTCCTGTTCCTTGGTGCGCTCTGTATCGCGCCAGCCGCGACGTTCGCACAGAATAGCCTGGCGCAGGCGGTCACACAGCGGCAGCAGGATCTCCAGAACCAGTTGGACGATGTCGAGCGGCAGATAGCCGCGCAGCAGCAGCTCTTGGACATCGCTCAGGGTCAGCGTCAGACGCTTCAGACCCAGGTCAACGCCTTTAATGCGGAAATAAAGAAAGCCCAGCTTCAGATACAGGCGATCAATATCGCCATCACCAAGCTCTCCGGCGATATCGGCGTGCGCAACCAGACGCTCACCAAGCTCTCGGCGAAGCTTGAAGCGGAGAAGGAATCGCTCGCGCAGATACTGCGACGGACGCAGATGATCGACGATTATTCGTTTATCAGCGTTGCGCTCGGTTCGCAGAGCGTCTCAGATTTCTTCAGCGATCTCGACGCCTTCACCTCCATTAAGTCGTCGCTCGCGGCCTCCTTCAACGAGATCGAACAGACGAGCATTTCGACCGAAGCCGAGAAAGAGGCACTCGAGGCACGGCTCGCCGAACAGCAACAGTTGCGCCAGGTTGCCCAAGTCGCCAAGCAGTCGCTCCAGGCGCGCGAACAGGAGAAACAGAAATTGCTCGCACAGACTAAGGGTCTTGAAGCGAACTATCAGAAGATTATCGCGACAAACAGGAAGACCGCCGCGCAGATCCGGAGCGAGCTCTTCTCGCTCGCCGGCGGCGGCGGGCAGATACCGCTCCCGACGGCTATCATGCTCGCGAAGCAGGCAGGAGCCGCAACGGGCATCCGCCCGGCATTTATTCTCGGCATCCTCAAACAGGAAACCAATCTCGGTGCGAACGTCGGGCAGTGCCTCCTCACGAATAGTCCTCATAAGGGAGACGGCAAAGGTAAGAACACCGGCACGCCCATACGGGGCGTGATGAAGGGGACACGCGATGTCGACCCGTTCATCGCCATCACCGGCGCCCTCGGTTTCGACCCGTTCGCCATGCCGGTCTCCTGTCCGCAATCGACCGGTTATGGCGGGGCAATGGGTCCTGCACAGTTCATTCCCTCCACGTGGACGTCGTATCAGGTCCGGATCGCGAAGCTTGCCGGGCACGCGGGTTCACCGGCAAATCCCTGGGACAACCTTGATGCATTCACCGCAATCGCGCTTTACATGACAGACCTTGGCGCCGCGACCCAGACGCCCTCGGCAGAACGCACTGCCGCGCTCCGGTACTTCGCCGGAGGGTATTACCGGAATCCTGCCTTCGCGCCGTACGGCGACAACGTGATGCGGTATGCCGCAGACTTCCAGGAGGACATCGATCAGCTCTCTGGTCTCTAGCAGACGGCAGGTGTATTGATAGCCCGCACAAGAAGCACTGCCGACAGGGTAAGGAGCCCGATACCGAGCAGACTCACGCCGACGCCAAGATAAGGTACGGCGGCGAGAAGGCCGGCGCCGCCGAGCGCAGTGAAGAGTGATGCAAAAAATATTGAGCCGCACGAGAGGCACCCGAAACCGAAGAGCGCCATCGCGAGAGCGAGCGCACCGCCGAAGGTGCCGCTCGCCATATTTCTGGTAGAAGGCGCGCCGCCGAACCGGCGGACATAGAACGAAAGCAGCGCGACGTTTATGCCGATTAGAAGCGACGTGAGCGCAGCGTGGGAAAGAGATATGAGAGGCATTTTTTCTATCGAGAAGGCGAAAAGCCCGATGGTGAGTTCGAGGGCGCGCGCGAAGGACACCGACGAATTCGAAAAGAGGGAATAGGTGTACGGAATGTAGCTGAAGAACGCGGTTATAGAGAATGTCGCGAGCGCCACTGCTGCGGCGAGGAAGAGATAGGGAAAACTGAATACCCGCATACTCCCAGTATATCCCATGACAATCCTTCCTGTTTATTTTGAGGTGAAATCAGCTTCGACCCAGCCGTTCTGTATAAGCCATGCTTTAAATTCCGGTACGGCGCCCGCAAGTAAAACCATATTGCGCTTTCCATACACGTCGAAATTCACGTCTTCAATAGTTTCCGCTTTCGGTTCGTTCTTTGCCGCAACGAGTTTGGCGAGGATACCGACCGGTTCTTTGTTTTGCGCAATGTAGTCAATAAGCGGGAAAAGCGCCTGGCGTATCTGCGTCGGTGTACTTGATGCGAATAACAGGAGCGTAGAAGCATTTGTCAGGGAAGTGAATAAATGCAACTCCGGAACGTACCGATACGAGTAGTTTACGACGAATGAGAACACCTGGTCTGCCGGACGCACCGGCGAAAACGGGGCACCGAGTGCTTCCAGGTATCGTGTTGCGGATGCATATTGATTTAAGCCAACCACAACATCGCGCTCTAGAATCTCACCAGAAGCGGTTACTCCGTCCAGTATTCTCACAATGTCGGGGCCTGCTTCATCTGCAAACCGCACCGCCTTTTTTGCGTCAAAGATGACATATTGATAATTTCCCGGGTCCGGTTCGCCGCTCGCCTTCTCTCGTTTACCGAGTATCGAGAAATACCCCAGTTTCGCGTATTGGTTGGCAGCCGTACTCAGGGCGGCGACACCCGCGTATCCGTGCTTGTCCAGCACCTCAAGGTAGGCAAGGTATGCGTAAAAGCCGGCATTAGAAAATACGGTTGGGATAGTGCGCTCTTGAATCTGCTTGAAAGTATCCGGGTAGATGCTCTCGGCTTCCTTCATGAACGCCAGTTCCGGATTAGCATTCACAAAATCGTATATCTCATAAATATTTCCTCCGTTATCAAAGAAGCGATGCGTGACAAAGTATGCGTCTGATTTTGTGTACGCGTTGTTCTTCCCGTTCCCAATGTCTTGTACAAGGATATCTTGCAGCGTTGCTGGTTCGTCACGCAAGAGGCTTGCTTGATAGGCGTCCGTGCGTACCTGCGCCTCCTGCCGCGGCAACAGAACGGTCTGTTGGTAATAGTAATACCCACCGCCACTTAGGACCGCGACTACTGCAAGCACTGCAATGACTACGATGATTTTCTGCATTGGTCGCGATTTCTCCATCTTCAGTATTGAGCTAGACACTAATAGCAACAACAGCCGTCGCTGTCGCTGCCGCTATCGGCACACCCATCAGCGCTCGCGTCTCCGCTGCATCCTCCGCACCCATCGCCGGAGCTCCCAACTGCCCAATTCCAATTTGCAGCGTCCGCATGCGCCACATTCGGCAAGAAAAGCGAATCCCCTTTCGAGTAATTTGAACGTAAATAGCTGCCTGCAACGCCAGCGATTGAGGCGAACAGGATTCCGATAAGAAACAGTGTACGTTTGTGTGCTCTCTGAACCATGTGAGTAAGTATATACCCTAGCGGCAGATCCATGTTGTGCGGTTATGCACAGGAGTTTGTTGTTCTATATTTAAGGAAAAGGATGCGGCGCGGGGTTCAGTTCCCAAGATGCGACTCCTTTCGAGCGTGCGAACTCCATCAATCGGTCGCTATCAAAAGTTCCATATTTCTCTACGAGGTAAAACGGGAACGCCTTGGGTATATAGACCTGGGCAATAATCACTCCGAGTCGTTCAATGACGCGATTTTTCGGATAATACACGATAGGTGCGTATCCTTCGTCAAGTTGCTGCATCGCCGCAAGCGCTGCTTTGAGTCTCTCCCCGTCGCTCTCTCCGTCACGGAGGTCTCTCGTCGTCAAAGATTGATACGGAACCGAGTCTCCAGAGACGAACCATTTGAATTCGTTCACACGTTCCGCTCCTCGCCAGTAAAGCTGCCGGGCCGTCTTGCCTATGTCGGAAACGAACGGGGTGTGATTAGCGAGCTCGCGCTCGACCTCCTCCGTTATTTTGAGCTGGAAGGAACCGGCGCAAGTGACCATTTCTTGAAGCGCATCTCGAATCGCCTCATAAAACGTGAGACCGGCGGCTAGGCTGATGACCACTTGTGGCTCTGCCGCCATGTCGCTTGTCGCGACAATGCATATTGAAGGGAGGGGGAGTGAAGTGATGTCAAGTATGCGTATGGATAACCCGCTCGCTTCAAACACGTTCACCAGCGCAGAGAGCTCCTCAGGCAAGGTTCTCAGGTCGACAACGTTTGGGGATGTCCGCGTCAGCCAGTGCACCAGGAATGCATCACGATGCACTGTTTCCAATAGTCCGCGCAACACAGCACCCTCGCGCGTGAAGTAACAAGCCGATCCGTTTGTCGTGGGGTGTAGCATGAGTTCTTTCCCGTTTCTAGATCCGTAAAACCACGAGGTCATCTGTCTCGGCAAAAACGTTTTTTCACCGGTCAGCACATTTTCTCCCTGGACCCATTCAAGCAGGGCGGATGCATCGCGATGGAGTCCCTTGCAAGCGGCTTTCTGTACCTCCAAGAATCGATGATACTTCGGCGGGTATAGGATTTGGTGGTGCAGCATCAACGCGTTTGCAGAGGCGACGAGGATATTCTTATTCTCGTCATGCACTCCGGACGCCATCCGCTCAATCATCTCGCCTATTGATTTCGAGAGAGCCGTTGCTTTGTCTTTCGCTACTCCTTGCCCGGTTACCTCCCAAGTCCGACCATCTCGGGAGACGTCTTTCTTGAAATAGTACGAGAAATAGCCGTGGAAACGGATGCTCAATTCCACCGCACCATCGAACATGGCGTGTCGTTTCAGGTAGGAAATGATAACGGAGTATGCGGGACTCCACGGATACGGGTGGGCGACGAAAAGCGTATCCGAAAACCATGAAAATCGCTCTACCAAGGAAAGGAAAAACAAATGCATACGGTCGCCGATTCCGAGCGGGAGTGTCCACGGTCCGTTGCGCTGCATAGAGCGTATGTCGTCAAGATACTCGCGTAGCGGCAGGTATCCCTGTTGATTAAATAGCCGAGAAGGTTCGTGGTGCATAGACGCTAGGAATCAAAAGTACAGCACATAGATCAACTGTTCCTTTGAGCTCGTGAGCCCCAGTTCCCGTTCAATCTCCCCATCTTCAACGCCGCCAACGGGGAGAAGTCGCAGGTTTTTCTCTGCGGCGGCTAGGAGGACGTTCTGCGCCACGTGTCCCGCCTCAATCAGGATGTACCGGTAGCCGCGGCTTCCGTACTTATGGGTCGTTCGGTCGAAAACGGCTGTTACGCAGAGCATGCCGTTTGCACCGCGCAGCTGTTCTTGCTGTTGCGGTGAGAAGCGTGCAAGCTTCTCAGGCGGAAAATCTCCTGCGGGAGCAATTGGTTCAAGCACATGCTGGCGGATGCCGTAGTGATAGGTGCCCGATGCGCATTCCGGTATGTTTTTGAAAAGCATAATATATAGTTCGAGCGGGTAGCGTTTGCCCGCTGAAGGAACCGTCCGGTTCTCCTCACGCCCAGGAAGTTTTCCGTCATCCTGTAAACCATATCCGGCCCGTAGTATGTACGACAGCTTTTGAAGCGAAAGGATGTTGTTGGATAGAGCTCCACTACCGGATACCCGTTTCGGAAGCAGTGTATCAAGCAGAAGACCTGATTCATCTGGAAGCGGTATCGGCACGAAGAATGGGTACTCCTTATAATAGATTTTTTTCCACGACTCCGGCCAGAGTTCCCGGTCCGCTGGAATATGCACCAGCCCCTTCTCAGTACGGTCGCGTGTCTCGTTGTGGAAGAAGTGGTAGAGGAAGGGCGGGTGGCGTCTCATAGTTCTTTCATTTTATACAATTCTCCGACATGCGTGGGCACATACAACAGCCGTTTCCCATCCGGGGAATGACCAATCTGGATTCTATTGACGATGCGTTCGGTAAGTTGGACTACGGCACGTGCTTTTCCTGAAGCGACATCCAATTCATATAACCGCCCGTCGTTGCTTCCGATGAACACGCTGTCGCCGTCTAGAATCGGACTTGCGAACACGCGGCCATTGGTCGCAAATGTCCACTCGGTCGTTTTTGTCGCGAGATTGAAGCAGTACACCTGTTTGTCCAGGGAACCGATTATGATTCTATCGCCCGAGAGTATTGGCGTCGCGTAGAAGCCCGCCTGCGCCTCAAATCGGTGATAGAGCGTGCCAGTCTTTGCGTGAAGGACATATACGCCGCCATCAAGTGATGCGAAGATGACCAACCCGCGTTCCTCATCAAAGACGGCTCCGTACTTGATTTCCGCGCCGGTTTCAAAGTCCCAGATGATTGCACCAGTAGCCGCATCAAGCGCGTATAATCGGTTGTCGTTACATCCGCAGACGACGAGATGTTGTTTCCCGCTGTACGCGGGGGATGCGTGCGTGAGTCCTTTCATCCCATATTGCTTCCATAAAGGTTTTCCGGTTCGGACGTTTATTGCCACGACCCCGCCTCTTTTGCCGAAGAGGCCGAACTCGAGTCCGATGAACGCAATACCGTTCTTAGTATCAATGCACGGCGATGAACCGACCCAGTCCGCGTCCATACACACCCATCGGCGCTTTCCGGAGAACCGATCAAGGCAGTATACGTTTCCGTCATAGGCACCGAAAATCACCACGTCTTCATATATGCTCGGTGAGGAGAATATGCGTTTTGCGTGGTCGCCGAACATCACGCGGTATGTCCATACCACTGAACCGTCATCTGCGTTTAGACAATAAAACCTCCCATCATCCACGCCAAGATAAAGGTGTTTCCCGACGAGTGCGGGAGCTGATTTCGGCACTACCGCATACAGATTCGGACGGTCAGTGAGCGCCACTTTATATTGCAGTGTGTATTTTTGCGCATGCAATGCTGGAGTCCTGTCCACAAGGTTTCTGATCGAGAGAGAGGAGGAAAAGTCATTTAGTTCAAACAGACTGATGATCTCAATCCCTTTTGCAAGTAAGTCAGCATAGGATGTCATGTCTCTGAACCTGAGGCATACGAAGACGGCGGAAACTGTATAACCCTGCTCTTCGAGAATTGCGACTTGTTTCCGTATGGTATTGCCGTGATTGAGTATGTCGTCAACCAGTACGATTGGTACATTATCGCGGAGCTCTCCCTCAACGCGATTCGCCAAATCGCTTTTCTTGCGAGATTTTCGGATGTAGAAGCTTGTCACGTCCGTGGTATCTCTCGCGAGAAGCGAAATCGCCGCAATGAGAGGGAGCGCACCGGATTCCATACCACCGACCTGGATGCCGTGATCATACTTCGCTCCGAAGGTATTCCAGAAACAAGACGCGTACTCTCTAAGGAACGTATGTGAGAGACTTTGCCCTTTGAAATCGAACACCCAATCTATTTTATCCCCTTGGGAGTCTAGCGAGACTTTTTGGATACGGTCATTCTCAAATACTTTGTTTTTAACAATATCAAATAGTACATCACGCATAGGGAATGGACTCTTTCATCTAAGAATGATACACGACACTTCTTGCTTACGCGAATCCAACGAGCCTCGCCAGAGGCTTGACAAATGGCGTAGAATACGCTAGTATGTTATTTGGTTACTCAGATCAACTTCCCTAGAGTGAGGTGGCAGATGAAAGTCCTAAAATTGTTCGTTGCAATGCTGTTTTTCTTCGCCTCCGCGGTCGCACATGCGCAACAAGCGGTGGTTCCCGAGGCACCAGGGCCGGACGTGCCGGCTGCATGCGCCAAGTTCTTCGGCTCGTGGGTCGGAAACTGGCAGTACATCGGGCGCCAATGGTTGCGCGTGGTTCGCGTCGAGAAAACGTGCGCGGTGCAGTATGCCTACCTGGGCACCGATGCCGAGCCAAAGTCGAATCAGTATTACCTTTCGACTGTCGACGAGAACGGCGTACTCGCGATACGGTGCGGTCGTGGCGGAACCTGCACGTTCAAGATGCATGGAGACGACCTGTGGGCGAGGTATTCGGATTCGAACAACAACTCAAACAACACCGTGTTCGGGAGGAAATAATAGGCCGTTTTTTCACGATGAGGGACACAGACATGTGCCCCTCGTTTTTTTTAATGCATAAGCACGTCATGGTATCGTTCCCTCATGCGTGTAAGACAACGGATACGGAGAGTGCTTCAAGACGGGTACAGATGCTTGCTTGTAAATCGATTGTTGTCATTAATTGGTGCGCTTATCGTGATGCTACTCATGGGAGCGCTTACCATCCCGCCTTTCGCTCTTGCCGCCGGCAATATTTTTTTTAATGGAAACAGCGTGCTATACAACGCAAATCTGGCGCGCTTCCTCTTCACGCGTGCTGCGCATCCTGTTGTTGGAGTCGCACCTCAGTATGCGCATTATCAGTTGTCGAGGGTTCATTTCGTGACCGGAGAATTATATGAGGCGCTCGACGAGGCGCACGAGGAACTCACTGTGTATCCGGACAATACCGCTACGTACTACATTCTCGGACTTACGTACGGATATCTTGGCAGAACCTACGAAGCCATTGACGCGTTCTCTTCTTATATAGACACCCATCCGGGCACGTGGGCTGCGAGAAACGACAAGGCATGGCTTCAATTCCGTGCGGGCGATATCGATGGAGCATTGAATACCATAGAACCTATCGTGGATGATTTCAGATATACCCCATGGGTCCAGAACACCTACTGTGCACTTCTTATCAGCAAAGAAAGGTTCAGCGATGCAAAAGTCGCGTGTACTCGTGCGGAGGAGGCAACCGATAAGATGACCGAGGCCGATTGGGGGCATACGTATCCCGGGAACGACCCGCGGGTGCGCGCGCTAGGTCTAGAAGCCATGAGGGAATCGGTCAAGCACAATTTCGATATCATACGCAAGGAAGAGATGTCACGCGCCCTCTAACAGGTTGCGATGTGCACAACCTGCACAACGCGGCACATTTTAGTAGTACTATGAAGGGAACCATAGAAGCATGAACCACGAGCGACACACAGACCATGCCCTCGGACGCTTCTTAAAGCGTACTACAGAGAAGCGTGACACTCTTGCGGTCGTCGCGGTCTTACTTCTGATTTTCGTCGGATTTCTGATAACGCGCGGGGCTACGCCGGCATCTTCGGAGCTCTCCTATATTGAGTATTCTCCTCTTGGTCAAGAAGCAGGATCTGTGGTGCCGGCAAGTTGCGACAGTAAGCCGCTTCCCGGAAGTCATTTTAACGGCGATTGTGTGGCTCTGTGTCCTAGCGGTTCCGGGTATTATGACCGGTATTTTGACCCGAGTGCGAGTACGTGCGGTCCAGCCTGCGTCGCAAACGTTGGGCAGACCTGCTACCTCTCCAATTCCTGCGGGCAGAAGAGCGCCGCCGGGATAATCCAGTGCGACGGCACGTGCGGGAATAAGTTAGAAACGGATATTTTAACCCCCTCAAAGCACTATGTGGGAACCTTTGATGACTTCAGAGGTGGATATGAAGGGGGCATCTGTACACTTGCGGGACGACCCGCGTGGACCGGAAATTATGCCTGCGCTCCGGATTTGAATAGCTACGGCTGTACCAACTACGACAAGTCCGGTGTTTGTTCGGAATACGGAGTCACTGCCTATTACGCGGAGTCGCGCCACAACGGCAACTGGGGCAGTTTCGCTGCCGGTCAGGGGCTGTGTGCGGAGACGGGAATCAAGTGGATTGAATGTGGTCCGGCGATTTCCGCCCCTCCCGATTCGAATTGTCCGGCTTCCCCGCTGTCGCCGACTAATCCGGGCACCCCCACAACTCCAGATCCGAACACTCCAGATCCGAACACTCCGGTACCGCCGGTGTGCGACACCTCCCAGGGCAGTGCTTGCACCTCCCCCGCGAATTCGTGCGGCAAGACGCAGTCCGATGGCACCATCCAATGCGACGGTTCTTGTTCCTCGACGGCGCCTGCAGAAACGACCTGTCCGCCGGTGACCCCCATTATCTCAGCGCTCTGGCAGGGCAGTTCGTATCTCGGTCCGAGCGGTTTGGCATATGCCTCAAACGGGTATCAGGTGTTAGCACAGGCCACCAGCCCGTACGGCTCGAACCTCAACTACTATTTCGAATGGCAGGCGCCGGGCGACACTGCCGCCGCGCAGTGGTCGGGATGGACGGGTTCCGGCGGGTGGGGAAGCGTGAATCATTATGCCGACTATCGTCCGGGCGTCTACTATGTGCGTGCCGCCGCATATGACGATACAAATAGGTCGTCGGCATGGTCTGACTGGCTGCCTATCACCCTCACGATACCCCCGCTCTCCGTTTCGTGCGCAGGTGCTCCCGGCAATCCGTATATCGGACAGCCGGTGACATGGAACTCCTCGGTCGTCGGCGGTTCGGGTTCTTATATCTATGTGTGGAGCGGTACGGAAGATCTCTGGAATACGAATCCCACGGCGCAGAAGGCGTATGCAACGGCCGGACCGAAGCAGGCGTCGCTCTCGGTGACCGACTCCAAGTCGGGCGAGACCGCCTCGGCTACCTGCACCAATAGTGAGACCGGAGGCGCAAGCATCAACGTGCAGGCCTGCACCGCTTCGCTTACCGCAAGCCCCAGCACCATTGAGCAAGGCGAGACCACTTCTCTTTCTTGGACGGTCTCCGGCGGTTTCCTCTGTGCCTCTTCATGCTCCGGAGGCACGGGCTTCGACACCGGCGGAGCGATTTCCGGCATCGCGAGCCCGTCATCTCTGCCGACTCCTCCCACAACCTCGTATACGCTCTCGTGTGTCGCCGGCACCTACGGTCCGCCGCCATCCGCGAATGCTACCGTCACAGTCATCGCTCCCGACGTGACCTTCACTGTGAACAATCAGGGTGCAGGCGGTCCGGGCGGCGGGACTCCTCCACGTGTTGATCCGGCAGTCCCGAACAACGTCTCTCTTTCATGGTCGCCCGCAAATCCCTCCGCCGTCGCTTGTACCATCACGAAGAACGGCCTTCCCTGGAAGAGTGGTTTGAACGGCTCCGGCGTCACCGATTCTGTCACCGTCCAAACCACCTACACCATCGATTGCAGAAACAAGCTCGGCTTCCACGTCACCAAATCGATCGTGGTGAATGTGCTCGTTAACTACAATGAGTTTTAACCTTTCTGCGATGACTACATACCGTAATTTTTCCGTAGCCCTGCTGACCGCAGGCATCCTACTCGTGCCGCTTTTTGCGTATGCGCAAACTCCCTCGCCAACAACGCCCGGTAGCTACCCGACCGCCGTTCCTCCCACTAAGGCGCCACAAAGTCCTCTCCCGGCGACGCCTCTCCCGAACGGATTAATGACGGTCACTGCCGCGCCGACAGCGACCGCAAACGCCGCTACGACCTCTGCGGGGTCCGGTGCGCCTTTGGGGACCGGCGCGATGCTCCTTGTCGGTGCAGGAGTCCTGGTGCTTGCCGGTATCGGGTGGCTCTTTCTTTCGCGGAAAAACAGTCCCGCGCAACCTGCACCGCCCGAAATGACCGGGATGTAGGAGGCTCGACAGGGACGCGGACTGGCGTGTCGTGTGGGCGTATGGTATTCTCCGGTCATGAAAAAGGATATCCATCCGGACACCTACCGGCAGGTTATTTTTGAAGACATCGCCTCGGGCGCGCGTTTTCTTATTGGTTCCACGATCCATACGACTGAGACGGCTTCCTGGGAGGACGGCAAGGAATATCCGAAGCTCATCGTGGAAATATCTTCGAAGTCGCATCCGTTCTATACCGGTGAAGATCGTTCGCTCGATAAGGCCGGCCGCGTTGAGCGCTTCAAACAGCGCGCTGCGAAGAAGAAGTAGGGGAATAAGCGACACGTGTCGCGTTTTTCGGCCTCGCTCGAGGCACTGCAGCCACTCGGCGAAAAACGCGACATGTGTCGCTTCGCGTATACTATGAGCATGGACTATTCGCCAGATTTTAAAAAGAACTTCGCGACCGCGTATCTCGCGGAGGAGTATGAGCGCATCGAGAAAGAGGCGGCGGATGCGCGCGGTTCTGCCGGGACCGATAGCGAGCTTATGCGGATGGCGGAGGAAGACGGAGTGCGTATACGCGCGCGGCAGGCGGATATTCTCGCCGAGATAGAACAGATCCTCAAGAAAGAAGAAGAGGAAGTCGTCCGGCCGAGCTCGGTAGTGATGGAGTTGCGCGCCGCCGCCGGCGGCGACGAGGCGTCCCTCTTTGCGCATGAGTTGAAAGACATGTACCAGAAGTATGCCGAACACCGCAGGTGGAAGACGCGTTCCATCGACGACCTCACACTCGAAGTATCCGGTACCGACGCATATGACGCATTCCGGTACGAGACGGGCGTGCACCGGGTCCAGCGCGTGCCCTTGACTGAGAAGTCCGGCCGCATCCACACGTCGACCGCCTCGGTCGCGGTATTGCCCATCCGGTCGAAATCGAAGATGGCTATCAATCCCGCCGACATCGAGATGGAATTTTCGCGTTCGGGCGGCGCGGGCGGACAGAACGTGAACAAAGTCGAGACTGCCGTGCGGCTCATCCACAAGCCGACCGGCATCGATGTCCGCTCTTCTTCGGAGCGCAGTCAGCTCGCGAACCGCGAGAAGGCTATGCAGATCCTCGTCGCAAAACTCGAATTCCTGCATGAAGAAGAAGAGGCGAAGAAGCACGCCGCAACGCGGAAGGCGCAGATAGGAACGGGCGACCGCTCGGAAAAGATCCGCACCTATAATTATCTCCAAGATCGCGTGACCGACCACCGACTGAAAGAATCCTGGCATAACCTGCCGAAGCTTATGGCGGGAGGCATCGACGACCTCATCGATGCGCTTTGCGCCGTGTCGCGCGAGACATAATATCGCCTATCGCCCGCCCGGCGCTTGCATTTCGTCCGAATCCCAAGTAAAGTAGCCCCACATGACGACCGGGAATGATACGACCGAATTCAAGCGCCTCTTCGACACAGGGGCGCATTTCGCGCAGGTGAAGAGCCGCCGGCATCCTTCGATGAGGCCTTTTTTGGTGGGTACGAAGGGACGGCAGGAGATCTTCGACCTCGTGAAGACAGCCGAACAGCTTGAGGCCGCGAAAGGGGTTATGGCGGCGCTCGCGAAGGAAGGGAAGACGGTCCTGTTTGTCGGCGGGAAAGTCGAGATCGCCGCGCTGGTTAAGTCGGCGGCAGAGGATATCAACGCACCGTATGTCGCGGCGCGATGGCTCGGCGGTACTATCAGCAACTGGAGCGAGATAAAGAAGCGTGTGGATCGGCTCGCGGAGCTTCGCGATATGGCTGCCGCTGGAACGCTCGCGAAGCAGCACACGAAGCTTGAGCTCGTGAAGATCGAACGGGAGAAGAAGCGTCTTGAAGAGCGCCTCGACGGTATCACGACACTCACGAAGAAGCCGGATGCACTCCTTGTCGTCGACACGAAGCACGAGAAGCATGCAGTCAAGGAGGCGAATGATGCGGGTATCCCGATCCTCGCCGTTATGAGCTCAGACTGCGATTTGCGGGAAGCGGCGTATCCGATTGTTGCGAACGACACGTCGCGCGAGACCGTGAAGTTCATCCTCTCCGAGCTCACCCAGGCTTTCCAGAGGGGACAGGCCGCCTAAGGGCGTTTAGCGACCGATGGTCGCGTATTTTTCTGCAGAGATGTCTAAGAAGCGGAGAATTTCCGCGTCGGAATACGTATTCCGCAATGTTGCATAGTTGACTATTTGAAACTTCGAGAGAGGTCCTGAACTTTTTTCTTCAAAAAACGAGATCGGGGAAGATGTGATGCTTTCGTTTCCGGCGAGATACAACAGAGAAGGATACGACCGGCTCATATAGAGCGGGAACGGAGGCATCGGCTCGTTCATAATGGCGCTGATGCCCTTTACGACGTTGTTCATAGATATCGCCGTGGCAATTTGCTCGTCAAAAAGTACTGAATGAGCCCGTGCGAGTGAAATGCGCCGCTCTGCCTCAAATACCGTTTCGGGAGAAGTCTCTTTTGCGAGCTCCGCCTCGCCTTTCGCTTGGATGAGAGCGGAAAGATCGTCGGTGTATTCTGTTCCCATGGTCTCAAAGACAAAAGGACTTTCCGCGATGCGGCGCTCGTCAGCCGCGACTTTCCTGAATAGAGGATCGGAAGAGGTTAAAGGCGAGAAAAGCGGTTGGAGAGTCGTTATGCGCGCGAGCTCATAGGCGGTCGCGACGCGCCCCGCCTCAAGTCCGGAATCCGGGCATTCGTAGAAATTTGCTATCCCTTGAGCGAACAAGTCTATGCCGCTTGCGCGTATGCGGTTATAGAATTCAGACCGCGTCTTCTCCCTCAGATCGTAGAAATACAGGTCATTGAGCGGCTGGAAGCGCAGAGCGGGAGGTCCAGATTTCGGCGTGGTCTCCCAGAGGTAGGCGTACAGCGGAGCGAAGTCGGGAATGCAGACGCTTTTTGAGAGGATGACGATGCCTTTTTCACTGAACGTTTCTCCGAACGCTTCGGAGCGCGCGCGCTCCGAGGCTGCGAGAAGCGGCATGATGTGCGCTGGCACGGGCGGAAGTACGGAAGGAAGTGCAGGTGCGGAGACATTTTCAGCTTTCGGCAGGAGCCTCGAAAGCGGCTCGCATGGCCCGTCGCCGATAAGACATGCGGTGTGCGCACGCGCTCTCGCCTGTGCCTCTTGTGCCGCAACATCAAGGCTCGCGAGGCCGGCCTGGATCGCCTCGACCGTGGTCCCGCCGCCCGGGAAGGTGTAGAGCATGCCCGTAGACGTTGCGTTATTAACCGAGGACAGTGCAGATGCGCTGTCTGCGAGCGCCGCGCGGTAACGTGCAAGCGATGCGGCAATCGCGGCGGCGTAGGCGTTCGCATTCTCCTGTGCGGGGTGTTCAAGCAAGGTGAGCCGAGCCTCCTCAAGCGAAGGAAGTGTTTTCAGAAACGACATCGGATAGAAACTTCCCGCAAGCAGCGTCGCGGTTTTTTTGTCGTACAAAGAAGAAAGAGCAAGAAGCGATTCGTCCAATGCAGCGACTGCCACCGCGAGTTTCTTTGGGTCGGTTCCAGGAAGTGCAAGTATCGGGTCAAGACGATGTGCGACCGAAAAATACGCCGTGCGGAGGACGGGGAGCGCCGCTGCGCCTGACACGGGAATTCCCGCTTGTGTTACGGTTCCCCCGTCAATCACATACGTTCTACCGTCCGCGGCCACGTTTGGAACGACGAATCTCCGCAAATCTTCCGAGAGGATCGTCGCGTCGCGGGCGTCTCGTACGGCTTGCTGGCGGTGTGCGAGGAGAACGAGTCCGCCGAGCGTCGCAAGCAGAAGAATTCCGGAAATATAGGGAAGAAACTTGCGAGGAGTGGGCATGTGCATAAGTTTCCTTTGAGCCGGATGTCTCGCGTATACTAACATGTATAGCGTATCCATCTTATTGTCGTCCTATGCCTACCTCTCTTGCCGTTCGATTTCCCGGAAAGACGATACACTCGTTATTCCTTGCCGCTTTTGCTGCCATCGCGGTCCTGCTTAGCGTACTTGCAGTTCTGTACCAAAAGACGGTTGCTCCGTTTTCCTCTCGCGGCGTCGCAAGTCTGTGGACGTCCGCATCGTGCTCGGTACCAGCACAGGGATCGCTCACAAACGAGCGCAAACAGCTGTTCGTCAGCTGTGCAGGATTTCTCGATTAAGTGTTCTTAGTTTTTCGAAAAATCGGCCCGTTTTAGCGGGGTTTGTTTTTTGCCGCGCTTTATTTCCGCGACGCGGCTTACGAAGAGCGGCATGAAGATTCCCGCTTTTATGATGTCGGAAAGAGTACGCGTTTTCGTCACGAAGAGAGTGTTTTCTAGGTGTTCGCTTATTTCGGATTCGGATACGGCGGACCCTTCGCGCGGCACGAAATCGAATTCAGCTCTGCCGGCGAGTTTTCCGTCGCGGAACGCTTCTCCGACACGGAGCTGATAGTCGACAAGACGCTCTCGGAAAGGCTCGAGCACGCGTTCGAGCTCGCTTTTCAGAAACGTCGCGCCGAGAATCGGCACAAGGTCGAAATCTTTTCGCCCGTACAGAGTGAGTATCGGGCTTTCTCCGCACGGGCAGGGTATCGGGGTAAGCTTCCCGAGATCGCCGGTGCGATAGTTTTCGAGTTCGTCGGTGGTAGCGATTATCTCGCCGATACCGTTTTCGTCTGGGTCCGCTATTGAAATGCGGGTCACCGACGGACCCTTGAGGATGTGATGCCACTCCCCGTCCGATGCAGGGCATTCTGCCGTCGGGTAATTCGCGCCGGAAAACGAATAGCCGTTTTTCAGTATCGCATCCGGGAAGGTCTGTTTTATGAGTTTTCTATGCAGCGGGGTGAGCAGTTCTCCGAATGTCTGGATAAGACGGATACTTTTATGCTCCGCTTCCGCGCCGGATTCCGCAAGTCTCTGTGCCCAGAGCAGGATCCGCGAAGGAGGACCGTTCAGCGTCTCCGCCTTATAGTCGCTCATGATGCGCGAGAGATTCTCCCGAGCCATGTCGCGTTCGCCAAGCACCATGACCCGGTTTGATGCGCCGGACATGAGCGCGCGGTGCGTGTTTTGTAGGGCTATATGATGGTTCCGCGCGACGCGCACGGCGCTTTGCAGAGGGGCGAACCATTGGTCATATACGCTGTCGCGCTCTAGAACCGGACGGCGCGCGACGAAGAGCGTCGGGAGGCCGGTTGTGGTGCCGCTCGATGCGGCCAGATGCAGATCTTGAGTTGAGGGGTCGCCTGGCATATAGCGCTCAATGCCGTAGAAGCGCTTTTCGAGGTCGTGTTTGGTGAGATAGCGCATAGGTATCAGGCGGTGTCCGCCAGTACAAACGTTTCATTCGCTTTACACCCGCACGAGGGAGATAGAAAGCGGATCGCAATACCGGGCCGGTAGCGGATGAGCGGCGTCGGGAGCAGGCGGTCATCCGTAACGGTCAGTTCGTTGGAGTGTTCTATGGCGCGATGCGGTGCCGTATGGAATACGATATGCCCCTCTTTGAGAGCATCTGGACAGGTAAACGCGATGCCGCCCGTCTCGGGAAGCCCGAGCACGAGCGAGAGCTCCGCTTCTGGGAACATCTTCTTAAGCAGGGACAGGTCAAAGACAGTATCGACAATCGAGACGAAGCGGAAGGCGGAAAGCTTGTAGTGCTGTGCGAGCGCGGGCAGTAGGACCGGGAGCGTAGCGGTGTCGGCAATGAGCGTATCCGCTTCGTAGCGATTCGCGAGCATGGCCGTTATGTCCGGATTTGAGTCGGCGATGAGCGGCAGAATATTGCGCGTGTAGCACCAGAGCGATTTTTCAAGAGACTCATGAATGTCCGAAAACGCGACGAGCGGACGGTTACCAAGCATTCCGTAGGACTCGCTCGCGATGTCCTCAAGGTGCCGCCCGATGAGGAACGGTTTCTCGCCCTCGTACGCCACCTTCGTCAGGAGCCCTTCGGTGCGATAGAGACGCGCGAGAAAAGGAACCGCGGCATACTGCGCTCGCGTACAAGGCAGGAGTTTCTCATGCGGCATTTCGGGAGGCGGAGTATCCCAGACCGTCGTGCGGTAAAAATCGGATACGGCGCTCTCAAACACAACCGCGGCAATCGACATACCAGGTGAGTATAGCATCGCCCAAAAATCGTCAGAGATCCGATCGCGCCCGATGCGGTTGCAAATGGCCGTCTTTTTCGCTAGAGTTGTAGATACCTTTCAATTCATGGAAATTACAACTGATAGCATTAAGGAATTGCGCGAGATGACCGGTGTGTCCGTCATGCAGTGCAAAAAGGCTCTCGAAGAGGCGGGCGGTGACCTCGCGAAGGCCGCCGTCGTGCTGAAGAAACATTCGGCCGCGTCGGCTGAGAAGAAGGCCGATCGCTCGCTTGCGGCCGGTGCGATAGGGACGTATGTGCATGACGGGAGCATCGGCGCCATGGTGCTCCTCTCCTGCGAGACCGATTTCGTCGCCAAGAATCCGGAGTTCGGGGCAGTCGCTCGGGAGATCGCGATGCAGGTCGCCGCGACGAGTCCGGCATATACCTCGGCAGATGAGATTCCCGCTGAGGCGAAAGAGGCCGCGACCGCGGTCTTTGAGAAAGAGGTTGCGGATAAGCCGGAGGCTATGCGGGAAAAAATTCTCGAAGGGAAGCTGAGTAGTTTTTTCCGCGATCAGGTGCTCCTTGAACAGGCATTCATCAAGGATGAGGGCAAGACGGTGCGCGATCTCTTAAACGAGGCGACGCAGAAGTTCGGCGAGCGCGTCGAAGTAAGCCGCTTTGCACGCCTTTCTTCCCACTAAACCATTGTGGCGTATCTCATCTTCATCGTCGGCGCGTGCACGCTCCTCGGCGGCTTTTTTGCATTGACGTGGTATGAAGAACGGCGCGGCACGCGTCTCTACGCTCCGGCGCGCATGCGCTTTGATCAAAAGGTCTCCCGTATCGAATTTATCCTCGCGCATGTCGATCTCGTGGCATTCGCGCGAGAGGAGATCCGCCGCGCGGTGAGCCGCATCGGGCATGACCTCGTGCATATTTCGCTTCAGGCGGTGCGCATAGCCGAGAGGCTCCTTACGCGGCTCGTCCGCCACTTACGCACGCGGCATCCGGAGGATACCGCGCCGCGCGAGAGCGCGCGGCCGTTCGTGAAGACACTTTCCGACTTCAAGGATCGCTTGAAGGCTACGCATCCCGAGATTTCTGATATACAGTAGTAGCGAGAAGCCGGCATAGCTCAGGGGTAGAGCAACACTTTTGTAAAGTGTGGGTCGGGGGTTCAAATCCCTCTGCCGGCTCAGATGGTAGGAGTAGAAGTGGCGAGCGCTCCTTTCGGGAACAGCTTTTCCAGGTCGGAGAGAGAGGTGAAGCCGTAGGAATGTTTTCCATTCACAATGAACGCTGGGAGAGTGTTCTGCACCTTATTGAGTGCGATGAATGTCGAGAGCGCGCCGAGCTCAAGGTTGTAGTCGAACGAGTAGACGCGCAGCGTCGGATACGTATCTCGCAGATAGGAGAGTGCATACCCTGCTTTGTCGCAATCGGCGCAGTCGCCGGCGTTGCTGTAGAAGTAGAGGACAATAACGGGCTTCGTCCCGCAGGCCGCGGCGAGCTGCTTAGTAATAAGATAGTCGCGTATCTCAAGCAGGGAATATTGCTGTTTCAGCCGCAGTACCTGCGGATTATCATTCCCCAGCTGATTCTCGGCGTAGGCGAGGCTGGTGCCGAGATCGGCGAGACTGCTGACAAGCGTCGTTGACGAGGCGATGCTGTCGCACGGAGCCGCTTCAAGCAAAGAGAATTGTGTATCGAGCGAGAGTGTGTCGATGGCGATCTGGTCTTCTATAGCGGAGAGTTCGGCGATGCGGAGGTCGTTGAGATAATTGACGGCATAGGCGACGGTGCCCGTAAGCACGACGGTGATGAAGAGCGCTATGAGCACATTTCTGGTGACAAGCGACATATCAGTAGCGCCAGCTGCGCTGTTTACCGAAACTGACGTCAGCGGTCGCTCGAAGGAGCCATAACGGAGCGATGAGCCCGTAGAGGAACGTATAGGAAACGAGTCCGAGCCCGATCTTTCCGGGCGTCTTCGAAATGCGCTTGCCGATTATGATGAGCGAGAGCGAGGCGGCGAGCGCGACGCCGCCGAGAAGGGCGTATGAGCTCGGAGAGAAATAGAACCAGTCGAGCGAAGAAGTGTTCGGCAGAATCGTGTACGAGAGCGGGATGCCGATGCGCAGCTGAATCGCGGTGATGATGCTCCTTCCGAGAGTGAAGAGCATCAGCGTGAAGAGGAGGATCCCGCTGCCGACCGTGATAATCGCAAACGGGAGTACCAGCATGCCGAGCACACCGTGTCGGCGATTGCCGATGATATTGCGGTATTCTCCGAAAATGTTGCGGAGGAATCCGGCGGTCCAACGGGTGCGCTGTTTGACGAGTTTCATCACGGTGTCCGGTGAGGTGGTATAGACGCGGGCGCGCGGTGCGTTCTCGATCTCATAGCCCTCGCGCTGGAGACGAAGCGCCATTTCCATATCTTCGGTCTGGTGGCCGCGGCGGAATCCACCGACTTTTTCAATGGTGCTGCGGCGATAAAAAGAGAAAGGTCCGGGAGTGACGTAGAGACCGTTTACCGAGGCGAGCGTGTGCCGGATCGTGATACCGAACGCGTATTCGGCGTTCTGCATATGTTGGAGCAGATTCTTCGGTCGGTGCACCGACATGGCCGCGGTGACCGCAGCGACTTCCGCGCGCGCGAAGCAGGGAATGATCTCTCTGAGCGCATCCGACGCAACGAAAGAGTCGGCGTCGAGACAGCCGACAAACTCGGCGTCGGTTGAGGCGATACCGGCGTTGAGCGCCGTGTGCTTCCCGCCGTTCTCCTTGTTGATGATGCGCACCTGCGGATGCGCTTTGAATGATTCCATGATGGAAGGTGTCGCATCGGTCGAGCCGTCATCAACGAGGATAATCTCGAGTTTTTCGCGCGGGTATTCGAGTGCGAGAAGCGAATGCGCGGTTGCGGCAATGGTGTTCGCTTCGTTCCAGCACGGCACGATGATAGCAACCCGCGGCGTCTCATCTATGGGTCCGCGCCCGCGCGCGGCGCGCGCGGGCTTTGAGAGAAGCGTCACAAGGACGAATGACTCGAAGAATATCGCGAGGAACAGAAAAGGGTATGCGAGCGTTTCGGTGCCCATTGTGGCGTCACTGTAGCACATTTTTCCATTTTGCTGTTATATTTTGAGCATATGGACTCCCCCGGTCGCCTTCACCCGGTCTCTGTCGCTCTCCGCGAGATGGCGGACATCTTCGACCGTATGGGATTCGGCATCGCCTACGGCCCCGAGCTTGAGGATGAATGGCATAATTTCACTGCGCTCAACGTTCCCGCCGATCATCCGGCGCGGGATATGCAAGACACGTTCTGGATTAAGGGAGAGCCGGATAAAGTGCTCCGGACGCATGCGACGTCGGTTACGATGCGCAAGCTCGAAGAGATGGCGAAAACGGGCGCAACGGAGATGCGGATGATCAATCCCGGGAAAGTGTTCCGCAACGAAGCGACGGACATGACGCATGAGGCGCAGTTTTATCAGCTCGATGGATTCGCCGTTGGTCCGACGGGTTCGGTGACGCTCGCGCACCTGAAGGGCACCTTCGATCGCTTCTACCGCGAATATTTCGGACCGACCACCAAGGTGCGTTTCCGCCCGAGTTTCTTCGGATTCACGGAACCTTCGGTCGAGATGGATGTATGGTTTCAGCCGGCGGGAAAGAAAGGACAGTGGCTTGAAATGGCCGGAGCGGGCATGCTTCACCCGAACGTGATACGGAACGCCGGTCTGGATCCGGAGAAATTCGCCGGGTTCGCCTTTGGCGGCGGGCTGGAGCGGCTCATCATGGTCAAGTACGGCATCCCAGATGTGCGCCTTTTCCACTCGGGCGACGTGCGATTCGTGTACGGCTTCGACGAAAAGAAGATATGAATACCGTTAGAGATAACAAAGGTTTTTCATATGTGTACGTTCTCCAAAGCAAGAAGGACGGTAAATTTTATACCGGCTTCACTCGTGATCTACGGAAGCGCTTGGAACAGCACCAGACCGGCAAAACAACGGCTACAAAAAACCGTGGTCCGCTTGCTCTTGTATATTACGAAGCGTCGCGGAATGATGATGACGCTTTCAATCGCGAACGATACCTTAAAACGGGTACGGGCAAGCGGTATCTAAAAAACCGAATGAAGCGCTTCCTATCTCTAACGGTATGAAAGTCTCTCTGAAATGGCTGCAGACCTATATCGACGCGCCCCTGCCGGACCCGGAGGTGGTCGCTGACGCCTTTACGTTCCACGCATTTGAAATAGACGAGCGGGACGGCGACCTTCTTGACGTGAAGGTATTGCCGAACCGCGCGGCGGACTGCCTCTCGCATCGCGGACTTGCGAAAGAGCTCTCCGCCATACTCGACGTTCCACTCGCAAAAGATCCGCTTCGTACGGCGATGCCTGCGGTTGCGCCGGCCGATGCGCTCATGGTTGAGATCGAGGACCCGAAGAAGTGCCTGCGATACATGGGTGCCTTGGTGAAGGGCGTGAAGGTAGGGCCGTCGCCCCTGTGGCTTACCGAAGCGCTCGAAGCGGTCGGTCAGCGCTCTATTAACAACGTCGTGGACGCGACGAACTACGTGATGCTCGATATCGGCCAGCCGCTCCACGCCTTTGATGCGGCACCATTGGTCGGGAAGGAAGGGAGGTATGCGCTCGGCGTCCGCGGTGCGCGCGCCGGAGAGACCATCACCGTGCTTACCGGCGAAGAGTATCTTCTCCCTGAAGGGACGCTTCTTATTACTGACGCACAGCGCGATGCGGCGATCGGCATCGCGGGCATCAAGGGCGGAAAGAGCGCAGAAGTGACTGCGGACACGACCGACCTCATTATCGAATCGGCGAACTTCGACGGCACGAGCGTGCGTCGCGGCGCACAGGCGCTGAAGCTCTTCACTGAGGCGAGCGTACGGTTCCAGAACCGCCCGTCGCCGGAGCTTGCCGCCTACGGCATGCGCGACGTGCTCGCGCTCATCACAAAGATCGCCGGCGGGGAAGTGGTCGGCGTCACGGATGTATATCCCGCGCCTGCGCCCGTGGCGATGCCGGTTTCCGTATCTCTTGCGCGCATGAACGGCATTCTTGGTTCCGGTTTCTCCCGCGAAGAAGTTGAGAGCGTATTCAAGCGGCTCGCTCTACCGTATGCGGTAGAAGACGATGTGTTCTCGGTGACGCCGCCGTTCGAGCGTACCGATCTCACTATCCCCGAAGATCTCGCAGAAGAAGTCGGGCGCATTATCGGCTATGACCGCGTGCCCACGACCGAGCTTCCTGCGCCTGCTGGCGCTCCGGACCAGGCGCGCTATCGCGGCATTGAGCGGATGAAGGATCAGCTCGTGGCAGAGGGGTTCACAGAGGTTTCCACGCAATCGTTCGCACAGAAAGGCGATGTGGTGCTCGCGAATCCGCTCGATACTCACATGCCGGCGCTCCGAACCGGTCTCGAAGATACTCTGAAAGAGGCGCTCGCGCGCGCGGCGCACTACGCGCCCTTGGTGCTCGCGCCAAATCAGAAACCGAAGCTTTTTGAAGTCGGTACCGTATTCCCGAAGGAAGGAGAACACCTTGAACTTCGCATGACGGAAAAGGTAGAGGCGTGGGGTGATGCGGCGAGCACGGTTGATAATCTTTCCGTTGCGAAGCTCGAAGACTATGGCAAGGAGTACCGACCTGTGCGCTACGAACTCGGTGCGTACAAGCCGTTCTCAGTCTATCCGTTCATCGTGCGCGACATTGCGTTCTGGGCTCCCGTCGACGTCGATGATGGACCTACGATGTCCATCATCGAGAAAAATGCAGGTGAACTGCTTGCACGCCTGGATCAATTTGACCGGTTTGAAAAGGAGGGGAGGGTATCGCTCGCCTTCCGTCTCGTCTTCCAGTCCATGGAGCGCACGCTGACCGACGAGGAGATAAACGGCGTTATGGCGGGTATTGTCGAGGCGCTCACCAAGGCCGGATACGAAGTCCGCTAACTACCCACATTCCGCCCTGCAAATAAGGCTCTTTTGTGATAGAATAGAGGCAATAAACGTATGGTAAAAACGATCGAAAAAGAGCCTAAAAAGAAGGCGTATGATGCCTCGTCTATTACGGTCCTTGAGGGGCTCGAGCCGGTCAGAAAGCGCCCCGGGATGTATATCGGGACCACGGGTCCCGAAGGGCTCCATCATCTCGTCTGGGAGATTTTCGACAATGCACGCGACGAGGCGATGGCGGGTCGCTGCAACGATATAGAGGTTGCGCTCCTGCCCGACGGGTATGTGCGCGTCGCCGATAACGGGAACGGCATTCCGGTCGGTATCCATCCGAAAACGAAGGTCTCTGCGCTCGAGACCATCATGACCACCCTCCATGCGGGCGGCAAGTTCGACAATGACGCCTATAAGGTCTCGGGCGGTCTTCACGGCGTCGGCGCGTCGGTCGTGAATGCGCTCTCCGAACACACGAAGGTCGTCGTGCATCAGGACGGAGGTCAGCACGTCCAGGAATACAAGATTGGCAAGCCGCTCGCGAAGGTGAAGAAGATCGGTACGAGCAAAGAGCATGGCACCATCGTCCTCTTTAAGCCCGATGCGACTATCTTTAAGGAAGGTATCGAATGGAATTGGGAAAAGATTGTGACGCACCTGCGCCAGCAGGCATATCTCGTGAAGGGCGTTCGCATCTCGATGGTTGATGCGCAAAGCACGAAGGACGCGTTTGAAACAGATACGATTTTCTTGCGCGCTCGCTCGCTCGGCGTCCCCTCGACGACCTTCTACTTCGAGGGAGGACTCAAGTCTCTTGTCGCGTTCCATAACAAGCATCAGGTCCCCGTTCACAAGAATATTTTTTATGTCGATCGCGCTCAGGACAATGTCGAAGTCGAAGTGGCACTGCAATATGTCGATGACATCACCCCGAGAATCACGGCTTTTGCGAACAATACCTACAACAGCGAGGGCGGCACGCACATCACCGGTTTCAAGACCGCGCTCACCCGCAGTCTCAATACATACGGCAGGAACGCGAATATACTGAAAGAGAAGGATGAAAATTTCACCGGCGACGACGTGCTCGAGGGTATTACGGCCGTGGTCTCCGTAAAGCTTCCCGAGATTCAATTCGAGGGACAGACGAAGAGCAAGCTCGGCTCGATGGAGGCGCAGGGTGCGGTCGGCACGGTCTTCGGCGAGGCGCTCGGGGCATTTCTCGAAGAGAATCCGGACGATGCGCGCGCCATCATCAATAAAGTCCTTCTCGCACTCAAGGCGCGCAAGGCCGCAAAGGCCGCAAAAGACTCGGTATTGCGCAAGGGAGCACTCGAGGGAATGACGCTGCCGGGCAAGCTCGCCGACTGTCAGACCAAGAGCGCCGAGGAAGGGGAACTGTTCATCGTCGAGGGCGATTCGGCAGGCGGCTCAAGCAAGCAGGGCAGAGACCGCCGCACACAGGCGATCCTCCCCTTGCGCGGCAAGATCCTCAACGTCGAACGCGCGCGCATCGACCGCATGCTCGCCTCGGTTGAGATCCGCGCGCTCGTTATCGCGATGGGCACCGCCATCGGCGATGTCTTTGATATTTCAAAATTGCGCTACCATAAAATCATCATCGCGACCGATGCTGACGTCGACGGCGCGCACATCCGCACGCTGCTCCTCACGCTTCTCTATCGCCACTTCCGCCCGATCATCGAAGGAGGGTTCGTCTATATCGCCCAACCGCCGCTGTATAAAATCTCAAAAGGGAAGGCGATCGCGTACGCCTATTCGGATAAGGAGAAAGAGGCGGTTCTGAAAGAGTTCGGGGTTGCCGCGGAAGAAGTGTCCGAGAACCCGCTCGAAGGGGATGACTCTGTTCCAGAGGAAGAAGTCGTTGTCGCTAAAAAAGCGACGAAGGCGAGCATTCAGCGCTATAAGGGTCTCGGCGAAATGAATCCGAGTGAGCTCTGGGAGACGACGATGGATCCGGCGCGGCGCGTCTTGAAGCGTGTGAACGTCGGGGACGCTGAGGCGGCCGACCGCATTTTCGATATTCTCATGGGCACCGATGTCGCTTCGCGCAAGTCCTTCATCCAATCGAACGCAAAACTCGCGAACTTGGACGTATAACGGAGCACGAGGATGTCCCTTTCCGGGTACGCGATTTTTCTGCTAAAAAATCGCTCAGTCCTCGCCTCGTCAGTCTGCGGAGCCCCTCCAATGAACATCCTCGTGCTCCGTTTTAAGATCCGAGAATAGTGATCTTCGCGGAAGCGTTGTTATTAGTCGTGCTCGACTCGGCGACCGTGCGGTCGGAGTTTGCTGTGATTGAAATGGTCTGGTCGACGCCGCGGTTCGCCTGGTCGAAGCCGAGCGTGTATCCGATGCTGTCGCCCGGAGCAAGTATTTGCTGGGGAAGCGACTGGTACACGTATCCGCTCTGCGCCGGAATGGACGCGCTAAAGCGCCACGTTCCGCTCGTATTCGTGCCGATGTTCTTGATAGTGAATTTCACTGCCGGACGGACGCCTGCGGGGGTGGTCGAACTCGCGACGAAAGAATCCGTCGAGGAGGTCGTGAGATAGCCGACAGCATCAATAGTCACGACGAAGTCAGGGAGACCGGAGAGCGGCGCGTTTACCGCAGTCGTGCCGCCGATCGGATAGACGCCGGTCGTCTCGGTGCCTGCAGTCGTCGCGGCAGGCTTCGGCTTAGTCGGAACAGCCGGACTCGCATTTGTCGAGAGTGTCGAGCTCGCTGTGCCGAAAGGAATTGTGGTTGAAGCGATCGGTGTCGGAACGACTGAAAGGGAAGGCTCGGGAGAGGGGACAAAGATCGAACCGAGATAGACCGCCGCGCTTCCCATGCGGTTCACGATGCCCGGGACGTAGCGCGTAGAGTAGACAGCAAGCCACATGCTCGCGGAAATCAAGGCGACAAAGCCAACAACCGCGAGGGCGTTCACCATCACGGCGCGATTTGGGGTGTTGTTCTGGTTCTCGTTCATGCCTATACAAATACCACAACAGACTTTTTATGTCAAGCGAGGGGTGCTTGACAAAGTTGACACAATGGTGTATTCATTATAAAGAAGATATGAAGGAAATCATCGAATTCACCGTGCGGCTTATACAAGCCGGCAAGCGGGCGTATGCAAGGAAGTGGAGCTTCTTCGGCGTTTTCGCGTTGATGTTCTTCATGATCGTTGCCATTTTCGGGAAACTCGGGCTTCTGCCGAATCTCGCGCCTGCGGCACCGGATGCCGCGCTCGCGACTGATGCGCGTCTTACGTCGAACGCACCGGCGCCGGTCGCGACGAGCGAACTGCCGATACAGATAGAAATCCCGGCAATCAATCTCTCGGCGCGTATTGCGAATCCGACGACGACGGTCATCGAAACGCTCGACCAGGAATTGCTCTTAGGCGCCGTGCGGTATCCGACGTCGGCCAAGCTCGGCGAGACGGGCAACGTGGTGCTCTTCGGCCACTCAAGCTACCTGCCGGTCGTGCGCAATCAGGCGTATAAGACGTTCAATGACATCCAGAAGCTCATCGCCGGAGACCGTGTCACCGTCTACGCTTCTGATACGGCATATACGTATCGGGTGCGCTCGGTCTTGAAGGAGAATGCGGCGGCCGATACCGGCATCAATCTTGAAGTGACTGGTCGCGTGCTCACCCTCGTGACCTGTAACTCGTTTGCCGCGAAGACCGATCGGTTCGTGGTCACCGCGGACTTTGTTGAAAGTCATTCGATAGCTAGGTAACTAGTTATCGAATGACTCTCCGCAACGGGGAGAGTGTTCTTTAACAAGCAGTCTCGATCAATCGTGCCGCTTACAGCGTTACGGAAAGGAGGTTGTCATGAAAGACGCACTAAAGAGAACTGTGCGCGTGCTGGTAGCCTTCGTGCTTCCCGCCGCGGTGGTTCTAGCGTTCGTTGCAACCTTGCTCGCGTCGCTGTCTGCGAATGCAACCGAGCCGGGGGCACTTGCGGCAATGCGCGAAGAAGCGATGCGGATGCGCGAAAGCGCTTTTCGCTCGATCAGTCTTCCGCGCGAAGTCGTAGCGCAGTTCTTGCGTGAGACGAATAAGCCGGGCATAAGAACCTTGCTTGTCGCGGGGGATCACTTCGAATCGATGATACGGAAAAGTATCGTATATCACGACATCGTCGTCGGTCCTTCCGACGTCCCAATGACCGCCGAGAAATGGGAGGTCTATTGGGGAAGAAGAGTCTTCTCGGCGTTCCTGGTGTATCCGACGGAAGGTCCTTTTTATTGGAGCTTCAAGATACGGACCACTTCTAGCATCATGGCGTGTTTACCCTTCGGGGTCGAACACATCACTTCAACCGTCGCGCGAGCGACATAGCACAAGGAGAAAACGATGAGAACCATCGTAGTAGTGCTGGCGCTCGCAGTGGCGCTAGTTGGTTGTGGTACTACGCCGCACCGCGCGGTGCCGGGAGTGACGTTTGAGAAAGTCGCTCCGGCGGCAACGGTCCAGGCGGTCAAGACGACGCCTGAGCCGAAACAAACGGCCCTTCCCTCGGCTTCGCGGCCGGTGAAAGAGCCGAGCGCATATGCCTCGCTTCAGCCCTTCAAGAAGTTCAAGAAGGGCGAAGGCGAGGGGGTCGCGTACGAGTACAAGCCACGCACTAAGGCGCAAATCATCGCGCTTTTGCGGGACTCGAAGCTGGCCAAGAAGGAAATGCGCGTCACCTGTGATGTGCTTGTCCGCCAGATGGTTGAGGCGCATCCCGGGCTTCCTTTTGAAGGTTGCGAGGGTGCCGCCGCGGCTATCGCCGGCGATGACTACCAAGTCATTGTTTGTAAGGACGAGATGTTCCAGCGCGACAATTGGCTCACGGTGACGAACGCGAAAGGTACGGCGTGGGGCGTGTGGCATCGCAAGTGCCTGCCGAATGAGAAGGTTCTCGCTTACAAAGGAGTGCCTCTCATCTCGACAACTTGCCTCAACGTCGATATTCCCATCCGTCCGCAAGCACCACCGCAGCCGGCAAAATCTGAAGCTCCTGTGTTCATGACGGGCGCGTGCCCGAACGGGTATACGCTCCTTCTGAATGCATGGTCGCTTGCAACGTTTCCGGACGATCTTCGCAAGAAGGCCGACGAGCTGATACAGGCGGCCAACGAACGGGACAGTCAGGAGGCTACGCGTCTTGGTGTGTACAAGCCCGATGCCTTCTCGAGGACGCTCGGCAAATCTCTGCGCGAGAGGGTGAAATTTCGCGCTCCAATTACCGCTGATTTGTCGATCCGTTACTTAGACCCGCAGACGGGGAAGGTTGTGCGCGAGCTCGGTACGGTACGCATGGAACGCGGTGAAGGGAGTTTCCGACCCTCGGAAGACCCTCGGTCGTACGTCATCGAGACTATCTGGCCGAGCTTCGTTTCGCCGACCATGTCGGGCGGTGAACGGCGGTTGCGACTGTTCGGGCACGAATGGAAGCAGTTCTGCACGATGTACAAGCACGGCGCCTTGCCGTAGCTTGCCTTGGAGCCGTGGGGAGCGTACTCGTACGCTCCTCCGGATCCCTTTTCCGGGACATCTCTTCGAGGTGTTTCGGAAATAGGAATCAAAATGAATTTCAAATATATAACGACAATAGTGCTGATTCTTATGATACTCGCGTTCTCGCGAGGCTTTGTCGTGCAACAGTTCGGAGAAGTTATTTCATTCGATGTTCTCCACGCACTTGCACAGGCTGCCGGTGATGGTGGTGGTGATGCCGGCGGCGGTGCAGGTGACGGCGGCGGCGATGCCGGCGGCGGTGCAGGTGACGGCGGCGGAGATGCTGGTAGCCCGGCAGGTGACGGTGGCGGCGATGCTGGCGGCAGTGTCGGCGGCGATGCCGGCGGCCCGGCCGACGTTTTCGGCTGCATGGATCCTTCTGCCAATAATTACAATCCGTCCGCGACGAGCCAGACAGGCGTCACCTGCACGTATACCGTCTACGGCTGTATGGACTCGGCCGCGACGAACTACAATCCATCCGCGACGAGCCAGACGGGCGTGTTGTGCACCTATCCACCGACGCCGGTCTGTATCATCACGATAAATCCCGACTCGATCGTTGCTGGCGACCGTGCGGCGCTCGCCTGGGGCTTTTCAAGCGACGTCACCTCACTTTTGATTAATAATGGCATCGGCACTAAGACGAGTCGTAGCTACCAGTACATAACACCCAATACATCGACGACGTACTCGGGCGTCGCTACCAGCCCCTATGGTTCGGCAACCTGTAGCGCGTCAATTACGGTCTCTCCTGCACCGGTCGTCCCGCCCGCGCCCGTTCCCGGCTGTATGGATTCTTCGGCGACCAACTATAACTCCGCTGCAACGGTGAGTGACGGGTCGTGCACCTATCCGGTCGTTCCACCCGCTCCCATCTACGGCTGTATGGACTCGGCCGCGACGAACTACAATCCGGCAGCGACGAGCCAGACAGGTGTCACGTGCACCTATCCGCCTCCTGCCGCCCCCATCTGTACGCTCACCGCGAGTCCGACCTCGATCCAGACTGGCTCGTCTTCGACGCTCTCCTGGACGACTGCGAACGCGACCTCGTTTAGCATCAACAACAGCATCGGCGCCGTCACGCCGGTTGCCGCTGGTTCCACATCTGTCACGCCGAGCGTGACGACAACCTATACCGGCACCGCGACCGGCGCAGGCGGCACCGTGACCTGTGCGGCGACAGTGACGGTGACGGCAACGCCGCCGCCTCCTGCCGCCCCCATCTGTACGCTCACCGCGAGTCCGACCTCGATCCAGA
>CAYJLK010000001.1:116332-129948 GCA_964371445.1 uncultured Candidatus Saccharibacteria bacterium
CCGCCTCCTGCCGCCCCCATCTGTACGCTCACCGCGAGTCCGACCTCGATCCAGACTGGCTCGTCTTCGACGCTCTCCTGGACGACTGCGAACGCGACCTCGTTTAGCATCAACAACAGCATCGGCGCCGTCACGCCGGTTGCCGCTGGTTCCACATCTGTCACGCCGAGCGTGACGACAACCTATACCGGCACCGCGACCGGCGCAGGCGGCACCGTGACCTGTGCGGCGGCTGTCACTGTCACTTCGTCTCCGCCTTCTGGTGGGGGCGCATATAGTGGCGGAGGCGGTGGGGCATATGCTCCGAATATTACGCTCGCTGCGCTTCCGCACGTAAACGTGCAGCCGCTTGCCTATCTGTATCTCTCGCAGATTCCGTATACCGGTCTTGATCTCGGTCCGCTCGGTACGGTGCTGTACTGGATAGCGCTTATCGGGTTCGCACTCGCGCTCGCATATCTGGTGCTCTTCGGCGCGGCCCCGCTTGTGAATCGCTCGCTCCGTAATTTCGGTGCTCGCGTCTCGGACGCGCTGAATGCGCGAGAACTCGAACCTTCTTTCGCGATGCGCTCGAGCGCTCCCGTACTGCGCGAGCCGCATATCGTCGTGCCCGAGGTTGCGGTACCCGAGGCGCCGCGCGGGTATTCACCGTACGACGGTTTCAAATCGTTCGCACAAGGCGGCGCGCTCTCCATCGATGACATTGTGAAGAGTCTGTCGCACCAGCACCCGGTGACCGCCGTCGAACCGAAGACGGAGCCGGTCTATGAGAAAGTCGAACCGATTTATGAACAGGTTGAACCGATCGCGGCTACAGAACCTTCTTCTTCGACCGCGTCCGTCCGCGGCTTCGCTTCTGCGCTTGTTGAAGGCGATCGCGAAGCGGTCTTCGCCGGTCTGCGCCAGCACGTGCGTGGTGGCGGATCGGTGGAACGCCTCCTTTCGGAGACGGTCTGCCTTATCGACGACGTCTATCGTGCCCGCATCGACGGTACTCCCTGCGATGCTGATATGGCACGTCTGACCGCGCGTCTCAATACGCCGACCATAGAAAAGCTCGTTACGTCGCTCACGACTGCTATCGACTCCAGTTATTCGACTGGCGTGACCGGTGCGAAGCTCGCGCTCACCCGTGCGCTCGCCATCCTCGGCGCTTAACTTCTCTTCTTAATCTCTTCTGCCGCGCGGGCAATGAAATCTGCGACGGACATCGGGTCAAGCTTGCCGTCATCGCGACTGTCTACTGAAATAGTTTTCGCCTCCACTTCTGCGTCTCCGACGACGAGCAGGTAGGGGATTTTCTCCGTCTTCGCATTGCGGATTTTCTTGCCGAGCGACTCGTTTGCGTTATCGAGCTCGGTGCGGATGTTCGCATTCTTCAACGCGTCAGTAACTTCTTTCGCATACGCATTGTGTTTTTCGGACACCGGCAGGACGCGTGCCTGTACGGGGGAGAGCCAGAGCGGGAAAGCACCGCCGTATTTCTCGATAAGGAAGGCCATGATGCGCTCAATGGCGCCGATGGAAGAGCGGTGTACGACGACCGCGCGGTGCTCCGCGCCGTCTTCGCCGATATAGGTGAGGTTAAACTGGACGGGGAAGTGGAAGTCGTACTGCACCGTGAATGCAGTATCTTCTTTCCCGTTCACGTTCTTCATTTGAACGTCTATCTTCGGACCGTAGAATGCGGCTTCGTCTTTTGCTTCAACGAACTCCTTGCCGCGCTTTCGGAGTAGTGTGCGCAGCATATTCTCGCTTTTTTCCCACGCCGCATCGTTCTTCACGTACTTCTCCGTGTTTGAGCGATCGCCGAGCGAAAGGCGGTAGTGGTAATCATTTCCATACGCAAGTCCGAAGACTCCCGCAACGTATTCAATGAGATCGAGCGCGCCCGCGACTTCATCGACCGCCTGTTCATCGTTCGCACAAATGATGTGGGCATCCGCGAGACAGAAGGTGCGCACGCGCTGAAGACCCATGAGTTCCCCCGACTGCTCGTAGCGGTAGAGTCCGGCGAGTTCGGCGATGCGCATCGGCAGTTCACGGTAGGAGACCGGCTTACGCAGGTAGAGTTCGAAGTGGTGCGGGCAGGTCATCGGGCGGAGCATGAATTGTTCCTTGTCGATTTCGATGGGAGCATACATCGAGTCCTTGTAGTGCGGGTAGTGACCGCTTTTTTTATACAAATCGAGTTTGGCGATGTCCGGCGTGTAGACGTGAAGATAGCCGCGGCGGATTTCCTCGTCAACGATGAAGCGCTCGAGCTCACGGCGTATTACCGAGCCCTTAGGGGTGAAGAGGGGGAGACCCTTGCCGACCGCATCTGAGAAAGTGAACAAATCAAGCTCTTTCCCGAGCTTCTTGTGGTCGTGCTCCTTATCCGAAGGGGTATCCATATAATCCAGAATATAGCACAGGCTACAGCGACGAACGAGGGTAAATGAATATACATCTCCGGATATTCATTTGCTCCGAGAGAGGATGATGAAAGCGTGCAAGCAATGCTTAGAGCGGCTTCAGCTCTTCTATCGCGAGCGACGGTTCGCCGTTTCGGACCGACACCTTGCCCTTTACGAGAAGGCACACGCCGGGCGCGATAAGAGCCGCATGCTCTTTTAAGAGCTTCGGGAAGATGACCGCCTCGATGGACTCGCTGGTGTCTTCAACCGTGATGAACGCCATCTTCTCTCCGCTCTTCGTGAGGATAGTGCGCACGATCGATATAAGTACTGGCAGGATGAGGAGCATGCCCGGCTGCGGTTCTTCTTTTATCTTCTTTATTGAGAGCGTTGCTTTCTTCACCATCGCTTCGTGCGCGTCGAGCGGATGGCCAGAGACGTAGATACCGAGTAGCTCCTTTTCCCACGCGAGCTTATCGAGAAGCGAGGTTGCTTCCCCCTCGGGAAGCGTGAGTGCCAGCGGCGCGGCAAAGGCGCCGAAGAGGGAGTTTTGCGGCGCTGCCGCCGTCGCTTCACGGTGGAAGGCGAGCAAGGTCTCGATGTTTCCGAGCATCGTGCCGCGCTTGTGCTCCGCCGTGCAGAGAGAATCCAGCGCACCGCACTTGATTAAGGATTCGAGCGACTTTCTATTCAAGTTTTTTGACCCGACTCGCGACAAAAAATCAGAAAGAGAGGTAAAGGGCCCGTGTGCTGTGCGCTCGGCGATGATGGCCTCTGAGATCCCGTCGCCGAAATTCTTAATTGACGACAAGCCGAATCGGATTGCCGCACCGTTGGAGACGACGGTGAATACCGTTCCGCTTTCGTTCACATCCGGCGGCAAGACGGGAATGTGCATGCGCTTCGCTTCGGTGACGAAGACGGAGATCTGTTCGGTATCACCAGAATCGGCAGTGAGGACGGCAGCGAGATATTCGACCGGATAATTCGCCTTCATGTACGCGGTCTGATAGGCGACCTTGCCGTAGCTCGCGGCGTGCGCCTTATTGAAGCCGTACGCGGCGAACGGTTCGATAAGCGACCAAAGCTTCTCTCCTTTTTCTTTTGAAAGTTTCCCGTACTCGACGAATCCTTTCAGGAGTTTTTCCTTTTCCGCCTGCATAACCTTCGGAATCTTCTTTCCCATCGCTTTCCGGAGCGCATCCGCCTCGAGCCAGGAGTAGCCGGCGAGCTTGATGGCGGTCAGGAGCACGTCGTCCTGATAGACGAGGAGGCCGTACGAGAATTCGAGATACTCCTTCATGCGCTCGTCGGCGAAGCGGATAAGCTTCGGGTTGTGCTTGCGTTCGATGTACTGAGGAATGGTCTCCATCGGTCCCGGCCGGTAGAGTGCGACCATAGCGTTGATGTCGTGAATGCTTGTCGGTCGCAGCTCCTTCAGCCACCGGGTCATACCGGAGCCGTTCAGCTGGAACGTGCCTTCCGTCTCGCCGCGCGCGAGCATCTCGAATGTCTTCGTGTCGTCGATGGGGACGTTTTCAATGTCGATAGCGATGCCGCGCGTTTCCTTCACCCGCACGACGGCGTCGGCGAGGATCGCGAGATTCTTAATGCCGAGGAAGTCAAATTTCAGGAGTCCGACGCCGCCGTATTCGTCGGTGATGGAGTACATATCGTATTGCGTGATAAGCTTGCCGGTCCCCTTCGGGTCGGGCTGGGCGGGCGCCCATTCGACAAGCGGCGTCGGCGCGACGACGACGCCCGCCGCGTGGACGCCGACGTGCCGTACGCATCCCTCGATGCGTTTTGCGAGGTCGAGTATCTCTTTCGTATCGTCGTCTTCGTCGTAGAGCGCTTTCAGGTCTGGTTCGAGCTCAAGCGCGCGGTCGATGGTCATCGGGAATCCTTGGGAACCCAGGGGGATGAGTTTTGCGATGCGGTCACCGGTCGTGTAGGAGTGACCCAAGGCGCGCGCGACGTCGCGCACCGCCGCACGCGCCATCATCGTGCCGAAGGTGCCGATCTGCGCGACATGGTCTTCGCCGTATTTCTGCTTCGTGTACTCGATCATATCGTCGCGACGATTGTCGGCGATATCCATATCGATATCAGGCGCCTTCGGGCGCTCAGGGTTGAGGAATCGTTCAAAGGGCAGTTTATAGAAAAGGGGATTGACGTTCGTGACGCCGATGAGGTAGGCGACGAGGCTCCCGGCCGCGCTTCCGCGCGTGGTGGTGAGGATGCCAGCGCGGCGTGCGAAGGCGAGGAGGTCGGCGACAATAAGGTAGTACACCGCGAAGCCCTTGCCGATGATAATCTTCAATTCGTATTCGATGCGGTCGGTGACCTCTGCCGATTCTTCGAGACCGCGCGCCCTGATACCGGCATAGGCTTTCGCGCGTAACTCCTCATCGTGATTCGAAAACCCGGGCGACACGGGTACTGCCGGGAAGGTCCATTTCCCAAGTTCGAAAGATACGGTGCACCGGTCGGCGATCTTTCTTGAGTTGTCCACGGCGTCAGGAATGTCTTTGAAGAAATTGAGCGCGCTTTTCTCGCTGATGAATGAGAAGTCTTCGTCTTCATTTTTGCCGCGCCCGCCGTGTCCGATCCGGCGCAGGATCTCAGTCGCCTCTCGGTCGTCGGGCGAGAGATAATAAACGTCGTGCTGCGCGACGAGCGGTGTGTCGCTCTCGTGCGCAAGTGCGATGACTTTTTTCATGAGTGCCTCGTGTCCTGCGACTTTCGGATGATGTGTGATCTCAAGAAATACGTTTTCCGCGCCGAACACGCTCTTGAATTCGGCGAGCGCCGCCGCGGCGCCGTCATGGTCGCCCGCGCGCAGGTGTTGCGCGACATCACCTGCAAACGAGGGGAGGATCGCGATAATGCCGCGATGGTGGTCGCGCAAGAGCTCTTTGTCGACGCGTGGCCGCTCGAAGAATCCTTCGGTCCACGATTTCGTAACAAGTGCAAGGAGATTTTTATATCCCTCGTTGTTTTCCGCGAGGAGCACGATGCGTGAGCGTTTTGCGTCAATGTTTTGGTCCCGGTCATGCCGCGAACGGGGCGCGAGATACGCATCGACGCCGAGGATCGGCTTTATATCCGCCGCCTTTGCGGCTTTATAAAACTCGATGGCGCCGTGCATATTGCCGGCATCGGTGAGGGCAAGCGCGTCCATTCCTTCTTTTTTCGCCTTCTCGACGAGCTCATCCACCTTCGGCAGCGCCTGCAAGAAGGAATAATGCGAATGGGTATGTAAATGAATAAAACGACTCATATATGGAGGCTTGCCCCGTAGCCAACCGATTGGAGAGAGGTTGCGGTACTGGGGTGGATGAATCGATTTGCCATGTGCTCCAGTATATACTTTCCGCAATGAGATTCATGCTGGGGGTTGATGAGGCGGGACGGGGGCCCTTGGCGGGACCGGTCTCGGTGGGAATAGTGGCGGTGCCTGAGGGGTTTGATGTAGCGAGAGAGTTCCCGGGTGTTGCGGATTCGAAAAAACTTTCGGAGAAGAGGCGCGAAGAGATTTTTACGATGCTTGAGGCGCGCACCGCCAGGGGCGATGCGCGATTTCGCGTTGAATTTGAAAGCGCCGGAGACATTGATAGGGAAGGCATTGCAGTGGTGATACGTCGCGCGGTTGCGCGCGGTGTGAATGCACTTGCACCCGACGCCGCATTGGTGCGCATACAGCTCGACGGCGCGCTTCGCGCGCCGGCGGAATATGCACAGGAAACTATCGTGAATGGCGACGAACTTATCCCGCTTATCTCGCTTGCCTCTATTGCGGCGAAGGTGGTACGCGATCGGCTCATGGTCGAGCTCGCCGCAGAGTACCCGCAGTACGAGTTTGAGAAGCACAAAGGGTATGGTACGAAAACGCACTACGAGATGATCGAAAAGCACGGTTTGTGCGTTATCCACCGCCGTTCATTTATCCATCTTGATTCCGCGGCAAAATAGAACTACAGTGTCGGCTTGTGTCCAGTCATGGGGACGAAACACAAACCCGATGGTCTTTTGGAAAAAGGAGAAGGTAATGAGTCTACAAACGCAACAAAAAAGGCTGTTTGCGCCACAGGAAGGAACGCTTCCAGCGGATGTAAACGAACTCAGTGCCGCAGGGTTCCATCCCTGCATCTTGGATAACAACAAGCCTTGTAGCAATGCGGTGGCTATTCACCCCCACCGAGATCCTGCCGCATACACGCTGTGCTGTAGAGATCGAGGCCGAGCAATTTCGGCCGAACAAGCCTTTGGCTGTACCAATCAGGCATAAGTAGTACCCAAATACTTGAAGCGCCACCTAAGGAGGGTGGCGCTTTCGATTTCCCCAGCCCTTGATTTATCTAAAAATAGGACTATACTATTTGCATGTGTCCAGCAATGTTGCACGGGACGCAGAGATCTTCAGGAGAAGAATGATGATGGAAACCAACAAAAACGCACCTTCCGTGCCCCCCACAGTGACTCCACTGGTGAGCATGGAGGAAATGGCAAAAGCAGGATTCCATGCCTGTATCTGTATCAATAACCGACGAGTATGCATCAGCGCGGTGAAAATCCTCGATCTCAACGGCGAGGGCTATGCGCTAGAGTGCAAGAAGTCCGGGGGGCTAGTCTCTCCCAATGCGGCCTGGCGTTGTACGCGTACGGCGCTCGTACCGGCTCCCCACCAGGAACTCGTTCCACCCAACTGAGCGACATCGCCTCCACAAGAGGTATGAGCCACTCAAGAACACGCCGGCACTATCTGCCGGCGTTTTGATTTTTTATTCAGCGCATGGTAGGGTAGCCCCTATGTCAATCCGAATGCGCCATACCCGCGGGCACACCAATAATCGCCGGTCGCACCACGCGCTCAAGAATACGAATATCGTCACAGACAAGGAGAGCGGCAATCTCCGCCTTCCGCATCGCCTCGATGAGGTGACCGGCATGTACCGCGGCAAGCAGATTGCACCGGCAAAGGCCGCGCGCACTAAGGCGCCAAAGGTAAAGGGTCCCGACACCGAGCCGGCACCGAAGCACGAGCATGCGCACGAGCACGCGAATGCCGAAGCAAAAGCTTCAAAGGGAATTGCCGGCAAGGTTGCGACCGGCGGTCGTCCGAAAGCGCGCAGCGGTTTCGGCGGCGGAGTGTAAGCGAGAGAGCCGCTTCTTTTGCTCCCTCGGGCCTCATCGGAATGAGTCAGCCAGTCGCTGCAACAAGCGGCTCTCTCGCTTTTGCACAGCTGAGATTTTTATACTTGCACAATTTGCTATACTGCCCATACAGCTCTTTCCATGGCGAACCGACATCTAGCACGCTCCGTTGTCCTCCAGACACTTTTTGAGTGGGACACTACCCACGCAAGCGAGCAAGACACGTTCGCTATTCTCGCGCGCAACGTCGCAGAGTTCGGCGGTGATGATGTCGACCAGCCGTTCATGGACAGTCTCCTCAGAGGCGTGCTTGCAAAGAAAGATGATATCGATCTCGTCATCGAGAAGGCGGCACCCGAGTGGCCGCTCCCGCGCATCGCGCCGGTTGATCGCAATATCCTGCGTCTCGGGCTTTTCGAGCTCCTCTTCGCCGACCGCGGCCAGGTGCCCGCCAAGGTTGCTATCAATGAGGCCATAGAATTGGCCAAGACATTTGGCGGCGATTCTTCCGGCCGGTTCGTGAACGGGGTCCTCGGCGCCGTGTACAAAGAGCTCGGCGAGCCGGGCAAGGACGAGCAGGGCGCCAAAAAAGTGAAGCGCGAGGAACTCCCGCTGGAGAAAATGGGCGGCGCCATCGTCTATGCGAAGCATGACGGACAGTATTATCTCGCACTCGTGCACGACGTCTTCGGCCGCTGGACTCTCTCAAAGGGTCATATCGAAGAAGATGCGACGCCGCAGATCGGCGTCGCGCGCGTGATCAAGGAGGAGCTCGGCCTTGACGCGAAAGTGGAGGGGCAGGTCGGCGAGAACGAATACGTTGCCTCGCATCCGGAGAAAGGGAAGGTCAGGAAGCACGTCTGGTTCTTTCTCGCGACGAGCGAATTTGAACCGCTCCAGCTCAAGAAGAGCGGCGGGCTCGATGATGCGAAATGGTTCCGCCTCCAGGACATCATTGACCTCAATTTCTATGATGATATGCTCCCCATTGTCACTGCGGCGGTCCAGAAGCTCCTCGACAGCGCCGGCGCCGCAAGCCACAAGCAGCCTCATGCCTGATTTCTCTACCCTTGCAACCAAGCTCAATCTCTCATTTCACAATCTCGACCTCCTTATCGAGGCTTTGACGCACCGTTCCTACCTAAATGAGCACCGCGAATACGAGGGCTCCCATAATGAGCGGCTCGAATTCCTCGGTGACGCCGTGCTTGAGCTCGCCACCACCGATTTCCTTTTTAAGAAATTTCCCGCAAAGCCCGAGGGCGAGCTCACTGCGTATCGCGCCGCGCTTGTAAATACCGTATCGCTTGCCGAGACGGCGCAAAAAATCGGCGTGAACGAATATCTGCTTCTCTCAAAAGGCGAGGCTAAAGATACTGGGCGCGCACGCGACGTGATACTCGCTGACGCATTCGAGGCGATCATCGGCGCCGTGTACCTCGACCAAGGGTTCTCTGCGGCCGAGGCGTTCATCGCGGAGAACCTATACGGCAAGATTGAGGCTGTCATCGCGAACCGCTCCTACCAAGATGCAAAAAGCCGGTTCCAGGAGCTCGCGCAGGAGAAGCGCGGCACCACGCCCGCCTATGAGACACTTTCAGAAGTCGGTCCCGATCACGACAAGCGCTTCACCGTCGGCGTCTTCATCGGCTCCTCCGAAATCGCGCGTGGAGAAGGGAAGAGCAAGCAGGAAGCAGAACAGGCTGCGGCTGAAGCAGGACTTTCAGCAATGAAATGGGCGTAGTGCCGGTTTCTATTTGGTACAATAAAGAGCAATGCTGAAGCGGCTTGAAATAGTCGGGTTCAAATCGTTCGCCAAGAAGACGGTCTTGGATTTTTCGAATGCGACGACCGCGATTGTCGGGCCGAACGGCTCAGGTAAGAGTAATGTCGCCGAGGCATTCCGCTTCGCGCTCGGCGAGCAGTCGATGAAGAGTATGCGCGGCAAGCGCGCCGAGGACCTTATCTGGGGAGGTTCGCATTCGATGCCGCGCGCCAACCGCGCGGCAGTCGTCGTCGTCTTCGACAATGCTCGCCGCGCATTTAAGATAGATTTTGACGAAGTGTCCATCGAGCGCGCGGTGTTCCGCGACGGGACGAGCGAATATTCCATCAACGGTTCCCGCGTCCGGCTCCGCGACATCAATGAGCTCTTGGCCGGCGCAAATATCGGCGAGACGGGCCACCACATCATTTCTCAGGGAGAAGCCGATCGGATATTGCTCGCAAATAATCGCGAGCGCCGCGCGATGCTGGAAGACGCGCTCGGGTTGAAGATGTATGAATTCAAGAAGCAGGAGGCCGAACGCAAGCTCGTCAAGACTGAGGACAATATCGCGCAGATTAATTCGCTCCGGCGGGAGCTCGCGCCGCACCTGCGCTTCCTCGAAACTCAAGTGAAGAAGCTTGAGCGTGCGGACAGCCTCCGCACCGAGCTCGTCGGTCTCGCACAGACATATTTCGCCATAGAGGACGCGTATCTCACTCAGGAGAAGTTGAAGGTTGCAGCGGAGAAGCGGGACGCAGAGGAGCGGCTCGCGGTCGCGAGCGCAGAGCTGGAACGGATTGCTGATCCGAAGATGGCAGACAAGGAGACAATACGTCGCACCGAAGTATTGCGGAAGGCGGAGCGAGATGTCTCCGAACTCTCAGCAACGCGCGCCGCGCTTTCACGCGATATGGGGCGCGTCGAGGGGGCGCTCACCGAGGTGAAGCGCCGTGCTACCGCAGTCGCGCATGAACCATATGTGAAGATACCGCGCGAAGACCTCGAGGTATTGCGCGACGAGGTAGAACGGCAGGCCGAAGGCGTCGAAGGCACTTCCGAGGCGTTGCGCGCCGCACTCGGTGCAATTGCCACCGCCATCAAATCGTTCTTCGCCCGGCACGGCGCGCATCGCGACGATCTCTTCTCGGACGAAGAAGCTTCGGTGTTCAAGCTCGAGAACGAACGTACGGCGCTTGCTGACACCTATGCGACGGTATCCGAAGATTTGGAAAAGGCGGAGAGCACGCGCGCTCGCGCGCGAGAGGAAATGGTTGCACTCGAAGAAACCGGTCGCGAGATTCGTCGTCGCATCCTCGATCTTGCGCAAGCGAAGGCGCACGAAGAAGGTGCCGTCGCCGCGAGCGGCGCGCGCGAATACGAGCTCGGTCTCCTCTCCGAAGGTCTTGAACGCGATAAAACGGAGGCGCTCGCCATAGGCGGATCTGCGACCATCTCCTACGCGCCCTTGGAGCGCCTGCCTGAAGAGGATCGCCGCGTGCAGGAGGAGCGTAAGCGCACCTTGGAGCGCACAAAGATACGCCTGGAAGAAGCGGGAGGCACCGGCGAGGAGATCCGACAGGAGCATAAAGAGGTGTCCGAGCGCGAAGCGTTTCTCGCTCGCGAACTCGACGATCTCGCGAGATCGTCTGCGGGTCTCGGCGCGCTCATTCACGATTTGGATACGGAACTCGCGAAGCATTTTTCTGACGGGCTCGCGAAGGTCAATGCCTCATTTAGCGAATACTTCGCGCTGATGTTCGGTGGTGGCTCTGCGCGTCTCGCTCTCGAGGAGCCCGAACCGCCAGAAGTCGAGGCCGACTTAGAGGAGGCCGATGATGGTGAGGAGCGAAGCGACGTACCAGAACGGCCGGGCATAGAAATCGCCGTCAACTTGCCGAAGAAAAAAGTACGCTCGCTGATGCAGCTCTCGGGAGGGGAGCGTGCGCTCACGAGTATCGCGCTCATCTTCGCGATGAGTCAGGTGAATCCGCCGCCGTTTTTGATACTCGACGAAACCGACGCCGCGCTCGACGAGGCGAACAGCCGCCGCTACGGGGACATGATTGAGAATCTCGCGAAGAGGTCTCAGCTCATCGTCATCACACACAACCGCGAGACGATGAGTCGCACCAACATCCTCTACGGCGTCACCATGGGCGGCGACGGTGTCAGCAAGCTGTTATCAGTAAAATTCGATGAAGCAGTAGCGGTCGCTAAATAAATTTACACCGGCACGAAGTCGAGTTCTTTTTCGGCGAGGCGAGCCGCGGCAAGCTTCACTTTGATCGGGTCGCCGAGACGATAGGACTTCTTGGTGCGGCGACCGAGGAGCTGGTAGTTCTTCTCGTCGTATTCGAAATAGTCATCGCCGACGTCCTTCACGCGTATCATGCCGTCGGCGTGCGTTGTCTGCTCCTCCACATACAGCCCGCGTTCGGTGACGCCCGAGATCACTGCGTCGAATTCTTCGCCGATGCGCTCCGAGAGGAATTCGACCTGCTTCATCTTGATCGAGTCGCGCTCGGCGTCAGAGGCCGCGACTTCTCGTTCAGACGAGTGGAGGGCGAGCTTGTCGAACGCCTGCATTTCTTGGGTCGTGATAGGCGTGCCGCCCGCGTGCGCCTTGATGAGTCGGTGGATGACGAGGTCGGGGTAGCGGCGTATCGGGGAAGTGAAATGGGTATAAAAGTCGAAGGCGAGACCGAAGTGGCCGATGTTGCGCGTGGTGTAGATCGCCTTGCTCATCGAGCGGAGTGTCGCCATCTTCACGAGATACTCCTCCGGCTTCCCTTTCACCGATTCAAGAAGTTTGTTCAATTCTGCACCCGTGACTGCCCCGCTGCCGGACGTTTTCAAATGGTAGCCCATGACGCGCAGGAGGTTGGCGAGGTTCTCGATGCGGTCGGTGTCGGGCGCGTCGTGGACGCGGTAGAGCGAGTAGAAGTGCGGACCGCCGTTACTGGTCAACTTCGAGAGATGTTTAGCGACCGCTTCGTTTGCGAGCAGCATGAAGTCCTCGATGAGGAGGTTCGTCGCCTTACGCTCTTTCAGATGTATCGCAATCGGTTTGCCTTCGGCATTCAATTCGACCTTCACTTCGGCCGTATCGAATTCGATAGCGCCCTTCGCCGCACGCCGCGCGCGGATTTTCTTGGAAAGCGCGAGCAGGATAGAAAGTTCTTCGTGCATCGTGCCGCTTCCGGTACCGAGCACTTCTTGGGCGTTTTCGTAGGTAAATCTTTTGTTGGAGTGAATGACAGTCTCGCCGAACCACGTGTCGATGACGTTCGCATCCGAATCAAGCGTGAAGACCGCCGAGACCGCGAGGCGGTCTTCATCCGGCTTTAATGAACACAGGTCGTTACTGAGCACTTCGGGGAGCATCGGGATGGTGCGGTCGACGAGATACACGCTCGTTGCGCGTGCGATAGCCTCTGTATCGAGCTCAGTGCCGGGCGCAACAAAGAACGAGACGTCGGCGATATGGACACCGACCTCGATATTCCCATCGGGAAGCTTTTGCACCGAGAGCGCGTCGTCGAAGTCCTTAGCGTCAAAAGGGTCAATGGTGCAGGTGGGCACCTTCCGGAAATCGCGGCGCTTCGGATTCTTCGCTTCTTCATCGAGCATCGCGCGACCGCGCTCTTCGAGCCGTCTCGCATCACTGCTGACGCCGGGAGGGAAGTCAGAAGAGAATCCCTGACCCAAGGCGAGCGCGCGCATCTCGGTCTCATGCACGCCCGCCCTGCCGATGACCTCTAGAATGGTGCCGAGCGGATAGTCTTTATCGGCAGCCCATTCACCAAGATGCACGAGGACTTTATTGCCGAGCGGCGCATCGCCGCGGTCCTTGATAACGATGGGGACGTACATCTTCTTGTAGTCGGGCTGGAGCATCGTGAGACCATTTTCTTCAATAAGAGTGCCGACGAAGGTCTCGCGCGCGCGGGAGATAATCTCGACGACCTTACCCGCCTCTCGTGGCGGCATCGTCCCGCGCGGGTCGCGATAGGAGCCGGCCGGAGCGACTTTCACGATGTCGCCCGAGAGTGCGTGGTTCGTCCATTCCGGCGGGATAAGCAGATCCTCCTCTCTCCCTTCCACAGAGAAAAAGCCGAAACCTTTCCGGGTCATCGTTATCGGGCCTTCGTAGACAGTATCTCCTGGCATTTCTTTCACTGTAGCAAATTGTCCGCTCATTTGCGATTTTGGCCCCATTCTGGTACAGTCCGCTTACATGTTGATGATTCGTTTTCAGCGCATCGGCCGGACCAATGATCCGGCGTTTCGCA
>CAYJLK010000001.1:130048-150548 GCA_964371445.1 uncultured Candidatus Saccharibacteria bacterium
ATGTTGATGATTCGTTTTCAGCGCATCGGCCGGACCAATGATCCGGCGTTTCGCATTGTCGTTCTCGAGAAAGAGCGCGCCGCTAAGGCGGGCAATATCGTCGAACTTCTCGGCACCTACAATCCGCGCAGTAAGGCGCTCACGCTCGACGAGGAGCAGGTGAAGCACTGGATCTCTCAAGGCGCCCAGCCGACCGATTCCATTCACAACCTGCTCGTGAACAAAGGGGTGATTGAGGGTAAGAAGATAAACGTCCTCCCGCGCAAGTCGCCGCAGAAGAACGAAGCGGCGATTGCTGCAGAAGCCGCAGCGGCAGAGGCGGCAAAGGCGGCCGCAGTCGCAGAGAAGGCAGCGGCAGAAGCACCGGCACCTGAAGCGGCTCCAGAAGTAGAGGCCCCGGCCGAGGTAGAAGTGGCTGCAGAAGTCGCACCAATGCCCACTGAAGCAGAAGTCGCGGCTGAAGCCGAACCCGCTCCTGAAGCAACTCCGGCCCCCGAAGAGGCTCCGGTCGCATAAGACGCGACCAGCACAGCTGGTCGTGGTGCTATATACTATCTACTACGTCCTATCTACTCTTTACGTATGGAACCAGACCAAGCTTTTCTCGAATACGCGGTAAAGGCACTCGTCGACCACCCCGAGTCGGTCGAGACCACGCGCACCATTGACCAGATGGGCGTCCTCCTCACCCTCACGGTCCACCCCGACGACATGGGCAAGATAATCGGCAAGAGCGGTAAGACTGCTGAGGCGCTCCGCATCCTCCTGCGCGTCGTCGGCATGAAGGGGAATGCACGCGTGAACCTCAAGATAAACGAGCCCGTCGGCGGCAAGCGCGAGCAGGAGCTCAAGACTGTGGATCAGGTGGCAGAGGAACTTTGATTGTGAAGTTCCATCTCATTACCCTTTTTGAAGAAGCGTGCGACGCATACTTAAGCGCGTCCATCATCGGGCGCGCGCGCAAGGAGAAGAAGATAGTGGTGAAGTACCAGAACCCTCGCGACCAGGTCGTGGGGCCGAAAGGAAGCTATAAGAAGGTAGACGACAAGCCCTATGGCGGCGGCCCGGGTATGGTCATGTCAGCCCTGCCGGTGATAAAAGCGGTTGCGAAGTCACTCCGTAAGGTGACACCTTACGGGAAGAAGAAGGCGAAGTCCGTCATCATTTGGTTCAGTCCGAGCGGGAAGCAATTTACGAACAAGGATGCGGACAAGCTCGCGAAGTACACCGACGTGGTGCTCGTCTGCGGCCGCTATGAGGGCATCGACGAGCGGGCGAAGAAGATATTGAAGACACTCGCGCCGGTAAAAGAATTTGCTGTGGGCGAGGCGGTCTACACCGGCGGGGAGGTGCCGGCGCTCGCGATAGTCGACGCCGTCACGCGCCGCCTCCCGGGCGTCTTGGGCAAAGACGCGTCGGTCGAGGAGCGCCGCATCGCCTCCTCTGCCGTCTACACCCGCCCCGAAACAATTTCATACAAAAAGAAGAACTATAAAGTACCAGCAGTGTTACGAACGGGACACCACGCCAAAATGGATGAATGGCGCTCAAAGCATCGCGTCCCGAAAGCGAAGCGAACGAAGTGAGCGAAGTCCCGTAGCCAACAGCCCATTTAGGACACGTCGTGTCCTAAATGGGCTGTTGTGGTACTGGGATGCTCCAAACGGGCCATCACGCGAATATTGACAAGTGGCGGAAGAAGAAATAGTTTTGCACACAGTTGGTATTGACGTAGGGGGTTGTAGGGGGTGATAATACCCTTGTCGGTAGAGTGCAAGCGTGCTTACCGATCCGCTTTAGCGGGTGTAGGGATGAAATATTCTCTCACAACCAGGTCACGAGTCGAACTCCGTACCAGTAATTTTTGGAGTTGCCCCTGTAACGCTTACTTATTGGTTAAGCGTTTTTTAATTTATGATCTTCAAATTCAAAGTAAGTTCGTTCAGGAACCAGTATGAGTCACCAGATGGGCGACGCTTGTGCGTGTTCACTGCCCCGGTTAGCAATATTCCATCCGAATGGGAGGAATGGCGCGATGTCAATGTGCGCGACACCAACAAGCGTGGAGACGTCTTCAATGCTATCGTCAACACACTCCGCAATGAGCCAGAAGAAATGATCTTCCGCAATCTTGGTCTAACGATCCTGTCACCGGAAGTGGAATTCGACAATAAAACGAACGAGGTCATCGTCGTTTTCTCCGACAAGGCGAAGCACGGTATTGCGAACGGAGGACACACTTTCTCTGCTATTCATGAAGTACTTCAAACGGGACATGTAGATGCCGAAGTGAAAGTGGAATGCATCGTTGGTGATATTGAGACAGACGAACGTGTATCAATTGTCGACGGCAGAAACCGCTCTCGCGCTGCTCAAGCACACTCTCTCGAGAATCAGCGAGATTCGTACAAACCCATCGAGCGTGTATTGACCGATTCCCGCTATAAGGACCGCATCGCGTATTCAGAATTCGAAGTGGATCAGAACGATAAACGTAAAGATATCTCCATCCGGGAGATACTCTCATATATTTATTGTTTGGACGCATTCGAGAAGAATGTGCATCCAATCGCGGCATATTCGTCAAAAGGAGCGGTGGTTGAATTCTATGCCGACAAGGACGAAAAAGGTAAAGAACGTCGCGTGATACTTGAACGGGCAAGCAAAATCTTGCCAGACATCCTTAAGCTTCGCGATGCGATCTATCGTGACCTCCCACAAGCCTATAATGATATAGGCGGCAAATTCGGAGGTCTTGAAACAATGGGTGTCTCGAAATACGCCGAGCCCCACCCCCTTCGATTCTTGGAAGATGTCACGGAGTTTAACTATCCGGACGGATTCATTTATCCAATCCTCGCCGCATTCCGAAAGTATATCGACCACAGAGGCGAATGGTCCTGGAAAGACGGAGTAGATCCGTTCAAAAAATGGCAAGAAAAGAAACTAGATGCCGCTTCAGCCATTAAGGATGCCGTCGGCTTCTCTCAAAACGCTAACAAAATGGGGAAGGCAGGTGCTACATGGCGTATGGCGTACGACGCTATCTAATTGACCCCTAAGGGATAAGAAGAACCGCTCGGACAACATATGTCCGGGCGGTTCTTCTTATCCCCAGCGGGGGTTGCGGGAAATGGAGGGGGGTGATACTTTGAGAGCACAAGATACGACTGAGTAGCGGAGGGCAAAAAGGGGAGACAATACGGGAATCGAAGAAAAACGCATAAGCGCAAGCGGATTTATTTCCGTGCGTTCGCATTTATATAGAAGGGAAGTTTGATTATTACTTAGTCACGCCAGACATGCGCAAAACACTCGTCCAGAAGACTTTCGGTGCGTTTCGAGCGCCCCAAGTGCCGTTTCCTGATCTCGTCGGCCACCAGCGCGGCTCGTTTGACTGGCTCCTCAAAGACGGCCTCGCCGAGCTCTTCAAGGAATTCTCACCCATCGGAGACTACTCGGGGAAGAAGTTCGAACTCCGGTTCGAGAATTTTGAAATAGGAGAGCCAAAGTACGATGAAGATTTCGCGCGTGAGAACATGCGCACCTACGAGGCACCGATCAAGGCGACGGTGAAGCTCGTCAACAAGACGTTCGGTTCGGAGAAGTCGCAGGAGATTTTCCTCACCGACATGCCGATTATGACGCCGCACGGCTCCTTTATCGTCTCGGGCGTGGAGCGCGCTATCGTTCCTCAGCTCGCCCGCTCGTTCGGTGCATTCTTCGTGTCCGAGCTTATCCGCGGCAAGCCGTATTTCGGTGCGAAGATTATCCCGCTTCGCGGCGTGTGGATCGAGATCGACTCAGAGGCCGACGGCGCACTCTTCATGAAGATCGACCGGAAGCGCAAGTTCCCCATCACCGAGATCCTCACTGTCTTCGGCGGCGGCGTCGGCGAGGCGGTCACGAAGCATTTCGCCAAAGACCCGCTCGCGCTCGCGGCGATCAAGGCGACCCTTGAACACGACGAGGCGAAGTCGATCGAAGAGGCATACGTCGAGATCCACCGCCGCATGCGCGACGGCGACCTCGCTACGCCGGAGAATGCGAAAAACTTTGTGCAGTCGCTCTTTTCGGCTGAGCGGTATGACCTCGGAAAGGTTGGCCGTCACCGCCTCAATTCTCGCTTCGGTCTCCCTCTCAGCGATAAGGCGCTCGAGAAGCGCACACTCGGCCTCGCGGACTTTGTGCGCATCATTTCAGAAATTACGAAGTTGAACGCCGATCCGTCGGCGCGCCCGGATGACATCGATCATCTCGGGTTCCGTCGCGTGCGTTTCGTCGGTGAGCTCTTGCAGGCGCGCATGCGCGTCGGTATGAGCCGCATGAAGCGCAACATTCAGGATCGCATGTCGACCATCGAAAGCGAGACGACGCTCCCCATGGCGCTGGTGAATCCGCGTCCGTTCCACGCGTCGGTACACGAGTTCTTCACCGCCAACCAGCTCTCCCAGTTTATGGACCAGCAGAACATCCTCGCGGAGCTTGAGAATATGCGCACGCTCTCGGCGCTCGGTCCCGGCGGCCTCACGCGCGAGCGCGCCGGCTTTGAAGTGCGCGACGTGCACCCGAGCCACTACGGACGCCTCTGTCCGATCCATACGCCGGAAGGTCAGAACATCGGACTCATCCTCCGTCTCGCCACCCATGCCCGCACGAACGACTTCGGCGTTATCGAGACCCCGTATTCCCGCGTCAAGAACGGAAAAGTGACTGATGAGATCGTCTATCTCAACGCACTCGATGAAGAGCTTGAGATGATCGCGCACGGCGCGACTAAGATCGACGATGCCGGGCGCATCGTCGTCGACCATGTCGAAGCGCGCCATAAGGGCGATCCGATTATCGTTCCGCGCGACTCGATTACGCTCATGGACGCCTCGACCTACCAGATGTTCTCCATCGCTACCTGCATGATTCCGTTCGTCGACCACGACGACGCGAACCGCGCCTTGATGGGTAGCAACATGCAGAAGCAGGCGACTCCGGTCCTCATCCCCGAGGCTCCGCTCGTCGCCACCGGCATCGAGACGCACGCCGCACGCTCGACAGGCCGCCTCGTGCTCGCAGAAGAAGCGGGCGAGGTGACTCACGTCGACGCGCGCAAGATTGTCGTCCTCAATAAAGAAGGGAAGAAGAAGGAGTATCGCCTCCAGGGACTCACGCAGACCAACCAGAACTCCGCGTTCATGCAGCGGCCGTCGGTCGCGCTCGGGGAGAAGGTGAAGAAGGGTGACGTGCTTGCCGACAACTCCTCGACCGATCAGGGACAGCTCGCGCTCGGTCAGAACGTGCGCGTCGCCTTCATGAGTTGGAACGGCGCGAACTACGAAGACGCCATCATCATCTCCGAGCGCCTCGTTGAAGAAGCAAAATTTACTACGGTCCACATCGAGGACTTCGACTGCGTGGTGCGCGACACGAAGCTCGGTCCCGAGACGACGACGCACGATATCCCGAACGTCGGCGAACTCCGCCTCAAGAATCTCGACGAAGAGGGTGTCATCCGCATCGGCGCCGAAGTGCGCCCCGGCGACATTCTCGTCGGCAAGGTGACGCCGAAGGGCGAGACCCAGCTCACGCCGGAAGAGCGCCTTTTGCGCAGCATCTTCGGCGATAAAGCGAAGGACGTGAAGGACACGTCGCTTCGCATGGAGGGCGGGAAGCGCGGCCGCATCATCGGGGTGCGCGTCTTCAGTCGCGAGAAGGGCGATCAGCTCGAGAGCGGTATCATCAAGAAGATCGTCGTCACGGTCGCGCAGGTGCGCAATGTCTCGGTGGGCGACAAGCTCGCCGGTCGCCACGGCAACAAGGGCGTCATCAGCCGCGTGCTCCCGGTCGCCGACATGCCGTACGACAAGGACGGTAATCCGATTGACCTCATCCTCACCCCGCTCGGCGTGCCGAGCCGTATGAACCTCGGACAGATTCTCGAGATGCACCTCGGACTCGCGGCGCACTCCCTGAACTATCAGGCAGTCGTTCCGCCGTTTGCCGGCGCGACCGCAGACGAGATTCGCGACGAGCTCGAGGCCGCTGGTTTCGACCGGAGCGGGAAAATGCAGCTCTATGACGGTCGCACCGGCATGGCGTTCGCGCAGACGATCGCCGTCGGATACATGTATATCCTCAAACTGCATCACATGGTGGAAGACAAGATCCACATGCGCTCTATCGGTCCGTACAGTCTCATCACCCAGCAGCCACTTGGCGGCAAGGCACAGAACGGCGGTCAGCGTTTCGGCGAAATGGAAGTGTGGGCACTCCTCGGCTATGGTGCCGCCTACACGCTCCGCGAGATGCTCACGATCAAGTCGGACGACATCCAGGGTCGCTCCGCAGCCTTCGATGCGATCGTGAAGGGCGAGCCGATCAGCCACACGGGCACCCCCGCATCCTTCGCCGTCCTTACCAACCAGATCCGCGGCCTTGCGCTCGACGTCGAGCCCTTGAATCTGCCGCCAGAACCGGAGGCGTAATTATTAATCCTGAACTTTTCCTTTATGGCATTCACCCCCCGCAAACTCCCTCCGAAGGACACCTGGAACGGACTCCGTCTCGCACTCGCGAGCCCGGAGCGCATTCTCGCGTGGTCCAGCGGCGAAGTCACCAAGCCGGAGACCATCAACTACCGCACCCAGCGCTCTGAGAAGCACGGGCTCTTCGACGAGAAGATCTTCGGTCCGGAAAAGGACTACGAGTGCTACTGCGGCAAGTACAAAGGCATCCGCTACAAGGGCATCGTCTGCGACAAATGCGGTGTCGAGATAACGCGAAGCATCGTGCGCCGAGAGCGCATGGGTCACATCGAACTCTGCACACCGGTCGCGCATATCTGGTTCCTCCGCTCCGTGCCGAGCCGCATGGCGCTCCTTCTTGGCGCGTCGGCGACGGACATCGAGAAGGTCGTCTACTTCGCGGGCTACATCGTCACCAAGATTGCGGAAGAGGAGAAGAAGCGTCTCCTCACCGAGCTCGAGAGCGAATATAAGTCCAAGTACAAGTCGCTCGGAAGCGACAAGGAGCGCGATGCGCTCAAGGAGAAAATGACGCTCACCAAGGCGGAGATCGAAGGTGTTGTCGTCGGCAAGGTACTCGACGAGCTCGAGTACCACCGCTTCTCCGTGAAGTATGGAGGTCTCTTCGAAGCACGCATAGGCGCGGAAGCGATTTACGATATTTTCTGCAAACTCGATCTCAAGGAGCTCGAGAAAACGCTTTCCGCGCGCTACGCGCACGCCGGTGCCGCCGAGCGCGAGAAGATCGCGAAGCGCCTCTCGCTCATCGCGGGACTCATCGCTTCGGGTGTCCGTCCCGAGTGGCTCTTCCTCACGCGCATTCCGGTCATTCCTCCGGCGCTTCGCCCGATGGTCGCGCTCGAAGGCGGCCGTCACGCGACCAGCGACGTAAACGACCTCTATCGCCGCGTCATCAACCGCAATAACCGCTTGAAGAAGCTGATCGACATCCATGCGCCGGAAGTGATTCTGCGCAACGAGAAACGCATCCTGCAGGAAGCCGTTGATGCGCTCCTTGATAACTCGATTAGGAAGAGTGGCGCCTCCGCAGGTGCGATGACGATGGCGCAGCGCCGTCCGCTGAAGTCCCTCGCTGACTACTTGAAAGGCAAGCAGGGCTACTTCCGCCAGAACCTGCTCGGCAAACGCGTCGACTACTCCGGTCGCTCCGTCATCGTCGTCGGTCCGGATCTCGAACTCGATGAGTGCGGTCTCCCGAAGCATATGGCGCTCGAGCTCTTCCGGCCGTTCGTCATCGCCGGACTCCTTGAAAGGGAACTCGCCTTCAACATCCGTGGCGCCGGTCGTCTTATCGAAGATGGCGTCGCAGAAGTCTGGGAGCTCCTCGAAGAGGCCATCAAGGGCAAATACGTGCTCCTCAACCGCGCGCCGACCTTGCACCGCCAGGGTATCCAGGCATTCCGTCCGCGACTCATTGAAGGCGATGCTATCCAGCTCCACCCGCTCGTCTGTAACGCATTCAACGCGGACTTCGACGGCGACCAGATGGCGGTCCACGTGCCGCTCTCTGAAGAAGCGCAGTGGGAGGCGAAGCACATCATGAGCGCCAATAAGAACATCCTCAAGCCGGGTTCGGGCGACATGATCGTGCTCACCGGCAAGCCGCTCGACATCATTCTCGGCGTCTACTGGCTCACGAAGGCAGTCGACACAATGAAGGGCGAAGGCGAGCACTTCGCTTCGCCGAATGCCGCTATTCTCGCGTCCGAATATGATGCGATCGATCTGCGTGCCAAGATTAAGGTGCTTCCGGTTGAAGGCAAGAAGAAGTATGAGACGTTTGACGGACATCCGTTCGAGACGACCGTCGGCCGACTCCTCTTCAACACCGTCCTTCCCGCCGACTATCCGTTTATCAACGAGACCATCACCAAGAAGGTGCTCGCGCGCATCGTCACCGACTGCATCGCGCGGTATGGGCTCGACGCAGTGCCGAACATCGTGAACAAAGTGAAGCGTTTCGGCTTTGATTATGCGACTCGCTCCGGCATCTCCTGGGCGATCGACGATGTGTCGGTGCCGAAGGAGAAGACGCGCATCATCGACGCGGCGGCCAGCAAAGTCGCCCGGATACAAGACGATTACCAGAACGGCCTCCTCTCCGAAGAGGAGAAACGCCGCATGGCTATCGAGATCTGGCAGGGGGCGAAGCAGGCAGTCGAAGAGCAGGTCGCGCTCGAACTCAACCCGATGGGCTCCGTCGCCGACATGGTGAAGTCCGGCGCTCGCGGAACGCTCGGCAACCTGACCCAGATGGCGGGTATGAAGGGTCTTATCCAAGACACCTCGGGTAAGACGATCGAAGTGCCGATTATTTCCTCGATGATCGAGGGATTGAATCCGATCGAATACTTCATGAGTACGCACGGCGCGCGCAAAGGTCTCACCGACACCGCGCTCGGCACTGCGAAGGCCGGGTACCTCACGCGCCGCCTCTTCGACGTCGCGCAGGATTCTATCGTGACCGAGAAGGACTGCGGTACGAGCCGCGGCGTGAAGATCAATCGCGTGAGCGCCTCCGGCATTCAGACGAATTACTCTGAAGCTCTCAGAGGCCGCGTGCTCGCGGAAGATGCAAAGGATCACGACGGCACGGTGCTCTTCAAGAAAGGTCATTACCTCTCCATCCTCGATGCTGACACGCTCGGCGCCTCATCGGTCTCATCCGTCGTGTCGCGCTCACCGATGTCCTGCGAGACGCGCTACGGCATCTGCCAGACGTGTTACGGCATGGACCTCACGACACAAGAGATGGTCGACCTCGGCGAAGCCGTCGGCACGGTCGCCGCACAGGCGATCGGCGAACCGGGCACCCAGCTCACGATGCGCACCTTCCACGCGGGCGGCGTCGCAAGCGTGGGCGGCGACATCACGAGCGGTCTGCCTCGCGTTGAAGAAGTCTTCGAGAAGCGTTCGCCGAAGAATCCGGCGGTTATCAGCAAGACCGACGGTCTCGTGACCGAGATCAAGGAGGAGGGCCGCGAGAAGGTTATCGTCGTCGCACCGCTCGCCGGTCAGGGGAAGAAGGATGGCTCATCCTTCGAATATCTCGCGCCGTATCCGCGCGTACCGCTCGTCAAAGAAGGGGACTCCGTCGTACGGGGACAAATTCTTACCGACGGTTCCGCCGATCTCGACGATCTCTTCGAGTACGCGGGCCGCGCGATGGTGCAGGAATACATCATCACCGAAGCATCGAAGATCTACGAGCTCCAGGGCGCGCCTGTTTCGAGGAAGCACTTGGAGGTCGTGGTGAAGCAGATGTTCTCGCGCGTGAAGATTACGGACGCGGGCGACACGGACTACTCAGTCGGTGACGTCGTCGAAGATTGGGAGATTGTGAAGTCGGTCAAAGAGATGGAGGATGCGGGGAAGATGGTCCCGCAGTCGCGTGAGATCGTGCTCGGCATCAAGGAGAGTGCACTCTCCCGCCGTTCGTTCCTCTCGGCGGCGTCCTTTGAGCAGACGACAAAGATTCTCATCAACGCGTCACTTCGCGGCTCGGTGGATCGTCTCCGTGGTTTGAAAGAGAATGTCATCCTCGGTCGCCTCATTCCGTCCGGCACCGGCTTCGCGGGAAGCAAGAAGCATGCGCACATCGCGAAGCTTCAGGCCGAGCGCCCGGCTCCGGCATCGTACGAATCCCGTACGACCTCGTTCGCCCCGCGCACTCCGCGCTCGCTCTAATTCGGGAATTTTACAAAACAAGACCGCCCGAAAGGGCGGTTTTTGTTAATGAGCGGGGCAGGGTAGAATCAAACCATTATGGCAGGGGACACGGTACAGCAGATAAAAGAGCGGTTGAGCATACAGGACATCATTGCGCCCTATGTGAAGCTGCGCAGAGCGGGACGGTCGCTCGTGGGGCTCTGTCCATTTCATAAAGAGAAGACCGGGAGTTTTCATGTGAGTAGTGAAAGGGGCACGTGGCACTGTTTCGGCTGTGGCGAGGGCGGCGACGGATTCTCATTCATCGAGAAGATAGAAGGGGTCGATTTCAAGGGTGCGCTTAAGATTCTCGCGGAGAAGGCAGGCGTGGTTATCGAATATTCAGGCGGGAAGAGTAAAGAAGAAGCGTCAAAGATCGACAGAATGCGCGCGCTCGTGAGCCGCGCGAGCGAGTGGTATGCGGGTAAGCTTCCCGGAAGTCCCGCCGAAGCGTACGCGAAGAAGCGCGGGCTCACCGATGAGACGATTGCCGCCTGGCGGCTCGGGTATGCGCCCGAGGCATGGCGCGCGCTCCTTGAAGCTTTGAGCGCCGAAGGTTTTTCGATACAAGAATTGCTCGCCGCCGGATTGATCAAGGAGGCCGACGGCAAGCCCGGCACCTATTATGACCGTTTCCGTAATCGGCTCATGTTCCCGATAGCTGACGCGACCGGTCGCGTGGTCGCGTTTACCGGCCGCGCCCTCGCAGAAGACGATATGGCGAAGTATCTCAACTCTCCTGAGACCGAGCTCTACCACAAGTCGGAGATCCTCTTCGGCATGGACAGAGCGAAGGAGGCGATTCGCGTGCGCAAGTTTACGATGCTCGTCGAGGGACAGATGGACGTGATCCATGCGCATCAGGCGGGCTTCCAGAACGCGATCGCGCTCTCGGGCACGGCGCTCACTGATCGCCATGTGGGTCTCATGAAGCGGTACAGCGAGAATGTGATGCTCGTCTTGGATGCCGATCCAGCTGGCCTCAAGGCGACCGCGCGCTCCGCCGCACTTGCGCTCTACGCGGGACTGCGGGTGAAGGCGGCTGGATTGCCGAAAGGGAAGGATCCGGCAGATAGCATCAGCGAGGACCCGGCGGAATTCAGCAAGCGCATCGCCGCTGCAAAACCGATCGTCGAATTCTTCTTGGGAGAACTCGCACAGAGGGAGCGCGACCCGCACCGGCTCTTGCGCGCCGCCGAAGACATCGTGCTCCCGCTTATACACGCGATACCGAGCCCGATGGAGCGCGAACATTTCATACAGGTTGCCGCGCGCTCTCTCGGGCTCTCCGGCGAGGCCGTCCGTGAGTCGCTCTCGCGCCTCCCGAAGCAGGGTATCACCGCGGATACTCCGGAGAGAGCTTCGGTTCCGGTGCCGGCGCGCCGCCCCTCGAGTGAATTGCGGTCTGAGCAGGTTCTTGCGGTTATCCACGCCTATCCCGGTACACCGCTTGCAGAGCGCCTCAAATCAGAGTATTGTCGAATTACAGGAGCAGAAGTGCTTCCACTTGTCGCGTTACCGGAATCAGCTCTGTTCTACGCAGAACAGACGTTTGGGATCAGTCCGGGACCGGAAGCGGGAGAAGAGCTTCTCCACGCCTTTGAAGAAGCGGTTATCCGCGAGGCGTATCAAGCGGCAGTAGCAAATTTACGCAGAGCCGAGACGTCGGGTGACGCCTCTTCGGTCGGTGATGCACAAAATCAGTGCGCGACACTTTCCGCGCGACTTGCGGCATTCGGAAAGTAATTCAGTTGCGATACGTGCGAGTGCGTTTCATTTTATTTTCGACATGGCAAAAAAAACTATTACAAAAAAGAAAAAAACCTCCTCTCGACCGAGCTCGAAGAAGGCAAAGAAAACAGTAAAGAAATCCGCGAAGAAGCGGGCGGTAAAGCGCGCAGCGACTAAGAAAAAGAAAACGACAAAGAAGGTCGTCCGCGCGAAAACAAAGCGCACCAAGAAACAGGTTGTGCGCACTGCGCTACACGGTGCCAAGGCGAAAGCCAATTCACAGAAAGCAGTCTCAGCGGAAGTGCTTATCGAGAAGGGTAAGGAGCGCGGCTACGTCACCTACAGCGAGATTCTAAAATCGTTTCCGCACATTGAAGACGATGTCAGCTTCCTGGAGTCGCTCTATGAGCGGTTTGCAGTCGCAGGTGTCGACGTGCTCGAGGGCGGCATGCTCGAAGAGGCGGCTGACGAATACCTCGCAACCCGCAATATTAAAGACCGCCACTCGACCGGCTACGACTCGATCCAGATCTACCTTCGCGAGATTGGCCAATATCCGCTTCTCACTGCCGCTGAGGAGCGCGAGCTCGCCAAGCGCATCGAGAAGAGTGATGCCGAGGCGCGCAATATCCTCGCGCGGAGCAACCTGCGCCTCGTCGTGTCTATCGCTAAGAAGTACGTGGGTCGCTCGCCCGACCTCACGCTGCTTGACCTTATTCAGGAAGGCAATCTCGGCCTCTTCCGGGCGGTCGACAAATTCGACTGGAAGAAGGGGTACAAGTTCTCGACCTACGCGACGTGGTGGATACGCCAGGCGATTACCCGCGCGCTCGCTGACCAGTCGCGCACTATCCGTATCCCCGTGCACATGGTCGAGACCATCGCCAAGTACAAGCAGGTCAGCCGCCGCCTCGCACAGGTGCTGGGGAGGGATCCGCAGGCAGAGGAGATTGCGGTGGAGATGGGTGTCGAACCGGAGAAAATTTATCAGATCGAAAAGATCAATCAGGATACGCTTTCGCTCGAAAATCCTGTCGGCTCAGATGATGATGAGAAGTCGACGCTCGGCGATTTCATTCCGGACGATAAAATTCCTTCACCGGTGCAAGAGTCTTCAGAGCGCATCCTCTCGGAACAGGTGAAGGAGATTTTGAGCGACCTCTCGCCCAAGGAGCGCAAGATTTTGGAAATGCGCCACGGTCTGATGGACGGCATCTATCACACGCTTGAAGAAGTGGGCAGGGAATTCGGCGTCACGCGCGAGCGCATCCGCCAGATCGAGGCGAAGGCGCTGGAGAAGATCCGAACCCACGATAAGGCCAGACATCTCAAGAGCTATTAGTCTTACCTGAAGTTGTATTAAATAAAACGAGCCGCTCATACAGAGCGGCTCGTGTTGTTAAAGGCGTTTACAGTTCGGTCAGTTTTTTGACGAAGGACGTGCTGTACGCCGCCTTTTTCTTCGCGCGGCGCGGCGGCCGGGCGAGCTGAGGCTTCGCTTGCGCTCTGGAACCGCAATGTTGATGAACGGGAAGTCTGGTCGACTTCCCGCACGCTGCGCAGAGCCCGGTGTGCTTCCATGGACTGCTCGGATGTTTCATTTGGATCTCCAGAATAAGGTACATTCGCCATATATTATACATTATTCAACTGGTCAGTCAAGTATCTGCTATACTTTCCGCATGAAAGGGAAGAAGAGACTCAAGAAGGTCAGCACTAACAAGGTGAAGAGATTTCCGATCAAACATTGGAGCCACTCATCTCTGATGGCATTCTTGCGCAACCCGCTTGCGTGGTACAAGCGCTATGTGGAAGAGATTTATGACACCCCGACGACGCCCGCGGCAGTCGTCGGGAGCGCCGGGCACAAGGCGCTTGAGCACTTCTATAGCGGGGCGCCGAAGGAGGTCGCGATACAGAAAGGCCTTGCATACATGCGTGAGGTGGCAGATTTCGAACTCAATTTCGGTGCCGCGAAAACGCGTAAAGCGAAGAAAGAGAAGCGCAAAGCGATGGAGGCGGACTATCTGCGGGCAATCGGGTATTATCTCGCACGACCGCCGAGGCACAAGGTGCTCGGGGTCGAAGTGCGCGGCGTCGTAGAAGTGGAAGGGCTCCCGATTCCCATCAAAGCCATTTCAGACTTGGTGGTTGCTTCACGGGTCGAAGAAGGTGCGGTCGACATTGTGGACCATAAATTCGTCGCCTCATTTAGCAAAGGCGGCGCGGCAAAATCTCTCTTCATCATTCAGGCGCTCTTTAACTACTATACTGTCCGAGAGATGTTCGGGAAGCCGGTGCGCCGATTCATCGTTTATGAATGCAAGAAGACCAAGAACGCCGACGGATCTTCACAGATGCGGCGGTATGAAATAGATTTTCAAAAGTGCCGAGATGATTTCAAAGTCTTCCACCGGCTCATACACGATGCGACCGAGGAGATTTCCCGCCGGCGCATCTACCTACCGAATCCCTCCGACATGTTCGAGGGCGACAATTCGTTTGATATCTACCGGCTTGAATTGATTGATGAATAACGCACGGATGCGGAGCCCCAAAAATCGTTTACTGCTCCCGTGCTACTGCGCAAGCGCCTGTTTGAGGAGCTCTTTGACTGCGTCGTAGGAGTAGCCGCCTGCCATGACGACGGGCGGCTTGCCGGCAACGAGGATAAGCGAGTATGGCGTGCCCTGCGCACCGATATCGAATGCATTCTGGCGGTCCGCCATGATGCGCGCCTCGAGGGTCGACGAAGCTGTTGCGTAGCAGGTCGCAAACGAGTCATCGCCGCGCATGCCCGCGAAGCGCGCAATCTCCCCGTAGCGGGCGGGATTGACCGGCTGGTTCGCGAAGAGGGCGTCCGAGAACTTCCAGAACAAGTCATTCCCCGCGACCTGAGCGGCGCATTCAGAGGCCTTTGCATGGGAGAGCGCGTTCGGGTGTATCTCGGTCAGAGGGAACTGGCGGAAGACCCATGCGACGTCGCCGTCCGCGCCTTCGTCGGCGATAACTTGATGGAGCGTCTCATGAAATCCTTTGCAGTAGTCGCAATCGAAATCGGAGTACTCGATAATCATCACCTTCGCCATCGGATTCCCGAGGATATGGTCAGAGGCGCCCACCGGCCGCACGAGCTCGGGATTGCCCGTATTTGAAGCGGCCGGACCTCTCGGCATCGAGACATAGAGAGCGACGGCGACAATGACGCCGCCAAGGATAATCGCGAAGGGGATGGTAAGCGAGGATTTCATACGCGTAGCATACCACCAAAAAACAACAACGCGCAGGGGAGTGGGACTCCTCCTGCGCGTTTGCATCAAAACCGAGACCGCTTACGTGGTGGAACGTTGTCGGCCCGTTACTGCGAAGTACAAAAAGAACAGTCCGAGCCACAGCAGGAAAATAATTGCCGTGGTGACGACTCCGGCGATCATCGTTCCGGCGGCGTAGCCGATGTACAGGGGAATTGAAGTCCCATACAACAGCATAGGGGTCGCCAACAGTACCCCCACGTAGTAGATGAACACCGCCATAACGAACAGCACCTTCATCTCCATACTCACGCCAGAACCAGAGCGAAAGGCGGCTACCGTTCCCGTGGTGAAGCTGGAGCCGAACATCAACAAAAATCCGATTTGCCAGTCAGGCATGATAGTTTCCCCTTGAAAGAGTCCCGTGGATCCGCAGGTTTCGGAAGGCGAAGGATTCGCCACATTCATCTATTCGTCAGTATGGAGAACGACTCCCTGTGTGTCAATGAGTTACAACTGCAGTGCGTGGGTCATCGACGGTATGGCGTGCTCTCCGCTTGCGGGAGTAAGCCAGAGCGAGGTGTCCAGTTTGATATCGCGGATGTCGCGCAGGTCTTTGTATTTGAGCACGCCGTGTTTGAGTGCATAGTCGTAGAGCTCGCGCGTGAGTCGGACGTCCTCGATGCAGTATTCGGCCACTTTCTCTTTCTTCCCCTCCTTCCACCACTCGCCGGCCAGGAGACCGTCGCCTTTTTTCCCCTTACCGAGCGTCGCTTCGGCGAGCGACTGGAGCCGGATGCGCCGGCCGAGCGCTTTCTGCACTTCGCTTAAGAGGTCGAGCGAACGCAGGTGTGAGAGGTCGCCCGGGTAATAGCGGTTCAGAAGCGGGATATCGAACGTATCAGAATTAAAACCGATAAGCTGATCTGCGCGCTCGAGTATCGGCCAGAGCTTGGGCAATTCTTCTTTGAAATAGGAAGAATAGGAGTTCGTTTCAGAATCGTGGATAGCCACGACGGTGAGTTCCTGTTCGTTCACATCGATGTGGCCGCGAACTACGGAGTCGGAGATGGACTCAATATCAAAGGTGATGGCGCGCATAGTCGATTCAGCTGCCGGCGCGCATGCGCGCCGGCAGCTCAGACACCGGGAGACCGGACTCCTCGCCGGTCGCGAGTATCTTCATGCGGACAGTCTGATTCGCGATCTCTTGTGCGCCATAAGCGGCGAAGAGCGGGATGCCGCGCTTCACCGCGTCTTTTATCTGGTCGCCGAGCGCGCGGTCGGTGAGATTCACGAATACGCGTCCACCCTGCGCCCGGAGCGTCTCGGCAAATGCCTGTGCGGCGGGGATGTCGCCCACTCCCGGCGTGCCGAGATAGAGCTGCGGCTTGCTCCCGTTCCCGCTTGGCGTGAGCTCATGTGTCTTGAGGAAGTCGGCGAGCGTGACATCGCCGAGTGCGAAGCCGATAGCGGGGATAGGATCGCCGCCGAAGAGCGCGACCAAGCCGTCGTAGCGTCCGCCGCCGAAGAGCGAGCGCGGGTTCGCAGGGTCCGTATCATACACCTCGAAGACGGTGCCGGTGTAATAATCAAAGCCGCGCGTGATGCCGGTATCGAAGACGACATTGTTCACACCGCGCGCCTTGAGCGTTTCGATGCGGTCGAGCAGGCGCCGTTTCTCAAGCGCGACGTCCGGATCTTCGCTCGAACGCTCGATGAGCGCGAGCGGATCGGTCGCGGTAATCGTTGCGGAGGCACTCGCGAAGGCTTCGGGGGTCATCTTCGACTTCTTGTCCAAGAGACGAAGGTACTGCCGGACGTCGGTCCCTTTCAGTCCGGCCGCCTTGCATGCGGCGTTGAGGAGTGAACGCGAATTTATGCGGATGACGAAGTCGCTCTCCTGTGCGCCAAACGCTTTGAGTATCGTCCACGCTAGCCGGATAATCTCGATATCTGCCTCGCCCTCCGGCGCGCCGATGAGGTCGATGTCCGCCTGATAGAACTCGCGCAGGCGACCCTTCTGCGGCCGCTCATAGCGGAAACGGTTGCCGATAGAGAACCAACGCAACGGGTAGCTGAGCTCGCGGCGTCTGCCGGCGACCATGCGCGCCAAGGTCGGCGTCATCTCGGGACGAAGCGTTACCTTGCGGTCGCCGCGGTCCATGAACGTGTAGGTCTGTTCATTGACGATTTCTTCTGACGTTTTCGCTTCATAGAGTTCTGCGCGTTCGAGCGGGGAAGCATTGTACTCTTCGTAGCCCCATGCGCGAAGCGTCGCGCGCAGCGTGGTGAAGAGCGCGTCCATCAACGCCCAGTCGGCGGGATAGAAATCGCGGACGCCCTTGTAGGGGTCGGTTGAAAGTGGCTCGGACATCACTCGATTTTATCACGGACCGCTCGCAGTGCGTAACTGGATTGACAAACGTTCTGCCGGGGGCAATATGGGAATGGGTAGCCGATCGCAGTACCTTTTCTGGAGAACGCCCATGAGAACATTGTTTCCGTTCTGTGCGTACCGCAAGTGCGGGGAATTCGTACGTTCTGGAGACCTGCAGCACCGCGTTGGGGACAAGGTCTTCCACGACGACCCGAGTAAGTTGGCGACGAACTGCTTCAGCAACGCTTGTCGCGATGCCACAGAAGAGCTTGGTTTGCAGCTCGTCGGTGACGACGTCAAGGCTCGGATCCAGCGCCAGTTCTTTGCGTGAAGGGAGGTGATCACCTCGGGGAGCAGGAAAGTTTACCCCGTGACCTGCAAACAAGTTTAAGTTCTTGACGAGCAACCGCTACCGCCCGTCCTTCGTCAAAGCCCGACAAGTGCGGGCTTTGTTTTTTTATACGCCGGTCGTCTCCGGCTTGGTGGAGACGTATCTAAGGATGATGTCGCGCATCTGTTCGGGTCGCGGGATGCCACGCATGACGAACTCGACATCCTCAGCCGCAGTTTGCACCTTGATATCGCCGATGCCGAGGAGGGAAGAGATAATGCCGTTGACGTTGGTTGTCACGTCCTGCACGCGGGACAGAAAGAGGCTCGAAACTTCGCGATAAAAATAGCGGCGCTGTTTGATGGTGACGATGCGCCGGTTCGTGAGCACCCACGCATTCAGGAAGTAGCGGGTAAAGGCGCCCCACGCGCTCGTCCAAGAGATGAGGAGCCAGACGCCGAGCCCCGCGCGGGCTACTACCGTGTCATAGTCGAAGAGCGCCGCATACTGCACCATAGGCGGCGCAAGCACGAGGAGTTTCGGAAGTGCAAACGGGAGGATCGCGAGGATCGCAAAAGGGAGAAGTTCGCCAAGGAAGAGGAACCAGTGTTTGCGGGCCTCCATCACGACATGTTCACCCGGTTCGAGTTCAAATTCTTTCATGAAGGCAGGTAGGGGGCGAGGAAGAATGCATTGCCGGAGAGCGCGTACGATATGAATGCAAAGGAGATGAGGAGATGCACCGCGATCGCCGGGAAGGCGACCCAGGACGCGTGCGAATATTTAAGCCAATGATAGACCGCGACGGCGGTGTAGATCGCCCAGAACGCGAAGACTGCAAAGAGCGCCCACGCGACGGCGGCACCTGACGAGAATCCACTCGGGAGATAGGAAAGGAGGGCGGCAGGCGGAGCAAAGGGTTGGAGCGGCTGATCGGGCATTATGGGAATGATACCAGGATGACGCGCGGTTTGCCGTACTGGTCGGTGCGTATCTCGGCAGTGAGGCCCTGCGCCGTAAAGAGCGCGGCGGCAGCTGCGGCGTGTCCGCGGTCGCATTCAATCCATGCGACGCCGCCTGGAGTGAGGCGCGCTGGAAGTTCCGTTGCGATGCGGCGCAGGTAGTCCAACCCGTCGTCTCCGGCACGGAGGGCGAGTGGGGGTTCATATTCGGCGACACTTCTCGGGAGCGCGCGGCCGGTGGGGACGTAGGGCGGATTCGAAGCGATGATATCAAATTGGAGAGCGCCGAACGGTTTGAAGAGGTCGCCGATGCCGATGGTTGCGCGCGATTCGTCGAGATGATTTTCGCGGATGTTCTTTCGGATCGTCGCTTCGTGCGCCGCATCAATCTCGCCGAAATATACCTGTGCCTCCGGCAGCTTCGCGAGTGCCGCACAGCCGATGGCGCCGCTTCCGGCGCAGAGGTCGAGAAAAGTTAGGACATCCGATGTCCTAACCTTGAGGAGCTGTTCTGTCCACCACTCCGTCTCGGGGCGGGGGATGAGCGGTCGTGAATCGAGAAAGATCTTCAACCCGAGAAACGGCTGCCAGCCGATGACGTATGCGACCGGCTCGCCCGAGGCAAGCCTCTTTCTGTCCGCTTCGAAACTGGGGTTTCGTAAACCCCCATATTTCTCATCGAGAAGCCACTTTTCGTCGTTGGTCATACCGGAACGCTAACATAATAGGTTATACAGCGATATGCACAGCTTTTGCACTGTTTTTTCCGCATCTTTTGCTTGACTTCTAGAAATGCGGGAGGAAAATGTATGTAGTTCATTCTCATTTGGGAAGAACCTTAATACTCTTACCGGTCCCCCACATGCACGACGTTTAGTCTGCTACCTAGGACCACTTGTAACACCGAGGCTCATTCCCAACTAGAGGATGAACGGGCAGGGAAAGTCCCACTCGTGGGACTTTCCCGTTTTTGATAAGGAGGTCGTGTCTCTTGATTTTTATACGAAAGTATTGCACTATCGAGCTCGCAGGTCTTTTCATTCAAAAGGGAGGAAGAGATGAGTTCACTAAGAGTTGTGTTTGCGGTGGTAATCGCCCTCGTTTTCACACCTGTCTGGGCTGATGAAGCGGAAATGATAACCGCGAAAGTCAGTCTTGCAGCGCAAAAAATGCAGGTCTACAAGGGCGATGTGCTCATGTACGAATGGTCGGTATCAACTGCGCGGCGCGGGTACAAGACTCCACTTGGGAATTATGTGCCGTACCTGTTGAACAAGAACCATCGTTCACGGATCTACGACAATGCACCGATGCCCTATTCCGTCTTTTTCTTAGGCGGTTACGCCGTGCACGGGACAAAGGCGAGCAAAGCTCTCGGAAAGCCGGCATCGCACGGATGCGTACGCCTGCTGACCGAGCACGCACGCATGTTCTATATGCTGGTAGAGCAGTATGGCAAACAAAACGTCAAAATTATCATCGAGGCTTGATGATGCTAAGGTGTAATGCCCCGCGAAATTCGCGGGGCATTTCATACACAAACAGAGACGCCCCCGCGGATTGGCGGGGGGGGGGGTTTAGGACAGACAAGTATTTTA
>CAYJLK010000001.1:150558-173748 GCA_964371445.1 uncultured Candidatus Saccharibacteria bacterium
AAAAAAACCCCCCCCGCCCGGGCTTCGGCGCGGGCGTCTCTGTTACGAACGAACGATTAGTATCCACCGCGACCGTAGCCACCCTGGCCGCCACCGAAACCGCCGCGGTCACCGCCACCGAAACCGCCTTCGCGGCGCGGGGGTCGATCACCTTGCGGGCGAGCGAAAGAAACGGAGAGCGTGCGCCCGTCCATCTCCTTGCCGTCCCAACGGTCGATAGCTGCCTGAGCTTCTGCCTCAGTCGCCATCTCGACGAAGCCGAAACCGCGTGAGCGGCCCGTCATACGATCGCTAATGATGCTCGCGGAAACGACGTTTCCGGCCTCACTAAAGGCCTTCTTCATATCATCTTCCGTCGAACGATAGGGAATGCCGCCTACGTAAAGCTTGTTCCCCTGCACCGAACCTGCTGATCCTGCTGTGTCCATGTATTGGATTTACTAATTAACCTCGCCGAAACTGAACACTTGCGGCCAACGAAGACCGCAGCGACTTCGAATACTCTGCGAGTTGCTCGCTAGTATGCCAGAAATACTTACTAAGCGCAAGAGAGTGTGTGGATATCTGTACCTGATATGCCTGCGGCACAAGAGCGCCACTTGCATCAAGTAGTTCTATCCACAATACAATGCGGTCGCACTCCGATTTGGATAGTTCTTGTGTGAATATGTATGAATATGGGAGTTCTTGAAAAAGAAGCAAAGAAAATTCGGAAACTACGTGCATTTCAACAAGGCCTCCTTGCCGCCGTCGCCATTGGCGGCGTCGTGCTCGTTGCCGCGACGATACCGAACGCCGCACAGCTGCTCCGCTATATGCCGGGCTATAAAAAGGGTGCGCGGTTCAACTATCAGGCGAAAACCGCGCTCGGGCGGCTTGCCGTAAAAGGGTTGGTGAAGTTTGAAGAGCGGGACGGTAGGCGATACGCACGCGTGACCGAAGAGGGTGAAAAAATACTCGCCCTTGAGTCCGCGCGAGATGCTAGTTCTCGAAAACCGAGACATTGGGATGGTCGTTGGCGCGTAGTGATCTTCGACATACCCGAATATCGCCGGGGAATTCGCAATCGACTGCGGTTATTTATGAGTGAATATGGATTCGTACGGCTCCAGGATAGTGTGTGGATTTATCCCTATGATTGCGAAGACCTTATCGCGCTCGCGAAAGCAAATTTCCGTGTCGGCGTTGATGTGCTTTATATGATAGTAGAAAAGCTTGAGCGCGATAAACACTTGCGCGAGCATTTTGGACTACGGGCGTCGTAGGTATCCAAAAAACAGTGCGGTCGCATGATGTTTTGGATGTGTAGACAGTTTATGCAAATTTAGTAATACGAGCTGTTGACAGCGAAGGCGAGGGGCGTACAATTACACGTGAGATTGACATTTTGTTTTGTCATTGTCTGGAGGTAGTTTTGCCAATCCCATTATCAAGGGGCGGTGCATAAAAAATAATTGAATATGAAAAAGGCACTCCGTGTTTCTCTTCCCGTTCTCTTTTCTGTTCTCGCATTCGGAGCCTCTGCACCGCTTGCGTTCGCGGCAACTCCGAGTGACGTGGTTATTAACGAATTTCTGGTTGATCCTTCCGCTGTAGATGACGCAAACGGTGAATGGATTGAACTAAAAAATAATACTGCAAGTCCAGTGGATATAAACAACTGGAAAATTGATGATGGAGGTTCTGTCCATACAATTGCATCAAGCGTGAGCGTTGCCGCAGGGGCAACAGCCACTATTTGCAAAAACAGTAGTATAGAAACAAATGGCGGAGTTAATTGCAGTTATGAATGGGCAGGAATGTCCTTAAACAATACGGGCGATACCATTACTCTGAAAGACGAATCAGATAATGTAATACACACCGTAACTTATACAGGTGGAGATGTAAGCGCAGGACAATCAATTACGACTGTGGCTTCAGTTGGAGCAAATGGCTACCTAACGATGCAAGCGGCTACCAGTGCAGCCGTCTCAGGAGATGTGGTCGGATTAAATACTGACGTAACAACAGGAGCACAAGTGAACGTAAATGGAGGTGTGACCATCGACGGAAACGGACACACGCTCTACGCGAGCTTCGCGAAGACCGGCTACTCCAATAATTCTGCCATCGGAATCCAAAGTTCAGACGTGACTGTTCGAGACATCACGCTCGACGGGACGAGCGGAACAGACCTCCACGGCGTCAACGTCTACCAATCGACAGGCGTTAATCTGGAGTCGGTTACCGTATCTAACTTCAGGTCGGGAGTGGTCGTGAATGGCTCAACCGTCACCGCTACGAACTTGAATGCAAGTGATAACGAGTGGAACTCAGTGAACGTCGACCCAGGCGTCGGTGTCACGCTCCCATCTGTGTTTACGCTCAACAGTGGCACCTTGGCGGATACCACCCAGATTTGGTCTGATGGCGCCAATGTCACCGACACGGCAACAGTATCTGTTATTACTCCAGCAGGGTACACGAAGTATGCCTATCCGGGTCCTGGGCAGAATTCTGGTCCTAGGGTCTTCTTCTGGACGAATGGTTCAATCGCGAACGGCGCAACCATCACGAGTGGCAGTACCAACACCTACTATTCAACTATTCAGGCCGCAGTTACCGCCGCAGCTTCTGGCGATACGATTAATGTCGGTCCGGGAACCTACACGGAACAGTTGAACATCACGAAGCCGCTTACTCTCACCGGAGCCGGTGCGGATGTGACCCACCTCAATTCACCGGATCCTTCAACGATGGAGATTTATGACTCGTTCGGTTCGAAATCGCCCACACCGCGCTACTCAGTACACCGTGGTGCGGACATTGCGGTCGTTCGAATAGCATCATCCGATGTTACCTTCCAGGGATTTGATGTGAATCTTGGCAATAAAGTGTTCTGGGACGTAAAAGGAAGTTACGGGGTTAACTACAGCAGAAGTACCGGTATTCTCGTTGATCACGTTGAGACGGTCCCGGGTACTCCCGATACTTTCACGAACATAAAAATCCTGAACAACAAAGTAGAGGGGATGCTCGCCGGAGATAAGGGAGACTCTATAAAAGCCCTTGGTAACGCGACGGTTGTCATTCAGGGCAACACCATCTATGCGTATGGCGAGAGCGGAATAAGTGCGATAGGGTCGGAAGACTTCCCGAGCTTCTCGCCCGCGTATCATCCGACGGTTACGGCAAACTCGAACATAATCTACGGCAACAGTGCCGCGCGACCGGGAAGCAATTACTTCCTCGGCATAGGTTACTGGGTTGGGGCAACCGGTTCTGCGGATAGCAACACGATTTACAACGCGCCAAATAACAACGGATACGCGCTTAATTCGTGGACAACAATGCCGGTCTCGTTCACACACAACACCATTACCACGGACGGTGGAACCGTCGGGGGCAACGGGGCACAACTGTACCAGTCATCGAACCTGATATTCTCGAACAACACCCTCATTAATCAGGGATTGGCGGGGGAAGTATGGCTAAACCCAACGCTCACTATCAGCGATAACATCGTAACGAATTCAACGGATGGTTTTCTCATTGATAACCAAACTTCCGGCAGCGTCCAAATTAATAACAACTCAATCTCTGGGATTACAACAGGTCATTATGCTGTTCTTGTAGGGGGAGTAGCGAGCGCCGATAGTGGAACCATCTGGGGAACATGGGGCGGACCATCTTCCGTTACTGTTGATGTGGACAAAAACTGGTGGGGAACAGCGATGCCAGACTTCCCGACTCTTATTTTCGGGAGTGCCTCAACAACGGCGGCAACCGCGTCCTGGTACATCGACGCCGGACATGCGTCGCTTAACACCGACGTGAGCGGCTCGGAAATCACGGTCGCATCGGGGAACTTTGTTCCTTCGGAGACGACAGATGGCGAAGTAACCCTTCCGACAGGCACTTCTGACCTCGCAATGACCAGCGGCAGTGTGCTGGACTTCTCGGCAAGCGCGAATACAGCGGTCGGCGGCGAAGTCGTCATTGCGGGTGCGACGACGACGCTCGCAAACTTCACAAGTGGCGACCTCTTTGGTGTTGACCTGAGCACTGCACAAACGGTCGGAAGTACGACCGTCACCGTTGCACAGGCGGTGCAACTCTCTTCAGGTACCTCAACAGAACCAATCATCATCACCAACACCGCACTTCCGAACGTAAGCGCGTCCATTCCTGACGGGACGACCATTCTCGCTTCCTCCGGCTGGACGGGCACCATCGCTCCCCCCACTTCCGCGACCGGTTCAGGAGACGCTCCGTCCGGTTTCTCAGTTGCGGGAACCGTAATTGAAGTCGGTGCATCGGGAGCGGTCCTTCTCTTTGACAAGGCGGTAACGCTCACCCTCGCGGGTGTAACGGGTCCGATAGGGTACAAGCCGGCTGATTCGGACACATGGACGAAGATTACGAACGTTTGCACAGGGAACTACGACAGTCCGACTGGCGCGGTATTCCCGGGCGAATGTGCTATCAGCGACGGTACGGACACCAAGATTCTCACCTACCACTTCACGACCTTCGGTGGGCTCACACCGGTCGCACCGACGATTAGCCCGAACGGCGGCGATGTCAGCGGTTCAGTGAGCGTCACGCTCAGTGCGGACTCCGGATTGACTATCCACTACACAACCAACGGTGCGACACCGACGTGCAGTTCGACACTCTACACCGCTCCTCTTAGCATCAGCGCGGGGACGACGCTAAAGGCAGTGAGCTGTGACGGAAGTGATCCATCCAGCGTATCGTCTGCCTACTTCGGTTATCCGTCCGGTGGTGGTGGTGGCGGTGGCGGAGCAGTGTCGGCAACACCGGCGACGCCTGCCACTCCTGCGACTCCGACAGTAACACCGGCGACACCCGCTACGCCGGCGACCCCTGCGACTCCCGCACAAGGTCGCGTGCTCGGTGCCGAAGCATACAACTTCACCAAGGCGCTCTCGGTCGGCGTGCGTAGCAACGAAGTGACGGAGCTCCAGAAGGTGCTGATTGCCGAAGGTCTCTTGAAGGTGGACGCGCCGACGGGCTACTTCGGCCAGCTCACCCGTGCGGCGGTTATCGCCTTCCAGAAGGCGCGTGGCATCGCCCAGGCGGGCGTTGTCGGCCCCTTGACCCGCGCAGAGCTCAACAAGGGCATCACCGCGGCGAAGATCCCTGAACAGGCGACTGGACCGAAGCTCTCTGCCGAGCAGACGAACTCGATCATCGGCGTCCTACAGTCGTTTGGTGCCGATGCCGATGTCATCGCGAAGGTAAGGGCGGCACTCGGTCAATAATCTCGTCGTACAAGGCTCCACCTTGTACGCAAGGCCTCACCTTGTACGAGCAGTACACAACCCCGCCGTAGGCGGGGTTGTGTGTTTTTAAGATTTGTTGTATCGTTATCGGGACATGCGCAAGCCGATTCTCCATCACCTCCACGACTACTTCCTCCCGCACGAGCGTAATAATCATCGCCCGCACCTGTTTAGCACCACGTCGGTCGCGGTGCTCGCACTCGCCGTCATTATTCTCGAGGCCGGGTTCTTGGTGCAGACGAAATTCGTTTACTTCAAGACCGACTTCCTCGCATCGGTTCTGCCCGGCGCGCTTGTCGCGCTCACTAATCAAGACCGCTTAATAGCCGGTCTCTCCGGCGTTACCGAGGACCCGCTCCTCAATGCCGCCGCGCAAGCGGCGGCCGAAGATATGGCGGTCAAGGGCTATTTCGCGCATAACTCGCCCGACGGTAAGACGCCGTGGTACTGGCTCAATCAGGTCGGCTATACGTACAGCTATGCGGGACAGAACCTCGCGGTCAACTTCACTGATTCGCAGAATGTGGAGACGGCGTGGCTTGAATCGCCGACCCATCGCGCGAACATCATGAAGCCGGAGTACACGCGGGTCGGCTTCGGCACGGCAAACGGAATATACGAAGGGCAGGAAACGACCTTTGTCGTGGAATACTTCGCGGCGCTGCCGGAGGCGGCGCCGGTCAACGTCGCCCTCGCGGAGCCGGCGGCGGTGGAGCTGTCACCTGCTCCTTCAGTCAACGTGCTCGGCAGTGAGACCACCGTGCCTCCCACCGCTCCCGCCGCGAAGCAGGGATGGTTCGTCTCTCTCCTTGCCTCTCCTCTGAACACGCTCCTCACTATCCTCACCATCCTCCTCGTCGCTGTCGGTATCCCGTTTGCGGCGACCATTTTCATACGCGGGAAAGCCCAGCATCCAAACGTACTTATCGGAGGTGCAGTTCTTTTTGTTGTTATTTCTATCGCGATATTCCTGGCGGCGATGCTTACAAGTCCGGTGATTATCGCCGCAGGAGTATAAGAGGTGGCCGGATTAGAACCTGCCGTAGAAGACCGGAAGGATCAGCGTAGCGATCATGCCGACCGCCAAGAGGGCGACGACGATGATGGTCAGTGCGCGTTTCATATAGTGAAAAGATAGCAGAAATCTCGCTACGGGGAAACCGGCCTGATAAGGTCGCGCTTGATGTCGTCGAACGTGCCGCCGACCTTCTTGCCGGGGTTGAAGATACCGAGCGGGTCAAACGCTTTCTTCGTCCGCTCAAAAAGCGCGATCATCTCCTCTCCAAAGAGCATCGGGAGATACGGCGTGCGCACGATGCCGTCGTTGTGCTCACCGGTCGTGGTGCCTCCCGCCTCGATAACCATCTGGTACACCTTGGGCGCGAGCTCCAGGATGACCTGGCGGTTCTCTTCTTTGGTGAGGTCCATGAGCGGAATGATGTGGATGTTACCGTTGCCGATGTGTCCTGCGACCGTGTAAATCATGTTTGATTTGTATTCGTCTAGAAGCGCGTTTAGTTTCGGCAGGAAGGTGGGATAGGACGAGGGAGGGACGACGAAGTCGTCGATGAAGGGTGAGGAGACGAGGCCGTGGAGATTTTTGCGGAGCAGGTTGAAGCTCTCGCGACGCACGATCCAATATTTCTCTGATTCCTTCTCGTCTTTCTCTATCTTGGTCTGCACATCGAGCCCTGCGAGTGCCGCCTGCGCCTCGGTCGCTCTGCGGTCTGCCTCTTCAATCGTGTCCTCGGCAAATTCTGCCATCAGGATAAGCTTCGGCACGCCGCCGGTCGCGACCATCGCCGCCTCGGGGATGAAGTCGATGCCGAGCCGAGCCGCCTTCACGAGCCCCATCTGCGAGAGCATCTGCGGGAGGAACTTCACCGCAAGCGTGAAGGTGTGGTCGTCGTAGCTCTCAAACGATTCCGGGTGTTGGAGAAGAACGCGGTTCACGATTTCCGGTAGGATGTTGAGGTCGGATAAGAAGATGACGAGCATCGCGCGATGCTCCTTAGGCTTCACGAGCGCGAGTTTCGCCTTCGTCCAGAGCGCGAGCGTGCCCTGCGAGCCGCAGACGAGCTTCGCGAGATTGAAGGTGCGGGCTACCGGATCGATAACATTCCAGAGCGCGTAGCCGGCAGAGTTTTTTGACACCTTCGGCCGCTTCTCTTCGATAAGCACTGCGTTGTCGGTGAGGAGTGCGTCCATCTCGCGGTAGATGCTCCCCTCCAGCGTTTGTAGTTTCTTTTTCTCCTCCAGCTCTGCAGGTGAAAGTGACTTGAAGGTAGTCTGCGAGCCATCGGAGAGGACAACCTCGACTTCCTCAATATATTTTTCTGTCTTGCCATATTTGAGCGTGCGTTCGCCGCCTGAGTTGTTCGACACGATGCCGCCCATGGCGGCTATCTCACGGGAGGCGGGATAGGAGGGAAGTATCAAACCCTTTTCGAGCGTCGCCTTTTCAAAGTCCCTATAAAACACGCCCGGCTCGGTGACGGCATACCCATCGCCGACTTCGAACATATGGTTCATATGTTCGGTGAAGGAGACGACGACGCCAGTGGTCAAGGGGCCGCCGGACATATCGGTGCCCGCCGCTCTAGCCGCGAGCGACACTTCCGCGCCCGCTGCGCGGGCGCGGCCCACCTCCTTCACAATCGCGCTCACATCGTTCGCGTCTTCGGGATATACCACTAGCTCCGGCATCCGCGTAAACAGGGACGTGTCGCGACTAAGCTTCTTTAATGTCTCGGCATCGTCCGACACCTCTCCCCGCATCGCGCCCCTAAGCGCGTTTTTCAAATCTCCAGTATTCATATGCGCATAGTATACCCTCCGTCGCCGCCCTCCGAAATAGAAAGCGCCCCGCTACAAGTAGCGGGGCACGGGTTTCGGGTTCACCCCATCGAAGCTATCCATGCGGGGAGGTCTTTGATGGAGGGAATGACGTGGGTATCAGGGACCGGATGAGTCTCGTCGTGTCCGTCGCGGTACGGGCCGGTTTCTACGACAACCGTTTTGATGCGGGCGTTTCGCCCCGCTTCGATATCGACAAAGGTATCGCCGACAAAGAGGCACTCCTCCCGGGATACCTTTTGCCGGGCAAGTGTTTGCAGAATGCCGGTAAAGGCGCGTCCGTCAGGTTTACTGTAGGCCGAATCTTCGTGCGCCGTGATACGCGCGAAGTAATTCTGCAGGCGCTCGCGCGCGAGGATCGACGTAACCGTTGCCTTGTGGCGCGACGTAAGCATGCAGACCGTGAAGCGCTGATTGTGAAGCCAGTCGAGTGTTTCTCGGGCGCCGTTGATAAGGGGAATCGGGTCGGTCTCGTCAACTGCTTCCCATTCCCGGTACATGCGTTCCGCGCACTCCACGTCGATCCCAAACGCGTTCTGTAGAAACCAGATGCCGGAATAACCCCAAGTATCCCGCATCCTTTGCTGTACCGCTGACGTGACGGCGAATCCGTTTTGTCGAGCGACCCAGCCCACGTGCTTGAGTGCGTACTGGTATGAATCGAGAATCGTTCCGTCGAAGTCGACGATGACGGCTTGATACATGGCGGTGTCCTCCTCTCTGAAAAGAATGTGTCCGAAGTCATAGTAGAGAATGCGGGACGGCGCGTCAACAAACGCTCTTTCAGAGGGTCAGACCGTCGCGCGGGAAGAGTTACGAACTCCCCTTTGACGAGGTGCCGGTCCGGGCTGATATACTTATTGCATGACAAAATACACAGCCATTATCGGTGCGATTGCGGCAACGATTGTTGTCGTACTTTGGATAGTAAGTGCGCGTGTGGTGCAGGCTCCCGGACCTCTCGCGCCCGGTTCTTCGGCGTGTACACAGGAGGCAAAGCTTTGTCCCGACGGCGGATCTGTCGGACGTACGGGTCCGAATTGTGAATTCGCGGAATGTCCTTCCGACAAGCCGGTGTCTCTTGAAGTTCGCATCGGCGAAGAAGTGAGCGGACTCGGCGTGAGCATCGCGCCTCTTAAGGTCCTACAGGACAGCAGATGTCCCGTGGATGTGGTGTGCATCCAAGCGGGAACGGTCACAGTGCGGGCGCGCCTCGTAAGCGACCTGGGCACCTCGACGCCGGAATTCACCATCGATAAGCCGATAACGACGGAGGCAGAGACGGTCACGCTCGTTGAGGTCACCCCTCAGCCGAAAGCGGGCATCAAGATAAAAGAAAGCGCATACGTGTTCCGATTTGAAATTACTGAACGGTAAACCGTCGATGTATGGATGCTGCACGGAAAAACCTGATCGCCATCCAGTCGCTCGTGCTGTTTTTCGGGACTATCTTCGCGTGGGCGGCGCTGTTTAGACAGTTCAGCGGTACCGGCCCGAACCCGTTTCTCACCGCATGCTTTTACGGCTCAGTCGCGTTTCTCGTCGCGCTCTTTTGGTCGGTGCGCGTGTACCAGAGTCCGGCGTTCTCAGGTGAACGCCGGCTCCGCAATTTCCTCCTGTTCTGCGTCGTATTTGCGGCGACGGTGGTCGCGTACGAGGCCGTCGTGTTCTACAAACTCTTCACTATCGGCACAGATGCGTTCATCTGCACGCCCGGCGTGCCGCCACTTGAGACCCCCTGCTTCACTGGACTCCTCTTTTTCACCGGCGCATTCATTGTATCCGTCTTCGCGACACGCCGACTGCCGCCGGTCTAAAACCGCTATCTGCTAGAATGCCGGGATGACCCAAGGCGAAGCGCTCACTATTCTTAAGACGGGTGCGAATGTGTACCTCACCGGCGAGCCGGGGAGCGGGAAGACTCATACGATAAATGAATTTATCGCGTGGCTGCGCGCTTCGGGCATCGAGCCATCGGTAACAGCGGCGACCGGCATCGCCGCCACGCACGTGTCCGGTATGACGCTCCATTCCTGGGGCGGCATCGGCATCAGTGAGTCGCTCTCGCGCGCCGATGTAGACCGCATCGCGGGTAAAGAGCATATAGCAAAGCGCATCGCGAAGGCGAAGGTGCTCATCATCGAGGAAATCTCCATGCTCTCCGCGGCAACCTTTGAGATGGCGGATGCGATCTGCCGCGAAGTGCGGCGCATCGACAAGCCGTTTGGCGGGCTCACGGTTATACTGGTCGGCGATTTCTTTCAGCTGCCGCCGGTCTCACGAAGCAAGGACGTCCTATTTGCGTACTCGTCGCCCATCTGGCGCGAATTGAATCTCATCACGTGTTACCTCACCGAGCAGTACCGGCAGGACGACACAGAATTCCTCGGCGTGCTCTCTGCGATACGCGCAGGACAGGTGGAGGAGCTCCACTACGAGCAACTTAGGACACGTCATGTCCTACATGGGGAAGAAGAACCCGCGGATGCGCCGAAGCTCTTTTCGCACAATGCCGACGTGGACCGCATCAACGCAGGCGAGCTCGCGAAGCTCCCTGGCAAGGCGCATACGTTTCGCATGAGCGCTAAGGGCAAGGACTCGCTCGTAGAAGGACTCAAGCGCGGGTGCCTCTCGCCCGAATCGTTGGAACTCAAAGAAGGCGCGGCAGTGATGTTCACCAAGAATTCGCCGCAGGGCAGATTTGTAAATGGAACACTCGGCGTGGTAACCGGATGGGGTGCAGACGGTCTGCCGATAGTAAAAACAAAGGATGGACTCAAGATAGCGACCGAGCCGATGGAGTGGAATCTTGAAGAACAAGGGAAGGTGAAGGCGAGCGTCTCGCAGATACCGCTCCGGCTCGCCTATGCTATGACGGTGCATAAGAGCCAGGGGATGAGTATGGACGCGGCAATCATGGACCTCTCGCGAGCGTTTGAATATGGCCAGGGGTACGTCGCGCTCTCGCGCGTACGAAGGCTTAGCGGCGTCTACCTCACCGGGCTCAATCAGCGCGCGCTTGAGGTGCACCCGGAGATACTGGAGAAAGATAGGGACTTCCGCGCCCCCTCGGGGGCGGCGCGGGGCGGGTTTGCGGGAATGCCGGGAGCCGAGAGGCCGGGTATGCAGAAAAAGTTTTTGTAGGCGCTCGGCGGGGCGTGGCCGAGTGAGATAGCCGCAGACGGCGTCTCACGGGCTAAAGATGGAAGAAAGAAAGTCATTGGGGGATTGCCGGGGCGGCTCGCGGAGACGCTCCAGGCCGCGCGTGACGGCGCATCGCTCTCCGGCGTCGCCAAGGCGCGCGGACTCGTGCCGTCCACTATCGTGAAGCATCTGGAAGAGCTTGCCGAGCTCGGTAAGCTCGCGCGCGCGGACTTCGTGCATCTCATTCCGATTGATGTGCTGGACGAGATACACGAAGCACTTGCCGATGTGAAGGGCGACAAGCTCTCGCCCATCTTCCACGCGCTCGGTGGCCGCCACTCCTTCGAAGCGATCCGTCTCGCGCGGCTTATGCGCCGGTAAGGAGCGATGTAATGAAGTGCGTGGTATCGGCGGTATTTTTGACCTCCTTTGTTTGGGCTTCTGTTTTATATACCGCTTCGTCGTTACCACCCTTCTCGAGCTCATCGCCGACGTAGAGTGCGTCGGACTCGCGGATGCCGAGCCGTGTGCAGAGCTGGTGGACGCCATACGCTTTATCCACCCCCCGTTTTGTCACGTCTATGCTTGTTGCACCGCCGATGCTGACAGAGAACTTCGGCAGGCGTGCCGCGATCGCTTCGCGAAGCGCCATGCGCTTCGCATGGTCTGCATCCCATCTCTTTTTCTCGGCAATGGGCGCGAACTGACCGAGCGCGGAGAGCGTCACCTGTCCGCCGCGGTACTCAATGCGTTCGCCGTGTGCCGGTTTGGAAAAATCAATGATACCGGTTTCGGCCGCGGCTACGCGCATCGTCTCTTCAATAGTGTCTTTCTCTCGTTCCGATAGACGTTCTTCATAAATCTTCTTCCATTCATCGTTTTGGAACTCGTACAGCGCGGCGCCGCTCGTGGGGAGGAGGGAGAGGTGTGTGAGATTTGCATCCATCGGGAGCATTGCGACGACCTGCTTTAAGAATTGTGAAAGCGCGCCGCCGGAAATGATGGCGACGCGGGTCTCGGCGAGAAGTTTCGCGAGAAGTATGCCCATAGGGGCGCTGATTGGCTGCTTGCTTTCCGCGAGCGTCCCATCGAGGTCGAAGATGATGAGCTTGTTCATTATGAAAGAGCGTCGAGCATATGCGCGAGCGAGGCGGTTGCGACCCCGATGACCTTATCCGCCGCGCCGTAATAGAGGAATATCGTGTCGCCGCGCACGACGGCTCCGCAGGAGAACACAACATTCCCGACCTCGCCTTTTTTCTCATACGACTCGACCGGCTCGAAGACGGGGTCGGAGGTGCGCGCGAGCACCGATGTGCCGGAGGCGTCCAAGAGCGCGGCGCCGAGGCGGTAAGTGCCGTGGCGCGAGACGCCATGGTAGATCATCAGCCATGTGTCGCCGACCTTAATCGGCGGCGCCGCGCTCCCCACCTTGGCGCTGTCCCACATGCCGAGGCGCGGACCCATCACCTCGATGCACCGGCTCACGCGAACGCCCGAAGTAAGGTCGGGCAAAAGGTCGGCGCAGATCATATTATTGACGCGGTGATAGAGCAAATAATTCCCGTTCACTTTTTCTGGTAGTAGGGCGAGATCTTTGTCGTCGATGTTGTCGGGCGTGAGAAGGAAGGGAGTGCTCCAGCTCTGCCATCGGCGCGCGAGAAAATCATCAACGCTGATCGAAGAGACCGCGCCGGCGGGTGCGTGCTCGCCGTCATATGCGGTGTAGGTCATGTGGAGCATGTCATTGATGCGTACGATGCGCGGATCTTCGCAGCCTGAATTGCCGTCGCGCTTCTTCATCTCGAAGTCTGCTCGCGGCACGTAGATTGGCTCGGACAAGCGTTCGTCAATCGTCGCGCCGTCCTTCGAGATAGCGAGTCCGATGGTCGAGGTGTTCGCCGCGTCCATCGCGCGATAGAGGATATAGATCGAACCGTTCACGTCGATGGCGGCGGGGTTGAAGACGTCGCGGCTCTCGAACCCCTCTCCGCGCGGCGCAAGGATCGGGTTTTGCTCTGCGCGGTTGAAGGTGCGAGCGGGCCGCTCGGGGTCCAAGGCGCGCATGAGGTCGTGGAGCTTCACGCTCGCCTTCGCACAGACGGTATCGGCGGCGCCGTACCAGATATCAAGGTTGCCGCCCTCGCCGACGGTCGCCGCAGTAGGGAAGACGATGTTTGGCACGAGGCCGTATTGCTCGTATACCTCTTCAGGCACCATGATGGATTCAGTGCGCGAGATGAGCTTCTGCGGGTCATTGGTCTCAAAGAGCGCGGCTTCGACGGAGAAGATGCGCTCATGTTCGTGGTAGTAATTCTGGATATAGGAATAGAGGATCAGCCAGCCGTGCTGTGTGAGAAGCGGCGATGCACCGACTTCGACATGGTCGCCATCGCTCCGGCGCATCTCGGGGAGGGCGTGGTCGGATAGATGGTCGTGCCACTCGCGCCAGTAGTCGGGACTGAAGAACTCTTCGATATGCTTCGCGCGTGCAAGCGCGATCGTCGGTCGCGGGTGCTCCGCCGTCCAGTCGGTATGCGCCGTGAGCATAAGAATGATGTCGCCACCCACGCGTTCGGGGAACAAGGTCGCGGCCTTTGCATTAAACGGCGTAAGGAGGTGCCGCTCCGTGAACGTGTCGGGCGTATCGCCGATAGCGACCGCGACTTTAATCGTGTCGGGACCGAACGGGTAACCGCCGAGCGCCGTGTAGAAGCAATACCAGCGCCCTTCAAAGAAGGTGACGCGCGGATCCTCGCAGCCGAACTGCTCCCAGGGCTCTTTAGCCATGAGCACCTGCCGCCGTTCTTCAAAATGGATACCGTCTCTGGACGTGGCGAGGCCAATGGTCGACTGACCGGCATAGGGCGAGACGAGCGCCGCTGGATTAGAAAGCGCGCGGTAATACATGTGCCAGACACTTCCGTCGCGGACGACCGAAGGGTTATAGGTCGCGAGCGTCTCCCACGGATGCTCGTGGCGGGGCGAGAGGATGGGATTCTGGGGTTCTCGGCGGATGACAAACATAGACTTAGTGTACTGCCTTCACTTTCTTCGGGAAGCCGATATATGCACGGATGACTTTCTTGCCGCTGACCGCGAGCGCGATGGAGCGCATGCATCCGTCATCAATGTCACCTTTCATGACTCGCTTTAAGCCACGCCGCCCGAGAGTTCCCGTGCCGCTTTTGAAGATGATAGGCAAGAGATATTTCTCGCTCTGCAAAAGGCGGACATTAGTAGCGAGCATGTTCGTTATATTACGCCGGGCTCGCCCCTTGAAAGCTGTAGATTTTTTCTGTAGCGCATCGCGGATTTTATCCGCTGTTTCTTTAAGCGAACCATTCGTCCATGAGAGAGGTAATCCCCCAGCCCTTTTCCAGACACCCACCTCGTTCGTTCTCACTTCGCCGAGATACCAATCACTTTTGTTATATGAATTAATTCTCAGAGGATCAGCAATCCGGTTATTAAGCTGTCGATTGGTCATTTTTAACACCCGCTTCTTCGATAGCGCGACCTTCTTTAGAAATACTTCCGTGGAGATTTTCCCCAGATATCGTCGACCACTTTTCTGGATTCTGATTTCATTTCCATTAACGAACGTTCGTTCCACTTCTTGCACGTTGGTCTTTCTTAGCAATTTCATACAATTAGATTGCCTGTGCGGGCGTCATCTTCGCAAGCGAAGGGCGGCTGCCTTTTTCGAGCTCGTCGAGGAAGGTAGTCAGGGGCGCGGTCGCAACACAGATGACCTTGTCGGCGCCGCCGTAGTAGACGTAGAGGATGCCGTCGTGGACAACCGCGCCGCCGGCGTAGACGATGCCCGGCTTGCCGTGATTCTCGTAGGGCTCGTCCGGAGAGAGGATTGGCGCGGCGGCGCGGTAAAGCACCTTGGTCGGATCAGTGAGGTCGAGGAGCATCGCGCCGAGCTTATAGCGGTGCCCCTCGGCAGCATCGTTTGCGTGGTAGAGAACGAGCCACCCTTTTTCTGTCTTCACCGGCGGTGGGCCGGCGCTCCGCGTGTGGATGTGCCAGGCGATGGGCGTATCGGGCACTTTCTGCGGGTCGGGGCTCACGAAGGTGCGCTTCGCGAGCAGGGCGAGGTTGTCGATGTACTCAATGCGCACCTGGTGTTCGTCGTCGCCGATGATGCTGTGCAGGACGGCGAATTGTCCGTGTATCTTTTCTGGGAACAGGACCCAATTCTTGTCGCGCTCGCTGTGCGAGAGAATCACCGGTCCTCGCCACGCATAAAAGCGTTCTGCGAGAAAGTCCTCCACGCTCATCCAGATAACCGCGACGCGGAGCTGCCAGTTCTCGAACATGTTGAATGTGACATACACCTTCCCGTCGATGACGACCATCCGCGGGTCCTCGCAGCCGCCCCAGCTCCCGCCTGAGGGGTACATGACGGGGGAGTAACGCCGCAGGTGCACGGCGAGATCGTGCGGATTGCGTGCGGCGTAGATCGGGTAGGGCAGGCGTTTGTCGAAGGTGATGCCGTCCGGACTCGACGCATACCCGAGGCGCGAGACGCCGTCGGTGCCGATGGCGCGATAGATGAGGTGCGTGCGACCGTTCAGGATAGCCGCCGCCGGGTTCAGCACCGCTTCGGCCATCCACGGATGACTCCCCGGCTTAAGGATAGGGTTGTGAAGAGACCGGACGAGCTCGAGAATCTTTGGGTGCAAGACCTTCGCGAGCTGCTCGCGGACGGTCTGCGAGAAGAACGCGCCAAGAATCGCCCCGACGACGAAGAAAGAAAAGAGCAGAGCGATGATATTCACCCAGAAAGGAAAAGTCATAGAAATCTCCTTTAGAATACCACTCGCACGCCGCAATGCGGCGTGATATATTCACCATATGGTATTAGACGTTTGTTTGGCGAAGATACACCGAGCGACGGTAACGGATGCCGACCTCGATTATATGGGTTCCATCACGATCGATGGACTGCTCATCGATGCCGCCGGTCTCCTGCCGGGTCAAGCGGTTCTGGTCAATAGTCTCGCGAACGGGATTTCATGGAAGACGTACATTGTGCGAGGAGAAGAAGGAAAGGGCGAGATTATCCTCAACGGTCCACCGGCGCACCACTTCAAAAAGGGCGACATGGTCATCATCCTGTCCTATGTGCTTGTAACCGAGGAAGAGGCGAAGAAGATGACGCACCCCACGACCGTTTTTGTAGACGGAAAGAACACAATCACCGAGATAAAAAAGGGTTGGCGTCCGTGATGCATAAAGCGATATGGATGACGTGTATGCCGATCCGATTTTTCAAGCACTAAATCCAGAGGGTAAGCAATTTATGAGTGTTCGGCGGCTTCCGCCGCGGCTGAATCCGTATGCCGCAGACGATATTGAAGTCGCTGCTTTGATTTCGTTCGGCATGTTCCCGCACATCAAGACTGTCGCGACGGTGCAAATGATGCTTGAAGATTTCAAAGATGGCCGGTACAACGGCATACACACCATCGTTATCGACTCAAGCGGCAATACCGCCCACGCAGTCGCGCGGCTCGCTCGCGCCTTCGGTTTCAGCGAAGTGAAAGTCGTGTTGTCGGTGGATGTTCCGGAAAGCAAAAAGGGAATTCTCGCGGCACTTTCATCAGTGGAGCTCATAGAGGTGCCCGCAGGGAAGAGTGTTGCGGGAAGAGCGAGAGAAGAGGCAGAGAAGTCGGGGCACTATCATCTGAATCAATACAGCCATCTGGGTAATATGCGCGCGCATGAGTTGTTCACCGGGCCTGAAGTGTTGCGCGTGCTCGGTGACAGGGCGGCAGTCGTTGCCGTCGCTATGGGTTCGGGGGGCACGGTTGCCGGTGTCGGCAGTTTTCTAAAAAAGGAGAAACCGGGGACGGTGGTCCTCGGCGTGCGACCGGTGCTCGGCGAGCAGGTGCCGGGCGCGCGCGACAGCAAGAAGATGGCAGATGTTGTCACGCTCCCGTGGCAGACAGTTGTGGACCGGGTTGTTGAATCAAGCCGCAAGGAATCTTTTATCGGAATGCGGAAACTCTGGAGCGCAGTAGAGCCGCAGCCAGGCCCCACCTCGGGTCTCGCTTTCGCCGGTCTTATGAAATATCTTGCCGAGCTCAGCCGAGAAGAACGCAAACTGCTCTCCGGTAAGTCGGTTGGCTTTATTTGTCCCGACGACGGTCGCTTTTATAGTGAACGGACGACTGGTGAGCTTGATACCGGACAAGGTCTGTAAGCTCCCGGTCCCTGCGTCCGGGGTTTCTATCGTGCTATCATCTGCTTCATGAAAACCTCCGCGCTCTATCTGCGCACCATCGTCTTCGGCATCAACGACAGTCTCGTCTCCACCGTCGGCTTCCTCGCCGGCATCAGCGTCGCGGGCGTGCCGAGGGCGACCATTGTGCTCACCGGTATCATCTACGCGCTCGTCGAAGCGTTCTCGATGGCGATGGGCGATTTCCTCTCCGAAGAGTCCGCGGAGGAATATATGAGCAAGTCCGATGTGAGCGACCGTCCGTCGGTGATCGCCGCAGTCCTCATGTTCATGTCCTGCGTTCTCGCCTCGCTCATTCCGCTTGTCCCGTATATGTTGTTCGCATCGAACGCCGCGCTCATCGTCTCCATCTGCCTCTCCATCCTCTCATTGTTCGTCGTCGGCATGGTGAGCGCGCGCTTCTCCCGCCTCCCGGTGCTCTGGCGCGGCGTCCGGATGGCGGCTCTCGGCGGTGCCGCAATAGTGATGGGCGTCGCTATCGGCGTATTCATGCCAGCCGTCTAGGGACCATTCGCACAAAACTATGGCGACTCTCGACACTCAGATCTTCTACACCCTCAACAGTCTCGCGGGGCAGTCGCCGCTTCTCGACAATAGTATTGTGTTTCTCGCCTCGTATCTCGCATATGCGCTTGGGGCGCTCTTTCTCGCGCTCCTCCTCTTCTCTTCGTATCCGAAACGGGAGAAGTGGGAAATGTTTCTCGTGACCGGCGCGGCCGCGCTCATATCGCGCTTCGGCGTCGTCGAACTCATTCGTTTCTTTTACCATCGCCCGAGGCCGTTCATCGCGCTTCCCGATGTACACCAACTGCTCGCCAACGGCTCATGGTCATTTCCCTCGGGTCATGCTGCCTTTTTCTTCGCCCTCTCCACTGCCGTCTATCTTTACAACAAGAGATGGGGCATCGGTTTTTTCGTGGCGACGATCCTGATGACGGTGAGCCGCGTCATCGCGGGCGTCCACTACCCCTCGGACATCCTCGGCGGGGCGCTCATCGGCGCCCTTGTTGCCTATGCTACATTTTCTATCGCCCGTATGTGGGAGAAAGGGATGTAAGCAGATACATTGTCCACCAACGGTTCGCCTATTCGCCGGAGAAAAAGGTACACTGGAAATACTTAATTCAATATTTAAACAACAATGGACCTACGCCGCTTTTTCTCATACGCCAGCGTTGCGATCGGAGCGATGCTGTTCTCTATCGGCATCCAGGCGTTTGCGTTCACACAACCGTCTTCCTCTCCACCGAACAACGATGCCTATGCTCCTCTCAACACGAGCGGCACCGCCCAGGCAAAGACCGGAGGCCTTCTTCTCAATACGGGCGGCGCAACAAACGGCCTAATCGTCCAGTCCGGCAATGTCGGTATCGGCACGGCGAGCCCGGGGTACAGGCTTGATGTATCGGGACAGGTCCGCTCCTCCTCGGGCGGCTTCGTCTTCCCCGATGGAACGGTTCAGTCAAGCGCGGCCGCCAATCCGACCGGCTCCTACCTTCCGCTTGCCGGAGGCGTGATGAACGGAGGCGGAACGCGCATCGGCATCAACGGGAGCACCATCAGCAGTGCCGGCGGTTACGGTTTTGGCAACGGCGCGGCATATTCAAATACGAACTCGCTCGCCGTTGACACGCTTGAGACTGACGGCGGCGTCGGCGGTAGCGGTACGCTTGAGCTAAATTATTACGGCGGTGGCGCCGTTACCATCGGTCCAAGCGGGACCAAGCCGCTTTACACCTCCATCATCTATGACGGCAACAACACCGGCTATTACCTGGACCCGAGCTACGTGAGTTACATCAACGCACTTCAGGTTGCCGGTGGTTCGCTTCTTGCCAACTGGCCGGGTTACCCAAGAGGCATCCAGCAGACGGATGGCGCGTATGTCTACCCCGGTTTTCTTTCCGGACAGGGAGGCGGATGGAACACCTCATACTATCTCGCCGGCAGCACCTCCTGGGGCCTCTACAGCAACACGTCGCTAAATGCCCAAGGGCTCTACGACCAGGGCAACCGCGTCTACTCCGCAGTGAATCCGCCGTCGAGCGTCAGTAGCGCTACCTACGCGACCTACATCAACACCGACTCGTACAATATGAAGATGCACTGGTCCGGACAGAGCGGACAGCCGACCTGGCTCTGGGGGAGTAATAACGGTGCAGATTCATACGTATGGAATCCGAGCAATTTCAGCGTGAGCTACGCGAACTCAACCTACGGTGGCGGCAATTTCTCCGATTGGCCGAATTATGCCGACACCGCGGGAACGGCGGATTATGTTTCAACCCCCTCCGGGACGTATAAACACTTGGGTGCCTGGGGGGTGGGGAGAACCGATGCGGGGGCAATTCTCGTCAATACCGCGTACCGAGCGGATTATGCCGACAGCGCGGGGAGTGCCACCTACGGTCGTTATTCCTACAACAACGGCGCTTATAGCGGAAGCGGCTGGGTTGAGCCGTCTGACTTGGGGGTTAGGTACGCCAACAGTTCAAATTATTCAAACTCAACCTACGGTGGCGGCAATTTCTCCGACTGGCCGAATTATGCCGACAGCGCTGGTTCTTGCAGTTACGCCAGTACTGCCGGTAATGCCCATACCTGGATGACAACGTGGTGTGGTAATAGTTGTAGCGACCCGAACTGTTCTTCCGCCTCCGCCGTGCCTACCGGATACACGTACTATTCGTGCTGGGTCAGTCCTGTTCAGGGGTATGCGTATTGGCAGTGGTACAAATAGTCTATAAAAACAAAATAAACGGAATAAAATAATATGAACAAAAATACACTCATCAGCATATTAGTGGCGATAGGAGTCGGCGGAGCGGCGGGATACGCCGTCGCCAGCTATCAGTATGCGGCAAAGTTAAACACGATACGGGAGGCATTTCCGGCACCTGCGGAATTGACATCCATCGTCGGGACGATACAGAGCGTATCCGGCGATATCATAACGCTCAAGTCCGTACCATCGATGAATCCGCTTGAAGAGCTCCCGGCAGTGCGCACTATTACGGTAACGAGCGCGACCACTATCGTGAAGCTTGAACCGAAAGCTATGAATGTATTTGCGCAGGAAATGGATGCATACCAGAAGGCCATACAGAAGTCGGAGCCGGCGGGCACCTCTACCGCTTCCGCTATAAACGGCGTTTTGACACCGCCATTGCCGTTCCTTGAGACCCCGCTCGCGCTCGCTGACCTCAAGGCGGGCGATATGATAACGGTTGAGGCGGGAAAGGACATAAAGATGGAAACCAGTTTTGAGGCGGTCAAGATTTCCGTCACCGGGTCGGCGCCCGTACTAACCGCTCCAGCCGACGCCGGGCAGGGAAGTGCTCCGATAGTCGGCGCATCCCAGACTCGTACCGATGGGAGCGCACCTCCCGTTGGGAATGCGCCATTACCGACAAAGAAGTAACGCGGTTGCCGTGGAGAATCGCCGCCTATGATGCCTATTTTCGGACAACTTTGGAAATGGCTGCTCGCCGGGGCGGTGGTCGTGCTTGTCGGATGGTTGTGGATGAGTTGGCGCGCGGACTCATTCCCGTTTGGTTCTTCAAGCGGCGGCACGCAAAATACGGAACAGGCGCCGCCGTCTGAGGAGAGCGTGATAGATTCTCTCACCGCAACCGGCATGCCGGACAGCCAGTCCGCATCATCGTCACAGTCGCTTACCCCGGAGCCGTCGTCCGGAAAGAGTCCTGCAGTCGGGAGCCCGACCGTTGATTCATCCATCTTAGATTCGCTCTCGGCGCCTGCTCGCTAATCCCTCATCTGTGACAACCTCCCGCCCGTTCGTTCCCTCACTCCCGATAACGGCACTCATGACGCTTGGGGTTATGCTCCTGTTCCTGCAGGGGACGGTGACGGCGGCGGGGTCGATGCCCGTCTCAGGGTACGCCTGGTCCTCTAATCTCGGCTGGATAAGTTTCAGCGGCCCGGGGTACGGTGTGTCTGAAGACACGACCACGCGAGCTCTCTCCGGCTATGCCTGGTCCTCCAATCTCGGCTGGATAAGTTTCAGCGTCGCCGACGGTTCGCACCCGGCTCCGGGTGTTGATTTCGTTACGGGGAATATTACCGGGTGGGCGCGCGCCTGTGCGGCCTTTGCCGATAAGAACGCCTGTAGCGGCGCACTTGACGGCAATACGGGCGGATGGGACGGGTGGATATCGCTCTCAGGTACGGCTGGCGATGGTTCCTCGTACGGTATGGTGCAGAACGATTCGTGCGTATGGAGCGGGTATGCGTGGGGTTCAGATGCCATCGGCTGGATAAGTGCGGGCGGCACCGCTCAGGACGGTTCTCCCTATGGAGTGAGCGGCAACGACCCATCCGTATGCGGTCATTCTTGCACTGCCTCGCTTGCGGCGACTCCCGATACGCTTGAACAGGGGCAGGTCCCTTCGTTGACCTGGAGTGTCTCCAATGGGACCGCGTGCGCCGCGTCATGCTCTGGCAGTGGTTTTGATACCGGTGGCGCCATTTCTGGTACGGCAAACGCCTCGGTCCCGCCGGCTCCTCCCTCAACCTCCTACGCACTGACGTGCACCGGCGGCACCTATGGACCGCCGCCGCCCGCCAATGCGACCGTTACGGTTATCACACCGGAGGCTTCTCTTACCGTGAACGGACAGTCCACTGCCGCCCGCGTGGACCCGGTCGTACCAAACAACGTGACGGTTGCGTGGTCGTCCGTGAACGCGACGTCCTGTTCCGTGACAAAAGGCGGTGTCGCATGGAGAAACGGCCTCTCCTCTCCCGGTGTGCAGGACTCCGTTACGTCCCAGACCACCTACCGGATCGACTGTGTGAACGACTATGATACCAATGCGACTGCCTCGGTGACCGTGAATGTCAAGGCGGGGTTCAATGAATTCTAGGAATTCTAGGTTTGAAAACATTGACAAAATATTGTCAATATGCTAGTATGCGAATAACGAGATAGCTACTGGCTATTTCGGTAACGTATATCACATGACCATATTAGGAGCCCTTATGGGCTTTTTGCTTTTATCGGGTGCCGCACACGCGGCGCCGACCCCTCCGGCCCAAGCGTCGGGGTATGTGGTAACGCTTACCGCGTATAATGCCGTGCCCGAACAGACCGACGGAAGTCCTCTTGAGACCGCTAGCGGCGCGTACTCCAATCCGGAGGTCGTTGCCGCGCGTTCCCAGAACCTCGCCGAGAAGCTCCCGTTCGGCACCATTATCAAGCTCGAAGGATCAAATATCTCTCCGGACAATACCTGCGGGTATAGTCTCGTCGCACGTCATATCGGGTATCGCGTCATCGCAGACGCGATGAATCCGCGCTACACCGACCGCATCGACGTCCTCTTCACCACGAAGGCGGAGTATGCGACGACCGACAAGGGGATGAAGAACGCGGCGCAGATACTCGGCATCTGCAAGGGCGTCACCTTCCGCGTTGTCGGATACGTCGATATCAATCGCATCCCGAAGACGCAAGCCGCGCTCGCGGCACTCGTCGATGGCGGTGCAAAGGAACTCGCACTCAAATAAGCTCGCAAAGCCGAGCTTACAAACGAAAGACGCGCGCCCCGCCAGCGGCGCGCGGGGTTCGGTTGGTTTAATTATAGGGTGAAGCGCCCCCACGTTGGCGAGGGAGGGGTGGCG
>CAYJLK010000001.1:173758-179323 GCA_964371445.1 uncultured Candidatus Saccharibacteria bacterium
CCCTCTTAAAAAAACCAACCCCCGCGCCCCGCCGGGGCGGCGCGCGTCTTTCGTTTGGTATCATTCTAGGATGAAGCGCCTCACGTTTGCCGAGTCTGGGTTGACGCGAAAGGAGTATGACACGCTCGCGCGCCTCACGACGCCGATACACATCCAGGATTTCCTGGACACGCTTCCATTCAACTTTGAGAAAAGCGGCGACACGCACCAGTCGCCGCGCCGTGTGCTCTTGGAGAGAAAGGCGCACTGCATCGAGGGCGCCCTTGTGGCCGCCGCCGCGCTGTGGATCCACGGCGAGCCGCCTCTCATCATGAACCTCTCGTCGAAGATGGGAAAGGGAGATGTAGACCATGTCGTTGCGCTCTATCGGCGAGGAGACCGCTTCGGCGCCATCAGCAAGACGAATCATGCCGTCATCCGCTTCCGCGACCCTGTGTACCGCACGCCGCGCGAGCTCTCGCTCTCATATTTCCACGAATGGTTCGTCAATAAAACGCGCGAAAAAGTTCTTGAGTGCTACAGCAAACCGCTTGACCTGCGCCGTTTCGGCACGGGTTGGCTCACGGCAAAAGAGGAGTTGTGGAACATTGCAGACGCGCTTGCCGAACGGAAGCATTATTTTCTCGTACCGAAAGGGAATTGGCACTTTGTGCGCCCTGCCGACGATATGGAACTCAAAGCGGGAACGATTGTGGAGTGGAAAAAGTCCGACCCCCGAACCTAATGTTCCTTAATTTAGCCTATAGGCCACAGTAAGGAACATTGATTTATACTTTACGAATCAAGAAAAAAGGGGTCATCTCGCTGTCTTGGCCGGCCGGGTTGTCGCGCAGGACTTCGCGGATGAATTTTTCTGAAATAGCGCCGGTACTCTTGCCGAGTGAGAAGGCACCGCGGTAGTTCGCGTCGACGATGACCGTCTCCGCGCCGAAGCGTTCCCTGATACGGCGCGCGACACCGTCGGGATCACGCGGCGCCTTCTTCGCATACTCGGTATATGGCGCGAGCGTCCAGGACATGGGGCAGTCGATAGACTTTGCCTGCTTGCCGACCAGGTAATAGAACGCGCCCTTGATGCCGAGCGGGCGAGTGAGTGCGGCGACCGCCGCGGCAAACAGGACGCGCAGGACGCCAGCCTCTTCGATAAGGAGTTGCATCGCGGGCGCGGTGCCGTGCCCGAGACCGCGGAACTGCGGCGTGCCGACGTGATTGCGCACGCGCTTTGAGAGAAGACGCGCGAGCGGAGACGTGATGACGTCTTTCGTGAGCACCATGCGCCTCTGCGTGATACAGACGACCTTTTCGCTCACGAAGAGAAGGTCGCCCGGGAGGAGGTGCGGTGCGGCGTATTCTGCAAGGAGCGCCATGAGGTCGTCGCCCGCTTCTATGAGCCGCGTCTTGATAGGCAGTCGCAGGTAACGGACGCCGAGTGCGACGACGTCGAGCGTCTTCCCAGTATTTGGCGTGAAGTCGGCGGGCATGATATATCTAGTATAACGGTATGAGTACGAAAAAAACTAATTACCCCGAGGGGATTCGGGTCGGGAGGTCGAGCGCCGGACTCGGTCTCTTCGCGACGCGCGCGTATACGAAGGGGGAGCGCATTATCGAATACGTCGGTCGGACGCTCACCAACGCCGAGGAGTACTCGAGCCGAAGCAAGTACCTTTTTGAAGTGAACAAACGGAAGACGATTGACGGCGCCGCGCGCGCGAACATCGCGCGCTATATCAATCATTCGTGCACGCCCAACTGCTCTCCGGAGATAGAGCGCGGGCGCATCTTCATCGATGCCATTAAGAATATCAAAGCGGGGGAGGAGTTCACCTACGACTATGGCGAAGAATATTTCAATGAACACATCAAGCCGTACGGTTGCCGTTGCGTGAAGAAGCACTGACGCAAAAGAAATCGCCCCGCGTGAGCGGGGCGATTTCTTTTGCGCAATCTAACGTGAGTTAGATCTTGCTAACGTTGAGAGCGTTCGGGCCCTTCGGGCTGTCGCCGATCTCGAAGGAGACCTTATCTCCCTCCTGGAGCTCGTCGAACGAAATGTTCTTGAGCTCGTTGGAATGGAAGAAAAGATCCTTTGCGCCTTCTTGTGCGCCATCGACTTTGATGAAGCCGAAGCCCTTCTCGTTCTTCTTGATTACTGTGCCGTTTTGCATAGCTAAGATAGATAGTGTGTTTCTAATGTATCAAATCAGTAGCCGAAGATAGAAGCTCGATCCCACTTCTCTGGATCCAGCGCTGGTTGATGTCCCTAGAATAGCAGACCTGCGGTTTGCTGTCAATACACCCGGGGGCGGGCTCAGCCGTCTGCTACACTTTGGGCACCATCGTTGTTATGGAGATATTGCACCGAGCCCCATCGAGGCTGAAGGATCTATTTGGTCCGGAGTACCGCTCCTCGCTTATTGCGGCGCTTCTCTTGCTCGGCGTCTCGTATGTGGCAGAACATTTCGCCAACCTGTACGAGCTCGAGTACTCGATGCGCCCGACATCGACCTATGTGGGGGACCTGCTTCTCGACAATCTCCCCATCGTCAACCTGAATCTCATTATCATCGAGGGGGCGTTGTTCAGCATCGTGCTCGGTACGCTGTTTGTACTCTCGAAGCCGCGCTACGTGCTCTTCTCCCTCAAGGCGGTCGCGCTCTTTATCGCGATCCGCGCCCTCTTCATTTCTCTCACCCACGTCGGCATCTATCCAGGCAACATCGACCCGGGACTGGGATTCTTTGACGGCGTGTATACCTATCTTAATTTTCAGACCGGCTTCTTCTTCTCGGGGCATACCGGCATGCCGTTTCTTATGGCGCTCATCTTTTGGGGGCCATCTCGCGTCCGCACCATCTTCCTCGCGCTGTCGCTCGTCTTTGCAGTCGCGGTCCTGCTCGCACACATTCATTACTCGATCGACGTGCTCGCTGCACCCTTCATGGCGTACGGCATATTCAAAATAGCCCGCTCCCTTTTCCCGCGCGATTACGCGCTCATCAAGCCGACGGCAGAGCAAGAGGATCCTGCGGGCGGCTGAGTACCCGCCTATTGCGCCGACGCGGTTCGTGTGCTACATTGTCTACAACAAGTGAAAAGGGCGACTCACACGAGCCGTCCTTTTCGTTTGTCTTTCGAACAGCTCTTTGGAGAAGCACATGAATCGCGAACACTATGAAGAAAAACGACGCCTGCTCGGCCACGCACAACCGCAGGGCGGACAGCCACCGGAACATCAGGAGGTCGGGAAAACGCCTCAGGAGGGAGATCGTCTCGGGACCGTGAAGTTCATCGCGGACGCGAGGAAGCATCTTTCTTCCCGAACCTAAGGCGAAGCAGTAAAATAAAAAAGGCGACCCGCGCGGTCGCCTTTTTCCTTTCTCCCGGTTCAGACTTTCTCTCTCATCTCTCTCTGCTTGGTAGTTAACCAGTCCATGACCTTCTTTCGATGCTGGTCGAGCGACCACAGGTTGTCGTCGTTCTTAAAGAGCGCTATGTGCCCCTTTCTGAATTCTCGCAGGAGTGCAAGCGATGCACGCGGGAACTCCAAAGGGAGGCCTTCGTTATAGGATTTCAGGAAGTCTCCAAAGGAGAGTGACTTCTCGCTTCGTTCTCGATCCAGGTCGGGGAGCCTCATAGAGGTTGATAGTACCACGAACTTTTCATAAAATCAATACTTCGGGAGCTCTATGGAGTTTTCTATTTCCCTCGTCCGTAATATTGCTTCAGGAGCGCGACGTGCCCGGCGTAGGTGTCGGAACAATGGAATCGTTTCGCCGCATCGTGGAAATAAAAGAGGCAGGACGTTTCCCTCGGGTTGAGGGCGGCGAGTACGGAGGCGACCGAGGGGTTCGCGATAGGAGTCGGCGGGAGCCCGGGGTGCAGGTAGGTGTTGTAGGGCGACTTGCGGAACCTGTCCGCGGGCGCCGCATTCGGCCACCAGTTCCCGGTTGCGGTACTGTTCGCCTTCACATATTGGAGCGTCGCATCTATCTGGAGATTCATGTTGATAAAAAGCCGGTTCCAGATGATGCCGGATATGAGGCGCATATCATCGGCTCCGCCCGCTTCGCGCTCGATCAAGGAGGCGATGGTCAGTGCCTGTTCGAGCGGTACGACACGGTCGATCTCCGGGCCGTAGTGAGAGAGGATGTCTTCGTTGAAACGATCGTTCACCAGAGTTTGAGCGGCGGCGGGCGTGGTGCCCATCGTGACGGTGTAGACGCCCGGCGAGAACGAACCTTCGACAAGCGGGAGCGGCGAACCCGCCGCCGCGGTCAGAAACTCTTTTTTCTGCTCCGCGCTCCATCTGAGCGCTTTTGCAAATGCGTGTGCCGCCTGCTCCTTCCGCATCCCCGGCGTGATCGCGACGAAGCGGCCGTCGGCGGCGGCGATGCTCTGATACCACGGCATGTCCGCGATGGAGAGGGCGACCCATTGGAACAGTTCTCCGAACGTATGTCCGGTATTCCCGACCGCTGCTTGGAAAGGGGAGGTAGTGTCCTCGAAAAATGCGTTCACGTACGCCATCTCGGTGATGGTCTTATTTTGGGGATCGACCGTGACGGGGAACTGGTCGAATGCTGCGGGTTGGCTCCGCTCATACTGGATCTCCAGAGAGAGGAGCGCAGGGAACAAGAACGTCACGATCCCGATGAGGACGGCGAAAAGCACGATATAACTGAAAACGGCGGAAACGTGGTGCGCCCTCGTGGTTCGCTTCAAACGTTTGATGAAATTTAAAGGAAGCTTCACGATACGACAAATTATATCACTGCCTGCAGGGTATACTGCGGGCGACATGAGACGATTCGTCGTACTGAATAAAAAAGTGGGCGAGACGCCGCTGATGGCGGTGCAGGCGTGGAAAGAGCAGAATCGAGACTACGCCGATATACCAGCATGCTACGCAGGGCGCCTGGACCCGATGGCGTCAGGCAAGCTGCTCGTCCTTGTAGGGGGCGAGTGCAAGCGGCAGTCCACCTATCGGGATCTCGATAAGGAATATGAGATAGAGGTGCTGCTCTCCGTCGGGAGTGACACCGGCGACGTGCTCGGGATGCCGGCATACACTGATGCAGAAGTGCCTGCGACGGAGTCTGCGATTGCCGAAGTGCTCCGCAAAGAACGCGGCGCGCACCTGCGCGCATATCCTGCATTTTCATCGAAGACCGTGAACGGTAAACCGCTCTTTCTGCATGCGCTCGAAGGTTCACTGCCTTCTCTCGTGGTGCCGGAGCACGTCGAGCGCATCTATCGTACCCGGCACCGGGGCTCATACACGATTTCTTGTGCGGAACTTGAAGCGAGAATCAGCGCTTCGCTCGACACTGTCCCGCGCACCGATGAGCCGTCGAAACGGCTCGGAGAGGATTTCCGCGTAGATGCGATCCGTGCGCACTGGGAATTGCTTTTCAAGTCTGCGCGCGAGAGACAGTTCACCGTGCTCCGGCTGAGGGTGACCTGCGCTTCCGGGACGTATATGCGCTCGCTCGCCGGCCGGATCGGCGCCGCACTCGGTACCACGGCGCTCGCGCTTTCTATCAGGCGGACGAAGATAGGGAC
>CAYJLK010000001.1:179423-211664 GCA_964371445.1 uncultured Candidatus Saccharibacteria bacterium
GCTCCGCGGGTAAGCAGAGCTTGCCCGCGTTCGCCTCGGCGAAAAAGAAAGAGTCCCAAGAGGGACTCTTTCTTTTTACCTCGGCTCCGCGGGTAGGATTCGAACCTACGACCAACTCGTTAACAGCGAGCCGCTCTACCACTGAGCTACCGCGGAATGTTTATTGCGGAATGTCTTAAACGCGCGCCGCGAAGCGGCGCGTAGGTGCATTCTAGCTTAAAAACCATATGCCGCAATGGTAAGTACGAGGCCGACTCCTCGAGGTTCTAACGTCGTCTAAGACTCGAAGCGAGTATTGACATGTGCGGGAGCATATCCCACAATTCTGACAGAGGTTGCGGCACGTGCCCAATCAATACCGGGAGAAGCTCAATGAAAAATAGCACTCTGATTCTGGTGATGGTCACCGCAGTTGGTGCGACAAACGCGGCAACGGTATCGGAACTCCACGAGGGGAGAGAAATCCCTCTCGCGCCTCTTGAGACACCTCAAGTGAAAGAGATAACGCCCTGCGGCCGGTACTTCTACCGGACCACGGAAGACTCTCTTCCGGAAGGACCGCTTGTGACATTTAAGGTGGAAAAAGACGGCGTAGGGATGCTCTCGCTCATTCGCAAGAACCAACTCCGGCTGGTGATTAACCCCTCAAAGAAGATACCCACCATAACGTTCGTCCCCAGATTGCCGAGACTGCAGAACGAGGACGATCCAGCTCCTTATTACTGGATTGTCCAGATGAACGGACCGGAGGAGCGGATAGCACGCTCATGCTTCCCTCATCCTATTCGCGACCCGCGAGCCATTTAGCCGCCCACAATGAAAACCGTTGGAGGGCGGTTTTCATATTCTCTACAAAAATGCGGCCGCCTTCTCGCTGAAGATCACTCCTCGTCCTTTTTTCTTTTCCCCCAATCCATAGACGCTACGATGCCTGCGAGGATCGCGAGAACGAGGAATCCGAGGATGAGAAATAGCATGCTCATAAGACTGCTCTTTTCTTTTCTTCCGCGCTCCATCCGATGAGATTTACAAAGATCTGGAGGAATGACGCGACTGAAGCAAGCGCGAGGACGAGGATGACGTACCACGCGACAGGCGTGGCGAAGTAGAAGAAGGCGATAAAGAAGGCGAACCAGAGTCCGCTGCACCACGGACAGTTGATAAGAGCGCCGAGCGTTCCGAGAAATGACTCCGAATCCGCATCCACGAACCAATTGCGGATGAAGTCGGTAATGATGTCACGTGTGAAGAGTCGTATGAGTCGTTGAGTGGCGAGCGCCATTAGGAGGAAGTCGGCGAGCGGTATCGAAGGGGTGAGCCGACCGGTATCTGCGAGCCAGAGGTAGCCGGAGACGGCAAGCACCGCGAAGAAGAGTGAGAGCGCGATGTACCAGAAATGAAATTTCATGAGGATTGATCGCCTTTCCCTAAGAGCGCGAGGGCGACGGTCGCGAGCGTGAGACCGAAGTCGCGCACGCCGATGGCGGTGATGCCGATATCGAAGGTGATGAGCGCGAGATGGAGCGCGAGAAGCATCGCGACGAAGCGCACCCAGAGACCCATCGCGAGGAGTGCGCCGAACACGACCTCAAAGAGCCCGTTCCCGAGCACGATGAATGCAGGCGGCAGGTGGAGAAAGGTGACCGCCCATTCGGGAACCCAGCCGACCCAGTGAATACCGTCAAGAAGCTGAGAGAATCCGAACCAGAGGAATACGGAGGCGAGCCCGAGACGCAATGTCAGAAGTCCTGCGTGCGTGCGGGTCATGGCGTTATTGCGCCGCGACGCCGAGCTTGAAGCCGGTGAGGATCAGAGCCTGTTTCTCTGCGCCGCCGTGCTTCCCGTTATATTTCGCTGAACCGTCCGTGCCGCAGAGCTGAAGGATCGCTTGCTCGCCGCCCGGGTGCTCCGGAATCCAGCTCGTGAGGTCGTAGACGTTTCCGTTGATGGTAGACCAGCAGGTCTCGCGCGAATTGTGCGCTGCGACCTCGGTACTCGCGATGCCGGTCGCTGTCGGGAGACTGGTTAATTCAGTGCTTGCGGCCGTCGGCGTAGCACCCGAAGCGGTGCTCGACGTATCGGTCGGGACCGGAATATCGGCATTTTTCTGCCACAACACGAGTCCGCCGGCAAGGACGACGACGAGGACACCGATGATACTAGACATGGTTGTGTTGTTCATATACCCGGCAGTATATCACCGGCAGGGAAGGCGAGTGGGGGATTGTTTGAAAGGGTTGACAAATTCGTTTAGATAGCGTATAAGTCATATTAGGCGGTTTCTAAACCTAGGCGGTGCCCCCTATGAAGGGGTGCCTCGATTGTTCGTTGATTCAGAAGGAGATATGGAATGAAAACGCGTATGGTATTAGCGACTCTTACGGTCGTGTTGTCCCTCGCAGGTTGTGGCGGAGGTGGCGGTGGAGGCGGCGATTCAGCTGTCCCTGCAACCGGTTCGGTCACGCCAGCTGTAGCTTCGCCGGTCGCCAAAATCCTATGTCCCGACGGGGAATCCGTGGCGGTGGCTACGGACTGCAAGCCCGTACTGGTCGCATCTGTTTCTGTGGCGGAAGGCGGGGTCGTGTCTCCGGACTCGTTCAAGCTTCAAGTGAAGCTGACCGGCGCCGTTGACCCGGCAAGTCTCACAGCAGAGAACATTGCTCTGTGGGCGGGCACGGCGGGCGTTCCCGGCAACGTAGTCAAGGTTAGTATCATGCCGAGTGACAACGGGTTCGTTATCACCCCGGCAGTGAAGCTGGCCTACGGACAAACGTATGTCGGTACCGTGAAGAACCTGACGGACACGCTCGGCCGCCCGATACCGTTGCCGGACCTGACGTTCAGCACAACGGCCATGGTCTGCTCCGGTCTCACGAAGTGGTCGGACGACTATGGGACGTGCATCGTGCCGCTCGGCGTCCAGTTGGTCGGCGTAAGCCAGATGCAGGACCCTGTCTGCACGGCTGACCAATGGACGTGGGGGAGCGAGTGTTTCCGCAATGCGGTACGAAACGGTACCGTGCAGGTCGCGGAATCCACGGCGCTGGCAGGCGGAAAACCGCTCATCGCCGCGCTGTTCGCGGATGCGGCCGGGGCGCATGTCATCCTGGCATTTGACGTCACCGATAAGAAAAATCCGGTGCGCGTCGGGGGAGACCTCCTCTCCGGTCTTGCGGGGGCGCTCGTGAACTGGGCGATTCCCAACCCCACATTCCTGCTTACGAATCTGACCGTGGTCTCAGGGACTCTCAGGTACCAGTTCTACTGGGACCCGGCGGCACAGTCGTTCGCCCACAGGATTGTCTAGAAAAGAAGTCTTCAGCCCCGCGCTTTGCGCGGGGCGGTTTTTTATACCGAACGAGTGCTATTCTGTCTCCATATGCTCACCCTCTACATAAAAACCGGGTGCCCGTTCTGCCATAAGGTGCTCGATACGGGAAGAGAACTCGGGATTCAGTTCGACGAAAAGAATATCGCGGACGACGCGATCGCCGCCGAGCTCGTCGCCCGCGGCGGCAAAAGGCAGGTGCCGTACTTGGTGGACCAGGAGCGGGGTGTGGAGATGTATGAGTCAGACGACATCATCGCGTATCTGCGAAGTCTGAAATAATATCCTACAGGACAAAATTTCAGACAAACTGACGGATTATGTTTATAAAAGTATTTGTTACACCAGGTGCGAAGAAGGAGAGAGTCGAAGAAAAAGGCGAGATGCTCCTCATCTCTGTGCGCGAACCGGCGGAGCAGAATCGCGCGAACGACCGCGTACGGGAGATTATCGCGGAGCGCGCGGGGGTGCCGGTGGGCAAGGTGCGCATCCTGACAGGACACCGTTCACGGAGTAAAATGATTAGTGTTACTATCAAGTGAGCGAGCTTTGCTTACCGGCTAACATTTCGCATATGCACATCACTATTAAATCGACGAAGTATCAGCTTACTCCGGCGACCGAGGCTTTGATTGAAGAGAAACTGGTAGCTCCGCTCCGCCTGCTCGGTGAAGAGGGTGATCGGGCGATGCTCGAAGTTGAGATCGAAGACGCGCCGCCGGAGGGGCGCTCATCGGAGCCCTGTCGCCTCGTCGCGCGGCTTATCGTAAATGGCGTGGTCTATCATGCTGAGGCAGTGAAACCGAACCCCGAGAGTGCCGCTGACAAGGTCAGAAGCGCGCTCGAAGCCGAGATACGCCACTCACGCGGGCGGGCGCGAAGGCTCTGGAAGCGCGGCCATGCGGCGGTCAAGCGGATTATGCGCTTCGGTAATTAGTTTCGCTTTTACCTTCGGGGATGACGCGCACAGGGGTGAATGTACCGTTTGTAAGTGATGCTTTCATTATCTTCATACGTTTCCCATCCTCAAAAAAGTAGGTGCCGATGCTGTCGGCAAAAGCGCGATATTTGTTCCAGCTCTCCTCGGCCGATGCATCGAGCGCGATGAGACCGTCCTCTTTTTTTAATTTATGCGTGTGCGAGGCGAGTGTTGCATCCTGTGCGATCGGCGCGATGCCGCCTGCAAGATATGCGGGAAGCGTGTCGGCGAGGAGTTCGGCGCCGAGCTCGATGAGCCGCGGGCGGAGCTCACGCGCGGTCTCGTCGGGAGCGATAGGTGTCGCCGCCTGTGCGATGATGTCGCCCGCATCAAGCTCTTTTACCATCTTCTGCACAGTCACACCGGTTTCATATTCGCCCGCAAGGAGCGCTCCTTCAAGCGGCGTCGCACCGCGGTATTTCGGTAAGAGGGAATAGTGGACATTCAGAACGCCTTTCGGGAACGCACTGATAAGTTCCTCGGGGAAGATTTTTCCATAGGCAACACATACGCCGTAGTCAGCACCGCAGTCGTGGATGGTAGTCAGAGTCGCGTCGTCGAGCTTCTCGGGCGTGAGGACGGGGATGTTATGTGTAAGTGCGAGTTCTTTTACGGGCGATGGGGTGAGCACGAGGCCGCGCCCCTTGGGCGCGTCCGGCGAGGTCACGACGAGTGCAGGCGTGAAGCCGCGCGCAAGCAGGGTCGCGAGCGTCTCGCTCGCGACCTGCGGCGTGCCGAAAAATATAAACCGGCTCTGCGCCCGTTCATTCGTCTGCGAATGTTCTGGGTTATGCGATTGGGGCATGGTGTATCTGGATAAGGTGCTCGGCGTGGTCGATGAAGAGGATACCGTTGAGGTGATCAATCTCATGCTCAAATATTTGCGCCATGATGCCGCCGCCGCCGCGCTCAAACTTTGTCCCATCCTGGTTGCGCGCGCGCACCGTCACGCGCTCGTGCCGCTTGGTCGTGCCGTAGACGCCGCGCACGGAGAGACACCCCTCGTCCATCTTCGCGCGCTTTCTCGACGTCTTCACTATTTCTGGATTGATATATACCTCTACTTCTGGCTCCGGCAAGGTTCGACCTTGAGAATTCTGGTCTAAGGTCGAACCTTGGATTTCAGCAGGGGGAGGTAAGGTCCGGTCCTTGCGCGCGATGAAGATACGGTAGGGGATATCTATCTGTGGCGCAGCGAGCGCGACGCCCTCGAGCTCGCGATCAAGGGCTTCAGTCATATCAGCGATGATGTGCGCGAGCTCGGGCGTTCCGAAGAGCTCTTCTGGTACTGGGCTTGCGGTCTCTCGGAGTACCAGTGCACCGTCTTGCACGATTTCTTTCATGTGGCGCAGTATAGCACCAAATCAGTGCTTCGTCGGGTCCAGTTCCCACCACCCCGGTACCACAAGCGTCAGAACGCTTGGCTACGGGGCGAGAGTCATTTCAATAGCGAGCAAGTGATTATTAAAACTTCTTATCGTTTACGTGCTTCCGTGGGTCAATTTCGTACCAGAACTTCTTGCCGAAGTTCTTTGCCTGACTGCAGACACTTTTTAGATAATAGAGATCCGCCGTCGGAATTTTCTCCAATACGGTGCCGAGGTGTGCCATCGTCATCGGCGCGAGACCGTCCTGCTTGCGCGAATAATTTAAATGGCGCTGAAAGAAGCGCAGGAGCTCGCCGCGCTCGGTCTGGCGCTTCCTGCCTTTCGGCGCCGCCGCCGCTCTCTTCTGGAACTCCGGCATCATCTCGCCGATGGATTTCATATACCCAGTTTACAGCATCACATATCACAAAAAATACCGCGTCATTCTATTCTAGTGTTTTGCAAAAGACTGCAATAGAGATAGACGAAAGAGAACGTTAGCCTGTGTGGGATTCAATAGAGGCGCCGAGATGCTGGAGTCGGTGCACGATATCTTCGTAGCCGCGGTTAATGCTGTACACGTTCCTGAGCGTGGAGCGGCCGCGGGCAGCCAACATCGCGACGAGGATGATAGTCGCGGGGCGGAGCGCAGGCGGGCAGATGACCTCGGCGGCCTTGAGCTTGGTGGGCCCCTCTATCGAGATGCGGTGTGGGTCGTGGAGGCTGGTGTGCGCGCCGAGGCGGTCGAGTTCGGTGTAATAAATCGCGCGCTTCTCATAGACCCAATCGTGGATGAGCGTCGTACCCTTCGCGACGGTCGCGATGACGGCGAAGAAGGGGAGATTGTCGATGTTGAGACCGGGATAGGGGCGCGCGTGGATCTTCTCGGGGAAGGCGACGAGCGTAGAGGGTTCGAGCTTAATATCGACGAGCTTCGTCACGCCATTCTCCGAGACGCGCCGGTTCGAGAGCGAGAACTGCAGCCCCATTTTCTCGAGTATCAGAAGCTCAACCTCGAGAAACTCGATGGGCGCGGCGAGGATAGTGATCGCAGAACCGGTAACGGCGGCGGCGCTGATGAAGAACATCGCATCGGTCGGATCTTCGGCGATGCTGTATGAAATGTCGGCGTTGATAAGAGTGGTGCCGGTAATGGTGAGCGTCGTTCCCCCGATGCCGTCCACGCCGACGCCGAGCTTCTGCAGGAATCCGCATACCTCCTGTACCTGATAATTCGCCGAGGCATATTTGATAATGCTTTGCCCAGGGATGCGGGCGGCAGCAAGGAGGGCGTTAATAGTCGCCGTATCGCTCGATTCGTAGAGAATGACTTCTGCAGGAACAAGTTTCGTGTGCGTTACGTGATAGCTGTCGGTGTGTGCCGCGATCTCCACGCCGAATTTCTCGAGTGCGAGAAGATGCGGTCGTACGCTCCTGAGGCCGAGTGTGCATCCGCCCGACTGCGGCAGGTCGAATGCCTTGAATGAGTGAAGCAGGGGACCGATGAACATTAGGATGCTCCGGGTCCGCGCCGCCGCGCCGCGGTCGATGGTCTCGAGAGATATTTTCTCTGGCGGCGTGATGACAACACTCGAACCCTGCCACTCGACGTCAACGCCGATTGAGCGGAGTACTTCGATAAGGCGGTTGACCTCCTCGATCTTCGGCATATGTTCGAGTGTCGTGCGACCCGAGTTCAGGAGCGAAGCGGCCAAGAGGGCAACCGCACCGTTCTTGGAGCGGCTTGTCTCCACTTTCCCCGAGAGCGGTTTGCCGCCCTCAATGATGAAATTCATCTCGCCTTGCATTAGGCTTATCGTACCACTTGTTGCGCCGTTTTGCCCTGTGCACGACGACGGGGTATCATACGAGTCATGAGCTTCTTTTCTCCCAAACTCGGCATTGACCTCGGGACAACCAATGTCCTGGTCTTCGTGCCCGGGAAGGGCGTCATCATCAACGAACCTTCGGTCGTCGCGGTGGGTAAGGCGCACGGCAAGCGCGGCGGCAACAAGATACTCGCCATCGGCATTGAGGCGAAGAAGATGATCGGCCGCACGCCCGACGATATCATCGCGTACCGTCCGATGAAGGACGGGGTCATCGCGGATTACCGCGTCACGGAGGCGATGCTCCGCTATTTCATGAAAAAAGCGCTCGGGCGTAACCCCTTCAAACCGACCGTGCTTGTATCGGTCCCTGCCGGCGTGACGAGTACCGAGAAGCGCGCCGTCATCGAAGCGGCGATTAAGGCCGGCGCCAAGAACGCATACGTCGTGAAGGAACCGATACTCGCCGCAATCGGTGCGGGCATCCCGATTCACGAACCGATGGGACGCATGGTCGCCGATATCGGTGGCGGTACCATCGATGTCGCGGTGATTTCCTTAGGCGGTATCGTCGCCTCCACCTCGGTGAAGTGTGCCGGCGACCGGCTCGACCGCGCGGTCGTGGACCACATCAAGAAACAGCATAACCTCGCGATTGGCGATAAGACTGCTGAGGATGTGAAGATAAAGATCGGTGCGGCGGTGCCGATGAACGAGGAACTTACGATGTCGATCAAAGGGCGCGACCTGATGAGCGGATTGCCACGGACCGTCGAGCTCTCGACGAACGACCTGGTGCAGGCGATGGCGCGCGAGCTCCGCGAGATGACGCAGGCGATACGCAAGGTGCTGCAGGATACGCCGCCCGAACTTGCCGCCGACATTATCGATAATGGCATCATCCTCACCGGCGGCTCCTCCCAGCTGCGGCAGATGCCGGAGCTCGTCTTCCGTCGCACCGGCGTGGTCGCGAAACTCGCGAACGACCCGTACTACTGCGTGGCGCGCGGCACCGGTATCGCGCTGAAGCATTTGGATACGTATCAAAAGAGTATTCTCGCAAAACAATAACGTACATGCAGCACCACGCATTTGTCATAGAGGCGGAAGCGGAGGAGGGAATTGCGGCCGCGCAGGCGTGGGCGAAAAAGGAGCTAGGAATGAAGATAGAAAACAATCCCGACGTTGTCGTGCGCCAGTACGGGCTCTTGTCGGTGGAGGATGCGCGGCGAGTGTCTGAACTCGCCGCGAGCGTCGCGTTTGCGGGTGATACAAAAGTGATTATCATCGCGGCAAGTCGCGCGTACCACGAGGCGCAGAACGCGCTTCTCAAACTTTTTGAAGAACCGCCGCCGGGCACCTATCTCTTTCTCATCATGCCGACTCTCGGCGGTCTTCTCCCGACGCTACGTTCCCGTATCCAAATCCTTGATTCTCATGTAGGACGTAGTACGTCCTACATTCCGGAGATGGCAGAGGAATTTATGAAGGCGACGAAGGAGAAGCGGAGCGCGCTCATCAAGAAGCTCGCGAGTGGCTCGGATGAAGAAGAACGGCGGGAGAATCGCGAAGCGGCGCTCGCCATCATAAACGGCATTGAAGCCGCCGCCTGTCGCGATAGGGGGTTTACGAAACCCCCTATCGCGCAGCTCCTTCGGGATATCGCGGAGCTGCGCGGGCACTTGTATGACCGGAGCGCGCCGGTGCGTATGATCCTCGAACATCTCTCGCTCGTCACACCAAAGGATTTGGTATGATGTAAATATATGGCATACGACTTTTCAAAACTAAAGACGAATATCAAGGAGACCGAAGAGTGGCTCGTGCGTGAGCTCTCGGGCGTGCGCACCGGTCGCGCGACGCCGACCCTGCTCGACACGATAAAGCCCGAGGCGTACGGCACGCGCACGCCGCTTCGCGAACTCGGGAGCGTGTCGACCGAGGACGCGCGCACGCTCCGCGTCATTCCCTGGGACAAGGGGCTTTTGAAGGCGATTGAGAAGGGCATTACCGATGCAGATCTCGGCGTCGGCGTCTCCACCGACGACCAAGGGCTGCGCGTCTCGTTTCCCGAGCTTACGAGCGAGCGTCGCACCCAGCTCAGCAAGATCGCGGGCGACCGCACCGAGCAGGCGAAGGTGACGCTTCGCTCGCACCGCACCGATGCCCTGAAGGCGCTTGAAGCCGCGGAGGAGGCGGGCGGCATGGGAGAAGACGAGGTGAAGCGCCTCAAGGGCGAGATTCAGAAACTCATCGATGAAGGCAACGAGGCGCTCATGAAGGTCTTTGAGCGCAAGGAAGAGGAGATAGCCCAGTGATGAGTATCGTTATTTTTATTGCTGTTATCGTTGCGCTCATCGTGGTGCACGAGTTCGGACACTTCGTCGCGGCGAAGCTTTCGGGCATGCGTGTGGACGAATTCGGGCTCGGGTATCCGCCGCGCGCGGCGACCATCGCAAAAGTGGGTGGGACAGAGTACACGCTTAATTGGCTGCCCTTTGGCGGATTTGTGAAAATATTTGGTGAAGACGGTGAGGGGGGAGACTCGCGCGCGTTTTCGAAGCGTCCGCGCATTTTGCAGGCAATCGTGCTTGTCGCGGGCGTCGCGATGAACCTCCTTTTCGCCTACGTACTTATCACCGGCGCGCTCGTGATGGGCACGCCGCGCGTGCTTTCAGACAACGAGCTTGCCGGTGCGCGCGATGTCGAGCTTATGGTGGCGAGCGTCCTTCCGGGTTCGCCCGCCGCGCGTGCAGGACTTATCGCCGGCGACACTATCCTCTCGGCTGAGGACGGGCATTACGCTTTTTCGGATATCGATCCGGCCGCCTTCAGCGGATTTGTCGCGCGCGGCGGAGGGAACACGACCATCGCGCTCTCGGTTCGGCACGCAGGCGGGGGAGAGGAGGTTGTATTCGCGCGCCCGGAGGTCGGCATCGTCCCCACGAACCCGTCGCGCCCGGTACTCGGTGTAGAAGTCGCTACGGTCGGCGTCGTAGAACTCTCGCTCGGCGCGGCGATTACCGAAGGCGCATCACTCACCTGGAGCGCGACGAAGATGACCGCCGTCGGGCTCTGGCACTTCTTCTCCAGCATCTTCACGCTCTCGGCAGATCTCTCGCAAGTCGCAGGTCCGGTCGGCATTGCGGGCGTGGTCGGCACCGCATCGGGGCAGGGTCTCGGCGACTTGTTCTCGATTATGGCGATTATCTCCATCAATCTCGCCCTCATCAACCTCATCCCCGTTCCCGCACTCGACGGTGGTCGGTTCCTCTTCGTCATCATCGAGAGTGTCATCCGCCGCCCCATCAAGGTAAGCGTCGCCCGGACCATGAACGCTATCGGATTCGTTTTCCTCATCCTGCTTATGGTCGTGGTCACCGCGCACGACATCTTCAAGATTGTCGGATAGGGCTTTTGCCCAGTGGGAGGGGTGGGCGTATACTGTCGCCTATGAGACAGTCAAAGCTTTTCACCAAGACGCGCCGGGAGGCGCCAAGCGACGAGGTCGCCAAGAACGCACAGCTCCTGGTGCGCGCCGGCTATATTCATAAAGAAATGGCGGGGGTGTACGACTACTTGCCGCTCGGGCTTCGCGTCATCGATAAGATTCGCTCAATCATCCGCGAGGAGATGAACGCTATTGGCGGGGAGGAGGTCTCGCTTTCTGCACTGCAGGATCCGGAAATTTGGAAGACGACCGGTCGTTGGAGCGACGACAAAATCGATGTCTGGTTCAAGACTAAACTGAAGAACGATAACGAACTCGGGCTCGGCTGTACGCACGAAGAGCCGATGGCCCGCATGATGCGCGACCACATTTCTTCCTATCGCGATTTGCCGCGCGTGACGTATCAGTTTCAAACGAAGTTCCGCAACGAACTGCGCGCGAAGTCCGGCATTATGCGCGGGCGTGAATTCCTTATGAAAGATATGTACTCCTTCTCGCGTTCTGAAGAGGAGCTTGACGCGTTCTATGAAAAGGCGATTCAGGCATATAAGAATGTGTATGTCCGCGCAGGTATCGGCGACAAGACCTTCCTCACATTCGCTTCGGGTGGCATGTTCAGCAAGTTCAGCCACGAATTCCAGACGGTCTCTGATGCGGGCGAAGACACTATCTACATCGATGATGCGAAAGGTATCGCCGTGAATGACGAGGTGATGCAGGATGATATTCTCGCGGATCTCGGGATGAAGCGAGAGAGTCTTCGGACGGCGAAGTCTATCGAGGTCGGCAATATTTTCAAATACGGCACCCGCTACACGAAGGAGCTGGGCGTAACGTTTAAAAATGAAGAAGGGAAGGATATCCCTGTGGTCTACGGAGCGTACGGCATAGGACTCGGACGGCTCATGGGTACGATTGTGGAACTTATGGCCGACGATAAGGGACTTGTGTGGCCCGAGAGCGTCGCGCCGTTTGCGGTGCATCTGGTGTCGCTTGGGAAGGATGGCGACGAAATGTGTAAGACCGCCGACGCGCTCTACGACGACTTGGTGAAGGCGGGTGTCGAGGTGCTCTACGACGACCGCGATGCACGCGCGGGCGAGAAGTTCGCCGACAGCGATTTGCTCGGCATCCCGACGCGCATCGTGGTCGGGAAAGATGCGGTAGCGACCGGCTCTTTCGAGGTGGTCAATCGCGCGACCGGAGCGGTTGAGAAAAAAGCGCGTGCGGAGATTCTCGGGAAGTAGCTATGGCTCGCTTTTCAAAAAACGCGTTATTCAGTAGCGACATCGCGATAGATCTCGGGACCGCCAACACGCTCGTGTACGTGCGTGGGAAGGGTATCGTCATCAACGAGCCGTCGGTTGTTGCGGTCAACGACAAGACTCATCAAGTCGTCGCGGTGGGGCGGGAAGCGAAGACGATGCTCGGCAAGACACCGGCGCACATCCGCGTCGTGCGACCCCTCTCCCACGGCGTCATCTCGGACTTCGAAGTGACCGAGGAGCTTCTCACCTACCTCATCCATAAGGCGCAGAGCGGCCGCACGCGGCTCTTCGGTCCGCGGGTGGTCATCGGTGTCCCAACCGGCGTGACGAACGTGCAGAGCCGCGCGGTGCGGGACGCGGCGAAAACTGCCGGAGCGCGCGAAGCGATCATTCTCGAAGAGCCGGTCGCGGGCGCTATCGGCGCGAAGCTGCCCGTGAACGAGGCGGTCGGTACCATGGTGCTCGACATCGGCGGCGGCACGACCGACATCGCGGTCATCGCGCTCAAGGGCGTCGTCGCCTCGAAGAGCTCGCACGTCGCCGGCGACCGTTTCAACGACAACATCATCGAATTCGTGCGAAGCGAATTCAAACTCGGCATCGGCGAACGCACCGCCGAAGATGCCAAGGTCGCTATCGGCGCGGTCATGCCGCTCTCGGAAGCGCTCTCGCGAAGCGTCCGCGGGCGCGATTACGCGACCGGGCTCCCGCGCGAGATAACACTCACCGATTCGCATATTCGCGACGCGATCGCGCCGTCGCTCGATACGCTTATGGAGACGATGAAGGAAGTTATCGAAGCGACGCCGCCCGAACTTCTTTCCGACGTGCTCCAGCACGGCGTGACCGTTTTCGGCGGCGGTGCGCTCTTGCGCGGGTTGCCGCAGATACTCGCCAAGATGCTCGGCGTGCCGGTGCGGGTCGCCCCGGACCCGCTCACGGCAGTGGTGCGCGGCGCCGGCATCGTGACCGAAGATCCCGAACCCTACGCAGATTTTTTCATCGATGAAGAAGACATTCTTAGCGAGGCGTAACGCACTTCTTTCTTCCACGAACCTGTCGTGGGGAATGTTCGCGCTCGCGGGCGTCCTCGTGGTGCTCGGGGCACGCTTGCTTTTCCCGAATTTTTTCTGGTACACATTCGCACCCATATTCCGTAGTGCCGATGCACTTGCGAATACGAGCCATCTCTTTTTCTCCGGTTTCGGCAATGCCGCGACGCTTGCCTTGCGGAATGAAAAGTTGGAACAAGAAAACGCCGCGCTCGCAAGCGAGAATCAGGCGTTGCTTCAAAAAGCCGAGGATCTCGAAGCATTGCTCGACCCGTCTGCACCCGGACGGGTTGAGGAGAGTAGTATCGCTGGAGTCGTCGCCCGTCCTCCGACAAGCCCGTACGACACGCTCGTTCTTTCTTTGGGGAGGGACGCGGATGTCGCGCTCGGTCAGGGAGTGTTCGGTCCAGGCGGCGTGCCGCTCGGTATCGTGACGGCGGTCCTCGACGACTTTTCCCGCGTGACACTTTTCTCGGCGCCGCGCATGGTCACGGACGGCTGGATCGGGCGTTCGCGTCTGCCGATATCTATCTTCGGATCCGGCGGCGGCGTGATGCGCGCATCACTTTCCCGTTCTGCGGGAATCGTCGTCGGCGACGAGGTGTTTGTGCCCGGTCCCGGACTGCTTCCGGTTGGTAGCGTCGTGCGCATTGAGAGCGACGTGTCCTCGCCTTCAGTTACGCTCCAGATTAAGCCTGTGCTCAATCCCTTCTCGATTACCTGGGTCGAGCTGCGTAGTACTGGTGCGGCTTTTGTCGAGGCACTTTCCTGGGCGACCACAACGCCGTTATGATACGCGGTATTCTCTCACTCTCCGCACTTGTCTCGGTCATACTGTTCCCTTGGCCGTTTACGGCTCTTCTTGCGGTTGGTACGGCGTTCCTAGAACCGCTCATTCCGCTTTCCGTCGGGTTGTTCGCCGATACGCTGTACTACGCTCCGCACGCGGGGAGCATGCCGCTTTTTACGCTCTATGGAGCGATGGTGACCGCGGCGGTGCTCTTCGTGCGCAGTCGGCTTTTGACGGGCCCCGTTAGATAATTTCTTGTGTATGAAAATACTCGCTCTCTGGATGAGACGGTTGTTCGGGGAATTATGGGCAACTTCCAGTTATCTAACGGGGCGGGTAGTATAGAAGGATGAAATGGCGCCGCCGGCGATTGCGGGATCTGGAAATTGCTCCGGACGAAATATTCCTTGATGCCTCGAACGCACCCGCCTTCGATCGTACGCGTTTTGAAGGACGGCTCGAGACCCCGCTTTCAGACGGGACGTTCTTCTCGCTTACCGGGATAGTGGCGCTCCTGGTGCTCGTCCTCATCGTCCGCTCGTGGAATCTGCAGATTACCAACGGAGAAGCGTTCGCCGCTGAAAGCGCGCACAACAGTCTCGAGGTCGTCACGCTCTTTGCACCGCGGGGCATCATAACCGACCGGAACGGCGTCGTACTCGCCGATAATGTCGAGCGGCCGGAAGGCGGCATCGGCCGCAAGTACACGATGTCTTCTTTGAGTCAGGTTATCGGCTATGTATCGTATCCAAAAAAAGATTCGAAGGGCGTCTACTATGACGAACGTCAGACGGGTATCACCGGTCTTGAAGCTGAGTACGATTCGCTTCTTGCCGGGAAGAACGGACAGATGCTCTCCGAAACGGACGCGCTCGGCAGAGTTCGTTCCGAGGGTACGGTCATCCCCGCGCAAGAAGGGAGAACGCTTCAGCTGTCGATCGATGCGGATCTTCAGCGGCTCCTCGCGAACGCGATCAGTACCGTCGCGCGCAGAGAGGGCTTCATCGCCGGCGCCGGCGTTATCCTCGATACGCACTCGGGCGCCGTGCGCGCCATCGTCTCGTATCCGAGTTATGACTCGAACGTCATGTCGGACGGCGGACCGTCTGACATTATCGCAGCGTACAACACGAATCCCGGACACCCTTTTATCGACCATGCGATACAGGGTGTCTATACGCCCGGTTCTGTCGTGAAGCCGTTTGTGGCCTCTGGCGCGCTCACCGACGGGCTCATCACGCCGAGTACGGTCATCGACGATCCTGGCTTTATTTCAATTCCCGATCCGTATCGTCCTGGGAAAGAATTTCTCTATCGAGGATGGAAAGCACTCGGGCCGGTTGATGTGCGGAAGGCGATCGCATGGTCCTCGGACATATTCTTCTATACCGTTGGCGGTGGGTTCGGCTCCATACAGGGGCTCGGCATCGATCGGCTTGAGTATTGGTATCGAGCATTCGGTCTCGGGAGTCCGACCGGTATCGATCTCTCGGGAGAGGCTGCCGGACTCATCCCGAATCCCGCATGGAAGAAATCAGTGTTTAACGAGCCATGGTATCTCGGCGACACCTACTTCACCGCGATCGGGCAATACTCGGTACAGGTAACGCCGATACAGATGGCGCGCGCGACCGCCGCGGTCGCAAATGGCGGGAAGCTCTATACGCCCACTCTCGTCATCGGGCAGACGCCGACGTATACCGACGTGCCGGTCGATCCCGCGATGCTCGCTGTCGTGCGTTCTGGCATGCGCTACGGCGTGACCGGCGCGCTCGCCGGTGCGGTGAACCTGCCGTACATCGCGGTCGCTGCGAAGACCGGCACCGCGGAGACCGGCACGCGCAATCAATATGACAATTCATGGCTCGAGGGATTTTTCCCGTACGACGATCCTCAGTATGCCTTTGCCGTCGTGCTTGAGAGGGGGCCTGCGGGCGCGGGCGAGCAGGCGGTAAACGTTATGCGGGATTTCTTTGAATCGCTCTATGCCGAGGATTCGCCGTATCTCGGTTCCGCCATTCGCTGAGAAAAACTTGCAAGTTATCGCGCGGCACGTACAATGCCCTCACTACCTCTATGCCCGAAGCACAACATACCGTCGTCTCCCAGGAAAAGTTCGACGAGATGATAAAAGAGCTTGAGCACCTAAAAACCGTTCGACGCACCGAGATCGCCAAGAATCTCGAGTACGCTCGATCGCTCGGCGACCTCTCAGAGAACGCCGAATATCAGGAGGCGCGCGATCTCCAGGCCGCGACCGAAGAGCGCATCAAGAAGCTCGAAGAGCTCGTGAAGTATACGACTATCCATACCGACGGAAAAAAGAAAAGCGAAGTATCTTTTAATTCGAAAGTGTCGATTAAGAAAGAGGGAAGTTCCGACGTGCACGAATACACTATGGTCGGGAGCGAAGAGGCCGATATGCGCGTCAAGAAGCTCTCGCACGTCTCTCCCTTGGGCGCCGCCCTGATGGGCAAGAAGAAGGGCGATACCTTCACCTTCGTCACTCCCGCCGGCAAGCAGACCTACACCATCGAGAAGGTGAGTTAAATAAAGGGTGGTATAGTAGTGCGTATGGCTCTGTTAGAAACAGTGCATGCCGATCGGCTCGCCAAGATAGAACGTCTGAAAGAAGCCGGTATGGAGGCGTACCCGGCGCGCACGTCGCGTACGCATACGGTTGAGGAGTTTCTCGAAAATCATGCGGTCATCGAGAAGAACAGTGAGCAGGTGATGCTCGCCGGGCGCGTGATGAGCATCCGCGAGCACGGCGGTTCGCTTTTTGTCGATCTTTTTGACGGAATGAAAGGGCAGTGCTACCTCCAACGCGACAAGCTGGGTGAAGATTCTTACGATCTCTTCGTCGCGGCGGTAGACATAGGCGATATCATCGAAGTGTCCGGCCTCGCATTTAACACGAAGCGCGGCATGCCGTCCTTGGATGTTGTCGGGTGGCGCATGCTCGCCAAGTCGCTCCGGCCCTTGCCCGACGAGTGGTATGGGATCAAAGACGAGGACGAGCGTTTCCGTAAGCGGTATCTCGACATCCTCCTCTCAAAGGATCTCGCGAGTCGCATCCGCCGCCGTTCGAAGTTCTGGAACGTTATCCGTTCTTACCTCCTCGATCGGGATTTCATCGAGGTGGAGACACCGGTGCTTGAGACGACGACCGGCGGCGCCGAAGCGCGCCCCTTCGCGACACATCACAACGCGCTTGATATGGACGTGTACCTGCGCATCTCGGCAGGCGAGCTCTGGCAGAAGCGCCTCATGGTTGCCGGCTTACCGAAGACGTTTGAGATTGGTCGCATTTTCCGCAACGAGGGCATGTCCTCCGAACATGCGCAGGACTACACGCAAGTTGAATTTTATGAAGCATTCAAAGATTACGAGGCGGGTATGGAGATGGTCACCGACCTGTATCGCATGATCGCTGATGAAGTGTACGGCACGCGCGTTTTTTCCATAAAAGGTTTTGATGTCGATTTGGGTACAGAGTGGGAACGGTATGATTTCTGCGCACTGATGCAGAAAGAGTACAGTCTCGACCCGCTTGATGAGAGCGCCGATTGGGCGGCGGCGCTTGCGAAGCGGGGTATCGCATTTGAAGCTGGCGTCGGTATTGAGCGGCTAGTTGATATCGCCTGGAAGCAGATCAGGAAAACACTCACCGGTCCTGGCTTTTTAGTTAATGTGCCGGTCTACATGGAACCGCTCGCAAAGAAAAGCGCGAAAGACCCGCGTGTCGTGGAGCGTTTCCAAATCATGATTGCCGGCAGCGAAATCGGGAAGGGCTTCAGCGAGCTCAATGACCCTGTTGACCAGGCCGAGCGTTTTAAACACCAGCAGCAATTGCGCGATGCCGGCGATGAAGAAGCGCAAATGGCGGATGCCGAGTTTGTGGAGGCGCTTGAATACGGCATGCCGCCAGCCTTCGGCTTCGGCGTCTCTGAACGTCTCTTTGATTTCTTTGAAGGCGTCTCCATCCGCGAAGGGCAGATCTTCCCCCTCCTGCGCCCCCGCTAGCCACATTCCATAGTGTTGGAACAAAGAAACTGAAGCAAAACTTCAGTTTTTTGCCATGCGTGCGTGCACCGCGGAGCGTCGCCGTAATCGGCGGAGCGAAGTGGTGTGGATAACTAAAATAGGGTGGTGGGGGAAAGTGGTGTAGGATTCATAACCAGTGGGAGGAAGTGGAAGACGGGAGTGGTGGCCTGTCTCTGCGGCGAACTCACTATATTTTTGACATGTTCATCGGAGAATACCTGCACACGCTTGACCCGAAGAATCGCATCTCGCTTCCGGCAAAGTTCCGGAAGGATCTCGGCCGCGCAGTCGTTATGACGCGCGGCCTTGATCATTGCCTCTCTGTATACCCGAAGAAGGCATGGCAGGCTGAGGCCGAGAGCCGCGCAGTGCATGCGAGCGGTACGGCGGCGGCGCGCGGACTCGCGCGCCTTTTTCTTGCGGGAGCGATGGAGGCAGAGGTTGATACTGCCGGGCGCGTGCTTATTCCAGACCATTTGAAGCGTTATGCGGGACTCTCAAACAAGACCGTCATCGCCGGTGTCGCCGGCAGGGTAGAGATCTGGGACGAAAAGGCGTGGAAGACCTACACCGCGTCAATCGAGCGCGATGCCGACGCGTTCGCTGAAGCGCTCGGTAACCCGAAATAGCATATGGAAGCTCGTCACGATAGCGTCCTCACCGATGAAGTACTCGACGTCCTCGATATACAGCCGGGCGATACGGTCGTCGATGCGACCCTCGGCGGCGCGGGACACTTTACAAAGATACTTGCCGCCCTCGGAGAGGGCGGCGTCGTTGTCGGTATCGACGCCGACCCCGCGGCAGTCGAGCGCGGGCGCGAGGCATATGGGAAAGACCGCCGACCCGAACGTCCGGTGGCGAATCTGGTGAACGATAATTTCCGCAATCTCGCCCGCATCCTCGAGCGTCTCGGGATCGGCACGGTCGACAAGATCCTTTTTGATCTCGGTTGGAGCGGCTACCAGATAGCTGCACCGCGCGGTTTCTCGTTCCAGAATGACGAGCCGCTTTTTATGACCTATGGCGAGGGCGGTGAGACGGCGGCGGACATCGTCAACACGTCATCAGAAGAAGACCTAGCGGACCTTATCTTTACCTATGGCGAAGAGCGCTTTGCGCGCGGCATCGCACGCGCGATTGTCGCGGCGCGCTCTAAGGAGCGGATTCTCACGACCGGCGCGCTTGTCGAGGCGATCAAAGCGGGTACGCCGCGCTGGTACCAGCAAGGGAAGATTCATCCGGCGACGAAGACCTTTCAGGCGCTCCGCATCGCGGCGAACGACGAGATCGGTGCGTTGCGCGAAGGGCTTTCCGCCGCGCTTTCGGCACTCGCGCCTGGCGGGAAGCTCGCGGTTATCTCGTTCCATAGCATCGAGGATCGCGTGGTGAAGAATATGCTTCGCGACGCCGCGCAGACGGGAACAGGGACGCTGAACCCGAAGAAGCCTCTGGTGCCGTCGCGTTCCGAGATCCTGCGCAACCATCGCGCGCGGAGTGCGAAACTGCGCGTGTTCGAGCGGATCGCTGCCGTCCCGCATGTGGAGGGATCGGGTTCTCCGAGTTTTATGCTTTCTTATGTCTAGCTTCTCCCGCCACTTCTCCTTTTCATTCGTGCAGGCGTGTTCTGGCGCAGTGGGGGCGCTCATGGTCGTATATATCGGATGTATCGCCGTCGTGATGAGCTATGCGGCGCTGACCGTCGAATTCTCTCAGTCGGTTAGAAACGACGAAGCGGCTGTCGCGACGCTTGAGTCTGAGTATCTCGCGGGTGTTGCGCGCGTGACCAGCGCCGACTATTCCGCGATGGGGTATGTGAAGCCGGTCGCCCACCTGTTCGTACGGGCGCAAAGCGTGACCGCATTACGATAGTATGCGCGCACAGTTCCGCCTGCGCATTCGTCTCGTTCTCCTATGCATTGTATTCGCGGCGCTCCTCATCGTGGCGCGTCTCTATTTCGTACAGATCGTCCACGGAGATGAGTATGCACAAAAAGCCGATCGGCAATTCTCGGCGAGCGCGGGCGGACTCTTCGATCGCGGCTCGATCTACTTCACCCGTAAGGACGGCACGCTCATCTCCGCCGCGACGCTCGCAACCGGCTTTCTCGTCGCGATACATCCGCAGACCTTGATTGATCCGGAAGCGGCGTACGCGGCGATAACCGCCGTCGCTTCTTCGACGCTTCTTTCGCGGGATGCGTTTCTTGCTGCCGCCGCGAAGAAGACCCAGGCATATATCGAAGTTGCGCACCGCCTGAAAGAGGAGGAGGGGCAGGCTCTCTCCGCACTGAAGATACCCGGCGTGCAGGTGCTTCGCGAGCGCTGGCGCTATTATCCGGGCGGCTCTCTTGCGGCGCAGACAATCGGCATCGTCTCCTACGGTTCGGGTCATACGCTCGCGGGTCGAACCGGTCTCGAGACGACGTATGAGGGCACGCTCGCGCGCTCCGAAGATTCTTTGTATAAAAACTTTTTTGCGGAACTTTTTTCAAACGTCGGCAATCTGCTCGTCAACGCGCGGGACGCCCATGAGGGCGATATCGTGACGACTATCGAGCCTGAAGTGCAGGTGCGCCTCGAAAACGACCTCGCGAAACTGACAAGGCGCTATGCAAGCAAGGAGTCGGGCGGCATCATCATGGATCCCTCGACCGGCGCCATCCTGGCGCTCGCGTCATATCCCTCCTACGACGGCAATGACTTGCGGACGGTCGATCCGGCCCTGCTCGGGAATCCTCTCGTGGAACACGTGCATGAATTCGGTTCTATCATGAAGCCGCTCACTATGACGTCGGGTCTCGACGCGGGCGTCATCACGCCTACATCGACCTATAACGACACCGGCTGCATTACCGTGAACACGGCGCGTCTCTGCAATTGGGATATGAAGCCACGCGGGGTGATCCCCATGAAGCAGATCATCGTCCAGTCGCTCAATGTCGGCGCGTCATGGATCGCAACCGAGCTCGGACAAGATGCGTTCCGCCGATACTTCACAACGCTCTTCGGACAGAAGACGGGCATCGACCTCTCAAACGAAGGACGCTCGCTTCTCTCCAATCTCTCGAAGCCCCAGCAAGTCGGCTACGACACGGCGTCGTTCGGGCAGGGCATAGCGGAAACGCCGATACAGATGATTCGCGCGCTCGGCGCGATAGCCAACGGCGGGGTGATGGTGCAGCCGCACCTGGTGAGTGCGATACGACTCAATTCCGGCATAGAACGAAAACTCGACTGGAGCCAGACGATTCCCGTCTTCTCCGCGGACGCGGCGCGCGAGACGACGAGCATGATGACTGCGCTCGTCGATGAGAAACTCGAAGGTGGAAAGGCGAAGATACCCACGATGTCGGTCGCGGCAAAGACCGGCACCGCACAGCTGACCGACGGACGCGGCGGCTACCACAACGACCGCTTCTTCCACTCGTTTGTCGGCTTCTTCCCGTCATATGCTCCCCGTTTCATCATCCTGCTCTACACGAACGATCCGCAACACGTGGAATATGCATCGGAGACGCTCGATGCGACCTTCCTTGACCTGGTGCACTTTCTCATCGACTATTACGCAGTACCGCCCGATCGAGGGCTCCCGACCGAGGGCGGTTCTGCCAGAAATGAAGACCCGGTGATATCGACATGAAAAATTTTCTGAAATACATCATAGTGCTCATCCTCGCATTCCTCGCGCGGGCAGTGGTGCGCCGCTACTCTCCAAAGATCGTGATGGTGACGGGTTCGGTAGGGAAGACCTCGACGAAAGACGCCGTCGCGGCGGCGCTCAAGACGCGCTTCTTCATCCGCAAGAGCGAAAAGAGCTTCAACAGCGAGTTCGGCGTGCCATTCACCATCTTCGGCGTTTCAAACCCTTGGGACAATCCATTCGCCTGGCTCCTCCTGCTTAAGAGCGCGCTCGCGCTGCTGTTCCTGCCGAATCATTATCCGAACATGCTTGTGCTCGAGGTCGGGGCTGATCGTCCGGGAGATCTCGCACGCATACTGCGCATCGCGACACCGGATGTCGTCGTGGTGACACGGCTCCCCGAGATCCCGGTGCATGTTGAGGCGTATGCGTCGCCTGAAGCGGTGCGCGAGGAAGAATTTTCCCCAGTGCTCGCGCTTGCGCCCGCGGCTCCGGTCATCGTCTCGGCCGACGATCCCTATGCGCTCGAGAACGCCCTGCACACGCCCTTCCGCGTCATCTCCTATGGCGTTGCCGCTACCGCTATGGTGCGCATCAGCGATATCGGTTTTTATGAAGTCGAAGGGAAGGTCGCTGGCATGATGGCGCAGGTGCATGCGGGAGGTGAAGAGGGGACGTGCATCGTGAAAGGCTCGGTCGGGAAGACGCAACTTCTGCCGATAGCCGCCGCGCTCGCGACCGCCAGTGCGTTCTCGATACCGCTTCCCGAAGCGCTCAAGGCGTTCGAGGGTCATGAGTCTCCTCCGGGTCGCGGACGCATCTTCGCGGGAAAGAACGGCTCGGTCATTATCGACGATTCGTATAACGCGTCGCCGGCCGCCGTTGAAGAAGCGCTTGCGACGTTGAAAACATTTCCTCATGCAGGGCGGCGCATCGCGGTTCTGGGCGACATGCTGGAGCTCGGCCGGTATTCGGTGGTAGAGCACGAACGTATCAGCGCGCTCGCGAACAGTTCGGCCGACGTGATAGCCGCCGTCGGCATCCGGGCGCGCGCATTCACGCTCTCGCCTGGAACCGTCGAGACGCTGAGGTTCGAGAGCGCCCGTGCCGCCGCCGAGGCGCTCCCCGACTATGTGCGAGAGGGCGATGTCGTCTTGGTAAAAGGCTCTCAATCGGTTCGCACCGAGCGCATCGTGAGGGCGCTTCTCGCGAACCCTGAAGACGCGAGTCAGCTCGTCCGTCAGGAAAAGAAGTGGAAACAACGCGCATAGCGCGTCGTGTAGAAGTCTGGTATAAAAATATAGACGGCCTCATCGTCTAACGGTTAGGACAGCGCCCTCTCACGGCGTAAATCGGGGTTCGATTCCCCGTGAGGTCACCATCATCGGAACTAAGTCCTGAAAGGATGCATTTTGGTATTGGCTTTCCTTGGTGGGGGGCAAGGAAAGCCAATGCATTTTTGCTGTGCCGCGCGCCTCGCGCGCGTGGAGGGTGAGGTTCGAGCCGAAGATTTTTTGGAGGGAGGATTTTTTCAAAGGAAGGTCTTCCGATGCGGCGATTTCGTTCAGTGTTGAAGCGTCCTTTATCCACTCCCGTAGAGGTTCTATCCAATGTCCGTCGTTGCGCTCAAACTTGAGGACTTGTTCCTCAAGTTGGCGCTTCGCGTCCGCAAGCGAACGCTTGCGGGAAAGATACTCGCCGCGCTCTATGTCTTGTTCCACGAACAAGTCCGTCAGGCGGGCGATTTTGATGTCGTAGACGGCAATTTCAGCCCGCAGAGAGCGCATAGACGCTTCCGCATGAGCGGAGGCGTCGTGTGCGTCGTTGTCCGCCATTTTGTTCATCTCCTCTGCCCAAGAGTGCGGCAAGTGGAAGCGGGAAAGCAACGAGGACAGTTCCGCGTCTAGTGCTTCCTCACGCAAAAACTGTCCATTACACTTGCCGCGCTTCTTGGTGCAGTGATAGTACACATAACGATGTATATTGCCGTTCTGTTGCGTTTTCATTTTCTCCTCGGCGGTGATGGAACATCCGCACTCGCCGCAGGCGAGTAATCCGCAATACGCTTGCGGATTGTTTTCCGGCGGGCGGTTCGCGTTGCTACGCGCTTTCAATACTTTCTGTACGCGGTCAAACAACTCTTTTGAAACAAGCGGCGTATGTGTGCCGTCATACATTTCGCCCGCGTAGCGGAAGCGTCCTGCGTAGAACGGGTTGGAAAGGAGAAAGGCGATTTGCTCGCGCTTCAAGAGCCGTCCGCCGCCTTTCGTCCAACCGCGCGTCGCGCCGGTCATAATGCCGTTCTCAAAAAGAAAGCGTGCGATGTCCTCGTATCGCGATTTTCCATTCGCGTACAACTCAAACACTTCGCGAATAACTGGCGCTTTCTTTTTGTCCACAATAATGGAGCGCGTGCGTACATCGTTGCGGTAGCCGAGCGGCGCGATGCTCGGATATACGCCGCTTCGCGCTTTCTGCCGCAGACCACGCGCCACATTCACACTCAAATCGCGGATGTACTGATTAGCCATACCGAACTCAACGGACATCACGAGTACATTGTCCTGCGGCAGATATGCGCGGTCATGCGTCAAAATCTTCGCTATCGTCCCTTGTTGCAACATCCAACTGATGCGCCCGCTATCCACAGGATTTCTTGAAAGCCGATCTATTTTCCAACACAAAATCCCGTGCGCCTCTCCGCGCTCAACGCGGCGCATCATTTCTTCAAAAATCGGACGCCCGGGCGTCTTTGCACTCCGCTTTTCTACGAACTCCTCGGCGATGTCCAAATCGTTTGCGCGAGCAAGCGAGCGCAACTCAACAAGTTGCGCCTCGATGGACATTACTTGCTTATCTTCAACATCGGTAGATTTTCTTGCGTACAAAAAATACCTCATGCAAATAGTGTAGCGCATTTCAGGGGAGCAAGCATAGCCGTTTTATAATTTTTCTTCAAAACGGCTATGCTTGGTGCGTGCGCATGGGCGGGCGGGGCAAACGCACATAAAGATTGCAGACCTTCCTAAAATCCTTCCCTCCAAAATCTTCGGCTTCGTATTTTTTGAACCTCACCCTCCACGCGCGCGAGGCGCGCGGCACAGCAAAAATGCATTGGCTTTCCTTGCCCCCCACCAAGGAAAGCCAATACCAAAATGCATCCTTTCAGGACTTAGTTCCGATGATGGTGAAAGTATACCGCGCCGCTAGAACCTATTTCCAGTCGCAAAGCGACTGACTTCGCACGCGCCGAGCGCGTGGTGGCTTGAGAGTTTTTCGTACGCTCCGCTCGCGCTGACAAGCGCCCCAGCCGCGCTCGCGGACTCGCGCGGGCAAACCAAAAACTTCCTTCCATTTCTTTGCACGGCTCCTCCCCCCACCCCTCCGCCGAAAGGCGAAAAGAGGAAAGGAAGTTTTTGGTTTGCTCCCACGGACTCATATTCCAGTCTACAATCGGGGAATCGAATACTGCTTATTAATAGCTATACAAAAATGAATACGCTATGATATGGCTATGCAACAGAAAACTATCCTCGGGGCAGTAGTTGTGGTAGCGCTTATTGTGTGCGGTTTTGCAGTGTGGAAATTGCATGCACCGGCACCCACTCCAGACACCTCAACACTACCGCCTCCAATTTCAGCCGCCAAAATACCTGATGGATGGTACTCTCATGACACATACGGCATGGATCATGCAATCACTGTGCTGAGCCGAACAAAAGATACCACCACCGGCACCACTACCGAGCAAATTTCAATCTCCTCCGTTGATACATCTCTTACCCCAGAAGACTTTATACCGAAGCAAGGATTGGTCGGGGGAAGTCTTAATTCGCCAGATGCTCAATGGAGCTGGGGCATCTATCAGGGACACAAGACATTCAGCATGACCATAACCGCCAACGGAACTTCGCAATGGTTTGTGTATGTCTTTGGCGGGCAAACGGTCTATGAATTTACGCTCTCCCCAAATGATCAGAGCAATCCGAATCTCGCTCAAGATCGCACAGATTTCTGGAAAGTCATAACTTACTACACACAGCAGTCCTCATTCGAAAAACTCTCACGCACTGAGACGCAGGAAAACTGCAAGGCAGTAACGCTACCGGATGACCAAGCGCACAATGTGCAGGTTGATCCTGAAACAGGATACGTGGTAGCAAATTTTACCCAGGACGGCAAAATTAAATACGTTTTTCTTAACTATAACGACGACCTGTCGCAGTGCACGCCAAGCGTCAGCAAGTTGCTCGAAGATGTGAAGGAATCGGCAGGTAAACTGCCCCAATAAGAAATCGGTACAGGAGTTATGCACTCCTCCTTCTTATCTATCCCGTCTGAACTTCGCTATAGTGAAGACATTATTAGCTAGTGTTATTTAGATATATGAGCAAACAAACACTGTATGCCACTGGAGGTGCATTAGTCGCTCTCTTCGCCTTCGGCGGAATTGCGGCTGCGGCTGGTGTCGGTCCATCGTTGGCTGATGCTGTGCAAAAACTTATTAACGGTCCGGAAAATAAAGTAGCAGTGATCGATCAGCGAACAGGTTGTGGGACCGCAACTTCAACTGATTGTGCAACCGTGAAGACTTCTCAACCGGCTGAGCAACCTGCCGCGGAGCGTTCCAACGCGACATCGTACACAGAAGTGGCGTCAACGCAGCAGTCAGGAATGGTCGATGGCCACTTGACCGTGAACAACACACTTAAAGATATATCTTTTTGTGGTGGCTTGACCTTGAAGACGCGACAAATCATCATCGACGGAGTCGATGTCGGACAGCGCATTGCACAGCTTGCTTCAAGCGACCAAATGGGAAGAGGAGTGAACGACAGTTCAATCGGAGAAGGCGTGTGCAACAGCATGCCTCATAACATCGCCTACACGAAAGGAATTCTTGAGGCACGAGATGTGACCGCATTCCAGTCGGACGACGCCAGAGCTAAAGGTGAAAGCTATAAAGTTTACCTGGGCGACCTAGCGTTCGCCATCAACCCTGCAGCAGACGAGATCTTTCTTATTAGCGCCTACGACCAGAGCACCTTGACTAGCGTCGGCAAACTTAAATAAGAGTATGAAAACGAAACTTCAAATGCGACAACTTGCAACTTTCGCTCTCGGGCTCTTGATTTTTGCTTCTCCGTTGGCCGCAAGCGCTGCAACCATTGGCGTAAAACCAGGGCCGTTTCCTGACGGAATGAGTACGTGGTACGGAAGCGTGTACAACACTTCTTCTCAGCATGACGATAAATTGCAGGTTGGAGGCTGGGGAGACGAATACGACTCTCTCGTACGCTTCAATCTAAGCGCCCTTCCTGTGACTGCAACGCAAGCAGTCGTCTGGCTGTATGCGTATCCTCGAGGCGATGCGTCCACTCCGGTAAACATCAACTGGTACCAGAACACTTCGCAGTGGCATACCGGATCAGTAAGCTGGAGCACTCAGCCGTCAGGAAGCTATCTCGGGTATACCAATGCACCGACGACAATTCCTGGCTGGTATGGAGTTGACTTCACCACGCTGTACAACTCGTGGAGAAGTGGATCTTCGCCTAACTACGGTCTTGCGCTGAAGCCTACTGCCAACAACAACCGCTTCGATATGTTCCGCGGTTCTGGCTATACGGCAGACACGACACTAAGACCTGAATTCGACATCACGTACAACACCTCGGGCACGGACAGTATTCCGCATTGGAAATGGCCGCTTGCGTCGCCATCGTATGCAAGTCGTACTGTCACGCAAGCATTCGGAGCGTTCCCTTGGGCTGGCGGTACCGAATGTCCTGCTGGTTACCAGAAATATCACAACGGCACAGACTATTCGGCTAGCGCAGGTACAACTGAATATGCTCCCGAAGACGGTATTGTAAAGGAGTCCCTGTATGATGCAACGTGGGGCTATAACGTAGTGATGGAACACGTCACTCCCGGAGGTGGAAGCACGTACACATCTGTTATTTGGCACATACAGCCGAATTCAGATGTCACTTACTCTAATCCTGGTGGCTTCATTCCAAAAGGCGCACCTCTTGGAATCGTCTATAACCTCGGTGCCAACACTCACTTCCACTTGGGTATAAGAATGGCCGCCTACTCTTCGCCAACATCAGGAGCCGGAGCATTGCCACAAACGAACTGTGGAGGTTATCTTGCTTACCCTGCAAGCTTCGTTAACCCTGAAAGCTCAAGCAACGTTATCTTCAACTAAACTTTATCCATTAAGAAAATATCCGCGCACCTGTTGGGGCGCGGATATTTTTATACCACTTTTATACTATCACAAGGGGTTAAAAACGACATGTCTGAGGGAGCCAGCCTCGCCGTTTTAGGAGAAATTATAGAACGGCGGGGCTGGTTGCGCGCGCACGGGGTGGGTGGGGCAAGCGCATACAGATTTGTTTGCGCCTAGCGCAATCCGCTTTGTAGAGTTGGTACGAACTCAACCGAAGTCACCGAGCGAGTGCGACGCCACACCGAGCAGGCGGCGCGAACGGATGTGAGCGGCCAGTGCGAGGTGCGGCGAAGCGTAAGCGGACGTCAGAACTACCACAAAACCCCGCTACGCGAGCGCCACGGGCCACCGCAAGGCCGGAGAAAGCGGAGCATGAGAATGAAATGACCTTGCGACGCTTTTGGAGGCTGAAGCGGTGGGAGCAAACCAAAAACTTCCTTTCCTCTTTTCGCCTTTCGGCGGAGGGGTGGGGGGAGGAGCCGTGCAAAGAAATGGAAGGAAGTTTTTGGTTTGCCCGCGCGAGTCCGCGAGCGCGGCTGGGGCGCTTGTCAGCGCGAGCGGAGCGTACGAAAAACTCTCAAGCCACCACGCGCTCGGCGCGTGCGAAGTCAGTCGCTTTGCGACTGGAAATAGGTTCTAGCGGCGCGGTATACTTTCACAGCGCACAGCAGGAGCCGCCCGTGAGGGCGGCTTTTGCGTTGTGACCTCAAGCAAGACGCGGTGCGTCTTGCGTCGGGGAATCGAAGACCTTGCGAGCATAATTCGCGATTTCTTGAAGCGAATTATCCGCAAGGTGTACTGAAGCTGTAAGCTTCGATAAGCGTACTCGCGGTCCCCGTGAGGTCACAAATATTAGTGTGTCGTTCCGTTCGAGGATTTGGTCAGTCCGGAGAGTTTCTCAAGGAGGTTGTGTCGGAGGAATCGCTGCTCTTGTGTGAGTGCGGATATATCTTCTTTTTCCATGCTGGTGTTCGGTACGCCGCCCTCGTCGAGGAGGCGCTGGCGCGCCGGTATCTCGCGGTCGAGAGTTTTCATCCGATGTTCGATAACGTCTCGGACATATGCAATCTCTGCGGCAGTGAGCTCGACGCCGGTGTGCTCCTGTTCGCGCATCTTGCGCGCCTCCGGGTCGAGGGTGAATGCCTCTTGGCCATGGCTCTCGATAGCGCTACGCGCGTGCTCGCTCCAGTCGGGGTGCTCAAAACCTTCGTGGGTGTGGGTCATACGGGTAATCGTACCGCCGTTTCCCCGTGAGTCAATCGGCGCTTGCGAATAAAAAACGGGCAGCCGAAGCCACCCGTTCTCTCCATCGTGCTCCACAGTCTACCCGCGGAGCATGTTCAGCAACACAGACGTCACGTCGCGATTCAGCGCGAGCTCTTTCTTTAGCAGCTGCCGCGCCGCCGACTTCTTCTGCGCGTACTCTCCCGAGCTGATTATCCCTGCGGAGAGCATCGCTTTAAGCTGGGCGAGTCCTTCCTGGTAGGTTTGTTGTGCGAGCCGACGGGTCTTGGTCTCTTCAGCCAGTACCGCGTCCGCTCTCCTTGTCCGGTCAAGGAATTCTTCTTCCGCATGTCTTTGTGCCGCCGTCTGTTCCCAGGCGGCGAGGTTCTTCCAGAATGTAGTGGTGTTCAAGGTGCCTCCTGAGCGTTCAAGTCAGCCTGCATCATACAACCTTGTGAAGAACTTGTCCAATAAAAAATAACGAGCAGCCGAAGCTGCCCGCATGTTCAGTCGTCGAAATTTCAGTCCTCGTCGAGGGTCGAATTTTCGATCCACCCACTGGCTTCTCTGAGTGCTTCTGCCGGGTTCGAGAAAATTTTCGCCAGCCGCTTTTTTGCTTCCGCGTGACTGGGTGGCGGCGTCGGAGCGAAAACCACTGGTACGGCGTCCTGTTTTTCTTTGGGTTCCGGAGCAGTTCCTCCTTTCTCCTTAGGCAGAAACCGCTTCAGCTTCTCCATCGCTTCTGCAGCTTCATGTGCCCTTAACGCATCCGACCTCAATCCCGCCCAAGAGTCCTCCGACTCTGGGCCGCCGCTTCTGTTGCCCATATGTCGTCCCTCCATGGAATAGGACATAGTCAAAGTATGACAGTGAAGCGCCCTGTGCGTCAAGGGGTTTGTACACAAAAGAAAACCGGCGCCCGAAGACGCCGGTTGGCTCAGAGTTTGACGGTCAGGTGCAGTGAAGTGCTGTGGTAACCGCATGATAATCCGGCAACTCCACGAGCGCCGAGCGGATACCGGTCACCTCCTCCACAATCTTGGCGATTGTGGTTGCAGTCGCCCTCGCTGCCTTCGTATCCGAAAGGCGGCCGACGAATGCAATGGTCGTTACGGTCATCATCCCCTTGTCGTATTCCCGTATCGCGATTTTTCCTTTTGTCGCTTTTTCGGTTTTTTCACGAATCATGTGTTGTTGTTCGGGCGTTGTTTCCTCGTTCAACCAGACACCTGCTTTCGTGACTTTCCTCGGATGAATCTTTCGTGCGTACGTTGCTACTCCCGCAAATGCTTTCATTCACATCTCCTTTGTGCAAACAATTGGTATGGGTGGAGGCTATGCCGTTAGACGCGCAAACTTCGCACGCACAGGAACAAGCCAGGGCTACGATACCACAAAAAGAACGGGAGTTCAAGTCTTACGTGAGAAGAGAATCCACAACCGCCTTGACGTCGCCGCCGTCGGCCTTGCCCTTCAGTTCTTTCATCAGGGTGCCGGTAAACTTCCCTGTGTCGGCCTTTGAGGAGATGCCGAGTTCAACCATCTTCGCCTTCGCGACTGTCTCGATCTCTGCGCGCGACATCATAGAGGGCAGGTACGACTCGAGAATAGCGAGCTCAAGCTTCTCCGGCTCGGCGAGCTCGGGACGTCCGCCATGTGTAAATTGCTCTATAGAGTCCTTGCGCTGGTTGGCGGCACGCTTCACCACCGCGATTGCCTCATCGTCGGTGAGGAATTCGTCCGGCTTGCGCTTCTTGGCGACGACCTCGTTCGTCATCGCGGTCACCAGCGAGCGGAGGGTGCGGAGCCGCACCTCATCGTGGGCGCGGAGCGCGTCGGGAATGGATTGCTTCAGGGTTTCGTGGATAGCCATATGCGAGGTAGTATATCAGATATGGATGTGTTCACGATTTCTCTTATCGTCCTCGCCCTTCTTTTCATACAAGGCATCGGACTGTATTTCATATTCAAGCGCCGTGAGGCACCCGCAGAAGAGGGGAGCGGCATGGTGCTCCTCCAACAGCAATTGCAAAACCTCGAGCGGACGCTTGACGCGCGCGTCGCCGAATCCGCGAAGTCGATGCAGGAAAACGCGCATCGGCAGTTCTCTGAATCATCGCGGCTCATCAAAGAGATTACGCAGGAAGTCACCTCGGTCAAAGAGATCGGTCGCCAGACGCAAGGGTTTGCCGAACAGCTCCAATCACTTCAGGATCTGCTTAAGAATCCGAAGCAGCGCGGCATCTTGGGTGAATATTATCTCGAGACCGTGCTTAAGAATGTCCTGCCGCCGGGTATGTATCAGATCCAGTATCCGTTCAAGAACGGCGAGATAGTGGACGCTGCCGTCTTCGTGAACGATAAGATCGTCCCGATAGACTCAAAGTTCTCGCTCGATAACTACAATCGGTTCGTGAGCACGCAAGTCGGCAGCCCCGAACGCGTCACGGCCGAGAAAGCGTTTGTGAACGACCTCAAGATGCGCATTGCCGAGACGGCGAAGTATATCCGCCCCGAAGAGAACACGATGGACTTCGCCTTTATGTTCATCCCCTCCGAGGGCATCTATTACGACCTTCTGACCAACCAGGTTGGTGCCGGCGAAGAAGAGAATCTCATCCAGCGAGCATCCAGCAAATACAAAGTCATCATCGTATCGCCGACCTCGTTCCTCGCCTACCTTCAGACGGTGATGCAGGGGTTGAAGGCGCTCCAGATAGAGAAGAAGGCCGTGGAGATACAGCAGAGGGTAGGGGAGCTCGGGAAGCATGTCGCCTCCTACGAACAGTTCTATAAGAAGCTCGGTGTCTCGCTCGGCACCTCGGTCAGCCACTATAACGCCGGCTACAAGGAGCTCGGCAAGATAGACAAGGACGTCTACCGCATCGCCGAAAGCAAAATCGGCATCGAGCCAGAGCTCCTCGATAAGCCGCTCGCCGCCGAAGAGTAAACCTTGTCTTTTATATAGGTAAATGCTATATTGGCGGGACTATGGAAGTGGCCGTAATCAAGACCGGCGGGAAGC
>CAYJLK010000002.1:0-5110 GCA_964371445.1 uncultured Candidatus Saccharibacteria bacterium
CTCCCCGGATTCTCGCCCGCAACCACGAATGAGGTTTTCGCAGAAACGGATGCCGACGCCTTGCCGCCCGCCCTGCGCACGCGCGCCTCGGCTTCTTCTCTCGAGAGTGTGGGGAGCGTCCCCGTTACCACCACGATCTCTCCGGAAAGAGGGCCCTCTGCCGGAGCGGCGACCTTCTCTATCTTCAAATGCTTTGCGAGCCGTGTGAGCAAGGCGCGGTTTTCTTTTTGGGCAAACCAGGTATGCACCGAGCGGCCGATGATGGGGCCGATCCCGTCTATGCGGGAAAGAGCTTCCTCGCTCGTGGAACCAAGCCGCGCGAGCGTACCGAATCGTGTCGCGAGCAGATAGGCATTCTCCTCGCCCACATGCGGGATGCCGAGACCGATGAGCAGTCTATCGAACGGAACCTTTCGGGCGGTCTCAATCGCCTTTATAAGCTTCGCCGCCTTCGTCTCTTCGAATCCTTCGAGTGCGAGCAGTACGTCTTTCGTCACCTCGAAGAGATCGTCGAAATCGGAAATGAGGTCGTGTTCCATGAGCGTCCGCACCGTCTCGCGTCCCATGCCGGCAATATCGAGCGCGCTCTTGCCTGCGAAGTGGATGAGCTTGCGCGCCTGTTGTTCGAAAGAGCCCGCGACGACACAGCGGTGCGCCGCCTCGCCGGGGACACGTTCAATGTGCCCGTCCCCGCCGCACAAAGGCGAGCGCGTCGGAAACTCCCAAACCTTTGTACCCCTCGGTCGCAACTCTTTAATGACCGAGACGACCTCGGGGATAACGTCGCCCGCCTTCTGGAGAATGACTGTGTCAGCAATGCGAATATCTTTCTCTTTGATGAAATCCTCGTTGTGCAAGGTCGCGCGGGCGACGGTCGAACCCGCGACGGAGACCGGGCGCAGGTGCGCCACTGGCGTGAGCTTCCCCGTCCGCCCCACCTGGAGCGATATGTCCTCAACAACGGTCTGCACTTGTTCTGGCGGGAATTTATAGGCAATCGCGAAGCGTGGCGCCTTACCGGTGTACCCGAGCATCTCTTGCTGTGCGCGGCTCTCTACCTTAAGGACGATGCCGTCGAGCTGATAATCGAGCTTTTCTCGGTCTCGACCTTTCCATTTTTCCCAATACGAAAACACTTCATCAAGCGTATCGGCATGCGCGTGCTCCGGATTCACCGGGAACCCGAGCTCCGACAGGTAGGCGAGTTCCTCTGTCTGCGTCGCCGGAAACGTCTCCGACGTCTGTGCGACATCGTAGGCAAATGCGCCGAGCGGGCGCTCCGCCGCAACCGCAGGGTCGAGCTGGCGGATGGAACCGGCGGCGGCGTTGCGCGGATTTGCAAACAATGGTTCACCGGACTTCGCGCGTCCGGCGTTGAGCCTCTCGAACCCCGAGCGCGTGAGGTATACCTCGCCCTCGGCGACGAGGTCAACGGGGCGGGACAGCCGCACCGGCACTTCGCGAATGGTGCGGATGTTATGCGTGACGTCCTCGCCCGTGACGCCATCGCCGCGTGTCGCCGCGCTTACCAGTTCGCCTTTTGCATACGTCAAAACGATCTTGAGACCGTCGATCTTCAGTTCGAGATCGTAGGAAGGAATTACACCGCTCATCTTGCGGATCCGTTCGTCGAATGCGCGTATCTCCTCTTCTGAAAAAGCATCATTGAACGACCACTGCGGGATCGCGTGCCGCACCTTCGAGAGTGCGGGGACGGCGTCTCCGATGATGCGGCGAGTGACCGAATCCGCGTGCGCGAGTTCGGGATAGCGCTCCTCAAGCGCGCGGAGCTCGCGGTAGAGCGCATCATAGGCGCTGTCTGATACGACGGGAGCATCAAGCGTGTAGTACTGGTGCGCGTAGTGCGCGAGCAATTTGTGAAGCTTATCCGCGCGCTCCTGTGCCTTCCGGGGAACCATATACCGCCACTATACGATTTTTTCCGTCCGTATTCCAACGAGAAAATGCACCGATCAGTAGTGGGTGCCCTCGCCGCGCGATACGAAACGCGCGCCGTTCGGCGCATTCACGGTTGCACACGAAACGTCATACCCCTGCGAGAAAAGATAGGTAATCCCCGATCCGGGAGCGGGCTTATACACCGTCACGTCCGCGCATCGCCTCCCCAAGTCGAGCGAGAGCCGCGTCCTCACGACCCACTGGGTTGCCGTATGCGACACGATGGTCGCGAAGACCGGGCTCGCATTGTCGCACGTCATCGCCGGCGCCGAGGACGGCTCGACTGACGTGTATTTAAAAAGATTCAGCTGCTGATCGGCATACAGTGCGCATTCGAGCGCCGCGTCGGCGGCATAGAATGCATATTGTGATTCGATGGCGCTTGAAGCGAGCACTTGCTGTTTATAGCCGAGCGCGCTGAGCGCAAGCCCGAACGAGAGCATCACCGACATAAAGATGACGGAAATAAAGAGCGCGAACCCTCGTCGTGTGTCTTTTATTGCCATGGCGTAAAATGATCGTACACTCTCACCATATACGGGACGTCGTGATAGTTCCAGGTCACCGTCGAGACGACACGCACGTCGGTCGCCCCGCCCGGAGAAGCATCGACCACCTGAATCGTGCGCACAAACGGCGTTTGTACGCCCCCCATATCGGTTCTCTGAGTATAAAAGCCGTTCACCAGATATAACGGCGCCGCCGAAGAAGGCTGGAGGGAAAAGCCGCTCCCGGTACCCATGAGGACGGTTGGATACGTATCGACGGTGCACGTCGTTGTCCGGCACTGAGTGATCGACGCGCTATCTGAGCCATTGAGGAAACGGTCCCACGCCGTACTCGAGACGTTCGCACCGCCCGCCTGGTGGGTGATGAGGAATTCGTTATCGCGCATCGCGCGCACGTATTCGATGCCTTCTTGTGCGAGATACGAGGCAGTGAGCTGATCGCGCGCAGTGACTGCCGCGACAATCGCCCGACCAGCCGTGAAGAGCGGTCCCGCGACCGCGAGCATGAGGATAGACACGGCAACCATCGTTTCTATGAGGGTAAACGCGCCGCTATAAGAACAGCGGCGCGTTTGCTCCCGGCACTCGTTCACAAAAGAGAAATCGGAATCTCTCTTTTGGCTCACTCGCTTGGTAGTGAATCCTTTCATGATCATAGGTCGCTGCCGCGCATCGTCGCGCCGGTCTGAATGGTGAACGATTCGGTCTTCTCTGCCGCATACGTGACCGTACCCGAGACGATGATGGTGACGCGCGGCTGGTTCACATCAGTGCCTTGTGACAGTTTCTTCGTCCCGGTCGTATAGAACGTCAGCGAAGAAATATTCAGGTACGGATCGGTAAGCGTTCGCACCGATCCGTCGAGCGTTTCCTGTATCGCCCCGTCCGCGATACCGTAGGAAACCGGAATTCCGTCTGAATTCTCAAATGAAAAACTGCTGGCGACACAATCGCTTGCGGCGCCGCAGTCGTAGCCTGTGCCGGTGCGAATAGTGCGCGTCATAGTCTCGAGCGCGAAAGAGAGATTATTGATGCCGGTCGCGATGCCCTGCGAATGCCGCGTCAGGCTGATGAGCATGAGATAGGCTCCTGACGAAAGGAGCATAATAACCCCGAACAGTCCGACTGCGACCATGAGTTCGACGAGCGTATACCCTTTTTTCATAGTGTGTGTCATGGGCAGGACGGAGCGTTCGCGATGATCTGCCCCGACGCCCCGACCGAGACGAAGCGCTCGCCTCCCTGCGGCGACGCGACCGTGACACACATACTCGTCGCCGGGGATATGCCTGAATACGTTCCGTTCGTGCTTATGCGCGGGTCAGGGTTCGGGCGCGAGAACGTGATGTCGAGCGACGTCAGGCCTCCTCCCTGCGCGCACGACCAGCTGCCGTTAAATGCACAGAAATTGCTTATGGTAATGCCGTTTCCTAATACGTATTCGACGACCTTTTCGCCGTACGTCGGTTCATAGACGCAATCGCCGGGCCGCGCATCGGGCGCACCGGCGTCACTGGTCGGATGACACACCGAGTCCGTCGAGGGGGCTGGGTATATATCGGAGAAGAGGGTGAAGGACCTAGGTTCTCCCGCCTGGAAATGCACACCATACCCCGCATTTGTCGCCGTGCCCGATGCGCGGCTGCTGATACCGTAGGTCTCGGCGGAACGAAGTGTGAGCGCGATGTCATAGGCGGTATTTGAAAGTACGAGCGTTTTATTAAAAGAGCTCTGACTTGAGAGGACGATGCCGGTGATGGTGACGATGATTGCAAGCACGACCATAAGCTCGACGAGCGTAAAAGCTCTGCGAGCTTTTACTGTAGTGCGGAAATGAAGATGAAGGGGTTCCATTGAGTAAAGTAAGCGAGGAGGAAGCCGAGAGCCAGAAAAGGTGCGAACGGCACCTCAACTCCTATTCTAGAGCCAGCAGGCCTCCTCAACAACACGGCTATACCAACGACTGCGCCAATCCAGAACGAGAACATGAAACCGGGGAACGCAGCGGGACCGACAAGAAGAGAGAGACCGAAGACAAGCGGCGCATCTGAAAATCCCATTGCGCGGCCGCGAGAAAAGAAGTGGATGCACGCGAGACTTGCTGCCATGAGAAAGGCCGCAAGAAGCGTATCCCCCGCCGCCGCCAGAGATGGTGCGGAGAGCAGACCGGTCACCGCCCCGACCGCGACAAATGCGCAGAGGAGCACGGGCGGCAAGATCTGGTGGGCGAGATCGTAGAGCACGAGCGCGAGCACGAGCGCGAGTGCAAGCAGCATGGACGGAAGCGCCGGAACAAAACCGAGCTTTACATACGCCAATACAAACAGCATTCCCAGAAGAAGCTCCATGCCCGGAGCAACGGGCGACAGGCGGGCGCCGCAGCACTGTGCGCGACCTCTCCCGACGATATACGAAAGAATCGGCACCAAGGCGAGAAACGGGAGCGGCGCATTGCACGCATCACAGCGGGAACGACCGTGCACTATGCTCTGTCCGGTATGAAGGCGCGCAGAGAGCACGCCGATGAAGCTCGCGATGATTGTCCCAAAAAGAAAGAAAGCAATGGAAGTAAGCGAAAGCATACGCGCATCATAGCAGAAGCCCGCGGCGTAGCCGCGGGCGTCTGGTGCTCACATTTGGGG
>CAYJLK010000002.1:5120-14343 GCA_964371445.1 uncultured Candidatus Saccharibacteria bacterium
ATCCCACCAACCCCAACCCACCCCCCCCAACACCCCCACCCCCGCGGCGCCCCCGCGCGCTTCTGTTCCTCACTTTGCGGGCCTATTGCCGAGTCGCACACGCGCCGCACGAAGGACCAGTGATGTTATTCGCAATGCCGCAGTGCTCACCGGTGCTGTCGACGCACCAATAAGCTGAGGTGGTCGAAGCGACATCCGCCGGTCGCGATACCGCTACCGCGTACGTGGAAGCGGTCGCGGCGCACGTTGCGGTGCCGCCGGAAGAATCCGTGAGCGCCGAGGCGATCGCCTGTTGGATGGTCGGATTATGGAAGACCGAGCCGGTTCCGGACGCCGGGCAGGTACCAACGGCGAACGTGCCATACGTATTGTTATTGTCCGAGAGATAGAGCGCCGCCTGAGTGCCGACGGTGCTGAGGTTCGCCTTTACGCCGGCGTCGTTCCCTTTGGAGCGGGCGGAGTTCAGAGACGCGAGTACCACCGACGAGAGGACGCCGATGATGGCGATGACGACGAGCAATTCGATAAGCGTGAAGCCTTTTTTGAAGTTGTAACGCATAAGAAGAATAAGAATTATAATCGATTAGCTTGCCGGACAAGCCGTGCCCGCAGCCGCAGTCGCCCGCTGTCCGACGGCGCCAGTCGAGTCGACGCACCAGTGACTTGAAGAGTTTGAAGACAACGGGCTCGAGATCGCATACGCAGTCGCGCTCGCAAAGCATGACATAGTGCCCGAGCCGTTCGCGACTTCGGCGGCAGCAATCGCCTTCACGATAGTCGAGTCGGCGCTAAACATACCGGTGACGCACGTCACTGCGGCACTCCCGTATGTATTGCTGGTATTACCGTAATAGATCTCCGCCTCGGTCTGGATGGTCGAGAGGTTCGACTGAATGGCGGCATCGTTCCCCTTTGAGCGAGCCGTGTTTAGAGACGCGAGTACCACCGACGAAAGGACGCCGATGATGGCGATCACGACGAGCAATTCAATGAGGGTGAAACCTTTGGAACGATGTATGTACATAATATGTTGTATGCGGCTAATGGCTCAATTGTACGCCTCGAGAGGCCTCTTTAGGAAGAGGGGTGTGGATAATAAGCAATATACGCTTAAATAGAGCCGGCGAGGTTGTAAATCGGAAGGAGGACGGCGGCAAGGAGCGTTCCGACCCCGAGACCGAGCATCACAATCATAATCGGCTCAATGAGGCCGACGAGCGTATCGACGGCATTGGTCACTTCACGATTATAGAACTTTGCGAGCGTTGTAAGGATCTTCCCCAATTCGCCCGTCTCCTCGCCGACCTTCGTCATGGCGACCATAATGCCCGGCATCTCCGGATGTTTGCCGAAGGCGTCAGAAATAGAGGAACCGCCCTTCACGTCCTTCGCCACGTCGACGAGGACGACTTTATATGCGGAGTTGCCGACGACCGAGCCGGTAATCTCAAGCGCTTCGATGACCGTCACGCCCGAAATGAGCATCGTGGAGAAGTTATCCGCGATACGCGAGAGATACAGCTTCTGATAGAGGTCGCCGACGTAGGGAATGCTGAGTTTCAGGCTGTCTAAGACAAGCTTTCCCTTTTCGGTCTTCCCGAGCTGCCACATATAGAAACCGGCGGCAATGAGACCGATAAGCACGAAGATGCCGTACTGAACCAGGAAGTTCGAGAATCCGATGACGAAGGCGGTATAAATCGGTATTTCCTGTCCGGAATCTAGAAGCACCGCGCTGATCTTCGGTATCACGAGCGTCAGCATGAGCGCCATCACCGCGAAGAAGACCATGACGACGAATATCGGGTAGATGAGCGCATTCTCGGCCTTACTGACGAGATCGTAGGAGCGATCGAGATAATCGGCCAGATAATTAAACGTCTCCGATAGTTTCCCCGATTCTTCGCCCGCGCGAACCATGTTCACATAGAATTCCGAGAACGCTTTTGGATGGCGCGCAAGCGCCACGCTGATAGGACTGCCGCCTTGGAGATCGTCTCCGACGGTGGAGAGGACGACTGAGAGCTGTTTGTTGTCGACTTCGGAAGCCAAGAGGCGGAACACGCGAAGTGCGGAGACCTGCGCTTCAAACAAAGTCGCTATCTGACGCGAAAGAATGACGACATCCTTGTTCGAGATGCGGTTGAGGAAGGGGATCTCGAGTTGAAGCAATGAGTGTTTCTCGGACGATTCGATCGCCGAGATGATGAGATTGCGCCGCTGAAGCGCCGAGACCGCGATATCCTGCGAAGGAGCTTCGATCGTCCCTTCGCGCTCGTGCCCGTCTTGATCGATGGCGTGATAGGTAAAAAGCATAGATTATAAATAGCGCTCAAAGGTCTTCGGATCCATCGCGTACTCGAACGCATGCTCGGCCGTCACTTCCCCTTTCCGCACCAGTTCCGCAAGTGAACGGTCCATATCAATCATGCCTTCCTGCGACGACGTCTGGATTACCGCACTTATCTCGTGTGTCCGCGCATCACGAATAAGCGTGCTGATCGCGTTGTTATTGATGAGGAGCTCATAGGCGGGAATGAGGCCGCCGGATATGCGCGGGACGAGACGCTGGGAAAAGATGCCAGCGAGACTTCCCGCCAGCTGCACGCGCACCTGATCCTGCTGTTCGGCGGGGAACATATCGATGATGCGGTCGATGGTCTGTGCGGCGTTATTGGTATGGAGCGTGGAGAAGACAAGGTGTCCGGTCTCGGCGGCGGTGACCGCTGAAGAAATCGTCTCGTAGTCGCGCATCTCGCCGACCATGATGACGTCCACGTCTTCACGAAACGCGCTCTGGAGCGCCGTATGAAAATCGGGTGCATCGATATGGATCTCGCGCTGGTGGATGAGGGACTTTTTCTGTGTGAAGAGATATTCGACCGGATCTTCGATGGTGAGGATGTGTTCCGCGCGCGAGTCGTTGATGCGATCTATCATCGTGGCGAGCGTCGTCGACTTCCCCTGCCCCACCGGTCCGACGACGAGAAAGAACCCTTGCTCACGCTGGGTGAAAACCTCGAGGATAGACGGCAGGTTCAGCTCGGCGAACGTGCTGATCGCGCGCGGTATGAGCCGGAGCGCGAGTGCGACTGCTCCCTGGACGCGATATCCGTTCACGCGGAAACGCGTGTTTTCCTCATGCGCATAGGAGAGGTCGATAGTCTGATCCTTTTCAAAGGAATCCCAGCGACCGGGAGGCACAATAGACTTCAGCAGTGCTTCGGTTTCTTCGTTGGTAAACGCCGGATACTTCGGCAACGGAATAAGCGCACCCGACACGCGGAGTACCGGTGATCCGCCCGCGAAAATATGCAGATCTGAGCCGCCTTGCGTAACGACGAGGTTCAGGAGCTCGGTGAGGCGTTTTTCGGCAGCCATGATACTAATGGGATTTCCCCGCTTCGATAGTACGCAGCGTCTCGGCGAATACTTCGGAAGGAATGGCGGATGCCTTTATGATGTAGCCGTCGGCGGCAAGTTTCTTCGCCCTTTCAATATCGGAATCCTGACCCTGATTCGAAAGGATGATGATCTTCGTGCCTTGCGCGAGATTCCCCTTTCGTATCTCCTCAAGCGCTTCGAAGCCGCCCATGCCCGGCATGATAAGGTCGAGCAGGATAGCATCCGGCGCTTTCGTATCGCTCTTTCGCAGAGTAGCGAGAAGTTCTTCGCCACTGCCGAATACCACGATATCGTGACCGGCATTCTTAAACTTGACTGCGTACAGATCGAGAAGGAACCTATCATCATCAACGAGATACACGCGGTAGGCCATTGGTGCAAGTATACTACGTTTCCGCGTCAACCTGATCTTCTCCTGTGAAAAGCTCGCCGCCGAGCGTATTGATCTCTTCGAAAGGTATCTCGCCCGAGAGTGCTTTCACAATGGCATCCTCGCGCATCGTAATCATGCCGCTCGCGCGCGCCGCCGCATAGATCTTCTCTTCAACCGGTTCCTTGAGCACGACTTGTTCGATAGTATCGTTCATACGAAGTATCTCGAAGACAGCCGTACGCCCGCGCGTGCCGTTCGGGCATTCGGCGGTTGGAGCCGCATGGTAGAACTGCTTGAAAGGAGGCAGACTCTTATGGAATTCCGGGGGAAGATCAGCGAATTCCCGATCGATGAACTCTTTGATACTGCCGTCAACCGGGAAAGGTTTGCCGGCACCTTCGCAGAGTTTTTGCACCAGACGCTGTCCGATAACGCCGATTAATGTCGGCGCGATAAGGAACGGGTCGACACCCATGTCGATGAGGCGCGGGATCGCTCCCGTCGCCGTATTGGTGTGAATCGTCGTGAAGACGAGGTGGCCGGTCAATGCCGCCTGCACCGCAAGCACCGCCGTCTCTTTGTCGCGTATCTCGCCGACCATGATGATGTCCGGGTCTTGGCGCAGAATCGACCTGAGTCCGCTCGCAAAGGTATACCCTATCTCGGGCCGCACCTGGCTCTGAGAGACTCCGGCAATCTGGTATTCGACCGGATCTTCGAGCGAGACGACGTTTGCCGTCTCGCGATCGAGCTCGGAGAGCATCGCAAAAAGCGTCGTTGACTTACCCGACCCGGTCGGTCCGGCGATGAGTATGATGCCGTAGGGCACCTTCATCATTTCGCGGACCGTGGTGAGGTGTTCGCCGGTAAACCCGACCGATTCCAGCGTTGCCGTCGCGTCCGATTGATCAAGGATGCGCATCACGACCTTCTCGCCATATTCCGTCGGGAAGGTAGACACGCGGAAGTCGATCCGGCGGCTCTCGACAGTCGCCGAGAAACGGCCGTCTTGGGGTTTCCGTTTCTCGTCGAGGCGCAATTTCGCAAGAATCTTAATGCGCGCGATGACGGCTTCGTGAACCTTTATCGGCAATTCAAGCGACGTGTGGAGGTCGCCGTCCATGCGGAATCGAACGCGCGTCTTTGTCGCCGTCGGTTCGATATGGATGTCGGAGCTGTGCCCCTCAATCGCATAGCGCAATATGGTCGAGACTATCTTCGTCACCGGCGCATCCTCCTTCAGAGATTCGCGGGGACCGCTGTCAAGAACCGGCACCTCCTCGTCATCACTCAACGGAGATGCATTTAGAGATGAGGCGGAAGCGCCGAGACCCGCACCTCCTCCGGCCGTCTCTTGTTTCCCGCTCGTCTCATACTCGGAAAGCGCCTTCCCCACTTCACCCGAGAGATTTTGGTACGCCTCGAGCACGCGGTCGAAATCCTGTTTCGTGATGAGAAACATGACATACGGTATGCCGATCTTCCCAGAAATGAACTGTAATGCGTCGAATGCTTCGATGTTGTCGGGGTCGGTGATGCCCACTTCGAGCGCACCGTTCACGATATCGAGCGGCACGAAACCATAGTGGCGTGCGGAATCGATCGGGATATAGCTGAACACCTCTTGCGCGGCGGGAGGCTCCCCGAGCACGCGGGAGGGCAGACCGTACGCCTTCCCCGCCTCGGCGAGAGCGTCGGCGAGCGAGATGCCGTGTTCGGCGAGCGCATCGGCGAGCGACTTCTTCGCCTCAAGATCGGCCTCGATCGCCTTCCGGTCGCTTGCGGAGAGCAGTCCCTTATCGACGAGTGATCCCAGAAAGTTCATGTGGAGAGATTATACGGTTGTGCACGCGTAACGGTACTACCTTCATTACTCATTTTCCGGTTACTCCTGGGATTGCGGCAAAAGGATCGAGACGGCCGGATGTTTCGGGCGCTATGGGCGTCTTCAGGTCGACGAGCGCCGCGAAGCGCGGATCGGAAAAGATATCGGTGTTGAAGGTAATCGGTCCGAGCTCGCTCACGAGCGTTTTGAACTGCGTTTGCGCTACGTTTTGAGTGACGTCCGCCGTCAAAGGCTGCTCATTCCCCGTTCCAGTAAAGAAATACCAATAGGCTCCCGCCGCGACGACGAGCGCGCTGATGATAATGAGGGTGGTGTTTGAATTTGATTGCATATGCGGGGATCGAGTTTAGCGCAGCCAGTAAAGGCGTATGGACATCTGGTAGGTATACACACCGGTATCTGATCCTTTTACGACGATATCCTGCACATCAAGAAGTCGGGCGCTCCTCTCTACTCCGTTCAGAAACGACTGGAGGGCGGTGAATGTACCGACTGCGGAAAGCGAGAGGTTGACCGAACCGGTCGGATTCTGAGCGGCAGTAGGCAAACCCGCGGGAGTCTGTGCCGCAGGCTTCGCTCCTCCCACCTCATTCGTAACGACATCGATATTTGCGAGCGAGAGTCCGGAGCGAGCCGCGAGCGCGTTCAGGTCGAGGATGAGCCCGACATTGTCAACCGAATCGGGCAAGAATGTCGAGAGCTTCGCGAGATTTTCCGGGTCGATGGCGTCACGCTCGGTCGCAAGCGCATTTTGCTGTCTCGTGTACTCGCTTGCGGCAACGAGCGCCTGATCGTCAAGAGCGATCTTCGCCTTGGTTTCAGCTATCGAGCCGTTCCACACCGGATTCACATACACAAAGAAGATGCCGATGGACACAATGAGCGCGAGCGTAGGAAGGATGCGGCTGTTCATAGGGGTGGTAGGGGCGGCAAGGTCGGGGGAGGAGGCGTGGTCTGCGTAGGTTGGGTCTGTGTAGACTGTTGCGCAGTTGGGGCAGAGGGCACGCTTTGCGTCGAAGGGGTGGTCGGAACCGGAGGCGCGGTTTGCGTGACCGGCTCGGTCGGAAGCGCGGATGGTGAACCCAGATCCAGCGCCGTCTCGTTCGGCGAAAAGGCGACGAGCTTCGGATCAAGCGTCGCCGAGAGGCTGAAGGAAACGGAATTATCTTTATTGATGCTTATCTTTGAGAAGATCGCATCCTTGATGCGGCCGTCGGCGGCAAATGCTGTGGAGACGACGGCGAGCGAATTGAAATTCTTTGCGAGACCGGTAGCCTCGACCTTCGACATTCCGGCGGCGTCCGTCGAGATGTGAAGTGCAGAAAATCGAACACTTGCAGGGAGAAGCGTTTCAAGTGAGGTAAAGAAACTGGAAAGAGCGAGGTGCTTGTTCAAAAGCGTCCCGCCGAGATTCAGGCGATTGCGCAGCCGTACGAAACCTTCGACGGTAGATCGATCGATCGCCGCGGTCGCTTTTGCGATTGCGGCGTCCTTCGTCGAAAGCTCGCTGGCGAGATATCGACCATATACGAAAACGCCGAGTGCCAGCACGAATGCGACGCCGAGCACAAAGTACGCAAAAAGACCGAATGCGCCAATGAAGGAGTCGCTCGAGAAGGACGCACGGAACTGCTGCGGAGAACCCGGAGCATGCGGGACGAACGAAGTTGGTATCGTTGGAGGAAGGGCCATTTCATCTTCAGTATACGATACTTATACAAGCATCGTATACCGCATCTGTGCAAAACGTCCGTTTAAACCTCTTCAAGCTTCCGCAATGCGAGACCGACGGCGACGGCAAACTCAGGACCGATGTCTTCGAGAACCGGGCGCATAAAGGCCGGGGCCTCGGTCTTTGAAAAAGGATCTGCGACATGCACATCGATCGAAAAGATGCCCTTTGCGTACGCACCCAACTGCTTCGTTACTCCCCCGCCCCCCGTCAATATGATGGAGGTGATTGATTTCTTATGCGCCGTCTCGTACTGCATCAGTACGCGCCGCGCTTCAGAGAAAATGCGCGAAAAGACGAGTTCGGAACTTCCGAGCGAGCCCGCACCGCCGAGGCCTTCTTCTTTTTTCAAGGCTTCGGCTTGAGCAATAGAAACGCCGCCGGACACCGAGATAGCGCGGGTAATATCTTGACTCCCGACGCTTATGGAGTGCGAGAGCGCGACGACGCCGTGTTCGATGACATAGGTCTTCGTCGAGGCCGCGCCGACATCGAGTATCATGACCGGCTTTACCTGATCTTCAACCACTGCGCGAATGGTGCTGAAGATCTCGATCTCATAAAAGCTCGCCGAGAGCCCCGCGCCCGCGACAACCTTCTGAAGCAGGGAAAGCTCGTCATTATGAACCGCGACAAGAAGCACCTCGATCGTTTCATTCAGAGCGCCTTTTGCGGACTCACTGGAAGAGGACGTATCTTCAGCAAATTGCGCGGGCTCCGACTTCGGCACGATGAACCAGTCGAGCTGGACCTCGCTCATCGGCACGGGGATATACTTGCGCGCTTCGAGATTGATCACCGTCTTTTGTTCAACAGAATCCTTCCGGTACGGGAGGTTCACGAGCGTAAGGAGAGAACGAGCGAACGGAATCGAGACACCGCAGTTTTTTGTCGTCACCTTTGATTCGCGAAGAAGGTCCTTCAGCGTCTCGGCGATCTGTTCAGGAGGAAGGTTCGTCGCCTGCCCGACCGCGGATCCGCCGTACGGACCGAGCGCTAGCTCGCCATAGGTCTCGAGCACCGCCTTCCCTTTTTCCTTGCGCAGCTGCACCACCTTCAAGGATGAGGATCCGATATCGACGCCGACAACGCTCGCGTTCTCCTTCTTGAAAAAAGAATCGAGGAAACTCATGCGACAATAATACCATGAGACGCCTTTTCGACTTTCTCTTCCCTCCCCGTGTGGACGAAATCGCCTTGCGGGACATCTCGGTCGAGACGTTCCTCGAGAAGGTCGCGCCACGACTCGCAGTCGAGACGCGACCGGAAGCGGTAACGCTCCTGCCCTTCCACGACATTTCGGTGCGGGCGGCTATCCATGAGGCGAAATATCACGGGAGTGTCCGCGCTTTCGATCTTCTCGCTACGGCGCTCGTCGAATATCTGCGCGACGCCGACGACGGGTTCGGGAAGCCCCGCATCGTGCCGATACCGCTTGGACGCACGCGCCGGCGCGATCGCGGCTTCAACCAGATGGAAGAGATTACGAAACGCGCCGCGACAGAACTCGCCATCGCCGTCGATACCAACCTTCTCATACGTACACGCGAGACCGTCTCGCAGGTCTCGCTCCCGCGGCACGAACGCGAAGAAAACATGCGCGGAGCGTTCAAGGCGACGGGTCCTGCCGACCCTGCCTCTACCTATATTGTCATCGACGACGTCCTGACTACCGGCGCCACCCTCCAAGCCGCCGTCGATGCGCTCACGAGCGCCGGTGCAACGCAGGTCGTCCCGCTCGCTCTCGCGCACTAAATTTGATAGTGTGGTGCGATACGGAGGGGTCGCATAGAGGCCTAGTGCGGCGGGTTGCTAACTCGCTATACGAGTAAAATCGTATCGAGGGTTCGAATCCCTCCCCCTCCGC
>CAYJLK010000002.1:14443-126960 GCA_964371445.1 uncultured Candidatus Saccharibacteria bacterium
CCCCCTCCGCCGAGATTTTTAAGGAACAAAGTGACTATAAAAATCCAAGTGGGGTTGCGTATTCGCAAGCCCCCGCAAACAAAGACTTCGCGAAGAAGCAGAACCGCCGGTCCAAGGACCGGCGGTTCTGCTTTCACCAAACCTTTACACTTACATCCCGGCCGGATTGCAGGCGCGGCAATTCATCTTATGCGAGAACATAAGCATAAGCGCCGAGAGACCGACAAGCAGGTAGACGATATTCTCGACCCCTGACCATTGACCGAGAAGGAGATTCACGACATTCCAGTTACTACCCATATACGTCCCGATCGCGACGAGACCCCAGTTGAGACCTCCGACGACCGTAAGGACGAACGCTGTACTATGCAGTGCTTTCATGCGGGTTTTTGAGAGTGATTAAAGCGGGGGTGGTGGTCCGCTCCCTACAGTATGACTCTTCTACAATCAGTTGGGAGACCCCCTGTGCAAAACGCGCGGCTCACTCAAATCGTATCTGGAAGTTGTACATCCCCATCGAACAGAGACCCTGGAGCGTACCCTGCGCTTGTTCTCCCGAGAGAGAAATCTCCTCGACCCCCGATGGCTGCAGGAATTTCTGGTATGAGAGCGCGGGGATCACGAGACTTGCCGAGCAGTCGAATGTCCCTTTTGTCGTCACCCGCACCACCGTCGGGATGCCGGCCTTCGCGGTCACCACGCGCGGCGAATACCCTCCTTTTGCAGTGATGTCGATGACTTGTGTACCATCAACGACCGAAACGGTCGGTACCAGAGGTTCAGGAGTTGTCGTCGATCCCGGAGACGCGAGTAGGAGCGCCCCTCCTATCAGGAATCCGCTGATGACGAGCGCTACGGTGGTATGCGTGTTCATAGTCAGAAGTTGAAAAGCGGATTGATAATGCCGGCAGTGGCGAGCGCGTTTGCGAGATTCAGAAGCGCGAGCGCGATGACGATGAGACCCGCCGTCTTGAAGAAGATACCCTTCCACGGTTTGTGCGCAATGTTAACCGAACCGAACGAAAGAAGCGCGAGCATGGGAAGCGTACCCAGCGCGAAGACCGTCATCGTAAGCGCGCCCTGCATGAAGTCACCGGTGGAAAGCGCGTAGAGCTGCATCGATTGCGTGAATCCGCACGGCAAGAAGAACGTCCCGATGCCGACGAGAACCGGGGCCAGATAGTGATCGTGTCTGCTCCCGCGTACCACGTGCTTGCCGAAACGCGCCGGAAGCGTGAATTGCAGACGCTTCGTGAAATGGAATACATCGAGCAGGTTTATGCCGAGAATAAGCATCACCAAGGCGACGATAACACCGAGCACGATGTTCGCAGTAAGTCCGAGATGGAGTGAACTGCCGAGCAGGCCAACCGCGCCGCCGAGCACGAAGAATCCGCCGAGCCGGCCGACGTGGAAGAGCGCCTGTGTGCGCCAGGTCCCTCCCTCTTTTGCAGAACTCGCCGAGAGCGAGAGCACGAGGCCACCGACGATGGCGAGACAGGACGACACAGAGGCGATCAGTCCGATGAGAAACGCGGTCCCGTAGCTCACGTTCGAGCTCGTGATGAGATTCGTCAATCCCGCTTTCTGCAGGAGAAGGAATGCGACGATACCTGCGACGGCGATCGGGACGGCAAAGGCGAAGTCTCCCCATCCGGCCGCGGGAGCGCTCTTCTCGACGCTAATCGTATAACCGTGGCTGCGCACACGCTCAGTGAGCTCTTCGGCGATTTCTTCGGGCGTACCGGAAAATTCGCCGATGACCGTCACCTGCTGATTCTGAAGCGACACCTGCACGCTCTCAATATGCGGAAGCTCTTTAAACGCCTCCTCAATGAGCAGCGTACACGCCTTGCAATGCATTCCCTTCACGTGAAATAGGTAGGTGGTCATAATTCGTAGATGTGTTCGCGCGATTACGCCGCGAGATCTTTCTTTTTGGATTCAAACTCCTCCTTATCGATCTCGCCTTTCGCGTAGCGTTCTTTCAAGATACTGAGCGCGTGCGAGCTAGCGTGCGGATGCTTACCGTCGAGAGCGCGCACGACCCACACGATAAGGGCAATCATGAGCGCCATCATGACGACCATCATGATGGCGCTCCCGAACCAGCCTATTGAGCTTCCTGCGCCCCATCCATAATAATCGTTATAGAGTCCGTACATCATATAGAGAGTAGTTTAGTGATATGTTTGTTAATTCTACAATGCTTTCGACTTAAGCCGGAGCGAATTGCCGACGACTGATACGCTTGACGCGGCCATCGCGAAGCCAGCGAAGACCGGCGAGAGGAGCCACCCAAAGAGCGGGTAGAACGCGCCGCCAGCGAGCGGAATGCCGATAACGTTATAGGCAAACGCCCAGAAGAGATTCTGTTTGATGCCGCGCATCGTAAACTTCGACAGCCTGATTGCCTTCACCAACTTGCTCACGTCACCGTGAAGGAGAGTGATACCCGCCGACTCGATTGCGACATCGGTGCCGGTCGCCATCGCGATGCCCACGTCCGCTTGCGCGAGCGCGGGCGCATCGTTCACGCCGTCGCCCGCCATCGCGACCACCTTCCCCTCTGCCTGGAGCTCTTTTATCTTATTCAATTTGTCCTCCGGCAAGACTTCTGCGACCACGTCGTCGATGCCGACCTGGTCTGCGATCGCGCGAGCGGTGTTTGCGTCGTCGCCGGTGAGCATCACCACCCTGATCCCGAGTGCGTGCAGATCTTTCACCGCTTGTATCGCTTCTGGTTTTATCGCATCGGCGACCATCGCAATCGCGAGCACCTCAGATCCCGAGACGAGCACGACCGGCGTCTTCCCCTCCCTTGTCTCCTTCTCGATGTCCCCGAGGCTTCGCTTCGCGTCGCCGGTGAGTTCCACCGCGAATCGCGCGCTCCCCGTGTGATATCGCACGCCGCCAATCATCCCCGTGACGCCCTTGCCCTTCAGCATCTCGAACTGCTCGACCGGCACGAACGACACCCCTCGCCCTTTCGCATATGTGACGATCGCGTGCGCGACCGGATGCTCCGACCGGTTATCAAGCGATCCGAGGATCGAAACGATCTCGTCATCGCTCTTCCCAGAAAGATTTTTGAAGGAAACGACCTCTGGCTTCCCGCGGGTAATCGTCCCGGTCTTGTCCATGACGACGACATTTACCGTATGCAGTTTCTCAAGCGTCGCCGCGTCTTTGATCAGGATACCTTCCTTCGCGCCCTTGCCCACCCCGACGATAATCGCAGTCGGCGTCGCGAGACCGAGCGCGCACGGACACGCGATGACCAGGATGCCGATGAAGGAAGTGAGACCGAGCGCGAGCGCCTGCGGGAACCCGAGTGCTGCAGAGCCGAAATAGAGCCACGCGCCGAGCGCGATAAAGGAGAGCGCGAGCACGACCGGCACGAAGACGCCGGATATCTTGTCTGCAAGCGCCTGAATCGGTGCGCGACTCCCCTGCGCCTCCTGCACCATCTGCACGATGTGCGCGAGCATCGTCTCGCTCCCGACCTTGGTTGCCTTGAAGGTGAAGGAGCCGCTCGTGTTGATCGTCCCTGCGACGACCGTGTCGCCCACTCTCTTCTCTACCGGCATCGGTTCGCCCGTCACCATCGACTCATCCACATACGACGAGCCATCGGTGAGGACGCCGTCCACCGGGATCTTCCCCGCCGGCTTCACGATGATGGCGTCGCCATGCACGACCTCCCCGATCGGAATCTCCATCTCTTTTCCCTCTCTCACGACAAGCGCCGTCTTCGCCTGCAGATTCAAGAGCTTCTCGATCGCGTCGCCGGTCTTCACCTTTGCCCTTGCCTCCAAATATTTGCCGAGTGTGATGAAAGTGATGACGATGATAGTAACGTCGTAGTAGGTCGCGCTCGTATCTATAAAGGCGCCAAGCGACGAACCGAACGCAGAAACGGTGAGACTGTAGATATATGCCGCTGACGTTCCGAGACCGATGAGCGTATCCATGTTCGCCGCCCCGTGGCGCAAGAAGCGGTAGAGACCGAGGAGGTACGGTTTCCCCACGACGAAGATGATATACGTCGCTATGAGTGGGAACATGGAATTGAGGAGTGCCCGGACGGCAGTCGGCATCTCGGGGAGAACGCTGAACTGGATAAGGATGTCCCAGGCCATCACGACCGCGCTCACGGCCGCCAGCGGGAGCGCGAAGACGAGCTTGCCCCGCATCGCGGCTATTTCCGCCAATTTCTCATCCTTCGTCTGGCCGAGCCCCAGATGTGCGGAATGTTCGTCCGCAGACATATGCATTGATGCGGCAGAAGGCATGACGAGCGTATATCCGAGCGGTTCTATCTTTTTTGAGAGGTCCTGCGGATTTGTCGTTGCCTCGTCATATGAAATCTTCGCTGCTTCGGTGCCGGGGTTCACTTCTATAGAGTGCACGCCCTCCACTTTCTTCAATGTCTTCTCGATAATGCTCGCGCAACTTGCACAATGCATGCCCCGTACCGGATAGGTCGACGTCGTAACCGATGGAGATGTCGCCATATTATTTACGCTTGAGCTTATACACCGTGAGCACCTCCCGCACCGCCTTCCCCGTTTCCCCAGAAGTCATCTGTTTGTGCACGCAACTATTCAAATGGTTTTCGAGAAGCAGATCCTCAATCGTGGAGAGTGCCTGCTTTATCGCCGAGGACTGCGTGATGATGTTGATGCAATAAACGTCTCTTGCCACCATCTCCTGCAGACCGCGCACCTGTCCCTCGATGATCTTCAGTCTGCGCATCAGCTTTTTCTTATGTGTCGTATCGATGTGTTTCATATCCCCGCACTATATACCCCCTGGGGGTATTATGCAACTGTGGACAAAGAGTGGGCGCGGGAGTCGGAAATAATGCGACCGTCGTCGATCTTGACGATGCGCTCGGCAAAAGCGGCAAATTCGTCTTCGTGCGTCACCATGATGATGGTCTGTCCGCCCCGATGAAGCTCCTTGAAAATATCCATCACCGTTGCGGACGATTCCTTGTCGAGATTCGCAGTTGGCTCATCGGCGAAAAGGACATCCGGACTGTGCGCGATGGCTCGACTGATAGAAACGCGCTGCTGTTCGCCGCCCGAAAGTTGGCTCGGCAGATTGCCGAGCCGCGTTCCGAGGCCGACGCGCGCAAGCGCCTCAGTCGCCTTCGCGTCCGCCGCAGCACGCGAAGCGCCCTGCATATAGAGCGGAAGGGCGACATTCTCGAGCGCGGTCAATTCCGGCAGAAGCGCATAATCTTGAAAGACATAGCCGAACTCGGCGAGACGGAACAGCATTTTTTCATGCTCGCTCATCTCATGAGTCTCCTTGCCGTTGATATGTATGTGACCGCCGGAAGGCTCATCGAGAAGCGATATCTGGTAGAGGAGCGTGCTCTTCCCCGCCCCTGAACGTCCCATGATGGCTATAAATTCACCGTTTTCCACCTTGAGGTCGATGCCCTTCAGCACCCGCGTTTCTACCGGACCATCTTTGAACGTCTTTACCAGCTGTTTAATTTCAATCATGTTAGTTGCGACCGAGGATTGAATCCAAGGTGTTCTTGCGCACGATCATCCTGGAGGGCAAGTACCCGGCCACCACGGTCGTGAGGACCAGGAGCACAATGCGCACCGAAGTATCGAGAATGGGCGCGACGAGGATGCCGTCACTGAATGGGAAATCAATCGGGTGCGCCGCGACCACCGGCACGAGAATCCCATAGAGGACGACGAGACCGATTGCCGAGCCGATGACGGCATAGAAGAGCGATTGGAATATATAAGAAATCTCGATCGCTTCGCCCGAGATGCCGATGCCTTTGAGAATGCCGATGAATTTTCGCCGCGTGATGGCGTTGATAAAAATGACGATGAATATCGTAATCGCCGCGACGACGAGACCGATACTGCTGAATCCGTTCCCGAGCATCGCAAAGGTCGTCTTGATGTCGGCGACGCCGTTTGGGATGGAGTCCTCAAACGTCTGTACCTTCGCCTTCTCCCCGATGCCGCTTGCAAGGAGAAGCTGTTTAAACGCAATCGGATCGTTCCCTTCTTTCAGGCGTATCGCTATCTGCGCAACGTTTTGATCGGTACGGCCCATGAGCGTGCGCAGTTCGGAGGCGGGAATGAAAATACTCATGCCGAGCTCGCCTATTTTGCTTTTAATAACCCCCTTTACGATAACCTCGCGCGTCGCGCCGTTTATAGTGAGCCGCACCTTGCTTCCCGGCGCCACATCAGTCAGAGGCGTGAGTCCCGGCTGTTCGCCGAACGCGTACTTCGCGAGCAGGAAGTTGCCGATGATAATCTGGTCATAATCGCTCTCCTCGAGATAGCTCCCCTCAATAATGTGCTCAGCGAGGCCTGTAAATGCATCTTCGGCGGCCGGATTGATGCCGATCACCTGCGCGCCGGTGGCGTTCGGCTTCTCAGTATCGCTTGTGCGCGTGAGATAGTTCGCTTCAATCGTGCCGCCCGTCTGATAGCGCTCGGTCAGTTGCGACACTTGAGGGAGAGATCGTATGAACGCGATAACGCCCGGCGTGTTCTCGATGTACTCCTTCGTCGAAAGGGCTGAGACAATAACGTCGCCGGTATATTGAGTGCGATAGCTCTCATTAATACCCTCGATGAGCCCGACGAGGACGCCCGTCACGACGACGAGATTGAGAAAGGTGAGGAGCATCACGAAGACGATGAGTCCCGTGGTCCAGAGGCTCGCGCGGCGAAGCTGTCGCACCGCAAGATAGAAGCCGACGCGAATATTCAAAAGCGAGAACATGCTTAGGGCGCACCCGTCGTGTCGACCGGCAGAGGAGCGAGGAGGATAACGTCGCCCTCAGCGAGACCTGAAAGAATGTGCGCTTGCCCGAGTGCGGGAGACGGACCTACCGTGACCGGACGAGAAACTATCGTGCCGCGGTCGACGACCGATACATAGAACTCTTGTCCATTCGTTCCGATCGCGCCTGCAGGAATAACGATTGCATCCGGTAGCATGCCGGTCTCTATGGTGACATTCGCGGTCATGCCGCTCCGGATGCGTGGATCCTTCGACAGGAACGTAAGCGTCGTCTTATACGCCGGCACGCCGTCTTTTACCGTCTCTGCGGGGTCAACCGCGACGACGACCGAAGGAAAGGCGACCGACGTACCGTAGGCATCAAGCGTCGTGGTCGCCGGATTCCCCGAGATAACGCGCGCGATGGCCACTTCGGGAACGTAGGTTTCGATCTCGAAGATGCCGTCGCTTTGCATCGATATCTTTGATGTGGACGGTGACACTATCTCGCCGACTTTCGCGTCCATGCGCGTCACGATGCCGCCAAACGGAGCTATCACGCGCGTCTTCGCGAGCGTCGCCTGTGCGGAGCGGACGGCCGCCTGTTGAGCCGCAATCGCCTCGCTCGTCGAGCCGGCCTGTTTGAGCGCAAGTGTGCTCTTCGCCGCGGCAAGCGTCGCGGTGTCATTGGTGAGGGTGGATGCCGCCGTATTAACGTTCGTGCGCGCCGTTGCGAGCGTCGCGGCGGACGCGGACTGATCGGCGACGCTTTGGTTGAGCGCGAGATTCATATCGGCAAGAAACGCCGTAATCTGCGCGAGATAAATCTGAGATTGCTTCGCCGACTCGGCCGCCGTATCGCTTGAAAGCTTCTCAACAAGAGATGCCCATGCCGTGAGTACTGATTCTATGCTCGTACGTTCGCGCTCGACCGACGCCTCGAGCACCGCATTCGTGACGGTGAACGACAGGCTCGGATTCGTGCGCGGATTGGTGAACAGCGTATCGGTCTTATTCCGAATGGCATCATCGGACACCGTGTACGCATTCTGTATCGCATCAATAAGCGACGCTTCCGCATTCGCCACCGTCGTCGCGGCAACCGCAAGCTCTTCAGAACGCGTCCCCGCGAGAAGCGACTCGAGGTTTGCCTGCGCCTGCGCGAGCGTCGCGACAAGATCGCCGTTCTCCATCTCCGCGAGGATAGCCCCCGCTCCGACGCGCTGTCCCACCCACGCATACGTACCCGCGATGCGCCCGCTCGCCGCGAATCCTAACTCAACATTTTTTGCCGCTATTACCGTGCCGGACACGCGCACTTGCTCTCTGAAATCGCTCGGCACAATAGTGAGCGTCGCGCCGACACTCGTCCCCTTCCCCACGAAGAAATAGTAGCCACCGGCGGCGACGACAAGCGCCACCAGTATCCAACGCCAGTGAGTAAGTACGAGGTTCTTGAGAGATTGCATATACTTCGAGTCTATCACTACGCTAATTTCTTCGCACCTTGATTTCGTCCAAGTTATGCAAAAGCCCCGCATCGCGCGGGGCTTTTCTACAACCTATAGACTACCCTCTACTATCCGGGCTAATAGCCCATCCCGCCCATGTCGCCGCCGCCAGATGACTCCTTCTTCGGTTCGGGGATGTCGGCAATGGCGGCCTCGGTCGTGAGGAGCATCGCCGCGGCCGAGACCGCATTCTCGAGCGCCATGCGCGGCATCTTCACCGGGTCGACAATGCCCGCCACAAGCATGTCTTCGACAATTTCGTCCGCAAGCGCATTGTAGCCTGCATTCGCTTTGCCGGACTGCACCTTGGAGACGATGACTGAGGCATCGTCCTTGCCGGCGTTAATAGCAATCTGCGCGAGCGGCATCTCGAGCGCACGCACAACGATGTCGAAGCCGGCCTTCTCGTCTGTGCTCATCTTGTGTTCCTGTGCCCCAAGCTTCTTCGCCACTTTCGCGAGTGCCGTGCCGCCGCCGGCGACGATACCCTCCTCAATGGAGGCCTTGGTCGCTTTCACTGCGTCATCGATCTTATCTTTCAAATACTTCATTTCCGTCTCGGTCGCGGCGCCCACCGAGATGACCGCGACGCCGCCTGAGAGCTTCGCGATGCGTTCTTCAAACCTCTCTTTGTCGAACTTCGAATCAGAGTTCTCCAACTGCGCTTTGAGTTGGCTGATGCGCGCAGCGATGTCCGCTTTCTTTCCCTTGCCGCCCACGATCGTCGTCGCATCCTTGGTGGCGACCACGCGATTCGCCTTCCCGAGCATCGAGAGGGTCGCGTTCTCGAAGGTCATGCCGACCTCGCTCGTAATGACCTGACCGCCCACGACCGTCGCAATATCAGCGAGCATCTCCTTCTTCCGGTCACCGTAGCCCGGCGCCTTCACCGCGAGTACCGAGAAGGTGCCGCGCAATTTGTTCACGATAAAGGTCGAGAGAGCATCGCCTTCGACGTCATCTGCAATGATGACGAGCTCCTTCTTCCCCGACTGTACGACCTTCTCGAGAAGCGGGAGAATTTCCTGCACGTTCCCGATCTTCCGGTCGGTGAGAAGCACGAGTGCATCCTTCATCTCGGCTTCCATGCGCTCCGCATTGGTGACCATGTAGGCTGATACGTAGCCCTTGTCGATTTGGAGTCCTTCGACGATGTCGTAGGAGAGTTCCATACCCTGCGATTCTTCAACGGTCACGACGCCGGAGGCGCCTACCTTCTCCACTGCTTCGGCGATAATAGAGCCAAGTACGTCAGACTCTGCCGAGATCGAGGCGACCTGCTTGATCTGCGCCTTGCCGGCGACCGGCTTCGCCATTTTCTTGAGCTCAGCGACCGCCGCATCGCGCGCCTTCTCCATGCCGCTTCGAATACCCATCGCGTTCGCGCCCTTCATCACATGCGAAAGTCCTTCTTCGACGAGTGCTTCGAGCAAGACGACCGAGGTCGTCGTCCCGTCGCCGGCAGTGTCATTCGTCTTGTTCGCCACCTCCTTCACGATTTCGGCGCCCATGTTCTCGAACCGGTCCTTTAAGGAAATCTCCTTCGCGATAGAGACGCCGTCGTTGGTGATACGCGGGCCGCCATAGGACTTTTCGATGACGACATTACGCCCGCGAGGACCGAGAGTCACCTTCACCGCGTGAGCGGCATGCGCGATGCCCTTGGCGATCGCCTTCCGTGCATCTTCAGAAAAAAGAATTTGTTTTGCCATAGGTATTTAGTTAATGATGCCCAAAATATCTGATTCAGGGAGAATATAATACTCTGCGTCATTCATCTTGATTGGTTCATCCCACTGCTTTTTATACAGCACCGTATCGCCGACCTTCACTTGCATCGGTACTTTCTTACCATCCTCTATTTTGCCGGGACCAACCGCGACTACGGTACCCTGTGCGGGTCTCTCCTTGTTCACGGTCTCGGGAATGATGATGCCGGAGGCGAGTTTCTTTTCCCCCTCCTTTTCAGACGGCTCCACGACGACACGGTCTGCGAGCGGCTTCAGTGAAAGCTTCTTTGCCATAGCTCTATATATAAATGAATAATCGCCCTTGTGTGAGGAGTGTAGACGAACGCTCGTCCACAAGCAAGTTGCGTCTCTATATCTGTCCGTGGTATCATGCTCCCCAAGATGGAGGCACTCGTATCGGCACTGCCGTACGCGGAAATCATCCTCTCAATACTCCTCATCGTCGGTATCGTGCTCCAACAGCGCGGTGCGACCCTCGGTGGAGCCTTCGGAGGCGATAATTTCGCGTCAACGTTCTATAAGCGCAGAGGCGCTGAGAAGTTTCTATTTAATGCGACCGTGGCTATCGCAGTCATCCTCGTACTCGCGGCAATAGCAAACTTCCTTCTTGTAGGGTCATGACCGGTCTAGACAGTGCTCATTGGCGAGAACAACTGAAACGTACGGTGCGCGTTCCCTTGCTCGAGCGCGCACACGAACGCGTCCGCACCCTCTCAAGCGGCGACCGCATTCTGTTCTACGGGCTCTCTATCCTCGTCGGTATCGCCTCCCTCTCCGGTCTCTATGCACTCGAGCAATCGCTCCTGGTCGAAGTCCCGGCATACGGCGGAAGTCTCCGCGAAGGCGAAGTCGGGAGCCCTCAATTCATCAATCCGCTCCTCGCTATCAGTGACGCCGACCGCGATTTGTCTCAACTGGTGTATGCGGGACTGATGGGCCTTTCCGGTTCGGGAGACTTGATACCGGTACTCGCTGAAAGCTACGAGATGAGCGCCGACGGCAAAACCTATACCTTTATCTTGCACAAAAACGCGACATTCTCGGACGGTACGCCGGTCACGGCGGAGGATGTGGTCTTCACGGTCGGGAAAGCCCAGAACGCCGCTCTGAAAAGCCCGAAGTATGCGGACTGGGCCGGAGTTGGTGCAAAAGCGATTGACCAGCGCACTGTACGCTTCACACTAACGAAGCCCTATGCGCCGTTCCTCGGACTCACCACGCTGGGCATCTTGCCTTCGCGCCTCTGGAAGAATATTTCAAACGAGGAATTCCCCTTCTCGACGCTTGAGACAAACCCTATCGGCGCCGGTCCGTTCAAGGTCGCGAATGTCTCGCGCGACGCATCGGGACTTATCAGAAGCGTCCTGCTCACCGAGAATTCGCAGTACGTATTCGGCAGACCGTACCTCGACGAGATCCGCTTCAATTTCTATTCTCGAAGCGAAGATCTCGCGAGCGCGCTCAAAAACGGCGTTGAAGAAAGCGCATACGATGTCTCGACGAAAGGCGCCCTGACCGCCCCGTATGCACGCGTCTTCGGCGTATTCTGGAATCAGAGTGAGAAGCCGGTATACGCGCGCGCAGAAGTACGTAAGGCGCTGTCTCTCGCGCTCGACCGACAGTCGATCGTCGATACAGTGCTCGGCGGCTATGCGACCGCAATCATGGGTCCTGTGCCGCCCGGAGAGAATGTGAAGCAAGTGCCGGTTCCGCAATTTGAAAATCCGACTGCAGCCGCCTCGCTCGTACTCCAGGGAGCGGGATGGGTCTACGACGGGCTCGCACGCGTCTGGAAGCATGCGGGCGCAAAACAAACGCTCGATCGCATCACAATCCGCACGTCAAACGTCCCCGAACTGAAGAGTGTCGCGAGTGCGGTGAAGGCAGATTGGGAAAAACTCGGCGTTCCGGTCGATATCGAGCTCTATGAGCCGGGAGACCTCTCGCAGAATGTCATTCGTCCGCGCAAATACGGTGCGCTCCTCTACGGAATGGTGATCGGGCGCGACCAAGATCTGTATGCCTTCTGGGATTCACAGGAACGCAATGATCCGGGTCTTAACATCGCACTGTATGCAAACAAGACCGTCGACGCCCTGCTTGAGCACGCACGCAGTTCTGCGACCCAGGGAACGCGCACGGCAGATCTTCAGAAAATCGAAGATCTCATCGCCGCGGATTATCCAGCTGCGTTCATTTATGCGCCGGATTTCACCTATGCCGTACCCGCAGATCTGCAGGGCGTCGTGCTCCCGCAGATCATAACCCCCGCGGATCGTTTTGCGACGGTTGCATCCTGGTATCGCTCCACCGACGCGGTATGGCCATTTTTTGCGCGATAACACGGTTCTCTATTTTCGTACGGGTCTAACCAATTATTAATTTCACAAGCCCGATATAACATCAATCATTATGCATCCTTCACCAGCTCCCGCACCGGCACCTCAGCCGGCACACCCTCGACCAGATTCGACACCCGGATCGCCATCGAGACCCTCGCGCGCTCCGCGCCGCTTTGAGCGCTCGTCCGCCGGCAGGCAGGGCGGCAACCGTCCGGCAGGAGGCCGCGGCGGAGCGTCGCGCCCCGGAGGCGCCTCGCGCAGAATCCAGAGGATACTGCGGCGCCCGATGTCACAACCGACGCGCACAAACCATACCGCCGACTACTTCCCCGAACCGCCAGGGCCCACAACCGTCCGCATCATTCCGCTCGGCGGTGTTGAGGAAGTCGGTCGCAACATGACCGCGATCGAGATAGGTGCCACCGGCGACATCCTCGTCTTCGATGCCGGATTCCAATTCGTCTCGGAAGACACCTCTCCCGGTGTCGACTATATTCTCCCAAACACCAAATACCTCGAGAAGAACGCGAGTCGCGTGAAGGGCGTCATCATCACCCACGGTCACCTCGACCACATCGGCGGCATTCCCTTTATCCTGCCGCGATTCGGTACGCCGCCCATCTACACGCAGAATCTCACGTCAATCATGATTCAACGGCGCCAGGAGGAATATCCTGATGTGCCGAAGTCAGAAATGATTGTCGTAGAAGTCGGGCAGTCGGTCGTCATCGGCTCGACGCGTGTGAAATTCTTCCCGGTCACGCACTCCATCCCCGACTCGATGGGTTGTTCGATAGAGACCCCGCAGGGCAATGTCGTCATCACCGGCGACCTGAAGCTCGATCACGACGACGGCATTCCGACTGAACGCGAACAGAAGACTTGGGGAGATCTCGCGAAGGACAAGAATATCTTCTTCATCGCCGACTCGACGAATGCCGAGAAGGACGGTTTCTCCATTCCTGAGAAGCGCGTCATCCAGACCCTGGAGGACATCATTAAGACCGTCTCTGGACGCCTCATCATCGGTACCTTCGCCTCGCAGTTCGAGCGCATGATCCACATCATCGAGACCGCCGAGAAACTCGGAAAGAAGATCGTCACCGAAGGCCGTTCCATTAAGAACAACCTCGAGATCGCGGAGAAGACCGGTCTTCTTAAAATCAACAAGGAGACACTCATACCGGCGCAGGACATCGGCAACTATCCGCCCGACAAGATTGTCATCCTCTCCACCGGCGCGCAGGGCGAAGAGTTCGCGGCATTGATGCGCATCGCGACCAAACAGCACAAGTACATCACGTTAAACGAACGCGATACTATCGTGCTCTCCTCCTCGGTCATTCCCGGCAACGAGATCTCGGTGCAGAAGCTGAAAGACAATCTTTATCGGCACAACGTTACGCTCATCCACTACCGCTCTTCGGACGTCCACTCGACCGGTCACGGCAACACGGGCGAACTCGTCTGGATCAATAAGCAGGTGAACGCGAAGTTCTTCATGCCCGCCTACGGTTACCGCTCCATGACCGCGTGCCATGCACGCGCCGTCGAGCAGTCCGGGTTCCCGCGGGAGCATATCGTCGTCGCCGATAACGGCACGGTCATCGATATCGAGGACGGCGAGCGCATGAACGTGCACAAGCAGAAGGTGCCGTCCGCTCCGATGGTCGTCGACGGATTCACCATCGGCGACATCCAGGAAGTCGTTATCCGCGATCGCCAGTCCTTGGCCAAGGACGGCATGTTCGTCATCATTGCGAGCGTGAACCTGAAGACCGGCAAGCTTCGGAAGTCGCCCGACATCATCAGTCGCGGCTTCGTATACCTGCGCGAATCGCAGAATCTTCTGAACGAGGGCCGCATCCTTATCAAAAAGACAATTGAGGATTCAACGCGCAACATGAACCCGATTGACTTGGATTATGTAAAGAACAATCTCACCGACGTCATGGCAGGATTCCTCTTCGCGCGCACGAACAAGGCGCCGATGGTGATTCCAGTACTGATAGGGATGTGATGTACTAACCCACGGAGAGCAAAAACACGGCGCGCCATAGGCGCGCCGTGTTTTTCGTATGCTATGCTCGGGAGCAATGCCTCCGCGCACTGTCCTCTTCGTCGGGAATTTCTTCTTCTCGATGTTCGCCGCTCTGCCCACGTTCATCCTATTGCCGTACCTCTCCTCATTTATGGGGGCAGCGTACGCCGGACTCGTAATCGCCAGTGGCGCGCTTGTCGCGCTCATATTTTTCCCGTTTCTGCCGCGCTTGGTCGCACGGTACGGTGCACAACAGCTCGCTCTAATCTTCGCCGTCGCAGAGATGATCGCACTTCTCGCGCTCGCGACTGCTCCGGGCGCCGTCGCGGCGGCATTGCTCGTCACCGTTTCCATCTCCCTCCAGCCGTTCCTCTATTACGAACTCGACCTACTCCTCGAAGCAACCATGGCCGGAGAGGGCGCGACGGGGCGCATTCGAGCCCTCTTTCTCACCGCGTGGAATGTCGGCGGGCTCGCCGCTCCTCTTCTCATGGGCGCGCTCCTCGCAGACGGAGGCGCGTACAGCCGCGTATTCCTGGCCGCCGGAGCGATGATGGTCCCCTTTATCGTCCTCTTCGCTGCACGCCGCCTTCCGAGGGGCGAGACGCCGCGACTCTCCCAGATGCGCGACACGCTTGTCTGCATCATGCACGACCGTGATTTCGCAGCGGTCATCTTCGGCCATTTTCTCCTGTACCTCTTCTTCATATGGGCGCCGTTTTATGTACCGGCGTATCTGCATATCGAGCTCGGCATCCCGTGGTCACAACTCGGTTGGATGTTTTCGATTATGCTCGTCCCGTATGTCGTGCTCCAGTATCCGACCGGTTGGCTCGCCGACCGCCTGCTCGGCGACAAGGAACTCATGCTCATCGGATTCCTCATCGCTGGCGGCGCACTCGCCGCGGTCGGTTTCTTCTCTACCGCCACGCCATTGGCGCTCATCCTGTCCGTACTCGTGACTTCGCGCGTCGGTACGGCGCTCATCGAGAGCACAACCGAGGGGCATTTCTTCCGGCGTGTTACGGAAAAGGATATCAACTCAGTAAGCATTTTCCGTGGCATCTGGCCGCTCGCCAATCTCATCGCACCGGTTGTAGGGAGCGTCATCCTGATCTTCGGGAGTTACCAGCTCCTATTTGCACTCACGGGCGGATTCCTCGTCGTCGCGGGCGTGACAGCGACGCTTTTGATTAAAGATTTCCGCTAACCAGCCCTTCCGCGAGAAGCGCTTTGAGCGCTTCTTTCATTTGCTCTTTCCGCGATGGGCCAAGCAGATTGATGAGGCGTGCGCGCGAGATAATGCCTTCCGTATGGGCGCGCAAGATAATGCCGCGTGCTTCGCGGAGAGAACCGGCAAATTTCGATTGCTTTGTGTACGCCACGCTTCGTGCGTTATGCGATACCCCTGAGCGTTTGAGTGATGCGCCATAGTCCATCAAAGCGCTATACCACTCCCGCGCCTTCCCTTTCGGCAAGACCCGTTTCAGCACTTCGACAAGATCAGTGTCTTCAACGTCAGAACGTTTCGAAAAGAAGTGATGAATGAGCGCTGTCCGAATATTCGTCTCGACGAACACAACATCCTCATTCCACGCGAATGCCGCGACCGCGCGAGCGGTGTAGGGACCGACGCCCGACAACTTCTCCAGCTCCTCTACCGTTTTGGGAGAGTTTAACTTTCCCAAACTAAGGAATGTGGCTGCTTCGTGGAGCATCTTCGCTCGGCGGTTATAGCCGAGACCCTGCCACGCCGCGAGCACATCCCGAAGCGGCGCCTCCGCAAGCTTCTTCGCCGTCGGGAACTTTTTCACGAACTTTGTATAAAAAGGCATGACCCGTTCCACCTGAGTCTGCTGGAGCATTACTTCCGACACAAGGATTTTATATATGTCGTGCGTCTTCCGCCACGGCAAGTCGTGCCGTCCGAATTTTTTGTAATGCGCCCACACCGTCCTACGGAAAGAGGCAACGCTTTCTGCCATAGTTATTTCGCTTTCGGCCAGCGGTTCGCCGCCTCCGGCCACAGCTTCGTCAAGGGATGCGCCGCACAATCATGCGGACGCGCCGGGCACACGTATCGGCCATAGAGCACGAGACCGTTATTCACATACTTCCAGTCTTTCTTCGGTATGAGCACTTCCAAGTCTTTTGAAATTTTCGTGAGGTCGTTAGCCTCGGTGAGATCAAAACGCTTCGCGAAGCGCTTCACGTGCGTATCGGTCGCAATGCCCTCCCATATCCCGTAGAGCTCGCCGAGGATGACATGCGCGGTCTTATACCCAACGCCCGGAAGCTCCACAAGTTCTTTCTCGGTTTTCGGGACCGTGCCGCCAAATTTTTTCTCAATCATTTTCGCCGCACTAATAATTGCTTTCGCTTTGTTGCGGAAGAACGGCACAGAGGAAATTTCTTTCGTGAACGTTGCCGGCGCGGCCCGAGCGAAGTCGAGAGCTGTTTTATACTTCTTGAAAAGAGTCGCAGTGAGCTTATTCACCGCTTTGTCAGTGCACTGCGCCGAGAGGATGACCGCGACGACACACTGGAACGGCGTTTGATGCATCAACTCGCTCTCCGGGACCGGATACGCCCTTTTCAAATACGAAATAATCTTCTTCGCACGCAAAGCACGCTCATCACGACTCATAGAAGCTCAGGTGTCTGTTCTTCATGCGGGAAGGCGAAGTGGAAGAAGAGCTGGAGAAGCGCACCCGCCGAGAAGACTGTACAGAGCGTTACCGCGAGAGGACCGATGGCGGGCAGGAGTGCGATGAACGAAAGCATCAACATCCCAAAGACGCCGTCGCGCCACAGTACCGTATCGCGATGACCGAAACGGCGCGCAAACACACTACCAAGAAGAACGCCCGCATATATAATCGACAGGAGCACGAGAAGCGCGTAGGCAGTGAAGAGCAGAAGCGCGAGACCAATGCCGACAAAGGTGAGCATGAGCAACGTAATCAAGACCGGTGTGGCGACCAGTATCGCAAAACCGAGAAGCATCGTGAGCAGGACGCTCCGCGGCTCCGTATAGGCGCGCTCGACAACCGCCTCGGCAAATCTCGGGAAAAGGCCTGCGAGAAGACCAGCGATGATGAGCGCTCCGAGAATGCGTGCAAAAAGAAAGAATCCGACGCTCACGAAGGCGAGGATGCGCGACGTGCCGGCGTTCGGCAGGTATGAAGCATCGTTGTACTTGATGCCGCCGACTATTGTTGCCGAAGGGGGAATGGTCGCGGTCTCCGGCGCTTCGTAGGAGAGCACGCCGCGTATAGTCGTGCTCGCCGCGAGCGTCACCTGTCCGCTTGCAACAAGCGTGACATTCCCCGCGAAATCGCCAGCGAGCGCAATATCATTGCCGTAGATGATGACCGGACCGGCGGCGCCGTTTGTAAGTGTCGCGTTCGCGGCGATAATAAAGACGTTTCCGCCCGCGCGGCCGGAGTCGTAGACGGTATACCCGAAAGCGGCGAGATCGCCCGCCACCGGCTCCTCCACGTCGATGCTTCCCCCTATCGCCCGAAGATCGCCGGCGAGAGGGGCGCGCACGCTCGCCGAGCCGGTCAGAAGGAACCCGTCGCCCCTGATCGGCGCGGCGACGACAACTGAACCGCCGAGCGCCAAAAAGTCGCCCGCTATCGGCGCGGTGCTCACAATAGAAACTCCGGCGAGATATGCATTCCCGGGCGAAGAACTGGCGACCAACAGCGACCGCGCGGCGGAGAATGAAGCCGGACGCGCGGCGGATGCGCTCGTCGGGAGGAGAAGGATTACGAGTACGACGAGGAGTATGCGTTGCATAGCGCTCTTAGACGCGCGGCGGCATCTTGAGACCTTCCGTTACATGTTTCTGCACGGATGAAATGGAAAGCGGAATGGGGGGAAATGAAGAACGTGCCCGTCTCCTGATCGGCTCGATGAAGCTCGCGAGCACGAGGATAAGGAACGTGGTGAGTGCGGACGCAAGACAGTAGATGCAGAATGCACCTATGAAGAATACCTGGACGAATACGAAGTAGAGCGAGGAGATGACGCCGAGGAGGGAGATTCCTTGCAGTATGCGGCGCAACAGCTGATTGAACAGGACTATTTCGAGCGCCGCAAGAATAAACACAATGCCGTAGAACACGATACCGAACTCAGCGAGTGGTATGCCGAAAATGTGAGAATATTGGCTCGACGTCACGATATTGCAGCCTGAGAGATTCTGGATATTGCAAAGGAGCGGCGTACCGGAGAGTTCTTGCTGGGTGAGATAGATAGAATCCGCCAATCCGAAGAAAGCGAGAATCAAGATGAGAACGACGCCTACCCGTTTCATTGCCCCTAGGATACGCGCTCTCTCGCCCGGGTGCAAATCTGCTAAACTGGAGCTTTGTATGCAAGATTTCCTATTCCAATTTGCCAGCGGCGCGGACGGAAGCATCGTCGTATTGCTCTTGGCGATCGTCCTGTGCGCACTCTTCCTTGAAGACGTGACCACGGTCATCGTCGGCGTGCTCGCGGCAGACGCCCTTATACCGATTCCTCTCGCATTCATTTCTATCTATATCGGCATTGCGCTCGGTGATGCCGCGCTGTACACGCTCGGCGCATTCGCGCGCACGCATCCGCGACTGGCGCACTACATAGACCACGACTTTACGGCGCCCTTTCGGTCTTGGCTCACCGACCGCTATGCATTCAAGGCGTTCTCCGGTCACTTCATTCCCGGATTTCGGTCCACGACCTATATAGCGAGCGGCTTCTTTCGTCTCCCTCTCTCCACCTATATACCTATGGCGATTGCGGGCGGATTACTCTTGGAGACAACACTCTTCACGATCTCCTACTGGTTCGGGTCTTTCTCCTCAAAGTGGGTCGGCGAAGTGCGCTGGGGGATTGCCGGGGCATTTCTACTGATACTTTTTCTTATCGCGCGACACAATCTTATCACCTATCGAGAGGGACAGCGTGCACGTGCTTCGGCAGATACCACCGTCACTCGCACGCCGTAAAATCAAGAAAGAACGCGATTCTTCAATGTCGCGAGCGCCTTCGTGAGCAGCTGTTTTGTCGATTCGTCGGTGATGTTCCCTTCTCCGTCGAATACCTCCTCGGCAGGACCAAGATACACCTCCGGTTGGCCGATAACGTCCGCATCAAGATACACCATGATCTGTTTCAAGTGACTCTGCGCGACCGCGGTACCAAGCCTCCCGACCGAGACACCCATGGTGAGCACCGGCTTGCCCGCAAAAGAGTTTTGACCCCACGGACGGCTCGCCCAATCAATCGCGTTCTTCAGCACTCCGGGAATGGAGCGGTTGTACTCCGGTGTTGAGATGATGATGCCGTCGGCGGCCTCTATCTTGTCCTTGAGCGCTTGTGCCGCACTTGGGAACGCTCCTTCAGTCTCCTCGCTATAGAGTGGCAAATCGCCGACGGTCACGGTCTCGATCTGCATGCCCTCCGGTGCGAGCGGCTGGAGCGCGCGTATGACAGCGGTATTGAATGAATCTTTTCTTAAGCTCCCTGAGATGGCGAGGATATTCATAAATGAAAATTAGCTACGTACTAGGAGCCTACCCTATCACAAATGATGGGGCGGTGTGGATAAGCGCTATACTGGGTGTCATGAATCAGAAAATGCTTCGGGCGATTGTGGCGCTCGTACTCGCCCTCGCGGCCGGCGGGGCTGGCTATAGCACAGGGGCAAACAGCGCGCCGGTGGCTGTCTCAATCCCAGCCCAGACGGTATCGGCGCCGGCGGCCGGCTCGGTGCGGGTCGTGTACAGCCTCGACCAGAAGCAGAACGATAAAGAGATTATTGCGCTTATCGACGGAGCAAAAGAGCATATCTACTTCGCCATCTACACCTTCACCCTTCCCTCCATCGCCGATGCGCTCGTCGCCGCGAAGAAGCGCGGCGTTCTTGTGCGCGGCATCATAGATGTAGAACAGAGTAGCAACAGTTACGGTGCACCCATCACGGAGAAACTGCTCGCCGCAGGTATCCCGATCGTGACGCAGAAGCACGCGACTGGGAACGGCATCATGCATATCAAAACGCTCGTTACCGAATCGGCGTATGCAACCGGTAGCTACAACTGGACCAAGTCCGCAACGACCATCAACGACGAAATTCTGGAAATCGGCACCGACCCCGCCCTCCGGCAGGCGTATGAGAATATATTGAAGAAATTGCTCGATGCCTACCGGGGCAATAGCGCGGCCGCGGGAGCGGCCGCGCCGGTTTTTATAGGCCCCATAGACAACCACGCCGCCCCCAAGCACATACGCGAGCCCCCCCCCCCGGCCACTGCGGGCGGCGGGGGGGGCCCCCGCGCCTGTTTCTATCGGCACCATCGACTACACCGACGCACCCAAGCACATCGGCGAGACCGCCTCGGTGCGTGGCATCCTCGTCGAGGCCTACACGAGCGCCTCGGGGACCGTCTTTCTCGACTTCTGTAAGTCCTACAAGACCTGCCCATTCTCCGGCGTCATCTTCGCCGACGACGCCAAGGCCTTCGGCGACTTATCAAAGCTCGCCGGTCAGACCGTCACTCTCACCGGCAAAATCGTCTCCTACCAAGGCAAGGCCGAAATCGTCCTCTCAACCCCGAGCCAGCTCTCTCAATAAGTTGTCTATTCTCTCATTTTTATGCTATTATCTAGCTACTTCCAGTGGCTACCGACCGACTCCGCATTAATAACGAGATACGCGCGCTTGAGTTGCGCGTGATTAGTGCAGACGGGGGTAATCTGGGGGTGCTAACGCTTGAGGCGGCGCTCGCGGCGGCTAAGACGGCAGGACTCGATTTAATTGAGATTTCGCCCTCGGCCATCCCGCCCATTGCGAAGATCATGGATTATGGTAAATTCGAATACGAGCGCAGTAAGAAGGAAAAGGTAGCAAAAGCCAAGGTAAAAGTGTCAGAAACCAAGGAGGTCCAGATCAAGGTGGGCACCGGGGACAACGACATGGCACTGAAGGCCAAAAAGGCGGCTGAGTGGCTCGCTGAGGGTCACCGGGTCCGTGCCGAACTCTTCCTGAAAGGCCGGTATAAGGGCATGGAGGAGAAGTTCCTCAAGGAGCGCCTCGAGAGGTTCCTTATACGCATTCCCTATGCCTATAAGATCGCCGAGCCCGTGACGAGGAGCCCGAAAGGGTTTGCCGGCGTCATCGAACGCGACCTGATAGCTCAAGCGAAACGCGAAAAAGAACAGCAAAAACCACATGAAAACAAATAAATCGTATACAAAGAGAATCCGCGTGACCCGTAACGGGAAGTTGGTGGTGCGCGCGAAAGGTCAGAACCATTTTAATGCGAAGCAGAGCGGGGCGCAGCGTAGCGCGAAACGCCGCTCGGTGACTCTGAACCTCACCGTAAAGGTGCGCCGACGCTTCCTCCCGGGTTCGGGCGCAAAGTAATTAATCTGTTGTAATCATTTTCGTATGACAAGAATCAAAGGAGGAGTGATGGCGCTCAAGCGCAAGAAGAACTTGCTCGAAAGAGCAAAGGGCTACCGCGGTATCCGCTCCAAGAAGATTCATGCGGCGCACGAGGCACTTATGCGCGCCGGCCGCTACGCCTTCGCCCATCGCCGCGACAAGAAGACCGACTTCCGCCAGCTGTGGATCGTTCGCCTCAACGCCGCCGTCCGCGAAAATGGCCACAAGTCGTATTCAACTTTCATCGCGAAATTGAAGAAGAATGGCTTCGCACTTGACCGCAAGGTCCTCGCCGAGTTCGCCGCCGACCACCCCGAAATCTTCGCCCGCATCAGTAAGCAGGTCGTCTAACTTTTACAAACAAAACCGCCCCCTCCGGGGCGGTTTTGTTTTAAATATTAAATTCCTTACGACATCTTTCCGAAGTGCACCTGTATCCATTAAGGCCATACCCTTCCGCTCTGGATCCACAAAATGGACAAAACTTTGCAGGTTCTATCGTATACGACATAGAAAGAGCGATTGAGTTCGCTGGACTCGCGTTAACATCTATCCTTGGTCTCAAGTAGTCGTCAATGGAAACCGATGAAAGGCCGCCGACGGGCATATTCATTATGCCCTGATTATTATTTAATAATTCACCATATTTAAGAAATGGATTGTCTGTGATTATATTCGGATAAATATGTGCATTAACAATGCCTTCAGAAAAGGTACGCGCCCTTTTCTCTTTTTCGACTATCTCCTTTTTGAAAGTCTTCTTTTTATTTATATGATTTACGCATTCAGCTAATGAAGTAAAGAGATCTGCCTTCTTTTTCTTTTTTGATTTTATTCTCCACTCAACATAAAGAAAGTGGTTCAAGGCCGGTTGGCCCTTAGAATTTTCAATGAAGTCGCCATCTTTTGAGACCATTAGCAAATCATCTTTTGTCCCGTTCTCTAGAAGTGTCTCCCAAGTAATAGCATCACCGTAAGAATGGTCAGTCTTCCTTGGTGGGTTTCCCTTCATGTATCGCACATAAGCCCGGTGGGTGATGATCTCTGTCTCGTCGAAACCCTCTCCCAACTTAAAAAGTTCTCTAATGAGTAAATCCGCGTCGGTTTTTTCTTGATCGACCGCTCGGTCATATTTCTCTATGAGTTTTTTATACGCCTGACCGAGACTTGCAACATGTTCCAGTACGCTCTTAACTTCTCTTGTGTCCGTATCTAGAGTTGCCGGGACACTGAAATTTGAATGCGCCTGTTTGACCAAGGCGGTTCTGGTTAATTCCGCGATTTTTCTTCTATTCCGATAATATTCATGTCGCGTCTGGGACGGAATAAGCAATCCAACTTTTTTACCTTTTACCAATTTCACTAGTTCACGTAGGGGAGCGAGTCTTTCCTTTGAATTCTCGCGGAAATATTCTAAGTAGATATTTGCATCCAAATAGACCTGCATAGACGCAAGTATACTCCTCAATTTTGTAGACACTAGACACCAGGGAACTTGAAAAACAGATATTCTGCAGTGAGAGCTTTAGACTCTCACTGCAAAAACCGCCTCTTTCGGGGCGGTTTTGTTTTGTCTGATACCATAGACGCATGGACAGAGCTTTCATTATTCACGGCTGGGACGGATATCCAGAAGAGGGTTGTTTCCCATGGCTAAAAGAAGAATTGGAAAAGAAAGGATTTGAGGTGCATACGCCAGCAATGCCAGAACCGCTGCATCCGAGAATCGACACGTGGGTGGCATTCCTTAAAGAACAAGTCGGTGCACCGGACGAGCACACCTTTTTCGTGGGACATTCCATCGGTTGCCAAACAATTCTACGATATCTCGAGACACTTCCTGAACATACGAAAATTTGAGGGGCTGCTCTACTCGCGCCTTGGATACATTTGACTGATGAAGCCTACGAAACCGAAGAAGATTCTGAAATCGCGAAGCCGTGGATACAAACCAAACTTCTTTGGGACAAGATACTGTCGCACTCAAATAATTTCATCGCTATTTTTTCTGACAACGATCCGCTCGTTCCTCTCACTGATTCAAAGGTATTTGAAGAGAAATTGGGAACGAAGACGATCATAGAACACGCCAAAGAACACTTCAGCGGCAGTAGCGGGATAAAAGAATTGCCATCGCTCTTACAGGCAGTACTGGAATTACGAAAAACTAGACTTCCTTAATCGAGCCTTTCATTATCTCCCATGTTTGGCCCTGCTCGGGGACGATGGCGCGGGCGCAAAAGCATGTATCATACGATATCAAATTAATACTACGGTCGTATATAACTTTTGATATCTCCGCGAGCTGCTATTTTGGACTTATTTTAGACCGAAGTGGGCACGCAGGTGCTTGTCATTCTCAATCTGTTCAACAACCATGTACAAAATAGCTGAGCCGATTTTTAACTCCGCTTTTACTAAAGAAATGAAATCCTCGCAGTCGTAGGGGAAGACCCAGACACTGTCCTGGAGTCGCATAAAGCCGATTTCTTGCATAAAGTTCCTCAGTCGATCTCGCGTTCGACGACGGCGCTCGGGTATATCGAAAATAACCACTCGCCACCTCCCATTCCAGCGTCTTTTCTTGGCGTTTTGCAACTTTGTTTTTTCTTGTTCAAATACGATCGTTTTACGGCCCGACTCGGTAATTCTGGCGTATTGTTTTCCATTGCGTTTTTCAAAAACGATATGCCCCTGCGCGGACAATCTCCCAAGCGCAGTCCGATATTGATATCTCTGTTGTGCCCTCTTTATGCTCGGCAGTTTCGCCAACGCCGCCGGTGCATTTGGAGCTATCGCTGCAACAAGTACTACACCACTAAGTGCGACGGCGGCGAGCAACGCCTGTTGCACATTTGTGTACACACGCTTCTTTCTTGCCTCAGTCTCTACTATTCCCATATCAAAAGTGTACCACGGTCGTAGTAAACATTTGATATGCTCAAACGGCCTGCCTGTGAAAGTGATTTTTGTTAATTCAAAACATTCTGAACGAAAAACTCCAAATCGGCTTTTACCTTATCTGTCAGATCGTATTCATTGACTCGTTCGAGCGGAACCCACTCGAAACCGGCCCCTTCTCCTAAAGTCAGCTCTGCCAACGGGGCATCGCTTACGACATAGAAAACATAGCGATGTCTTCCCATATCGTCATTGAAATAATCTCGCATGTAATGGATATCCGCTTGCTGTACTCCGAGCCCGATTTCTTCTTTTAACTCACGCACAAAGCACTGTTCTGGCGTCTCATTCTTCTCAGACGAGCCGCCGAAAAATGCCCATTTGTTCGGGTAATTTTCAGTGTTGTCGTCACGATGATGCAAGAGAACCATTCTCTCCTTCGGGTTGAAGAGAAACCCTCCTGCATAGATAATCTCCGAATTCCCGTTCATATCCTCTTTACTGAATCCTTGGTGATCTCCCACGTTTGGTCCTGCTCGGGGACGACGGCGTTGCCGCCCAGATAGTCGTGGATGCGCTGGGCGAGAAAGCGCTCGGCAGAAGGCTCACCGTGGGCGGTGAAGACGGTCTTTAGTCGTTTTCCGGCGAGCGCTTTTTCTGCAAAGTGCATGAGCTGGTCGCGATCGGCATGCGCTGACCAGCCTTCGAGCTTTTCTATTGTTGCTTTTATTTTTACTTCAGTACCGGCGATGCGCACACTCCCTGCACCTTCCATCATGCGCCGACCTGGCGTGCCTGGTGCCTGATAGCCGACCATAAAGAGCGTCGTCGCAGGGTCGGGCAAGTAACGCGCCTCCCAGTGAGCAATGCGTCCGCCATGACTCATCCCTGCGCCAGCGATGATAATCTTTGGTCCCGCAACTTTCTCTATCGCGCGAGAATCCTCCTGCGAGAGCGTAGCCTTCAAGAACGGGAACTCGAAGATGCTCCCTTCCCGCTTCATCTCATCTTCTGTCTCCGGCTTGAAATAGGTCATTCCCCACTTCTCATACACGGCCGTGACTTTAATCGCGAGCGGCGAGTCCAAGAATACCGGAATCTTCGGCAATGAACCGTCTGCAAAAAAGTTAGAGAGCTCATAGAGCATGAGCTGGGTGCGCTCCATCGAGAAGGCGGGGATGAGTATCGTGCCGCCGCGCGCGACTGCGCGCTTTAGGCTCTCTTTCAAGAGGAGATTGCGGTCGCCCTGCCCGTGCAGCTTGTCGCCGTAGGTGCTCTCCATCACGAGCGCGTCAGCGTCGGGAATCGGCTCCCAGTCGGGCAAAAGGGGCGAGGGCGAGTTGCCGATGTCACCCGTGAGCGCGATACTCGTCCCCTCTTCATCGGTAATCCGCACGCTCGCCGAACCGAGAATATGGCCAGTGTTGCGCAGATACGCGGAGAGCCCAGGCGCCACTTCTTTCTCGGCGTGATATTCAAGCGTCTCCACGAGCGCGAACGCCGCTTCAACATCATTACTGTCATACAGAGCTTGCCGCCCGAGACGCTCGGCCTCCTCAGCGAGAATATGCGAGGAATCGAGCAGGATGAGCGCCGCGAGATCTCGCGTCGCCGGCGTCATGAATATCTTCCCTTTGAAACCGTCTCTGACAAGCTTTGGGATCCTCCCCACGTGATCGAGGTGCGCATGGGTCACCACAAGCGCATCGATAGTCTTCACGTCATACGGGAAAGGTCCATAGACCTCTGCCACAGCAAAGTCCGCTCCCTGCTCGATGCCGCAGTCGACCAGCACCTTTCCTCTCGCGCCTTCGATTAAAAAATTGGAACCGGTCACCTTGCCGGCGCCGCCATAGAATGAAAGTTTCATTTTTCTCACTATACCGCAAAAATCCTCATCTCAAAGAGATGAGGATTTTTGCGGAACTGTCCTCTCCGGCAACTTTATTGTGCCAGGTGGGATAAACAACGATGGCTTTCGGATTCCTTCACAGGCCTCACCAAGCACATCTTACTGCTATTTTCCCTTGTAGAAAGCAAGTTGCGTTTTTAAGAACAGCTCCACTTCCAAGTATACACCTCCACACCACCAATCTTGGGGATAACGAAAAACCCAGCAATGTGCTGGGTTTTTCGTTGTCTAGTCGAGGATATTTTTCATATCCACGTCATAGAGTATCGCTTCGTGCGGCACGTGGTAATTCACGATCTCTGCTTGCGTGAACCAGTGGGGGATCTCCATGTCCGCCTCCGGTACCGTGCCGGACGCGTGGATGAGATTACGAATCGCGCGATCGTCGCTGTCGGCCATCTGATACGAATCGAGGACGAAGTCGCCACGTATCGTACCGATGCCGGCGCTTCTCGGTTCCGTACCGCCCGTAATCTTGCGCACCAGTTCGACTGCATGCGCACCTTCCCAAACCATCGCGATGACCGGACCGCTCGTCATGTACTTCTTCAAACGCGCGACGACCAAATCGGCGACTTCAATCGGATCGCTTGACGGCGGCGTCTCACCCTTCTTTACGTAGCTTGCAATCGCTTTTTCGCCAACGTTCTTTTTCCAATTCGCATCGAGCAGATAATGTTGTTCGATCATCGACTCAGTCGGGACAAGCATTTTGAGCGCAACGAGCTTGAGGCCGGTGCGTTCATATCGTTGCATGATCTCGCCGATAAGCGCCCTCTGGATGCCGTCAGGCTTCACGATAACAAGCGTTCGTTCAGTTTTAGGATGTGCCATAAGTATAAGTAAGCTTTCTACCTGCGCTCGTTCGGAAAAGAGATGTAGGAACCTCTCTTTTCGCTCACTCGCTTGGCAGTAAAAAATTAAGAGCCGGAACGGCTATACAGTGATAATACGCGCTCCGCCCTTCTCGAGCAAGATGGTGTGCTCGAAGTGCGCCGAGCGAGAACCGTCTTTGGTGCGAAACGTGTACCCGTCGGGAGCGAGCGTAACGGCGGCCCTGCCCGCGCTCGAGATGGGCTCAAGGGCGAGCACCATTCCCTCGACGAGCAGCTCTCCTTGTCCCGCGCGACCGTAGTTTGGAATAAACGGCTCCTCGTGGACAAGCTCACCCACGCCGTGGCCGCCGAGTTCTTTTACAACTGAAAATCCGGCGTTCTCAATTTCCTTCTGAATGGCTTGCGAAATGTCGCCCACGTGATTTCCCGGGACGGCGGCGGCTATACCTCTTGCAAGCGCTGCCTCGGTGGCGTAGAGGAGCTTCTTCGTCTCTTCATCCACGTTCCCCACCGGCACGGTGATAGCCGCGTCGACGATGATGTCGTTATGCCGGAGACCGAGATCGAGTCCGACGATATCGCCTTCTTTCAAAGTCCTTGCCGTCTCGTTCGGGATGCCGTGCACCACTTCGTCATTTATCGAGACACATAAGGTCGCTGGATACGGTCTTCCTGCGCCCTCGGGCGTGTAGCCGAGGAAGCATGGCTCGTCGCCGCCCGCGCGGATGAGCTCTTCAGCAAGATCGTCGAGATCCTCACTCGTCACGCCGGGTGCGACCTTTGCACGAAGCGCACGGAGCACGGAGGCGAGACGCTTCCCGCCTTCAATAAGGCTTGCTCGTTCTGTGTCGGTTGTGATTGTCATTTAGATTTTGAGAATGCTCCGCACCTCCGCGGCGATGACCTCCGGCGGGCGGTGACCGTCGATTTCGGTGAGCATGCCCGCCTCGCGGAGAAGCACGATTGCGCCCTCGGTATCTGCATAATAGGCTTCAAGCCGCTTATGGACGACATGGTCATCCGCACGCGCCTCTTTCTCCTTGCGCAGATTGATGCGGGTGTGCACCTCTTCGTCGGGTACCGTCAGGTGGAAGATGTAGAACGGCCGATTGAGCCACCTGAGCGATTCTATGACAATCTGTGTCTCCGGCACGGTGCGGCTCGTGCCGTCGAAGATTACATTGTCGCCGTCCGAGATGCTGAAAATAGTCTTGAGGTACACATATGAGGCGATCCAGTATGGCGTGAGGAGTCCGGCGTCCATCGTCTCCTTGAGCTTCTGTCCCGCTGCAGTCCCCGTATTCACAATCTCGCGCAGACCGCCGCTCGTGCCGACCACTGGCCAGCCGGTCGCCTTGGAGAGCAGGTCTGCCTGGGTCCCCTTCCCGCTCCCCGGCTTGCCGATAAAAAATATGATTGGTTTTTCCATGCCCCACTCTAGCATTCCTCGTGAAAAATAAAAACGCCGCACTTTCGTGCGGCGTTTTTATTTTTAAAATTAGTACTCGCGGAGCGACACTTGGGCATCAATCTTGTGCGCGAGGTCGAGTGCGACTTGAACCGCGATGAGGAGGGCGGTACCGCCGAGGACAAGCGTAGTGACGCCTGTGAGACCCTGGATAATCGATGGCGAGACGGCGAGAAGACCGAGGAAGCAGGCTCCCGGGAGCGTGATGCGATTCACGACCTTGCCGATATACTCTTCAGTTTCGCGACCCGGACGAACGCCTGGGACGAACGCGCCGGTCTTCTGGAGATTCTCGGCAACGCGGTGAGGCTCAAAGGTAACCGCGGTATAGAAATAGGTGAAGAGTACTACGAAGAAGAAGTAGACCGCGCCATACTGCCACGGATTGGAGAGGAAGGCGGTATACCAAAGCGCCGCGCTTGCCGCAAATGAAATCTGGAATGCTCCAAGCGCTGAGAGCACCATCTGCGGCAAGAGCAGGAGCGAGAGCGCGAAGATGATAGGGATCACGCCCGCCTGCAGGAGGCGGATCGGGAGATAGGTCGCTGCGCCTTGAGAAAGCGCCGCGCCGCGCACCGCACGCGCATAGGCGATCGGGATCGATCGCTCGGCATCGGAGACGACCACGACCGCATAGATCAGCGCGAGGGCGAGAAGCGTGAATGCGAGATATGCGGGGATATTTGCTGCGGTGGATGCGAAAATCGTCTGTCCCACGCTTGCGGGCACGCTCGAGAGGATACCCGCGAGAATGATCAAGCTCACCCCGTTGCCGATGCCGAATTCGGTCACGAGCTCGCCGAGCCACATAAGGAGCATGGAGCCCGCGGCGACAATCGCGATGTTCGCGATAAGCGCCACCGAGCTCAGATGCGAAATAACGCCCTGACCTTCAAGCAGGAACAGGAATGCGACGCCCTGCAATATCGCGATGGGGATCGTGAAGAGGCGGCTCCAATTAATGAATTTCGCCCGACCGGCCTCCCCTTCCTCAAAATAGGCCTGCTTCACCTGCGGAAAGATGACGGTGCCGAGTTGCATGATGATCGATGCGGTGATGTAGGGGCCGACGCCGAGCATCATGATCGAGAGACTGGAGAGTCCGCCGCCCGAAAAGATATTCAAAAGGCCGAAGAATTGATTATTTGCAAAAAAAGCGGCAAGCGCGGCGCGGTCAACACCCGGGATCGGGATTGACGCGAGAAGACGGAAGAGTACCAGCGCGCCGACGAGGAAGAGGATACGGAAACGTATTTCGGAATCGCCGAAGGCAAGCTTGAGTTTGTGAAAAAAAGAATTAATCATGGATAGTCCCGCCGGCCTTCGTGATTGCGGCGAGTGCCGGAGCAGAGAGCGTGCATCCTTTGACGACGAGCGCCTTGGTAATCTCTCCGGTTCCGAGGATCTTCACCACCGGCGCGCGACCCTTGGCGCGACGGACGAGTCCGCGTGCGAGAAGCGAGGCGGGAGACACGGTCTCACCGGCCTTGTAGTTCAGGTCGAGTGCGGAGAGGTTCACCGCGGAGAGCGCGATGCGATTCGTCCGGACGCTTCGCGCGCGGTTCTTGCCGTGGCCGCGGCGCTTTGGGAGCTTCTTGATAAGGTCGCGGACTTCCGGACGGATCTTGTGCCCGGCGCGGGCGGTCTGCCCCTTGCCGCCGCGCCCGGAAGTCTTGCCGCGTTTGCCGCCGCGCCCGACCGGCGGGTTTTTCTTATTCTTCGTTCGCGGAGAAAATGAGTGGAGTTGCATACGGAAATGATTACGCGGTGCGTAATTTCTTGAGGGCGGCGACCGTCGCGCGCGCCATCGTGAGTTTATTCTTGGAACGGCTATGGATCTTGGTCACCACATCGGTCACGCCCGCAAGATCGAGTACTGTGCGCACCGCCGAACCGGCGACGAGACCGCGACCTTTTGAAGGGATGATTTCAACCGTAGATGAAGAGTACTTCATGGACACTTGGTGCGGAATAGAACCTGAAGCCGTGCGAGGTACGGTAAAGAGATGTTTCTTCGCATCGCGCGTCGCCTTATCAATCGCGAGCGCCGTATCGACACCTTTTCCAAGGCCGACACCGACGCGGCCCTTCTTGTCGCCAATGACGACAACGAGACTGAAGTTGAAGCGGCGACCGCCCGCCATAACGCGCGCCACGCGGCGGGCATCAATCGTGACTTGTTCGAACTCGCCGCGCTCGCGCGGCGGGCGACCGCCGCGGCCGCCAGCGCGCGGTGCGCGACCGCGCATCGTGCTGCGACCACCAGTGCGCGAAGCAACGGGAGTCGACACAACCTCAGCAGGAGTCGTCTCCGCCACAGTCTCGACAACCGCCTCTGGTGCGGCTTCAACTTCCTGTATGATTTCTGGTTCCATCGGAGTTGTCATAAGTATTAAAAAGCGAGACCGCCCTCCCGTGCCGCGTCCGCAAGCACCTTGACTTGTCCGCCGTAACGAAAGCCTCCACGATCGAAGACAACCGTCGTGATGCCTGCGGCCACAGCCTTCTTCGCGATAGCAGAACCGACTGACGCCGCCTGCACCGACTGAGAGCCCTTAAATTCGCGGCCGTGCGATGCGACGAGTGTCTTCCCTACCGTATCGTCGATAAGTTGTGCCGAGACGAACCGATTGCTTCGGTAGACGGCGAGTCGCGGCCGCGCCGCAGTACCCGAGATCGTCGCGCGCACGCGCGCATGGCGGCGCTTGCGGAGTTCACTCGTGCTGGTAGGTTTGTGGTTCATATGAGATTAGACGGCCTTCTTGCCCTGCTTACGGCGGATGACCTCGCCCTCGTAGCGAATACCCTTCCCGAGGTACGGCTCCGGCGGCTTCACGCGACGAATGTTCGCGGCGAACTGTCCGACTGATTCCTTATTGACGCTCTCGAGCTTCATAGTGTTCTTCTCTGACGTCGCCGTGATATCTTCTGGTATCGAAAGCGGCACTGTGTGTGAAAAGCCGACCGTGAGAACGACCTCCTTTCCTTTTACCTCCATCTTGTAGCCGACGCCATCAAGAATAAGTTTCTTCATATACGGCGTCTCGACACCCTGAACCATATTCTTCACATGCGAGGCGAAGGTGCCGGTGAGCGCCTTTGCGAGACGTGAACGATCCTTGGGCGTGACCATCACGCCTTCCGGGCTGACGACGATCTCAACCGACGGATGCACGCGCTTCGTGAGCGTCCCTTTCGTCCCTTTCACCGTGAGCACGCCGCCCGACACGGAGACATCGGTCTTTCCTACTGAAATTGGCTTTTTTGCGAGGCGGGACATACGTGAATTATGTAGTGAGTGTCGTCGAGTTACCAGATTTCGAAAAGATTCTCGCCGCCGGTGCGATTCTTCCGCGCCTCGGTGTCTGAGATGACGCCGAGCGAAGAAGAGATGAGGCGCGCGCCCGTGCCTCCCTTTACCTTGTGCGCATCGGTGTGCGGCACATAGAGCCGGCGGCCCGGCTTGCTGATGCGCTTCACGCCGCGTAGTCGCGCGACGCCGCGTTCGTCGTAGGCAAGGCTGACCACGATTTCTTTTTTTACCTCGCTCTCTCCCTTCGCCTTCGCTTCAACCCGCGTTATGAAACCGAGATCCTTAAGCTTCTGCGCGATGGAGAGCAGGTGCTCCGAGTACGGTACCGATACCTCGGCCTTTTTGATGGCTGCGGCATTCTGCAGACGGATAATGAAATCGCCGACGCGGTCAGTTACCATGATGCTTTCTTTACGCCGGGGATCTTCCCCTCCCGCGCGAGCTCGCGGAACTGGATCCGAGAGAGACCGAAAACGCGCATATAGCCGCGAGAGCGGCCGGTAATCGCGCAACGGTTCTTGAGCCGGACCGGCGAGGAGTTCTTTGGGAGCTTCTGCAGGCCTTCAGAATCACCGGCCAACTTCAAAGCAGCACGCTTGACCGCGTACTTCTTGACTAGTTTTACCTTTTTGGCATACCGCGCCAGTTGTGATTTCTTAGCCATGAGAAAAAATAAAGCTCCGAAGAGCGTATACGTACGATATCACTTGGATACCTTAGAGTCAACGATGAGCGGGAAACCGAGGTGACGGAAGAAGGCCTCGGCCTCGGCCTTCGTTTTAGCGGTCGTGACGACGGTAATGGCGAGACCAAAGACGTCTTTGAGATCCTCATCGGAGGTTTCGGGGAATATCGTGTTTTCCTTGATGCCCACCGTCATATTCCCCATATCGTCGATCGCCGTCGCCTTGAGTCCGCGGAAGTCGCGGGTGCGCGGGAGCGCGATATGGATAAGCTTGTCGAGAAAATCGTACATCCGCGTCCCCCTAAGGGTGACTTGGAGGCCGACCGTGTCGCCCTCGCGCACTTTAAAGGAGGCAATGGAGAGCTTCGCGGCGCGCGGAGCTGCCTTCTGCCCCGTGATCTTGGCGAGCCGATCGGAGATGAGCTCGATCTGCTTCTTGTCGCGCTTCTTCCCGACACCGGAGGAGACGATGACCTTCTCTACGCGCGGACCCTGCATCGGGCTCGTGTAGCCGAAGAGTTCCGCGAGCGCGAGGTAGGCAGACTGTTGACGCTGTTTGGTAATAGACATATGCAATTATTTACTCTTGCTCTTGACCGGCGCATCGAGTGCGGACACAATCTTCCCCGACGACACGATCTGTACGTTCGATGCGTCGATCGCCCGCGGACGCTCGATGATACGACCGACCTTACCGGCACTACCTTTCATATGGCGCTTATAGAGTGCGACGCCTTCGACGACGACCGTATTCTCGCGCGGGAACGCGCGCACAACAACGCCGGACGTGCCTTTGTCCTTGCCGGCGATTACTTTGACCTTGTCTCCTTTTTTAACATGCATAGATAATGTATTACACGACTTCTGGCGCAAGCGACACGATATTGTGCCAGCCTCGCTCGGAGAGTTCGCGCGGCACCGGACCGAAGATGCGGTTCCCTTTCGGACCCATCTCCTTACCCTGCTTCTCGATGAGCACGACCGCATTCTCGTCAAAACGGATATACGAGCCGTCCTTGCGACCAAAGGGCTTCACTTGCCGCACAACGACCGCACGGAAGATGTCCTTCTTCTTCACGGCCTTTCTCGGCGCGGCGGTCTGGATGGACACGACGACCACGTCCCCGATGCCCGCATAACGGCGCTTGCTGCCGCCGAGCACTTTGAAGATTCTCGCGACTTGTCCGCCGGAGTTGTCCGCTACTGTAACGATGGATTGAGGTTGCAACATATTAGTTTTTCTCCGCCGAGACGGTCTTCGTCGGATCGATAGCGAAACGCTTCAGTTTCGAGATCGGGCGGGTCGCGACGATCGTCACCGTGTCTCCCACCTGCACCGTATTCCCCGGATCGTGTGCGAGATACTTCTTCGAGCGCACAAAATACTTCTTGTACTTTGCGTTCTTCACATACCGATCGACCTTGACCGTGGCTGTGTCCTTCATTGCCGTCTTTACGACGACGCCGACGAATGATTGGGGACGAATGATTTTTGTTTCCATATGATTTATGCGGTCGCGACCTTACGAGAGCGCGCGTGTTGTTCTGTGAGCACACGAGCGATGTTCTTGCGAAGTTTCCTCGGCGCATTCGACTCTTTCGCGCGCGCGCCAGCGGCCGAAAAGCGCTCCGTGCGAAGTTCAGCGCGCGTATCGGTCAGGATCTTCATAAGCTCCTGGTCAGTCTTGGTCGTCATGTGTTCTTTTTTTGTCATACAAGTAGGGGAAAAGCAATGAATTAGTGGCGCGTGACAATCGTCGTCTTGACCGGCAATTTCATGCCCGCTTGCCGCATGTGTGCGCGCGCGACAGTTTCGGGAACGCCGTCCATCTCGAAAAGAATCCTTCCGGGGCGCACCTGAAAGACGTAGTGCTTCGGATCGCCCTTACCGCTGCCCATGCCCACTTCCGCAGGCTTCGCCGTCACCGGACGATCCGGGAAAATGCGGATCCAGAGCTTGCCGGTCTTCGCGGTGGCGCGCGTCAGCACCTTGCGTGCCGCCTCGATCTGATTGCTCGTGATGCGCGCAGGCGTGAGCGCCTTCAGCCCGAACGAGCCGAAGGCAATCGTGACCCCGCGCGTATCGGGACGATGCAGGTTCTTCTCGGAGAGACGTTGGGTCTGCCACTTGCGGTGTTTTACTTTTTTAGGAAACAACATACTGAAATATTAGCCCTGCCTGCCGTCAGGGAGGCGCGGGGCGCTTTCCGGCATCGCTACCCTCGTCTTCTTATCCTGGTACACGTTGCCGCGATAGATCCAGACCTTGATGCCGATAACGCCGTACGGCAGATACGCCTGCTCATGGGCGAAATCAATATCGGCACGGAATGTCTGAAGCGGAATGCGACCTTTCTTCAACTCCTCCTTGCGGCTCATCTCGGCGCCGCCAAGACGACCCGACAGCGCGATGCGTACGCCTTCGACCTCGCGTACGGCGATGACCTTCTCGATCGTCTGCTTCAGCACGCGGCGAAACGGCATGCGCTTCTCCAGGCCCTCGGCAATCATGAAAGCGACAACTGCGGCATCCGTCTCCGGCTGGCGCACTTCGACAATGTCGAATTTCACCAGTTTACCGGCTGGGAGGGCGTGTCCAGAAGCCTTACGGACGACATCGGTCAGTTCGGTGCGCAGCTTGGTTGCATTCTCGCCGGAACGACCTATCACGAGACCCGGGCGGGCAGTCGAGAGGATAACGCGCAGCTCGTTCGCCGAGCGCTCGATCTCGATGCCGCTCGTGTAGGTGCCGCGCAAACGCTTGCTGAGGAAGCGGCGAATCATCTCATCAACCTTGATGTTCTCGCGGTAGCTCTTCTTGTCGGTCGTGAACCAACGGCTCTTCCAATCTCGGATGATGCCGAGGCGATGAGCGTAAGGATGTACGGTGTGTGTCATATAAATTTATGCGAGAGTCACCTTCACCCGACTCTTGCGCCGGCGGATGGCCGAAGCGCGACCGAATGCGCGCGGCATATACTTCTTCAGCATGCCGGCGCTCTCGACGATGATCGACTGCACCGTAAGCGTCTCGACATTCTGACCCTGACCTTCTGCATTTGCGGCAGCGCTCTTGATGAGTTTCGCGATAGGCTCTGCGGCGCGGCGCGGCAAAAACTCGAGCGCAGCGAGCGCATCCTTCACCTTCTTTCCTTTCATGAGGTCAGCCACAAGGCGGACCTTGCGGGGCGTCTGATTATAGCTCTCGAGGATTGCGCGTGCCATATATTATTTCTTAGCCGCCGGCGCCGGAGATTCCTTCGCCGATTTCGCAGAAGCAATTTCCGCCTGCTGCTTCTTCATCTCCATATCCTTCTGCATCTTGCCGCCGTGGCGGAGGAATTTCTTTGTCGGCGAGAACTCACCGAGGCGATGTCCTACCATTTCCTCGGAAACGAGAACTTCGAGGTGGGACTTCCCGTTATGGACGCCCAGAGTAAAACCGATCATTTCCGGGCTTATCTGGCTCCGGCGCGCCCACGTGTTTATCACCCCGGCCGTTGCTGGTTTCTTATCGACGAGCTTCTTCAGGAGCTTTGCATCCACGAAGGGCCCTTTCTTAAGTGAGCGTGCCATAAGTAATTAAAAACCCGCGTGGCGGGATATCCCCAAGATACAGCAATTGTAGGTCATGGTCAAATTAACCCTTACGCTTCTTGCCGACCTTGCGGCGGGAGACGATAAAGACGTTTGAGTACTTCTTCGGCGTGCGGGTCTTCTGACCCTTGCCGGTGGGCTTGCCCCACTTGCTCTTCGCCCTGCGGAGCCCGCGCCCCTGCTTACCTTCGCCGCCGCCATGCGGATGATCGACCGGATTCATCGCGGTGCCGCGCACCGTCGGGCGGATGCCCATCCAGCGCGAACGGCCGGCCTTTCCGATGACGACGAGATTGTATTCTTCGTTGCCGACCGCGCCGATAGACGCCCACGAGAGGTCAGAGACCTTACGGATCTCGGTCGACGGGAGCTTTATCTGCGCATAGCCCGCATCGTGTGCGACCACCTCGGCATAGTTGCCGGCAGAGCGGACGAGGGAGGCACCCGAAAGCGGAGAAATCTCAATGTTGTAGACGAAGGTGCCGACGGGGATCTTGCCCAAGGGGAGACGATTGCCCGCGATGAGCGGCGCATTTTCGGAAACGACGAAGGCCGATCCGACTTTAACCTCCTTCGGGAGAATGACGTAGCGGCGCGCGCCATCGGCATAGAGCGCGAGCCCGATGAAGGCGCTGCGGAACGGGTCGTATTCGACCGTCTCGATTACCGCCGGAATATCCTTCTTATCGTACTTGAAATCGACATCGCGGAACCGCTTCTTATGACCACCTCCCTGGTGGCGCGTCGTGATACGGCCGAATGCGTTCCTGCCGCCCTGACTTCCCTTCTTCTTCAGAAGGGGCTTGTGCGGCGCATGACCTGAAAGAAGCTCCTTGAACGGGAGGGTGGTCATGTGGCGGCGACTCTTGGATGTGGGCTTGTAGGTTTTCATAATAGTTTATGCGAACTGGATACTGTCCCCGGCATTCAGGTAGACATAGGCCTTCGAGCGCGCAGCGCGCGTGCCGGTACCGCGCTTGGTACGCATCATCTTTCGCTTCGCAGGGAGATGCACGATACGAATCTTGCGCGGGGCCACGTTGTAAATCTCCTTGATGGCGGATGCGATCGAGGCTTTCGTCGCGCGCGGAGTGATCTCAAAGGCATACACGCCCTTCTCGGTAGCGATGAGCGCCTTTTCAGAGAACCACGGTGCGCGAATAATCTCGTGGGCTACTCCGCTCTCTAGCTTCGCCGTGCGGGCGCGGCGCTTCACGACGACCTTTGCCTTCTTCTCTTTCTTAGTCTTGCTGGTGCCAAAAAGTGCCATGATAATTTATTTAGCTTTCGCGCGGGCGAGAAGCGCCTTAAACGCCTCCTCCGGCTTCTCGATGATGAGATACTTGTGCGCCATTACATCGACCGGATTCAGGTTGCGCAACTCTTCGGTCATCATGTTGCCGAAGTTGCTGAAGCTCTTTATCACGTTCGCGTCATAGGCAGCCATCGCGAGAAGCGCAGCATTCTTCGACTTCGTCGCGAGCTTTTCCGCACCCGCGCCCTTCGCGAGACCGACAATTGCCGCCTTGGCTGCCCTGGTCTTCGGCGCTGAAAAAGCAAACGAGTCGACGAGGATAATCTCGCCGTCCTTGGCCTTCCGAGAAAGGACCGAGAGGAGCGCGCCGATGCGCATCTTGCGATTGATCTTCTCGCTGTAATTTCGCTCGCTGCGCGGACCAAACGTGATACCGCCGTGGCGCCAGATCGGCGAGCGGGTCGAGCTATGGCGCGCCTGGCCGGTGCCCTTTTGTTTCCACGGCTTCTTGCCGCCACCCGAGACTTCGGAGCGGTCCTTGGTATGGGCACGATTCTGGCGCAGGTTCGCCTGCATCGCAGTCGTGACCTGGTGGACAAGATCGACACGCCACGGTTGGCCGAACAGGCTCTCGGGAAGCGCCATGACACCGACTTTTTCGCCGGCCATAGAGAATATCGGTGCCTCAATCGGCACGTATTCTTTTTTCATTTTTTTAGTGACAGTCATGGTATTCAAATTACGCAGAGACGACCTCGAGCAGGGTGCCGCGACGACCCGGTACGGCGCCGCTGACGATAATCTCGCCGGCCTTCGCGTCAACCGCGAGAACCTTGAGGTTCGTCACCGTCACGCGGTCGCTCCCCATGCGGCCAGCCATGCGGATGCCCTTGGCGACGCGACCGCCCGCGCGACCGCCGCTGCCTCCAATCGACCCCGGAGAGCGCTCGGTGTGCTTCTGCCCGTGAGAACGCGGACCGCCATGGAAGCCGTGGCGCTTCACGACACCGGCGAAGCCCTTGCCCTTCGTGAGACCAGAGACGCGCACGACATCGCCGACGGCGAAGATAGCGGCATCGATGATGGAACCGACTTCAGCCGATGTGTCTGCGCGGAATTCGCGAATTGCTTCGAAGCCCTTGCCCTTCGTGTGGCCCAAAACCGCCTTAGAGATATTCTTCGTGCGGCGTTCGCCCATGCCGACCTGAATAGCCGCGTAGGCATCCTTGCCCTCCTTCGTCTTGACCTGCGTCACCGTGACCGGGTCGGTCAACAGAATAGTCCCCGCATAGGCGCGACCGTCCGTCCCGAAGATACGGGTCATTTTTTCTTTCTTGGCGAGGATGAATTTCATTTTTTAAAGCAAAACGCGCGGATAGCAGACGCTCCGCGCGTTCTGCCATAGGTCCCTCGCACATTTCTCGGGACTTAGCGTTAGGGGCACTCTACCCTACCGCTGCAAAAGATGCAAATCTTACTCCCTTCTGTCTCTTAGTTTGTTTCCCATATCTTTTCGAGCAATCTCAATCTGTTCTGGGGTGACGCGAAGCTCGCCCTTCACCTCTTCTGCTCCTGTCCTACGCATTTCTTCCTCAACGATACCTCGTGACTTCGTGTATGCTTCTTCACTCTGTTCCTTCTCCATCTCTGCGCCCGAGGAGAAAAGCTTTGCCTCTTTCTTTAAAGCTTTTGCATTCAGAGCAGCACCCATTCCTGTGAAAATACCTCCAGCACCAGCTAAGGGGTTGCCGGTGAGGGTTGCCGCAACTCCAAGTGAAGTCGCGACGGCTGAAATTCCAAGTGAAGCCTTAGCCATGGTTCTCTTCTTTTTTGCGTCTATTTCCATCTCCTTGCTATCTTCTGCACGCATGTCTCCAACATGAGCCGCCGTGACAAATTCTCTTCGCTTCTCTCTCGGAACGAATGGCTCGTCCTTTCTGTTTGGTATTTTTTCCATGCCCATGAGTATACCACCGGCAAAAACACACAACCGCCCTTATGGGCGGTTGTGTTCCGCGGAGCCACGCCCGCTTATTGTTTAAGTTAGGACAGACTCGCAGCTTTTTGTGTTTTCTTGGTCGTCGCTTAAACCATTTTCACATCTATCGTGACGCCGCTTGGGAGATTGAGGTTCGTGAGGGCCTCGATTACCTTCGGGGAGGGGTTCATGATGTCGATGAGGCGCTTATGGACGCGCATCTCGAACTGCTCTCTCGCGTCCTTATGGACGAAGGTCGAGCGGTTGACTGTCCAACGCTTGATCTCGGTCGGAAGCGGCACAGGTCCGACGACCGTCGCGTCGAAACGCGCTGCGGTGTCCATAATCTGCTTTACCGAGAGATCGAGAATCTTGTGCTCATAGGCACGGACGCGGATGCGGAGCTTGTGCTCCACCGGGACCACTGCGGCTACCTTCTTCGCGGCGCGCTTGCCCTCCGTAGCTTTCGCGGAGGAGGACTTCGGAGCGGCCTTCGCTTTCGGTTTTGCTGTCGCTGTTGCCATATGAGTAATAATCCAGCCTGGCTTACGCAGTGATCTTGGTCACAACGCCGGCACCGACAGTCTTGCCGCCTTCGCGGATGGCGAAGCGCTGTTGCTCTTCGAGTGCGACCGGTGCGACGAGTTTCACCTTGAAGGTGACGGTATCGCCCGGCATAACCATTTCTTTACCCTCGGCGAGCGTCACTTCTCCCGTGACGTCCGTCGTGCGGATATAGAACTGCGGCTTGTAGCCCGAGAAGAACGGCGTGTGGCGTCCGCCTTCATCCTTCGAGAGGATGTAGACCTCGGCATCGAAGTCGGTGTGCGGCGTGACCGAGCCGCTCTTGGCGAGGACCTGGCCGCGATGCACATCTTCTTTCTTCGTACCGCGGAGCAGGATGCCCGCGTTGTCGCCCGCCATACCTTCGGTGAGCTGCTTGTTGAACATTTCGATGCCGGTGACAGTCGTCTTCGCCGTCGGCTTGATACCGACGATCTCGACTTCCTCGCCGACCTTCACGACGCCGCGCTCGATACGGCCGGTCACCACGGTGCCGCGACCTTCGATCGAGAAGATGTCTTCAATCGGCATAAGGAACGGCTTCGTCACCTCGCGCTCCGGCTGGTCGAAGTAGGTGTCCATCGTATCGACGAGCTCCTTCACCTTTGCGGCATACTCTTCAGTGACCGCCTTCGATTCAAGCGCCTTGAGGCCCGAACCGCGGATAATCGGCGTTGCTGCGCCGTCATAGCCCTGCTTCGTGAGAAGCTCGCGGATCTCCTCCTCGACGAGATCGATGAGGTCCGCTTCGGCAACCATGTCTACCTTGTTGAGGAAGACGATGAGCTTCTTGAGGCCCACCTGCTTCGCAAGAAGGATGTGCTCGCGCGTCTGCGGCATCACGCCGTCGGTGGCAGCGACCACGAGTACCGCTCCGTCCATTTGGGCGGCGCCGGTGATCATGTTCTTGATGTAGTCGGCGTGTCCCGGCGCATCGATGTGTGCGTAGTGACGATTTGGCGACTCATACTCCGAGTGGTGGAGCGCAATAGTAATACCGCGTGCCTTCTCTTCTGGCGCGCTGTCGATCTTATCGACGCCTTCGACACGAGCTGAGTAGCCCTCTGCCGTAAGCATCGAGAGCACATGCAGGATACCTGCGGTGAGCGTCGTCTTGCCGTGGTCAACGTGGCCGATGGTGCCTACGTTCATGTGCGGCTTTGCACGATTAAATTCTGCCATATCGGTTAATTTATTCTGTTAAATCACGAATAATTCCGACGTGAGTCGGAACAAACTCCTAAGCTTGCCGACTCACAAAAGCAGACAAGCCAAAGAGCGACGCCAAGATGCGTTACCTATGAATGTACCCGAGCCCGCCTAAAAGTGCAAGAGTTTGGAAAAGAAAAAAGCGGAAGGGTTCCCTCCGCTTTGTGGCGCCTCTGGCGCCGGTGCTTCATGCTTTTTTTGCCTCTTCCTTGGCTTTCGGCTTGACGGCTTCGGCCTTTGCCGGCTTCGCGTCGGCGGGCTTGGCGTCTTTTGCCTTCTTGACCTTCTTGGCCTTTTTCGCCTTCTTGTCTTTCTTGACTTCTTTCTTGTCGACCTTGGCGACCGCAGTCTTGGCGACGGCCTGGGACTTGTCGGCCTTGGCTGCAGCGAGCGTCGGCGCCGGCGTTGGCGGCTTGACGGTCACGGCCTTGACGGTGGCGGTCTGGGTCTTACCGTCCTGGGCGGCGGCGGCCGGCAGGGCGAGGGCGGAAGCTATGGCGATGGACGAAAGGAACAATAATGTGCGTTTCACTTGAACCTCCTTTGGGAACACCCAACAATTATGGGTACCCCGGATACTACACCTCTTTTGTTCCTTGTAAAGGACCCTTCGAACACAGCGGCCGCCCCCCCGGGCGGCCGCTGTGTGTGCATAAGGATATGCTAGTCTTTATGTTATGGAGATATTGATTGGCTTGGTTCTGGCGATTTTAGGAATTCCGCTCTTAGTATTTGGGATTCTGATGTTTATTAAATCGGACGGTTGGCTCTTTTTCACTAAAGCACTATTAGTAATCCTCATTGGTCTCTTGTTATCCACGACATCCTTTGTATTTCTGAGCGACGGGTTTGGGTTTTGATGGAATTTCTTACTTACTACTTAAATGAATACTGAAATTCGTAATGCCATAATTAAGTTGTTCGACAAACATGCGAGTCGTTCTCAAGATTGGTTAGTGTCGGAGATTCGTGATTTGGGGTTAGTCGATACAGATGGTAGAGAAGTTGTCCGAACAATAGGGTTGATGGAAGATGCGGGAGAATTGCAGAAATTAGATATAGGGGTTTATCGACTTACTCTCAAAGCGATAGAAGCAGAGGCTCCTTGGTTACAAAAATGCAAAAATTATATAATCAAGAATTGGCTCGCTTTAGTGGCACTGATTATCGCCCTATTTAAGTAACGCGGTTTTTGAAGCCTTTTATTTGCGCGATGCGATGATGTCGTCCGCGACGTTCTTCGGGACCGTATCATAATGATCGAACTCCATCGTCATCGAGCCACGGCCTTCGGTCATCGAGCGAAGCGTGGTGGTGTAGCCGAACATTTCAGAAAGCGGGACCTTCGCGTGGACTACCTTGTTCATGCCGCGCTCTTCCATACCTTCTATCTGAGCGCGCTTGCCGGAGAGATTGCCGGTGATGTCGCCCATGAACTGATCCGGCACGATGACTTCGACGCGCATGATCGGTTCGAGGATGACCGGCTTCGCCTTCTGTGCCGCTTCCTTAAACGCCATCGAAGCCGCAATCTTGAAGGCGATTTCCGACGAGTCGACATCGTGGTAACTGCCGTCGTAGAGGTCGACTGAGACGTCGACCATCGGGAAGCCGGCGAGGAAGCCGCGCGACATCGCTTCGCGGAGCCCCTTCTCCACTGGTGTGATGAACTCCTGAGGAATGACACCGCCCTTGATGTTGTTGATGAATTCGAAATGATCCTCGCGCATGACGTTCTTTGCAACCTTCTTCTCCGGATCCACCGGTTCCATCTTTTTCATGCGGATCTTCACATGACCATACTGGCCGCGGCCGCCGGTCTGCTTGATGTACTTCCCTTCCGCCTCCGAAGATCCGAGAATCGTCTCGCGATACGCCACTTGCGGCTTTCCTACATCGGCAACAACGTTGAACTCGCGCTTCATACGGTCGACGAGAATTTCCAAATGCAGTTCGCCCATGCCTGAGATGATGGTCTCGTTCGTCTCTTCATCAGTCTTGATGCGGAAGGTCGGGTCCTCATCCGAGAGCTTGCGTAGCGCAACACCCATCTTCTCCTGATCGGCCTTGGTCTTGGGCTCGATGCGAAGCGATACCACCGGCTCGGGGAACTTGATCTCCTCGAGCATGATCGGATTCGCTTCATCGCAGAGCGTGTGCGACGTTTTCGTATCTTTGAGGCCGACGGCGGCGGCAATCTCGCCCGTGAACACCTGGGAGACTTCTTCGCGCTTATCGGCCTGGAGCCGGACGATGCGGCTAATGCGCTCTTTAGAGCCTGTCGTCGAGTTATAGACGTACGAGCCGGCGGTGAGCGTGCCCGAATACACACGGAAGAAGGTCAGCGCGCCGACGAACGGGTCGGTCTGGAGCTTGAAGGCGAGCGCGCAGAACGGCTCGTCGTCGTTTGCATGGCGTTCGATCGGCTCACCGGTCTTCGGGTTCGTGCCGGTGGCGGGCGGGAGGTCGAGCGGAGACGGGAGATAGTCGACGACGGCGTCGAGCACGAGCTGGACGCCTTTGTTCTTAAGCGCCGAGCCCGTGTATACCGGGAAGACTTCGTTTGCGATGACCGCCTTGCGTAATATATTTTTCAATTCATCCACGCTCGGCTCTGTGCCCTCGAGGTACGCGCCCATCGCGGCATCATCGTTCTCGACGATGCGTTCGACGAGCTCGGCACGATACTTCTTCGCGTCTTCGAGAAGATTCGCCGGTATGTCCCCTTCGATGACATCCTCACCCATATTCCCCGAAAAGGTATATGCCTTCATCGTGAGCAGGTCGACGCACCCTTCATGTGCGGACTCTTCGCCGATAGGGATCTGCATGCGAATAGCCTTCGGCGAGAGCCGATCGAGGATGCTCGCGTAGGAACGCTCGAAGGATGCTCCCGTGCGATCGAGCTTGTTGATGAAGCAGACACGCGGCACCTGAGCCTCGTCGGCATAACGCCAGTTGGTCTCGGACTGCGGCTCCACGCCCGCGACACCGTCGAAGACGACGATAGCACCGTCAAGCACGCGCATCGAGCGCTTCACTTCAGCAGTGAAATCGATATGTCCCGGCGTGTCGATAACATTGAAACGGAATTTCTTCGCCGTATCCTTCTTGTCCTTCTCGCCCGTCTTCGTCCAGAAACAGGTGATAGCGGCGGCGGTGATGGTGATGCCGCGTTCGCGCTCCTGTTCCATCCAGTCGGTGGTCGTCTCGCCCTCATGCACCTCGCCGATCTTGTGCTGAGAACCCGTATAGAAAAGGACGCGCTCGCTGGTGGTCGTCTTCCCCGCGTCAATGTGCGCGATGATGCCGAAATTGCGTACTTTCTCGAGCGGATAGTCTCTGTTCATAAAATGGGTAAAAAATAAAAGCGCCGTGGCGTTATTGCTAAGACTACTACCAAACGAGCTGAGTGACAAATGCGTGTCTGCACATATTTGTCCGAAGCGAGTGCAGGGAGGAAGCTCGGCTCTGCGAGCTTACCAAGCGAAATGGGCAAAGGCCTTGTTCGCGTCCGCCATGCGGTGCATCTCATCCTTCTTCTTGATCGCGTCGCCTTCGTTCTTGGCGGCGAGGAGAAGTTCGGCGGCGAGCTTCTCGGCCATCGGCTTCCCTTTCTTCGCGCGCGCAGCGCCGATGAGCCAGCGGAAGGAGAGCGCCAGGCGGCGGGACTGCGGGACTTCACGTGGCACCTGGTAGTTGGCGCCGCCGACGCGGCGGGAACGCACTTCCATAAGCGGCGAGACGTTGCGAAGCGCGGATTCAAACGTCTCAAGCGGGTTTGCACCGCCCTTCTCTATCTCAGCGAGAGCGCCATAGACAACAGCGCGTGCCGTATCCTTCTTCCCGCTCCACATAACGGCATTGATGAAACGAGTCAGCGTCTCAGAACCGTACTTGAGGTCCGGTCGCCAGGTGCGCTTTTTCTTTAACGGACGTCTCATATTACTTCGGGCGCTTCGCACCGTAACGCGAACGCGAACGACGGCGCTTCTCGATGCCGCTCGTGTCGAGCTTGCCGCGTATAATGGTGTACTGCACGCCGATATCCTTCACGCGGCCGCCGCGAAGCATCACCACCGAGTGTTCCTGGAGGTTGTGCCCTTCGCCGGGGATGTAGGCCGTAACTTCCATCCCGTTCGTGAGGCGGACACGGGCGATCTTGCGGATAGCGGAGTTCGGCTTTCTCGGGGTCTTCGTCGTCACCTTGGTGCAGACGCCGCGCTTGAAGGGAGAGGGATAGAACGTCGGACGATTCGAGAGTGCATTAAAACCGCGAGCAAGCGCCGGCTTGCTCGTCTTCGACGATTTCGACTTGCGGCCCTTCTTGGAGAGCTGATTGATGGTAGACATGTATTTGAAAACCCGCGAACGCGGGATAGAGGCACTATATATAATAGTGCGACAGAACGCAACTCCGACGCTAGTGGTCAATAGGTTCGCGGTATGGATCAACGCTATAGGGTTTGGCCGGAGCGGGGGGCTCTGCGGGAGTCGAAGGGACGGTCTTCGGCGAAGCCGATGATTCGACTTTGGGAACGACCACGAAAGGGGCGCGGGCTCCGGCGGGGATAGGGCGCGGCTGAATCGGCGCGGCTTTCGGAATGTGAGGTTCGACCTTGGGTAATATGGGCGAAGGTCGAACCTCGGGGACCGCGACCGATGGCATCGCACCTGGAAGATTCGCCTGCGGCGCAGGAGGCATTGACGCCTGCTTAAACTCGATATGCGGCTCTTCATGGTCCTCGAGCATCCTGTTATTCGGCGTCATCGTGACGGCGGCCAGCACATCTCGCAGAGCGGGTCGTTTGCTCACTCCAGCGGGAATCTTATTTTCCAAATGAAAATGGCTCGGAGGCTGCACAGCCGGCTGAGGCGCATTCCCCATACCATTCTTCCTCTCTTCTTCCTGCAGCGGAACAAAAATCTGACTATTCACGTCCCGCACGATACCGTTAATAACTTGTTGGCCGAGTTGAGCTTCATCGGTGAGCACTTTAATGAATTCGTCGGGGTTCTCGATGCCCATCAGGAGCAGCATAATCTCCCGCTCGAGCACTCCCGCCTGATCGATGCGGAGCGCGTACTTCGCCATCAATCCCCGCGCGACCACCGTATACTTCCCTTGTACAAGGTACGCGCGTATCACCGGCGGCAAGGTCTGCATCACCTGCTTGATGCTTTCTTCGAGTGTCAGTTCCGATTGGTCTTGGTTCATAGTTTAATTAGTGCGCGCCTTCGGGCTTCGGCGGCTCCTCTTTCTTTTCCTCTACTGGTTTCTCGCTTCCAGATTTCTCTTCAACATCTTCCAGTTCTTTCGCCATTTTTTTCGCTGCATCGAGGAACTTATCTTTGGTCGGTTTTTCTTTCAAAGATTCCTTAATCTTCCGTGCCGCAGCTGAGCTATCGGGGCCGTAGGTGATAAAGGTCACCGGATTAAGCGGGATGCTAATACCCTCAGCATAGGCAGTCTTGCTCGCCTTTATTGCACCACTCAACCTGTCTTTTGGAGCTTTTTCTGCCGCCTCGTTCGCCTTCTTTGCACTAGTTTCTGCGACTGCAGCAGCTTCGAGGTCTTTTGCGGCCGCACCAAGTTTCGAAGTCACTGTAGCAAAGTTCGTCTTAACCAATTCGAGATTCTGTTGTGCCGCCCGAAGAGCAGAACCGACACTCGAGGGTCGCCCAGCGGTTCTATCGGCCTTGTCTATAGCTGAAAGTCGTGCAACTTCGGCTTCGTTCCGTCTCATCACCACCTCCGCAGCGTCATACTCTTGCCGCGTCTTATTCTTTAATCCCTCGGCTGTTCCTTTCGCCCTTGTCGCATCTTCGAGCGTCTTTTTCGCTTGCGCAATGCTTGTCAACTCAGACGAAGTCTCTCGGTGAGCGTCTTTGTGGGCAGTTTCAATATACTTCGCTTCCTCTTCATGCGCCTTGATGTTCTTGTTGCGGGCTTCTACGAAACCTCCCTTCTGCGCCTCTCCAGCTTCAATGCCGCCGCCGGGGAACTTCTTCAGCGCACCCGACCCGCGTATATCAAAGCTCCCTGTTGCAACATGATCGAGAGTTCCTGTCATCACGCGGCCTGTGAGCGCGTTTACCTTGTTGAACGTCTTGCTCTGCCTCAATCCACGAGAAGCAAAATATGCGCCTCGTCCGAGAGTCCGGTTCACTCCCCACGCGGTGGCACCGAAGGTGAGCGCCCCGGCGCTCTTCGACGCCCAGCCGGCGCCGGCGGCAGAGAGCTTCTTCGAGAAGAGGACGACGGCGAGCAGGAGCCCCATCGCGACGAAGAAGGAGAGCATCATGCTCGCGAAGCCGGCGAAGTTCCCTGACACGTAACCAAGCCAATTCGAGGAACAGGAAGTGTTCGTGGAACCCGCAGACGGTTGACAGAGGCCGGTGAGAAAATTGACGTCCGTGATGACGGCGAGCGCGATATAGAGCGTGAGGAGCAGGACGGGCGCAGTGATGGTCTGCTCGGCGAGCTCGCTCCACCACTTCTTCGCCTGAGCTTCGAGCTTGGGCACGGCGAGCCCCGCGAAGCCGACCGGCGAGAGAATGATGAGGAAGATGAGCACAACAAACCGCGCAATAAGAATGAAGGCGAGCGAGAACATCACGAACGCGGTGATGATAAAGAGCAGGATGCCCATGAAGCCGATGATCCAGGAATTCCCGGCCTTGAATACCGATGTGTTCGTCCTTACATCATAAAGAGTCTGGAGTCCGAGCTGACCCATGATCTTGTTGCTGATCCCCTCACTTGAGGGAGACATGCTGTTCATGTCTTGAGGGGTCGGTAGCTTGCCGCCGTTAATCTGCGTATAGAATTGTGTCGCGAAGAGGTTGCCAGTGTCGATAATTGCTTCAGATATAAAAAGGGAAAAATTGAGGAAGACTGCGGCGATGAGCATCATGGGGATCATCTTCTTCCCCCATCCGTAGAGGTCGTAATTGATGATTGTCGCGATGCCGGCGAAGAGGAAGCCGAAGATGAGCATGATGTTCCCGATGTCGCGAAGGATGCGCCAGGTGACACCAATGGCGGAGAGGTTATTCACATAGTCCCCCATCGTGACGACGGTGTAGTAGACCGCGTAGTTGAGGGTGACGGCCGCGACGCCGACGAGCCACGCGAAGAGGCTCATGATCCAGATCATCACCTGGCTGAACCCTTCGCTGTTGTCGGGGTTCTTCGGCAAGTCGGTTGCTGTCTTTGCGGCTTCTGCGAATCCGCTGACTGCGGCCTGATTAGCTTGTTGTTCAGTAAGGGGGCTGTCGACCAGGGCTTCGAACTGCGCATGCGCGGCGGGCGCTAATGCGCCCGCCGTCATGACGAGCGAGAGAGCGGCGAATGAAATAAGAAAGAAATGTCGCATATCAGCCACCGGTAGCCTGAACTACATATAAGGATGAGTTTGGATTACAGACCGTCGTCTTGAGTGCCGCCGCATTCGTCGTGATGAGAATCATCCGATCAAGGATCGACCCTCCTGAGACAGTGAGGGAGCCCGCCGGAGCGGCATCGGCAATCCCAAACGCCTCCGCCTCTTGCTGAGCGTTCCCGACATCCGTCATAGTTGGCGCCATTGCCTGGAGCGCCTGCACATCGGCAATATATGCATCTCCCTTCGGATCGACACCCGAGTTCAATTCGGCTTGGACCTTCTGCACCGCCGCACGTGCAGCGGCGATAATCACATCTGCTGCCGCCGCTTGTGAGAAGACCGAGGCGATCTCGCCCGTAGACGCGAGCGCCGCCTTCGCCGTCACCGCCTGCGCCCGCGCAGCATCGATAAAGACGGTGTGGACGCTGTTCAAGTCTGTCCCCGACCAGAGTCGATTGCCGAATTCGTCAACCGCATTTAGCGCATCGCGTGCGGCAGTATCGGCGGCGGCAGTGCAGTAGTTCGCGAGAGAGACGACGCTCGTCGAAGCAGTCTCTGCCGATGTCTGTAACGAGTTCCACGCCGATTCATACTGCGTGATGCGGCTTGTCAGATCAGAACCGGATATCGGAGAACTTGCGGCGGTCTGATAAATAGAAGCGTTCGAGGCTCCGAGAGAACCCGACGCCCTCTCATATTCCATAAGCCGGGAGGTCGAGTTCGACCCGGCAGGTTGGTCGATGCCGAAGAGTCCTCCTGACTCCGAACCACCGAGAATCTCTACCGCGAAATTCACGGTCTTCATGACCGTTGCGATATTTCCCAAGATGCTATTAATCTCGGGACCGACGTTGCCCATGCGCGTGATGATGTCCTGCTGGCCGCCGAGTATTTTATTAAGGGTTCCCACGATGACCGAACCAGGGGTCTTGATGGTGCCCTGCGTGCCGTCCTTGTTGGTGCAAGGGTCTCCGGGATTGACGCCCTCCATCGCCGTACCGTCATTATCTTCGGTAGTGGTCTGGTCGCTGGCGCCGCACCATGAGGCGAAGCCCTGGCCCCAGCTCAATTCTGCGAGGCGCGCGCCGGTGGCGCCGCCGACGCCTGGTCCGACGAGATCCCCGAGCTTGCTCTGCGCGGCCGGATAGAGCGTATAGGGATTATTCTCCGTCCGCGTCGTGAGGGCGAACCATGCGGCTATGCCGCCTTGCGACCAATTCCCCGTGAGAAAACTCGGTCGGTACGAGGGCGTCGAGGCGGCGAGCGTATTCATATTTTCTGCCCAGAAGCCGGCGAGACTCGTCTTGGCGAGATAGTTGGTGCGGAGCGAAGAGGCAATCGAAGAGGCGAATGGCGAATTCGAATTCCGCCCGAATTGGTCGAAGAATCCGAGCGCCCGCGCATCTCCCACCGTCTGCAGAGACTTCTGCACATCCACTACAAATTGCGGAATGCCGGTGCCGTTTGCCTTGCCGATGACGAAATTTATAATGCCGGCAGTGAGCATCTTCATCAGGTTCCCCGAGAGGACAAAGGCGAGCGGCTGGAGCACATAGGCATTGATCTGTTGGGCAGTCGTCGCCCACGCAGTGGTGGCAGTATTTACCGAGGTGAGCGTGCTCTTAAGCGCGGTGATGGTACTCTGAAACAGATTCTTCCCGACCTCTACGACCGCGTACTGTGCATGCACTCTCTGCGGTAAAACAAGAAATGCCGAAGGCGCGATGAGTGTGACCGTGAGGAGTATTGCGAGTGCAGAAGAGAAGAAGCGCGGCATCATGGTTTTGTGGGCGTGATGTCCGCGATGAGGTTCACGAACGAGGCTCCCGGCGTCTTATCGGGGAGCGTGACGCCCGCCGCCGCATATATCCTACCGATATTCGTGAATGCCGTTCCGAGTGCGATTACCGCCCTTGGATACTGATCGAGCGCGAGCATCGTCGCGAGCGGATCGGTATCGGCACGCGTGAAATCGGTCGCTATCTGGCTCATGCGCATGAGTGCATTGACCAGCGTGAGCGCATCGGCGGCGAGCTCCTTGGGCACCGGCAACACGGCGAGACCGACCGCAGAATCCCGATACGCCTTCGCTATCGAAGCGATGTGCGGATATGCCGTAGTATCGCCGTTGAGGAGAGCACTCTTCAGATAATTAATCTCGCTCGTCGTCGCATTACTCGTATTCTTCAGGAGTACCGCTTCAGCGCTCACCGCAAATGTCTTGAGCGCATCGGCACCGAAGCCAGAAACCGCAAGGTCTTTTGCGGATCGGTAATCGGGGGCGATGGCGATGGTCGACTTGAGCGATTCGAGAGCCTGACCGGAGATGGCAACCATCTCGCTTTCAGACAGATTCGCCCCGCCCTTCGCTTCCTTCGCCGCCAGATAGATCGTGAAGAAATTTCTCGCGAAGGCGGCAGTCAAGGTCCCTTCTGCGGGCGGCGGCGGGAGCGAGCCGTCGAGGCTCATAGGAGAGGAGGAGGCCGTGACGGCAATATCGGCAATCGCTTTCGGTACGATCAGACCCTTGGTGACAGCGGCGCCGTCGGTCATGCCGAGACGGAACGTATCGGTCATATGCGAATCGGTCCCGTAGAGCGCCTCTTCCCAATCAGGGAGACCGTCGCCGTCGGTATCTCGTGTCGCGATCGCTTGGAGAAGCTCTGTTTCAGTAGAAGCCTGAGCGGTCGAAGGAGACTCGACGCTCTTCGCGAGCATATAGGCGCCAATGACCAAAACCGCTGAGAAGAGCGATGCGGCTACGATTCGCCAATGTGGAAGCAGTCTTTCCCCCATAGTATCGCTTTAAAGTATAGCAGTCGTGCCGGAGAGAGATAGTGTCTGTATAGGTATAAAGGTGCACTACGGCACCGGCGCATGTCAGACGTTCGCCAGAGTGAGCCAGTCGGAAAGGGAGAGGTCCTCGGCGCGCGCCTTTTCCGGGATATTCCCCTGCGACAGACCTGCTTCTGCAAGATTCTTCCGCACGAATTTCCGCTTGTGGGCGAACCCGGCGTGCAGAAGCACGAAAAATATCTCTTCTTGAGCCTTTGACGCGAAGCGCCGACGCGAGATACCGCGGATAGAAAGCACTGCCGAGTCTACCTTCGGTGCGGGCAGAAATGCGCCGCGCTTGACCGTGAATTCGTATGTCGGTTCGCCATACGCCTTCACCGAGAGCGAGAGGATGCTTTCTTTCTTCGAACGGGTGATACGCTCGGCGACTTCTTTCTGCACGAGGAGCGTCATTGCGCTCGGCTGGTTCGATGTCTCGAGGAACATGCGAAATATTTCTCCTGTCAGGTAGTACGGGATGTTCGCGACAAGCGCGTATCCTTTCGGGAGCGAAGAAATGTCGAACGTGCGGATGTCACCGTGCAGCAACTCTAATCTCCCCCTCGCGCGCTCATCTGCGAAGTCGCTCTCTAATGTTTCAAAAAGTCCCTGGTCTGCCTCAAGCGCGATCACCTTTCGCGATAGCTTCAAGAGCTCGCGCGTGAGCATCCCCGTTCCGGGCCCTATCTCGAACACAACTGCGTCCGGAGAGAGGCCCGCGACAAGCGCGATGCGCTCGGCAATGCGCGCATGCATCAGGAAATTTTGTCCGAGCGATTTTCTCGCCTTGAACGCCGTTGAAGGGTTAGCCCGCATGAGTGTATACTTTCATTGTATGGAAAAACATCATCTTACGCCAGACAACTTCGACCGTGAAGGAGGAGTCCGCCACATCTTGCGTTACGAGCACAGTTTTGGGCATGATGATCTCGAGCGAGCAAAGGAGGTAGTGCTTAAAGGCATCGAACACATCGAGAACAAGACAAAAACAACTTCCGGTATGGGCGCTCACCATTTCGATATCGCAATGAAGTATTTCAAAGAGAACCCCGAAGGCAAAGTTGAGTGGAAGAAAATTCCGGAACACCAGCGCCCGCATGTTGAAGCGGCTCTCAAACGACACTTCGGCATTTCTGAACCGGAACAAGAGGCCGCCTAAGCCTCGATGATCTCCTCTCCGTTGGTCTCGTCATAGCACATCAGCGCCCCATCGATATCGGCAAGAAAGGATGACGGTTCTGCATACGTATCGCTCCCATAAATTTTACGAATGCGCGCGAGCGTGAGAAAGAGACGATTCTGTGCGCGTGTCATCGCGACATAGAAGAGTCGCCGTTCCTCTTCTTCATCACGGTCATTCTCGCCGCCCATACCTTGGTGCGGGAACAGACCTTCCTCCATGCCGCTCACGAAAACCGTATCGAATTCAAGACCTTTTGCCGCATGAACGGTCATGAGAGTGACACCCGTTTTCTCCCCCTGATCGAGCTCGTCCTGATCGCTCGCTAGGGCCGCTTCGGCCAGATATGCCGCGATACCCTCCTTCCCGGGGGTCATATCGTGCCGTGTCGCGACCGAGGCGAGCTCTTCGACGTTCTGGAATCGCTCGCGATCTTCTTCACTTCCCTCGTCGTAGAGTACGCGGCGCATGCCGCTCTTCTCCACGACGAGCTTCACAAATGCCGACGGTGCGAGTGCGGCGGCCGCGCGAGCGAGTTCGTCGATGACTCTTTCAAACGCTTCAACTTTCGCGAGTTCTCCGGCACGAAGAGCGGAACGCTGCCCTGCGGCGAGCTTCCCGAGCGTCACCTTGCCGATCCCGCGCGCCGGCGCGGCGGCCGCGCGCAATTTATCGACTTCGCGCGAAGGATCTATCGCGAGCCGCATCCACGCGAGCGCATCTTTCACCTCCTTGCGCGCGAAGAATCGCGTACCCAAGAGCTTGTATGGTACGCCCGCATGCAGCAGACCCTCCTCGAGCGCGCGCGATTGGAAATTCGTGCGGAAGAGTATCGCGATTGCTTCGGGCTTCACACCATCGTGCATCAGCTCGCGCACCTTGTGCGCGATCCAACTCGCCTCATCCTCGGCGCTTCGCGCGATATGCACTGTTATCGGCTCGCCCTTCGCGCGCTCGGTCGTCGAATATTTCTCTTTGCGATTTTTATTCTTCTCGATCACTGCATTCGCCGCATCCACCAGATTTTTCGTCGAACGGTAATTGCGTTCGAGAATAATCGTCTGCGATTCCGGATATTCTTTATCGAACTCAAGCAGATTTTCTATCGTCGCGCCGCGCCAGGTGTAGATGGTCTGGTCGATATCGCCCACGACAAACAGATTCCGATGCTTCGCCGCGAGCATGTTCGCGAGCCGGCCTTGGAGCGCGTTCGTATCCTGATACTCATCGATATGGATATAGCGCCAGCGATCCTGTGCGAGCGCGCGGATGTCCGCATGTTCTTCGAGGAGCCGAACCGGAAGCGCGATAAGGTCGTCAAAGTCGAGCGCCTTTTCAGAGGCGAGCGCCTTCTCGTAGCGCAACCACGCTTCCGCGGTAATGCGCCCCCCGAAGCCGCCGCGTGCATACTTTTCATAGAACTCGCTCGCACGAAGCCCTTCGCTCTTCGCACGCGAGATCCGGCCCAAGATGGCGCGAGGCGAGAACTCCTTTGCGGTCACATCGAGCGCCTTGAGCGCCGCCGCTATCGCCTTTTCAGAATCGTCGCGGTCATACACGCTGAAGAAGCGCGGGACACCGATCGCTTTCCCGTAACTTTCCAAAAGCTCGCGTCCGAGGCCGTGGAAGGTCGCGACAAACGGGACGCCGGCGTCCGCACCGAGCATCGCCCGCACCCGTTCGCGCATCTCCCGGGCGGCCTTGTTGGTAAACGTAACGGCCAAAATCTCATTGGCGGGCACCCCCTCGCGGATAAGGTGGTAGATACGGGTGGTGAGCACACGCGTTTTCCCGCTCCCCGCACCGGCGAGGACCGACAGAGGGCCGTGGAGAGCGAGTACAGCTCGCCGTTGAGCCTCGTTTAAGCCTTCGAGATATTTCACTTTCCAAATATACCCCAAAACCCGCTCTCCACAGGTATCCGGGGGCTTCATTGACTACCAGTCTCACTCGGCTATACTCCCTGTATCGCTGATATGGAAGTACGCAAGGAATGGCTTATGTAAGCCATTTTTGTATTAAAGACCGACCATCTGGACCCCCTGTTTCCCTATTACATTCAACTCTACATTCTTCATACTCGGACTCGCGGCCATTTTCTCTACCGCAGTGTTCCTGCCAGATCGCGTGAACGCCTTCTGGCCGTTTTCTACAAATGCGGATGCCGCCATCGGCACCTTCATGCCGGGATCTTCGACGCCAGCGCTCCAAGCGTCCGTCAATATTGATCCGAATCCGAACAAAGGTCTCGGCGACAACATTCAGACAACCGGGGGTCGGGCGCTCCTCGCAAGCGCCGGTCCTTCCGGCACTATCGCGGACGTCGCGGGCGCAACGGCTCCCGACCACATTTCGGTATACGTCGTCCGTCGGGGCGACACGCTCTCCGATATCGCAACCATGTTCGGGGTCTCGGTAAATACCATCATTTGGGCGAACAACCTCTCCGGCGTACGGGATGTCCATCCGGGCGACACTCTTATCATCCTGCCGATTTCCGGCGTCGAGCGCACCATCGTAAAGGGCGATACGCTCAAATCTATTGCGAAAAAGTACGGCGCCGATGCAAACGAAATAGCTCAGTACAACGGTCTTGATCCTGCAGAGCCGCTTGCTATCGGTTCAACGGTCATTATCCCCGGCGGCGAAGTCGCTCCGGCGGCTTCAGTCGCCCCCAAGGGCTCCGCTCCGCGCAAGATTAAGAGCGAACCGTACCTCGGCGGAAGCGGCTCCGCCCAACCCGGTTACTACACGAATCCCGTGCCGGGCAGCATCTTTACCCAGGGTATCCACGGATGGAACGGCATCGACTTCGGTGCGGCGCGCGGCACACCGATCCATGCCGCGGCGGCCGGTACGGTCATCATCGCGCGCAATAACGGCGGGTGGAACGGCGCCTACGGGAACTATGTCGTTATCACGCACGATAACGGCACCCAGACGCTCTACTCACACATGCGGAGCGCCATCGTGTCTCCAGGACAGTTCGTCTCGTCGGGCCAGGTTATCGGCTATGTCGGATCAACCGGTCTCTCGACCGGTCCGCACCTCCACTTTGAAGTCCGCGGTGCCGCCAACCCTTTCCGTACGTGCTCAGTCGGTAGCGTCTGTGCTCCGCAATGAAATAGAGGAAGAAAATCCCGCGGCGCCAGAGGCGCCGCGGGTGTTTTAATTTTTCAATCATTCGAATCCAAAGAGGCCGCGGGGGCGATACTGCAAAGCTTCGTGTACAAAGGAGGGAGTCACGGTATCGGCGCCCGCAAGGTCGGCAATCGTGCGCGCCACCCGCATCGTGCGGTGGTAGGAGCGCGGTGAGAGATGCAGGCGCGCGGCAGACTGAGTGAGCGTCTCTTTTGCGGCAGTGGTGAAGCCGCTCTTCTCATCGAGTTCGCGCCCGGTGAGAGCACCGTTCGTCGCTCCCCGCTTCCCGGTGCGGCGCTCGACGCGCGTGCGCGCCGCGACGACACGCTTGCGCACTTCTTCAGAAGGTTCGCCGTCTGAAAGTTTAGCGAGTGTGTCGTGCGGGACAAGCGGCACTTCAATCCAGAGATCCAAGCGGTCAACGATTGGCCGGCTGATGCGGCGCGCCTGTTTCGCCGCGGCGCGAAGCGCGACGCGAGAGTCGTCAGAGAGCGTATCCGCCGGATTCATCGCCGCGACAATCATGCAGTCAGCCGGGAACGTGACGGTCGCGCGAGCGCGCGAGACGGTCACGATGCGGTCTTCAAGCGGCTGGCGAAGCGCCTCAAGCGTCCGCGAGTCGAACTCCGGGAACTCGTCGAGAAAAAGAACTCCCTTGTGCGCAAGCGTCACTTCACCCGCCTTCGGGAAGGCGCCGCCGCCCACGATGGCGACATGCGATATCGAGTGATGCGGCGCGCGAAAGGGCGGCCAATAGACCGCCTCGCTTTCGGTGAGGAGTCCGGCCGTCGAGTGTATCGCCGTCACTTCGAGCATATCGTCGTCAGTAAGTGGCGGGAGAATCCCCGAGAGAGCGCGGGCAAGCATCGTCTTGCCGGTGCCGGGCGGTCCATAGAAGACGATGTTGTGCCGGCCAGCGGCCGCGATCTCGAGCGCGCGCTTCGCGCTCTCCTGCCCTTTCACATCTGCGAGATCGAGCGCGGGCGGCGGCGGTGCGGTGCGGCGGTCGCGCACGAGCTTTGGCAAAGGCTTCACTCCTTTTAAATGTTCGATGAGTTCAGAGAGCGACTTCGGCGCATACACGGTCATACCCTCGGCAAGTAGCGCCTCGCGAGCATTCCCTGGTGGTACGAAAATGGTCTTTGTCCCATGGCGCTTCGCGGCGAGCACCTGCGGGAGCACACCCTTCACCGCTCGAAGCGTGCCGTCGAGAGAGAGCTCGCCAATCAAGAGCATCTCGTCTTCAGGAGGGCGGAGGTCGCCCGCGGCGATGAGATAGGCGAGAGCGAGGGAAAGGTCGTAGTGCGAACCTTCTTTTTTCAGATCCGCCGGCGAGAGCGAGAGGATGATGCGCTTATTCTGTTGCTTCGGAGACTTATAGCCCGAGTGGCGGATAGCGGCCGAGACGCGGTCGCGTGCCTCGTCGACCGCTTTATCAGCGAGACCGACGACGGCGAAATTATGTAAGCCGCGCGTGAGGTCAGCCTCCACGCTCACGAGTTCAGCGCCAGAACCGACCGGCTGTGCGGCGAGCGTCTTGGCGTAACCGGCTTTCGGTAATGGAGCTTTCTTTGTCGAGCGAACCGTTGCAGGATCCGATCGAGCGACAGCCATGGGCAATTATAAATGCTTCACGCAGGTCGTCGCGGCGGCGTCGGCGCTGAGGCGCGCCTCTCCTATCTCCTCACCGCAGATTTCGCACTTCCCATACTCTTTCTTCTCGATTCTCGAAAGCGCTTCGAGGACCGTATCGTATCGCGACTCGAGATCAGCGAGGATGGCGGTATTGCTTTCGCGGCTCATCACGACATCGGCTTGGTCGGCGAGGTCAGACTCGGTGCCCACCTCCGACGGGACGGCTTCCCAGTCCCCCGGGACGGTCGGATTCTTGCGGCCGACCGTTCCCATCTCCGACTCGAGTCGCGCCTTTTCTTCCTCGAGCTTCTTTCTAAATTGTTCGGTTTTCATGCAGGGATAATAGCAGATTATTGGGTGCGCGAGGTTGCAAGCCGTTTTAGTATCTCGACGAATGCGGCGGTGTCGCGAGCGATGACAAGCGTCACCTGATTCCAATACCCATAGAGAAAGACGCTCCGGCCCGACTCGTCGTGATACACACGCACGTCATGATTGGCGATTGTCGTGTCGGAAAATCCTGCGACAGCCATCGCCTGCGGCACACTCGTCGAGGCGGTCGAACCGGATGCGACCGGATAGGGAGGGAACAGTCTGACGAGACTGCGCGGCATTGTTTTTTCCCATGCGAGCATGCCTGAGAAGGTATTACTGTATGACGAAACGGAAAGTATGAAGAAGGGACTTTGACTGCCGCCCGCGTTCACGACCCCCGCCATACTGCCCTCCGTGTTCACGTTCCGAATCAAGACACTCGGTATCGACAGCGGAAGTGCAGTGAAGACACTTCCGGTCGTACTTGCGATATAGAGGAGCCGAACGTTGTTCGGAGTAAGGGAACGAGCGACCGACTTCTCGACCGCACTGAGGAGCGCGGAACCGGTGCCCGAGATCTGTTCGCGATCATCGACAAAGATCGGTGCCTGCACGCTCGGAGCCAACACAACGGGAGCGAGCGCCGTTTGGTACCGAGAATATGCGATGTACGCGCCGGCGGCGCCGGCGATGAGGAGGATGCCGCCCGCAATAGAATAGAGCACGTTCGCCCGCGAAGGTCCCTGCGGCGCAGATGAGTGCACGAGCACGGGCGCCGAATCCTGTTCAGCAGCGAGCACTGTTGCAGATGACGCATGTTGCTCCTTCATCCTGTCCGAAAAATCACTCGAATACGTCTTGATCGGAGCATTTGCCGGCGCGGGCGGTATGTAAGCCGGTGCGGCTTTAGGAACAATGGACGGATTCTGGATTGAAACAGGCACCGGTATCGGCGTCGCAGGAGCCGCCACTGGGCGCTCTTCTAGTGTCGGAGCAGTGAGCGGCACGAGGTCGGGCGCATTACCCTTTTTAAACGTCTCCATGTCGCCCGCGAAGGTGCGGATATATTTCTCCGGTTCCTGCGCACCGGCAGGCGGAGATTCTTTGTCTGGCGGAACAGAAGGAGTGCCCTGAGTGTCCATTACGCTCTATAATAGCGCATCGCGCACGATGTGTACCGCTGTTATGCGCGCGAGGTGATGGTGTATTTGCGCGGATCGTCGCACAGATCGGTGAATGCATGCGCCGCTTCCTTCAGTTTGCCCGAAGAAGATTTGCCGAAGGAGATGACCTCTACCTGACACCCCTCGTTCATGTCCAAGTACTGGATGAGCGGGATGAAATCGCCGTCGCCGGTGACAAGCACGACGGTATCGAGCTTCGGAGCGAGCTTGACCGCGTCAATCGCGAGCCCGACGTCCCAATCGGCCTTCTTCGCACCATCGGCGAATATCTGAAGGTCTTTCACCTTCGTCTCGATACCCATCTTGGTGAGCGCTTCGAAGAAGTTTGACTCTTCGCCGCTCTCGGTCGAGATGACGTAGGCGATGGCGCGCACGAGGATGCGGCCGCCCACGGCCTCTTCGAGAACCTTTCCGAAGTTGACGCGCGCCTTATAGAGATGTTTCGCACTGTGATAGAGATTTTGTGTGTCTATGAATACGCCGACACGCTGAGCGGGATGTTTGATAACTGCCATATAAATTTTCTTATAAAAACAAAATAATAAAACGACTCACTCACCCCATACTACCACCAAACGAGCGAGTAAAAGGAAGATTCCGATATTTCTTTTACGAACGAGCGCAGGTGGAAAGCTTTGCTTACCACCCAAAAAAGCTATTTCTTGAGACCCAACTTCTTTATCAAAGCGTTGTAACGGCGCTTGTCATTCGTCTCGAGATAGCGGAGATGCATGCGACGATCGGCAACCATCTGCAAGAGACCGCGACGAGAATGAAAATCCTTCGGGTTTTTCTTCAAATGTTTTGCGAGTTCGTCGATCTGACGCGAAAGGAGCGCGACCTGTACATCCGGAGAACCGGTGTCAGTGTCGTGCCGGGCGGTGCTTTTCATCACCGCCGCCTTTTTCTTCGTGGTAAGCATGAGTAGAGATACCCTACCATATCTTGCCTATTTACGCAAGTGTTATGGAATGCAGCTATTAATATTGTGCGCACATTATTGGTATACTTTCTATATGCAAGCTGAGGTCGCCAAGCGCCAGTTTCTTGAATACATTGAGATTGAGCGCGGACGCGCGGTGAAGACTATCGAAAATTATGATAGATACCTCTCCCGCTACTTCGAGCAGATGCAGATAAAGAGTGTGAGCGACATCACCGAGCAGAATGTGCGCGACTTTCGCCTCTGGCTCAACCGGCAGAAAGGGACGAAGGCCGACTCGATGAAGCGCCGCACCCAGAACTACTACATGATCGCGCTCCGCGCCTTCCTCAAGTTCCTGCGGAAACGTGATATCGACGCTATTTCCCCGGAGAAGATAGAGCTCGCCAAGCTCCCCGAGCGCCAACTCGACCTCATCACCTCCGCTGAACTCGAACGACTCATGAAGGCGCCTGGCGAGGCATATGAAAAAGAGACTGATGAAGATAAGAAGGTCGCCTATCTGCGCGACGCCGCGATACTGGAGATGCTCTTCTCTACCGGTCTGCGCGTGTCTGAACTTTGCTCATTAAACTCTGATATTGATCTCACGCGCGACGAGCTCTCGGTGCGCGGCAAGGGCGAGAAGGTGCGAGTCGTCTTCCTCTCCCCCACTGCGAAGGAAGCGGTGCGTGCGTACCTCAAAGCGCGCAAGGATATGGAGGAGGCGCTCTTCGTCGACGGCCGGCCGAATAAGCTCCACCGCATCATCCCGCGCGATATCCAGCGCCACTTAAAGACCTACGTCGCGCGCGCCGGCATCACGAACGTCGTCACGCCCCACACCCTCCGCCACGTCTTCGCCACCGACCTCCTCTCAAATGGCGCCGACATCCGCAGTGTCCAACAGCTCCTCGGCCACGCCTCTATCAACACGACCCAGATCTACACCCACATCACCGACTCGCACTTGCGCGAAATCCATAAAAAGTTCCACGGGAAGTCCCGAAGCTGACGAAGCAGGGAGGCGTGCATGGTCGAGGACGTGTCGGAACGCGACGGCGTGAGACACAGCAAATTTTCAGCCAGAAAATTATGCGTGTCCGAGAACAAGCATGCCTGCCGGCGGCGAAGCGACCAGTGGTATACAATACTCAAATGAAACTCGTGTCGTGGAACGTAAACGGCTTGCGGTCGCTCGCCAAGGAGAGCTACTGGGAATCATTTCTCGCGGGCGTGAAGCCAGATATCTTCTGCCTCCAAGAGACCAAGGCGAATCCGGACCAGCTTTCTGAAGCGTTCCTCTCCCCTGCCGGGTATTCGGCATTCTTTTCTTCCTGTCAGATTAAGAAGGGCTATAGCGGTGTCGCTCTCTATTCTAAAGTTGAGCCGCTGAAAGTGATTTACGGCATGGGCATCCCGGAATTCGACCAGGAGGGGCGCCTCATCGGCGCAGAATATGAGGATTTCTGGCTTCTCAATGCTTATTTTCCCAACGGCGGACAAGGTCCCGAACGTCTAGACTACAAAATGCGCTTCTACGACGCCTTTCTAAAGTTCATCGAGAAACTGCGTAAGGAGAAGCCCGTCATTTTCTGCGGCGACGTGAACACCGCCCATGAAGAGATAGACTTGGCGAGACCAAAAGAAAATGAAGAGAACACCGGCTTTCTCCCCGAGGAGCGCGCCTGGATAGACGAGGTGGTGGCTGCCGGCTACATGGACTCCTTCCGCCACTTCCACCCCAACACCAAGGAGGCGTACAGCTACTGGGATATGTTCACCCGCGCGCGCGACCGCAATGTCGGCTGGCGCATCGACTACTTCTTCGTCGCAAGCGAGTTTATGAAACACGTGAAGAAAGCCGAGATCCACCCCGACATCTTCGGCTCCGACCACTGCCCTGTTTCCATCACCATCTCATAAAAAACCCGCGAAGACGCGGGACCAGGTTTTTTGCTGGACAGGGATGCGGCCTCCGCCACACAATCTATATCTCGTTCATTCGGCCCTCGCGGACTCGGGTCTCCTGAACGGCTCCAGTAAAGGACAGTTATCCACAGGGTGTCCTTTACAATGTCCTTTAGTGGACTAGTATCAACAAAGGAGAGGCGATTGTACATTCTCGTTCTTTCGTCGGCGCTCTGCCTTCCTTGCGAGGTGTCTGCCCACATTCAGGATGATTCCTGACACAAGCCCTCCGGCATGATGTTCCTTGTTTTTAGGAAGTGCCAGTACGCAAATATCAGTTGAGATAAAAAGCTACCCACATCTCGATCGTAGGCACCATTTAACGCCCCAAGCTCCTACCCCGCCAACGGTCACCAAACTGGGTGGCTTTTTTAATTCAACACTGTTCCACGTGTAACACCCAACCGCACACGCATCGCTTTTGAATGAAGTCAGACTTCATTCAAAGTGCTGTGGATAAGCAAGCATTTCATACATTATATATCAAATTGTTCCACGTGGAACAATACTGGCTGGAATAGCTAGCAGACGTGGTGCTTCGACATTATCTGGCGTACTTCCTCATCCTCTGCCTCTTCCCTCTTCTTTTTCCCTGATTCGCCAAGCTTTTTAAGCTCTTCGTCTGACAAAGCGAGCAGTTCACTAGTTCTTTTATCCAAATATTCCTCGGTATTCTTAGCAGAATCATCAAGTATTTCCTCAAGAAGTGCGTTTAGGGTCCAGCCGATACGAGGTCCCGGTTCCACATGAAACTTCTCCATTATGCGTTCTCCGCCGGTCTTCAGCATACCGACTGAGATAGGATCGCGGAGCGCCTGCTCAACCATTGCCTTGTACTTACGGAAGCGGAAGGGCTGTTCCTTGGGTCTGCCGGTGCCGATACGGTCGCAGATACGGAGATTTAGAAGGTCCCAGATGTTCTCCTCGCCGACGTTCTTAATCATCCGACGCACGGCTGAGAGGGTAATCTGCTCGGGATCAGAAAAGAACATGTGCCACCTGACCAGTTTGACCACCTTGTCGATTGTCTCGCGAGGGAAGTGCAGGTCTTCGAGCGCCTTCTTTGTTACACGTGAACCAACGACCTCGTGGCCGTGGAAGGTCCATTCTCCTTTCTCGTTCTTTCGGCGAGTCTCCGGCTTAGACACGTCGTGGAAGAGGCCGGCGAGGCGGATATCAAAGTTCCAGTCTTTATCGGCCGCGTGCTGCATAGTGCGCATCAGGTGCTCAAAGACGTCATAGCTGTGCGCCTGGTTCTGCTCCACACCAATGCCGCGGACGAGATCCGCTGAGATATATTCGAGGATGCCAAGACGCTGTGCGAGTACGAGGGCGTTCATTGGCTGAGTCGAATTGAGTATTCTCACAAGTTCATCCTTCACTCTTTCACGTGAAACATGGCTTAAATGCTTGCTATTTTCGCTTATCGCCGCCGCAGTCGTCCCGTCGATGCCGAAATCGAGTTCTGCAACGAGACGTACGGCACGGAGCATACGGAGCGCGTCTTCATTGAGACGTTCCGACGCGTTGCCGACGGCTCTAATGAGCTTGTCCTTTATGTCCTTTTGACCGTCGTACGGGTCAATCAAATGTCCTCGAGAGTCTTCAAGTGCGATAGCGTTGATGGTGAAGTCACGGCGCGCGAGGTCTTCAAGCAGGGAAGCACCGAACTCTACTTTATCTGGTCGGCGCTTATCAGAATATTCTGACTCGGTACGATAGGGGGTCACTTCGATGATCGCGAGACGAGGGTCCTCTGAATCAGTCTTCACGCCGACCGTTCCATAGTCATTTTCATAAAAAGAATCAGGGAATAGGCCCTGGATCTGCTCAGGGTGAGCATTTGTGGTGATGTCCCAATCCTTCGGTTCTCGGCCGATAATCAGGTCTCGGACGCAGCCACCGACGAGATACGACTCATAGCCGGCCTTTCGTAGGACGTCTTCAACTGTTGTAACTTCAGACGGAATACGATACTGCATTTCCAAATCCTATCACAGTGCCGTACACTAAAGACACGCCCCCGTGGTGAAATGGATATCACTGCTGACTTCGGATCAGCCGTTCCGGGTTCGAATCCTGGCGAGGGCACAAGCACTGGAAAAATAAACAGGTGACGTGTTATCATGTCGCCAGCGCGGGTATGGTTCAATGGTAGAACATCTGGTTGCCAATCAGATGATGGGAGTTCGATTCTCCCTACCCGCACTGAGTAAGGCAAAAAGAGAAAGACCGACATTGCGTCGGTCTTTCTCTTTTTCGCCGCGCGAAGTGCGGGTATGGGCATTTCCATACACGCACGACCAAAATCGTGATTTCGAAACGACTTTGGAGTTGTGTACAAACCTGTGCACACTGGGGATAAAGGACAGCAGACTTTTTAACAAGTCCGTGAAATAGTAAGGAAATGAGCCGTATTTCTAAAAGCCGTGAACATAGCATCTCTCACCAGTAAACAGGTCGGTAACCTAGGAGAGAGCGTCGCTTGCGAGTATCTCAAGCGGCACGGATTCTCGATTGTCGACCGCAATATCGCGCGAAAAACGGGCGAGCTCGACATCATCGCAAAGAAAGAAAATACGCTCCATTTCGTCGAAGTGAAGACGGTCCTCGTGCACAGATTCCCCGACGAAAACGACTCGCACGATGTGTACGATCCCTCGCTCAACTTGCACGAAGCGAAGGTGTACAAGGTCGCCCGCACGGGAGAGTGGTATGTCCTTGAGAAAGGCTGGGAAGGGGAGTGGCAGGTCGACGGAATCCTCGTGTGGCTCCGCCGCGCTGACGGCATGACCCGCGTCTCCTACCTGCCGCAAATCGTCTAATCATCGGGCCGCCGAGAATTGAACTCGGTCTGCCTGCTCCCAAAGCAGGTGTACTACCGGCATACTCCGGCCCGTTGTCCTCATCGTATCAGCTTTATGGTAAATTCGCAGTCACTATCGCCTCGAGCGTCGGTATTTGGGGCGCGAAGTCGGCGGCGGCCGTCGGAGGCGATTTCGCAAAGAGGAGATCGAGCGCCTGTCCGGTCACGCCCGCATACGTCGCGCGGATATAGGAGGCAGTGACCGCGTCGAGCGAGCGTGTCTCGGTCGCACCCTCGACAGTGCTCGTCGTGATGGTAGCGACAAGCATCTCGGATGCGTCGGCGACGCCGCCACCCGAAGATCCTTCCTGCGCCGCCGCCGAACCGCCGAGTGAGAGCACGTCGATCGTATTTGTCTTAAACGTGAAGACTCCCTTTACCGAACCGAAGACAATGATAGGGAAGAGAGCGGATTGTATTTGGCTCGACTCGAGAAATTGTGCACCGTAGGAGGCGATGACCACCGGCGTGCCGGCGGAAGGCGGCGTCTGCGCGAGTGATATGAAAGGGAATTCTGCCGGAAGCGCATCTCTGGTCGCACTCTTCGTGACGGCAAGAATCGCGAAATCATATTCGCCGGTTCCCGTCGGCGCCGCGAGCGTGAGCACATTTGCATTTTCTGAGAGCCATGCGGAGGGGATGTAGGCCAGCGCCGCATCATAGCGGTCGGCGGCCGGACTGCCGGCGCGGATGGTGCAGTCGGCGCCGCGGTCGGCGAGGAGGAAATACTGCGCGATATGCGCATTGGTGAGGATGAACCCTTTTGCGTCGACGATGACGCCGCTACCGGAGATCGAGTGTAGACCGCTCCCCGCGGGCATATAACAGATGATGTTCACGAGCGCAGCACGAAGCGTCGAGGCAGCGCGATCAAGCGCTCCAGCATCGGGGACCGGAGCCGAAACGATAACGGGAGTCGGAGCGGGAGTCGGGACTGGCATCGACGCCGCCGGCGAGACGGTCTTCTCTGGAACAGACGCCTTCTGTTCCGCCGGCGCTAGTTGCGGTAACGTTATATCCGGCAAGACGAGATCGGGCAAGACTAAGAGCGTCGAAGACGCGGCTTGCAGATTCGTCTCGGCGACACGCACGACGGTCACGCTCCCGGAGAAAGCGACGATGAAGATGCCCAGGATGAGGGCGACGACAATTCCGAGATAGGGCGCTAGGCGCGACATGTTCAAAGGCTAACCCAAAAATGGTATTCTCACCACACGCGGGATTAGTTTAATGGTAGAACATCAGTTTTCCAAACTGATAGCACCGGTCCGATTCCGGTATCCCGCACCAACACAAAGAGGAGTACCATAGAGAGATGGAACCGCTCGCCGCGAGGATACGGCCGACAACACTCGACGAGGTGGTGGGGCAGGAGCACCTGGTCGGAGCAGGGAAGCCGCTTCGGGTTGCGGTCGAGAAGCGGCACAAGTTTTCGTTTATCCTCTGGGGTCCGCCCGGCACGGGGAAGACGACCATCGCACGCATCTATGCGCGCGCCCTTGATGCTGAGCTCTTCGAGCTCTCCGCCGTCTCCGCCGGTAAAGAGGACATTCGCAAGATAGTTAGCGGTACGCAGGAACAGGGAGCAGAGAAGCCGAAGGTCTTATTTTTAGACGAAATTCATCGGTTCAATAAAGCCCAACAAGATTTTCTTTTGCCCTATGTGGAGAGCGGCGAGCTCACCCTTATCGGTGCGACAACCGAGAACCCATCGTTCGAGGTTATCGCGCCGCTTCTCTCACGCTGTCGCGTCTTCGTCTTGGAGCCTCTCTCTGAAGAGGCTCTACGATCAATCGTGAAGCGCACCAAGTTGAAGGTGAAGAAAGACGCGTTTGACTGGCTCTTAGGATACGCAAACGGCGATGCGCGCAGAGCGCTCGGGATGCTCGAGGGCGCACAAAGTCTGTATGGAGACATAACTGCCGAGACACTCAACAAAGCGCTCGAGTCGCCGCATCTGCGCTACGACAAGAAGGGAGAAGAGCACTACGACACCATCAGTGCGTTTATAAAAAGTATGCGCGCCTCGCAGGCGGACGCGGCGCTCTATTATCTCGCGCGCATGGTCGAGGCGGGGGAGGACCCGCTCTTTATAGCTCGAAGGATGGTCATATTCGCGAGCGAAGACATCGGGCTCGCTCAGCCGACCGCGCTCGTGGTCGCCAATGCCGTCTTCCGTGCGTGCGAGACCATCGGCTACCCGGAGTGCGCCATCAACCTCGCCCACGGCGTCGCGTATCTTGCGCAAGCGAAGAAGAACCGCTCGGCATATGATGCGCTTCGCGCCGCGCAGGCAGACGTGCACGAGCACGGCAACCTCCCGGTGCCCAAGAAGATACGCAATCCCGTGACCAAGCTGATGAAAGAACTCGACTACGGGAAAGAGTATGAGAAATATGACAATGAGTCGTATCTCCCCGATAAAATAAAGAAAAAGAGATATTTGAAATGAAAACAAACGCGGCGCCTTCCGGCGCCGCGTTTGTTTTCTGCACAAAAACCTTATTTCACTGCGTCCTTCAGTGCCTTTGCGGCGCGGAACTTCGCGGTGCGGCTTGCGGCGATATGAATCGTCTCACCGGTTCGAGGATTCCTACCCTGGCGCGCAGGACGTGCCTTCGTCGCGAAGATACCGAGGCCGGCGATCGATACTTCGTCGCCTGACTTGAGGCTCTTAACGATAGAATCGATGACGGTCTCGACAGCGCGTTCGGCATCAGCCTTCGTCGAACCGAGAACGCCATGTACCTTGTCGACAATGTCTGCTTTGTTCATGAATATCTGCTAGCTGCTAATCCCGCGGCCGAGAGGGGCGGGCATGAGAGAAAGTATAGGAAATGCGCCACATTGCGCAATAGGGCTTGACCACCCAGCGTGGATAATGTGAAATCAAGAAAAATCAACGAGCGAACTCAACGACGCGGTTCTCGCGGATGATATTGATCTTGATTTCGCCCGGATATTTGAGTTCGTCCTGGACGCGCTTCGCAATATCGCGCGCCAGCGTGTGCATCGCTATATCCGAGACCTTGCCCGGGTTCACGAAGACGCGGATCTCGCGTCCGGCCGCAATCGCATAGACCTTTTCGACACCGGGAAAGGTGGCAGCGAGGCGCTCGAGGTCGCCGAGGCGCTCGAGATAACGATCCACCGTGTCGCGGCGCGCGCCCGGGCGACCGCCCGAGATGGCGTCGGCTACTTGGACGATGACTGCCTCCGGCGTCTCATACGGATATTCCTCATGGTGCGATTGCATCGCGAGAATGATGCGCTTGTCGACGCCAAACTTCTCGAGGATGCGCCGACCTATCTCGACGTGCGTCCCCTGTACCTCATGGTCCACCGCCTTGCCGATATCGTGCAGGAGGGCAGCGGTGCGCGCGATAGAGGCGTCGGCGCCAAGCTCAGTTGCGAGCATGCCGGCGATATGCGCCATCTCGATCGAGTGCTGAAGCACATTCTGGCCGAAACTGGTGCGGTAGTGGAGGCGACCAAGGAGCGCAGTGAGCTTCGGATCGAGCCCGATAACGCCGGCTTCATATGCAGCGGCTTCGCCCTTCTGCTTCACAATCTCAGCCACCTCGGCGCGCGTCTTCTCTACGGTTTCTTCAATCTTTGCCGGCTGGATGCGTCCGTCCTGAATAAGCTTCTCGAGCGCGATCTTCGCAATCGCGCGGCGAAGCGGGTCGAATGAAGAGAGTGTGATGCGATCCGGCGCGTCATCGATGAGCACATCGACGCCGGTCGCGCGTTCAAATGCTTTGATATTGCGGCCTTCTTTGCCGATAATTTTTCCCTTCATGTCCTCCGAGGGGAGGGCGACCGAGAGTGACATCACTTCGGCGTTCACGGCGTTCCCGAGACGGTGAATCGTCGTCGTGAGGATATCGCGCGCCTTGTCTTCGAGGCGTTCTCGCCCATGCGCGGCGAGTTTCTGTAATCGTAAAAGGATCGCCTCTTCATGAGCGCGCTCTATTTCTGAAAAAAGCTCTTCGCGCGCCGCTGATTCGGAGAGGTGCGCGACCTTGGCGAGCTCCTTCGAACGTTCGAGAGTCAATTTCTCCGCCTCGCTCCGCGCGCGAAGCGCCTCAACTTCGCGCTCCCGCACCTCATCTTCTTTTCCATCGAGATCGCGCTGGCGCGAATCGAGGAATTCCTCACGCGCCGCGATGCGTTCCTCCCTCGCCGAGAGTTTCTCTTCGCGCTCCTCGATCGGCGCGAGGCGTTCGGTCTCGATGACTTCGCCGCGGAACTCCGCATCGGCGATAATCTTTGCCGCCTGCTCCTTCGCCTGGAGCAGTTTTCGCTTTGTATCGAGCTCGACCGAACCGCGCTGAGCGAGACCGATAAGGACGCGCAACACGTAGCCGAGCGCGACGCCGCCCACGCCCGAGAGCGCGAGAAGTACCAATATAATGTTGAGTGACATACGCCCGTTTTGTTACGTTTCGCGCCTGCGCGCGAAGCGGATAAAGTCTAGAAAGGGGAGGGGCGGTGGAGCGGTCAGTAGCAGCCAGTCAGCGGGGCGGTATGCCCGGACACCACTTTTGGCATTATTGTGTTCGTGCCAACCGATGCTTTCGTCCTGCGATATCGCCTTTGTTTTCGCGATTCCACGGAACTGCTCTCGGCACAATAACCAAGGCACGATGCCAAATGTGGTGTACGGGTATGAGGGGACTCTACCATAAACAAAACGCGCCGACCAAGTCGGCGCGTTTTGTCTCTCTGTGCTCGTTAATTAAACACTTTGTCGACGAGACCGTACTTCTTGGCTTCGTCAGCAGTCATGAAGAAGTCGCGCTCCACGTCCTTCTCAATCTTCTCCAGTTTCTGCCCGGTGTTCTTGGCGAGTATCTTGTTGAGGACCGCGCGGAGCTTCAGTATCTGCTTCGCCGTAATCTCGATATCAGTCGCCTGACCTTCGGCGCCGCCATGCGGCTGATGAATCATCACCTCGGCATTCGGGAGGGCGTAGCGCTTGCCTTTCTGGCCCGCCGAGAGGAGGATCGCCGCGCCCGAGGCCGCCATGCCGACGCACACGGTCGAGACATTCGGCTTCACGTGATTCATCGTGTCTACCATCGCCAAGGTCGCCGTCACCGAGCCGCCCGGCGAGTTGATGTAGAGGGAAATGTCTTTCTTCGGGTCCTCCGCCTCCAAAAAGAGGAGTTGGGCGATGACGAGATTCGCTACGTCGTCGTCGATCGGTCCGCCGAGAAAGACGATACGCTCCTTGAGGAGTCGCGAGTAGATGTCGTAGGCGCGTTCGCCGAACTGGCTCTTCTCGATGACCATCGGGACGAGCATCGAAGCGCGCGGTTGTGTGTATGTGTTCATAGTAAAATAATTAGACGTTACTCCGCGGTTGCTGACTCGGTAAATATTTGATTCTGCGCGATTCGTTCGCCCCATGCGTAGAAGGCGCCGATGATGATCATAAGCACGATGATGACAATCGAGATGACTGCCCCCCAGGACTGTGCGGCGGGAGAGGGGACGCCAAGCGGCACTCCCTGGTGCGCCGCAGGCGTTACCGGCACGCCGACCTGCGGAGTGTTCTCACCGGACGGAAGAAGTTTTTCGGGTTCCATATTATTTTGAGTCGTCATACATCTTCCGCGCTCGTTCAAAGGCTTCCATCGCCTTTGCGGCGCCCTCGTATCCGTCGATCTTCACTTCGACCGGTTTCCCTTTGAGACTCTTGTACGTCTCGAAGAAATGCACGAACTCCTTGAGCTGATGCTGATTGACGTCCTGCAGATCCTGTACATCATCCCAACGCCTATCCTCGACCGGCACGGCAATAATCTTCTCATCGGCGTCGCCGCCGTCGATCATATGAAGAATCCCCACCGGCCGCGCGACGACGAGGACGCCGACGTCGAGCGGGTAGGTCGTGAGCACGATCACATCAAGCGCGTCGCCGTCGTCCCAGAGGGTCTGCGGCACGAAGCCGTAATCGAAGGGATAGGCCGCCGCCGAGTAATTGGCGCGGTCGAGCTTGATGAGACCGGTCTTCTTATCGATCTCATACTTGTTATGCGAGTCCTTGGGGATTTCAATGATGACGTTCATCGCCTCCTTCGTCCCCGGCTCAATGTCGTGCAGTAGGTTCATCCCGTTAGAAATTATGTTAATAAACGACGCAAACGCTCGCATACTTCCTCCCGCTCATTTCGGCATTTCTAACGGGATTCATATTCGTGGATTATAGCGCAGCGCCGACTTTTTCAAAGTCGGCGTTCGGTTTCCTATTCGTCTTTCGCTTTGTCGCGATCTTCTCCAGCGTCAGCGACGGTCTCGTCGCTTGCAGGGAGCTGGGTCAGTTCCTCTTCAGCCGGGAGCTCGGTCGCCTGCGGCGCCTCGTCCGTAACAAGCTCCATGCTCTCGGTCGGCATGAGACCGACCGCAATGGCCGGATCCTCTTCAGGCGTGACGGCGACTGTCTCGCCGTCTGACTCCGCAACTTCGGCGCCGCCGGTTGAAACGATATCGATGTTCCAGCCGGTAAGCTTCGCCGCGAGGCGGACGTTCTGACCGCCCCTACCGATGGCGAGCGACTGTTCGTCTTCGGCGACCGTCACCGTCGCGCGGTGATCAGCCTCGTCGAGCACGACGTCAAGCGGGGTCGCGGGGGAGAGCGCCTCTTTTATGAATGCTGCCGCATCATCATTCCACTCGATGATGTCGATGCGTTCGCCGCCGAGCTCGCTCATGACGGTCGAGACGCGCACACCGCGCTGACCGACGAGAGAACCGACCGGATCGACGTGCGGATCCTTCGAGGCGAGCGCGATCTTGGTGCGGCTCCCCGGCTCGCGCGCAAGCGCCTTCACTTCTATCGCGCCCGATGCGAGTTCCGGCGCTTCCATCTCAAACAGCTTCACCACGAACTTCGGATGCGCGCGGGAGAGGCGCAGATATACGCCGCGGAATCCCTCATCAACCGCATAGAGATAGGCGCGGATGCGCTCGCCCATACGGTACCGCTCGCCCGGAATCTGTTCCTCGTAGGGGATGATGCCGGTGGTGCGGCCGAGGTCGACAAAGATCGCCCCGCGCTCCATGCGCTGGACGATGCCGCCCACGATCTCGCCCTTTTTCTCGCCGAATTCCTCCATCATGGAGAGTTTTTCGGCCTCGCGCACCTTTTGGATGACCACCTGCTTGGCGGTCTGCGCCGCGATGCGGCCGAAGTCGTCCTGCGGCTCGAGCGGGAAGATAATTTCTTCATTCACGCTCACCCCGCGCTTCATCAGCTTCGCGTCGGCGAGCAGAATGTGCTTCTCGGGGTCAAAGCGCGGCAGCTCGCCTTCGGCGAGATGCTCATCGCCCTCATGAAATCCGTGCCCGTGCTGGTGCTCCTCGGGAATCTCTTCGCCCTCCTCGGGGAAACGCACCGTCGTGTCGTCCACGACGGTCTTTACCTGTTCAAAGGCAATCGTGCCCGTATTGAGGTCGAGTTTTGCATGAACGACCTGTCCGCGCTTGCCGTATTCGCGCTTATACGCAGTCGCCATCGCGCTCTCAATCGCCTCGATCATGGTCGCGCGGCTGATGCCCCGATCTTCGAACTCTCCGAGCACTGCGTTGATGGTCTTTAGGTCAATCATGGTATGGGTTGTGTATGTTGCACTTTTTAAAAAGAAAGCCCGCAAAGCGGACATTCAGATAGTTGCAAGTATACCAGATACGCTTCGCACGTCAATAATGTGTGCAATGAGCGTTTTGCCCATAGCAGAGCGCGCTATACTTATCCGTAATATGCACGTTTCGGAAGGCGAACTGAAAGAATTCATCACTGATTCTGGCCTTGTCGCCAAGAAAGAGATCGATGCCGCCGACAAAGAAGCAAAAGCGCGCGGACAATCGCTCGGTGCGGTCCTCGTCTCGCGCGGTTCTCTGACCGAAGACGCGCTCCGGCGCATCCAGGCATACGTGCTCGGCATTCCGTTCGTCAATCTTAAGGAACATCGCGTTCCCGTCGACGTGCTCGCGCTCATCCCAGAACCGATTGCGCGCACGCACAACATCATCGCGTTTAAGAAGGACGGCGACTCCCTTGAAGTGGCGATGCTCGACGTCGAAGACCTCGCATCGATCGACTCGGTGCGGAAGAAGACGGGGCTCAAGATCCTTTCGCGGCTGACCGACACGGAGAGCATCAAGTATACGCTTCTGCAATACCAGAAGTCGCTGAAGGACGAGTTCGGCGATATCATCTCGACCGAAGCGGGGAAGATCCGCGTCGTAACGGAGGGCGGGAAGGAGCTCTCGGGCGACGAACTGAAAAAGATGGCCGAGGATCTGCCGATCGTGCGCATCGTCGACACCCTGCTCCGCCACGCGATCGTCCAGGGCGCCTCCGACATCCATATCGAACCGATGGAGAGCGAAGTGCTCGTCCGCTATCGCATCGACGGCATTCTCCACGATGCGATGACACTCCCGCGGCCTGCGGCCGCGGGCATCGTCGCACGCATCAAGGTCTTGTCCAACTTAAAGCTCGATGAGAAGCGCCTCCCCCAGGACGGCCGGTTCAAGATGGAGACTGAAGCCGATCGAGTATCCTTCCGCGTCTCGATACTCCCGACCTTCTTCGGCGAAAAGACCGTTATGCGCCTTCTGCGCGAGACCGGAGAAGGCTTCACGCTTGATGTGCTCGGGCTCCACGGCGAGAATATGGAGCGCATCCACCACGCGCTCACGCAAACGACCGGTATCATCCTTGTCTCGGGGCCGACCGGAAGCGGAAAGACGACGACGCTCTATACGATGCTCGACATTTTGAATCAGCCGGACGTCAATATCTCCACTGTCGAGGATCCAATCGAATACCAGATGAAGCGCGTGAACCAGACGCAGGTGAATCCGCAGATAGGATTTACCTTCGCGAGCGGACTCCGGTCCCTCGTGCGCCAGGACCCGGACATCATCATGGTCGGCGAGATCCGCGACAGCGAGACGGCGTCGCTCGCAATCAATGCCGCACTGACCGGTCACCTGGTCCTCTCGACCATCCACACCAACAGCGCCGCGGGCGCCATTCCGCGGCTTATCGATATGGGCGTCGAACCGTTTCTGTTGGTCTCTACGCTCCGCGTCATCATCGGTCAGCGCCTCGTGCGCAAGCTCTGCGAGGGCAAGGAGCAATACTCAATGGACAAGGCGACACGCGGGAAGATCGCGAGCGAAGAAGAGTTCAATGTTGCATTCAAAACGCTTAAGGACGAGAAGCTGGTGAAAGAAGGTTCCACGCTCGACGACATCGCGTTCTATCGGCCGAAGGAGTCCGCCGAATGCGCCGACGGATACAAGAGCCGCATCGGCATTCATGAAGTGCTCTCAGTCTCGCCGACCATCCGCGAGATTATGCTGCACTCGAGCACGAGCGGCGCTATCGAGGAGCAGGCGAAGAAAGAAGGCATGCTCACGATGTTTGAAGATGGACTCTACAAGGCCGCGCGCGGCGTTACCTCAGTCGAAGAAGTGCTCCGCGCCATCACCGAATAACTATGCCCCGTATGACAACCTCAATCTTCAAGCGTTTTTCTAAAGAGGCAACTTATGTAAAGTTGTCATACGGGGTATGAAATTTCGCGTCACTATACGCAAAGAGGGAGTGCCGGATGTCGAGAGCCTCATCGAGGCGCCGTCACGCTTCGCAGTATACGAACAAGTGCAGAATGATGGCGGGTTCGTCGTCAAACTTTCCGAAGTGGGCCGGGCATCCGCCCTATCAAAGTGGCTTTCCTACAGCATCGGCACCGGCATAAAGCGCTCCGAGATTATCCGCATGGTGCGGAACCTTTCCGCGATGCTCACCGCCGGGCTCTCGCTGTCGCGCGCGCTCTCGGTCATCGAACGGCAATCGGGCAACGCGCACCTGAAGGCGATCATCATCGAGCTCTCCGATTCGATAAAGAAAGGATCCTCATTCCATGAGGGATTGAGCGCTCATCCGAACGTGTTCCCTAAGATACTCGTCGCGATGGTGCGCGCCGGTGAAGAGTCGGGCTCTCTGTCCGATGCGCTTCTCATCGTCGGACTGCAGATGGAGCGTTCTGAAGAGCTCATACGCAAGATTAAGGGCGCGATGATCTATCCCTCGATTGTTATTTCGACGGTCATTATCGTCGGCATCCTGATGCTCATCTATGTTGTCCCGACGCTCACCCACACCTTTAATCAGCTCGGCGTTGAAGTGCCGCTCGCAACCCGCATCATCGTCGGCCTTTCGAACTTCATGGTGGCTCATATCATCCTTGTCCTCGCGCTACTTATCGCAGGCGTCGTCGGCGGCATCGCCGCGGCGCGTTCGAGGTGGGGGAGCAATCTCATCCTTGCCGGAGCGCTGTATCTGCCGGTCATCGGGGAGCTCGTGCGAGAAACATACACCGCACGCGCGGCGCGGACGCTTTCGTCGCTCCTCTCTTCGGGCGTACCGGTCCTCGACGCCCTTTCTATTACGAAGGAGGTTGTGCGCGCAGATGCATTCGCGAACGTGGTTGGAGAAGCGGAAGAGCACGTGAAGAAAGGGGAGCTTCTCTCCGCGTCATTCGCCGAACACACGCGGCTCTATCCGATCCTGATGAGCGACATGCTCGCCGTCGGAGAAGAGACGGGCAAGGTCGCCGAGATGCTGAAACAGATTGCAGAATTTTATGAAGCAGATGTCGCCGCGCAGACGAAGGACCTCTCGACCATCATCGAGCCGGTGCTCATGCTCGTCATCGGCGCCTTCGTCGGCATCTTCGCCGTCTCAATCATCGCGCCGATCTACTCGCTCTCCTCAGCGTTTTAACTAGCGCGTAATCGCGTAGGTGCCGGGAACCACTGCCCACGAACCGCCCGGTCCGTTGGAGAAGCTGGCGTTCTGCAATCCGTTCAGGTAATAAATGCTTGCATTATTTTCCAGTTTTAGGAATTTCGCGGTTATTTGGCTTGCCCGGGCGCCATTATTGACGTCTACCGTGCCGTACGGCGCATACAAAATGACGCCGGCCGCATTATTTGAAAGTTCGATGGCGTTCGGTCCGGTATTCGTACTGATGATCATCGGGAAACTATTTGTGCTCCCGTTTCCGTTGATGATGACATTGTTTGAGAGGTCCACAATTCCTCTTGTTGCTGTATCGCCCGTCGCATCCGCAATGATAATCGCCCCGGAGCTGCCAGTGCTCGGCGAAACGCCGAGCGTCATATTGTTTGAGAACAGGACGTTCCCGTTCACCCAGACCGGTCCGGAGAGCGTGAGCGCCGCGCCGTTCGTGACCGTCAGGTTACCGTCAATTTTCTTCGGGCCGAGCGTCACGGCACCCGCCAGCTGATAGGGACCGGCTATCGTGCCTCCCGCGGCGGCGATCTCTTCCCACTGTGCGATCTGCGCATCGCTGATAGGGAGCGGTACCGGCGCCGCGGGAAGTACGCCGGCGTGGCTTGTCCCCGCGACACTACAGCTCGACGTCGTCTGGTAGGACGCATCGCCGCCGATTGTACAGCCTACAAGCGAGGTGGCCCACGCGCTCCCCTCGACCGTTACTCCGGAGATCGAAGTGGCCAAGCCAGTGACATACACCCTGAAGTTCAGATCGCCGGTAATGCCGCTCCACGTCGGATTCTGCGCATTCCAGTTACTGCTGTGTTTCGCGGAGCCTCTTGCGTAGCCGCTGCCGCTGTCCAATCCCCAGGTGACGTAGTTGCTCGCGCTGACCGGCACAATCGCGATAATCCAATACGTCTCTTCTGCGGTAAGAAACGGCGTGTCCTCGAGCGTGACGTCGACAAATCCGTATGTGGTTGTGACGAGCGACGAGGGGATTGTGCCGCTCGCGAGCACCGTCGTCGACGGCTTTCCGTTGTCGTCGGCAACGACCTTTATGGTGATATCGCCTGGATTTCCCGTCTTTTTCATATGCAGTGTCATTCTCGCGAGAGAAGCACTGACCGACGGCTTCATTGATTGCGAGACCGCCGCGTGCGCGGAGATATCTCCCACCGAAAAGCCACTGTCCCGCACGATCCACTCCTGATCGGCGACCGCATCGACACCCACCGCAACGGTCGCATCGCCGGTAATCGTGCCGCTCCCTGAGATATCGCCGTTCGCGAACACATTTCCTTCAATGCGCGACCCGTTATCCATCGAAACTCCACCGATGCCGAGTTGCACCCCGTAGCGGAACGACACGAACGATGAATTTATGCTGACCATCGTCTGAATGACTTTTGTCGCGGTCGGATTCGCGCTGTTCGGCACCGTGCCGGTAACCGTGAGGCGCTTGGTGTTGCCGTCGATGCTTGAGACCGATACGCTGACCGTCCCGTTGCCGAGCGCCGTGTCGCTCTCTCCAGAATAATTTCCGTTTTGATTCAATTCGTAGACCGCCTTGTCGACCCCCGCTTCTGCGAGCGCGAGCGCTTGTGCGGATGCGAGCGCAAAACGTTCCGCATGCACTGCGCTTCCGAAATAGCCGAAGAAACTGGTCATGACACTCATGACGATGGCGCTCGCAACGAGAGCGAGCAGGAGGATGGAACCGCGATTGTGGTGAAGGAAGCGCGTGGTCATAGGTTTCGCAGATACAGATGCTCGCGGAGATGCGTCTGCACCGTATCTCCACGAATCAAAGCACTCGTGGTGGCATCGACGGTGACGCTCGCGACTGCAGGGAAGCTCGCACTATCGTAGGTGAAGCTGAGCGCATCGAGCGCGGATGTCAGCTGTTTCTCCCCCGAGACGCGCGCACTGCCGGCCGCCGCGTCAGTGAGCCGATAGGCATTCGTACCCGACGCAAAGATACCGATATAGTCATAGGTGTTCGCGATAGTGGCGCCCGATGCATCGATGGCGGGGAGCTCGAAGACTGCGGTCGTCGTCCCCGACGTATACGCAACGCCGGAAAAGACGTGCGACGCGACGACGTGGTCCGCCTGCAACCCCGCAGTGCGCACCGCATCCATAATACTGCTCCCACCGAGCGTGATGCCAATCGATGATTTCTGCAATGAAATAAAATGCCCGTACACGACGGAGAGCTGTGTCACCGCCAGTATGAGAACGACGAAGAGTGCGACGGTGATGAGTGTCTCGATGAGGGTAAAGCCGCGAGTCATAGATTAGAGGCCTCCCGACTGGGTGAGGAGTGTGGTGAACGAAACGGCGCGTGTCGACCCGTTCACGCCCTGCCACGAGACGCCGGTCATTACCTGTTTTGTCTTCGTATTCCAGACGGTGACGCTGGTGCTTGCCTGCCCCTGCGGCAGGGAAGCAAGCCCAGGGTCGAAGAACGGACCGTCTGCGGGAAGGGCGTCGTATCCTCCGGCGCGGAGCTCGTCGAGCTTGCTGTCCGCTATGCGGAACGCGATATTTTCATACGCGGCGTCGCGCACGCCGCCGACCGCGCCGACGACAAACATCGTAAAAGCGACGGTGAGGCTCATGATAAAGAGTGCGACGAGCATCTCGATCAGGGTGAATCCTGTTTTTTTGCGTACAGCCACTACAAAAGTATAGCAAGCTCGTCGACAAGTGAATTTGTTATACTTCCTCGTATGCTTATCGTTGCAAACTGGAAAGCGTATGTCGAAGACGTTAAAAAAGCGAAGAAGCTCTTTTCGACGAGCAAGAGGCTCGCGCGCGTGACCGGCGCTACTATCGTGCTCGCACCTCCCGCACCCTTGCTCGGCGCTCTTGCCGTCAACAATAAATCGGCGGTCGCCTTTTCCGCACAAGACATTTCTGCCACTACCGGAGGCGCCCTGACCGGAGAAGCGACCGCGGGAGCCTACGCCGCGGCAGGCGCGACCTATGTAATCGTCGGGCATTCCGAGCGCCGCGCGATGGGCGATACCGACAGCGTCATCGTCGAGAAGCTCGCGCGCACCTTCGCGAACGGGCTTCGACCTATCCTCTGCATCGGCGAGCGCGAACGCGACAGCGAAGGCCGCTACCTCTCCTTTCTCCGCGAAGAACTGACCGTCGCGCTTCGAGCGCTCACGCCCAAAGAGCGCGCACAAACCATCATTGCCTACGAGCCTCTGTGGGCTATAGGCAAAACGGCGGCATTCGCCATCCCGCCAAACGATCTAGCTGAAATGGTGCTCTATATCCGCAAAGTGCTTGCGGAATTCCTTCCGGGAAGAGGTTCTGCCGGTATTCCCATACTCTACGGAGGCTCAGTCGAGCCGGAGAATATCCGTGCACTTGCAGCCCTCTCGAGCGTCGATGGCTTCCTCGTCGGACATGCCTCGGTCGATCCCGCGCTCTTCGCGGCGCTCGTCCAACAGCTCGCGTAACAATGCGCACCGTCCGCGACATACCGTTTCTCGAAAACATCCCCGTGCTGGTACGCGCCGCGCTGAACGTCCCCATTGAAAACGGGAAGGTCGCGAATGACTATCGCCTGCGCCGCGCAGTGCCGACGATCCAGTACCTGCGCGAGCGCGGTGCAAAAGTCGTGCTCATAAGCCACATTGAAGGAGTCGGGCTGCCTACCGGCAGATCGGGGACGGAGACGCTCCGACCGGTCGCGCACGCCCTCGACACACTGCTCCCGGGCGTCTCATTCTTCGACGAGACGATCGGAGCACCTGCGCGGCAGGCGGTGCGCGAGCTTGCGGCAGGGAAGATACTGGTGCTCGAAAATCTGCGGCGGCACAAAGGGGAGCGGATGAACGACCGCGCGTTTGCACAGGAGCTCGCGGCGCTTGCCGACGTCTTCGTCGAAGACTCGTTCGACACCTGCCACCGCGCACACGCCTCGATTGTCGGCGTCCCCGAACTCCTGCCGAGCTATGCCGGACTCCTTCTCGAAGAGGAGGTCCGCGAGCTTTCAAAAGCGCTCGCGCCCGCACACCCGTCGCTCGCAGTTATCGGCGGAATGAAATTTAATACCAAGGAAGAAGTGCTCGCGACACTTCTTGCAAAATACGACCGCGTCTTCGTCGGTGGTGCATTAGCGAGCGATTTCCTCCGAGCCTCCGGGCGGGAAGTGGGGAAGTCCTTTGTCTCGAGCGCACACACAGAATCCCTCAAAGGCCTCCTCGCCCATCCGAAACTCGTATTGCCCATTGATTCCCTCGTCATACCGGCGAGCGCGGTCGGTACGAAAGACGCGCGAGCGAAGGCGCGCATCGCGCCTCTCGGGGACGTGCATCCCGACGAGATCATCCTCGACCACGGTCCGCGCACATCCGCCCTTCTCGCCGCTCTCGCGGAGAAAGCAGAGACCGTTCTCTGGAACGGTCCTTTGGGGAGATATGAGGACGGCTTTAGCGATGCTACTGACGACTTTGCACGCGCCGTCGCGGGCTCAGGCGCGCGCTCAGTCATCGGCGGCGGCGACACCGTTGCCGCGATAGAGGGTCTCGGTCTCCTCTCACGCTTCTCGTTCGTCTCCACCGGCGGCGGCGCGATGCTCGCCTTCCTCGCACGAGGCACCCTCCCCGGCATCGATGCGCTCAAGGCTCACTGAAGCGCCTGACGAATCTTCGCGGCGTTCGTTTCAAAATCGTTCTTATCGCCCTTCGCTCCATCCTCGGGGTAGACCCAGATGTGCGCGTGAGGCACCTCGTCGCCGATTATTTTTGAAAGTATCCACTCGGTGCCGAATGCTTTCTGTTGCGCCCGCGCAACTTTTCGTACCACTTCAAAATATTCGCCCACATTCGGCACGTCCCAGACCCAGCGATAGTGCGTCTTGGGAATGACTTGTGCGTGTCCCGGAGATTGCGGGTGAATATCCAGAAACGCGAGAAAAGCATCGTCTTCATAGACCGTATGCGCCGGTATCTCGCCGCTGACAATTTTGCAAAAAATACAGTTTTCCATCGCTTGAGTATACAATAGTGTGCACATGTTCCCGCTCCACGACTCGCTTGACGACACCCTGCGCGAAGAACTCGCGCTGCACGACGACTTGACCGCTGCCTTGCTCTCGCGCCGCGGCGTGACGACGAAAGAAGGCGCGGAACGATTTTTGAATCCGTCATACGACCTACACGTGCACGATCCGTTCCTGATGACGGATATGCAAAAAGCGGCGGAGCGATTTGCACGCGCGATTATTTCGGGAGAAAAAATCGCGGTGTGGAGCGACTACGATTGCGACGGCATCCCGGGCGCAGTGCTCCTGCATGATTTCTTGAAAAAAGCCGGCGCGAATTTTGAGAATTACATACCTCATAGACACAACGAGGGGTACGGAATGAATATCTCTGGTATCGAAAAATTATCAAAGAGCGGTGTGCAGCTAATCGTCACGGTTGACTCCGGCATCACCGACACTGAACCGGTCGCGCGCGCGCGGGAGCTCGGCATAGAAGTCATCGTCACCGACCATCACCTTCCGGGTGAAAAATTGCCCGACGCATTCGCCATTCTGAATCCGAATGCGCGCGCCGACGAAACGTATCCGTATAAAAGTCTCTGTGGCTCCGGTGTCGCGTGGAAGCTCGTCTGTGCAACACTCGCCGTCGCCCCCAAGCTTCGCGCGAACGTGCCGGAGGGCTGGGAGAAGTGGCTCCTTGATATGGTCGGGCTCGCGACCATCGCCGACATGGTCCCGCTTACGGGTGAGAACCGCGTGCTCGCCACCTACGGCCTCCGCGTGCTCCGCAAATCGCCGCGTACTGGTTTGCAGAAAATGCTCCGCGGGATGCGCGTCGAACAACGCGCCGTTACCGAAGACGATGTCGGATTTATGATTGCACCGCGGGTCAACGCGGCGAGCCGCCTCGGCGAAGCACGCGACGCATTCCAGCTCTTCACGACAACCGACGAGAGCGAAGCGGACCTGCTCGCGAAGAAACTCGAGAAGTTGAATCGGGAGCGCAAGGCACAGGCGGGCGCCATCACGCGCGCGGTGCACACGCGGCTGAAAGAGCGCGGTGAGCCTCGAACCATCATCGCACTCGGCGATCCCGAGTGGCGTCCCGCACTTCTCGGACTCGTCGCGAATACCATTGCCGACGAATATGAACGGCCGGTATTCCTCTGGGGACGCGAGGGGAACATGAGTCTGAAGGGCTCATTTCGAAGCGGCGGCGGGGCCAGAATGATGGAGCTCCTAAACGCGACCGAGAACACCTTTGCACAATTCGGCGGACATGCGGCCGCAGGAGGTTTCACTCTCATCGATACGGAAGTGTTTTTCTTGGAAGATCGACTCGTCGAAGCGTATGCGCGCCTCACCGCCGACGCCGAACAGATTGATCCGCTCGTCGCTCGCGCTGACGCAGTGATCACTCCAGAAGAAGCGACGCACTCCTTCTTGCAGAAGATTGAACGCCTCGCTCCCTTCGGACAGGGTAACCAAAAACCGGTGTTCTTATTGCGCGATGTGTCTCTGCGAGAGATTTCACGCTTCGGAAAAGCAGAGGAACACCTCAAATTAAAAATCGCCGTCGATGAGAGTGACAGCAGTATCGACGCAGTCACATTCTTCGTCAAAGGTGCCATCGCGCGCACGGCGGAGAGACTGTTGCACGATAGCCGCGTGAATCTCCTCGCACACCTCGAGCGCGACACCTTCAGCCGCGGCACTCCCGTCCGCCTGCGACTTTTAGATATCAGAGTTGTATAGTACCCACATGAAATTCACCATCCATGCCGACGGGGGAGCACGGGGGAACCCGGGACCAAGCGGTGCAGGCGCGGTCGTGCGCGACGAGTTCGGCAGTATCGTCGCGAGCGTTTCAAAATTTCTCGGTCACCGCACAAATAATTTCGCCGAGTACGAGGCGGTCATCCTCGCCTTTGAGGAACTCCTGAAGCTCGTGCCGAGCGCCGAGCGCGAGCTCACCGATGTGACGGTAAAAATGGACAGCGAGCTGGTAGTGAAGCAGATGAAAAAAGAATACAAAGTGCGGCATCCGGTCCTCAAAGAACAGCAGGCGCGCCTCGCGCAGGTCGCCGGCGCCTTCGGCACGGTGACCTTCATGCACGTCTTCCGCGAAGAAAATTCCGACGCCGACGCCCTCGCCAACGAAGCGATGGACCGTGGTGCATAATCTTAAGAACATGATTTCTACTTCAACAATGCAAGTTTTGGTTCCATCACTTTCAGCTCTTGTTGGGGCAGTAATAGGTGCGACTGCGGCTCTTGCGGGTGTACGTTGGCAAATTATTGCCGATCATAAACAAAAACGAGATGAACAAATTTTTAACGCTCGTCGTGATGTTTATGCAGAAATAATGAGCATTCTGAATTATTCATTTTTAAAAGGGAAAGATTTAAATGCTGCACTTTCGGATCCGCATTTTAAAACGCAGGTGTCGATACATATGGGGGACTGTTTCAGCCGGGCGAGACCAATTGCAGGTTTAAGGCTCAGTGAAAAACTCCGTGAACTTTATGGGGCGGAGATGCTTTTGTGGAAGCCTGAAAATACCGGTGAAAACACCGAGTTGGATAAAAAACGTGCTGCGCTGGCGAACGAAGTTGAGATCCTTATTCGTGAAGACCTTGGTATAACGGATTAAAATCGTATAGATATTTTCTGCCACGATGAGTGTCTTGATTTCAGTCACTGGAGGGTTTGTGAGCGGGGTAGGACTCCGCTCGCTTTTTTATTTCGGGTGGGAGCCGGCGGCGTTTGTGATGATACTCGCGGCACTTCTTGGTGCCGCGGCATTTTATAAGCCGCGAGTCGTGTACACGATGGGTACAGTGTTTTGTTTATTCGTCGCGTTCGGGATGGTGCGCTCAACAGTCGCCGATACGCCGCCGCCCGAGGCGTTTGTGCGCGACCTGAAGCATCGCGTGTCGTATGAAGCAGTGGTGGTGGGGGACCCGGATGTGCGCGAGAAGAATCAAAGGATTGCGATTCAAGTGGGGGATGTGGGCATGCTTGCCGTGATGCCGCTCTCGGCTCGCGTAGCGGTCGGCGACCGCGTGCGCGTCTATGGCACGCTTTCCTTGCCGCAAGCGTTTGAGACCGAAAATGGTCGGACATTTCGTTATGACAAATATCTCGAGGCGCGCGGTATCCGCTTTCTTATCCAATACGGGACGATATATACACAGGAGCCAGCACTGTGGTATTCGGTTCCGGCCGCCTTAGCACGCATCAAGCACTCATTTCTCGACGGGCTCAACCGCGCATTGCCGACACCGGACAGCGCGCTCGCGGGCGGCATCGTGATAGGAGGGAAGCAGGGGCTCGGCACCGAACTCCAAGAGGCATTCACGCGCTCGGGGCTCGTCCAGATCATCGTGCTCTCGGGCTACAACGTGATGATAGTCGCCGAATGGGTGATGGCATTCTTCGCGCTCCTTGCGCTCCCGCGCCGTCTCCAATTCTTTGCTGGCGGGGCGGCACTCCTCCTCTTTGTTGGCATCGCCGGCATCTCCGCCACGGCGGTGCGTGCCGCCATCATGGCGGTCATCGCGCTCTACGCGCGAGCGACCGGGCGCTCCTATGCCGCGAGCCGTGCGCTCCTATTCGCCGTCCTCCTCATGCTCATATGGAATCCGCTCTATCTCGTCTTTGACCCCGGCTTCGGTCTCTCGGTCGCCGCGACCGCAGGCATCATCTGGCTCGCCCCGATTATTGAACGCATGATGGACTTCGTAGGTCCATCATCAGATGAGGGACCTACGAAGTCCCGACATGGGTTCTGGACAAACACAATTGCGACCACGCTCGCCGCGCAAATCTCGGTACTTCCATTATTGCTCTACAACATCGGACTCTTCTCGCTCGTCGCACTGCCGGCGAATATCCTGGTGAACCCGCTCGTGCCGCTCGCGATGGCTCTCGCCGCTATTGCGGGAGTCGTCGGCATGACTATCGGACCTTTCATTCCATTTATCACCGCCGTCATCGGCGCCCCCGCCCACCTCCTCATGCGCTACTTCATCTTTATCGCAGAAAAAAGTTCCGCACTGCCGTATGCGGCATTCAATCTGCCCCTCTTCTCATTTTGGCTCGTCCTCGCCGCGTATGCGGCGCTCATTTATATAGTCGCGTCGAAGCGCTTCTCGACGACCGACCAGTTCACATTCGCGAAAAAGGCGTCGACATAATTCTTCTTCTCTGCCGGCACATAGTCCACCATATACGCGTGCTCCCAGAGGTCGAGCGCGAGCAGGATAGGGAGGCCGGCGAGTGATCCGAGTTCATGGTCGTTCACAAAGACCGTGTGTAATGTCTTCCCGATAGGGTCGGCATAGACGACGACCCAGCCGATGCCGCGGCTCTGTGCGACTTCTCGCATGTGCGCCTCGAGTGTTTTCTCTCCGTACTTCTCGGTTATTGCCTTCGCGAGCGCCCCATCGCCCGTGAGGGAAGTCTGACTTCCTTCAAACTGTTCAAAGTAATATTCGTGGAGGCGCATCCCGTTGAATTCAAAGGCGAGCCGTCTACGCATCTCGGCTATCGCATATTTCCCACCCTCATCTTCTGTCTGTCCATACGCGGCGATGGTCGCCATGATGAGATTCACATGCTTCACGTACCCCTCATAGAGGGCGAGGTGCACTTTCACCTGCTTTTCTGAAATCCCCGAGAGAATAGGGAGGTCGAACTGTTTTGCGGTGTAGGTCATAGACCTAAAATGTACCATTCATTTACAAGAACTCCATGTAGACAGCGGATAGAAACTCGTGAAGTCTTTGAACACAAAGACGGGCCCTTCATGAGGGGTCCGTCTTCAGGAGCGCGCCGTTTCATTCCGCTACACTCCCAATTTCCGGGAAAGTGCCGGTAAGGAAGGCGGGGGTGCCGACCATTTCTGCTCTGATGAAAAGTACCAGGCCGTTTTCTTCATGCCTGCTCACGCCGCCAGCTTTGACGAGTTGTTCGGCGGCCTCCTCAATTTCCGCTTCCGATACCCCTTGGAGATACGTCTGGAGATCGCGCGGCCGTACGCCTTTCCCGATAGGAAGACACAACCGAACTTTTGCCTGCAGTTCCATTGAGCTTATGTTCATGACAGCTCCTTTGTCCGTGGGAACATTCCCATATATAAAATACCTCGGTACCGGGATGAGTCCACCGCCCGAGGTGGATATTAAATCGCTTTTGCCTTCTTGAGGGCGGCGAAGGCGCCGTTCTTCTTGATGGTCTTAAGGCCTTTCATGGAGACGTCCACAATAATAGTCTTATTCAGCTCCGCCACATAGATGCGGCGCTTCTGGAGGTTCGCCTTGCGACGGACCTTGCCGGTCGGATTAAATTGCGTCGCACGGGTACGGTTCGAGTACCGCCCGCCGATCTGGGTGGTCTTGCCGGTGATGTCACATTTTCTTGCCATAAAATATATTTAGTAGATACCTTGCCATAGGAGGCCTGCCCCGTAGCCAGCCGAGCGAAGCGAGGCTGTGGTACTGGGGCGCATGGTAGCATAGGTTCGTAAACGAGCAAACATGGTCACCCTCCTCACGTTCACTATCCTTATCCTTTCCATCATCGTCCACGAGGTGGCGCACGGCTACGCCGCCAACTCGCTCGGCGATCCGACCGCCCGCCTCGCCGGCCGTCTCACCCTGAATCCCATCCCGCACATCGACCTCATGGGCTCGATCGTCCTCCCCGCCCTGCTGGTCTTCACAGGGTCCCCGATCATGTTCGGATGGGCGAAGCCGGTACCCTATAATCCTTACAATCTAAAGAATCAGCGCTGGGGCGAATCGCTCGTCGCGGTCGCCGGAAGCGCGACGAATATCCTCCTTGCGATTATCTTCGGCCTCATCGTGCGATTCGGCGGCTCGCTCGGATTTGATGCGACGGCGCTTTCTCTGGCGGCGACTATCGCCTTCATCAACCTCTTCCTCGGCCTCTTCAATCTCATCCCGTTCCCCCCGCTCGACGGCTTTACCGTACTTCGTTCGGTGCTCCCGTGGCACCTCTCCTCCGGCTTCGCCCGCCTCGAACAGCACGTCCGCGCCGCGGGAGTCATTTCGCTCCTACTCTTCCTCTTCATCTTCTCCTACCTGCTCGCGACTCCTTTTTTCAACCTCGTCCTCTGGCTTTTCGGGCTCCTCGCGGGGAAAGGGTAGAAGTCTCTGGTACTCAAAAGGGAAGAGGCGACGAATCGCCTCTTGGCTCAGAGAACGTTTGCCCAACGGGGGCCGTATACGCAAGGAAACAAATGCTCGTACTGTGAGTCACTGATCCGGTGGTTGTTCTCGGAGAAAATAATCGGACAGAGGCAAATGTGACACGTTTGTTGCTGCCTTTCTTCTTCTTTGTGCGCTTGTGCAATAAGTGCAAGGGTAAAGCCGGCTGACATGTCCATACGCCCTCCTTTCCGATCTAAAGAGCAGATCGCACACTATAAGCATATACCCACTTCTGACGCGCAACTCCGTTATGCACTACTGCTATACTACGGGGAATGGAATACCAGGTGCCGCAGTTCATTGAAGTCGAGGACAAGATCATCGGTCCTTTGACCTTGAAACAATTCATCTATATCGCCGGAGCAAGCGGACTCTGCATCGTTTTCTTCGTCTATTTACCCATCATCGTCGCCCTCCTCCTCGCGGCGCCGGTGGCAGGGCTCGCAGCGGCACTCTCGTTTTATAAGATGAACGGGAAACCGTTCATCGAGGTGCTCGAGGCCGGATTCAGTTATTACACGCGGGGGAAACTCTTCCTCTGGAAACATCAGGACCAAAAGGTCCAGGAAGAGAGCGTCGCGGATACGGCCGCCGCGGAGATTCCGTCGCCGCGCGCCACGCCGAAGCTCACGCGCGGGAAGCTCTCGGAGCTTGCGTGGTCGCTCGACGTACAGAAGGCGGGCGGCAATGCCGAGAACAAGAATCCCTGATATGGCGGTACCCTCAGCAAGCGCAACCCAGCAGTTCGTTCCGGTGAAGGAGATCCGGAACGGCATCATTATCCTCAAAGACGGCGGCTACCGCGGCGTGCTTATCTGTTCCTCGATCAACTTCGGACTCAAGTCGGCCGATGAACAGCACGCGATCACGCTCGGCTTCCAGAATTTCCTCAATACGCTCGACTTCTCGATACAGATTGTTATCAATTCGCGCCGGATGGACCTGCGTCCCTACCTCGCGCTCCTGGGAGAAAAGTCCGCCGAACAAAAGACAGAGTTGATGCGGATCCAACTTCGCGAGTATATCGAATTCGTCCGCTCCTTCACCGACCAGGCGAATATCATGACGAAATCTTTTTACGTCGTCGTCTCATACACGCCGCATGTCAGCGCCGCGAGCGCGACCAGCTTCCTGCGGCGCGAGAATGCCGCGGTGAAGAGCGCCGCTGCCGAGACTTCTTTCGAAGAAGATCGGGCTCAGCTCGAACAAAGGCTCACACTCGTCGCCGCCGGTCTTGCAGGCACCGGCGTTCGCGCGGTCCCGCTCGGTACTGAAGAGGTCATCGAACTGTTGTATCGTTCATTTAATCCGGGCGAACTTGAGAACCCTATCAGGCTCGATAATTAAACGTATGGCACTCCTCGACTTTCTCAATCGTAAAAAAGAAGAAGAAGAAGAAGCGCCGGCGGTCATGCCGGTCTTGCCGAGAGACATCTACCGGCAGGGAGCGCTGAGCCTCGTTGACACTATCGCTCCGACGGCGCTGAAGATCAGCTCGCGCGAGCTCGAACTCGGAGAAAAATTCGTCCGCGCTTTTTACACTATCTCGTATCCTCGTTTCCTCTCCGACAGCTGGTTCTCGCCCATCATCAATCTCGACAAAGTGCTTGATGTCTCTCTCTTCATCCACCCGGTAGAGACCGAACAGGCCCTGCGCGGCTTCCAGAAGAAGGTTGCCGAGGTCCAGAGCCAGATTAACGAGCGCGAAGCGAAGGGATTGGTGCGCGATCCGCTGCTTGATACGGCGTACCAAGATCTCGAGAGCCTGCGCGATAGCCTCCAGCAGGCGCAGGAAAAGCTCTTCGATGTCGGCCTCTACCTCGCGCTCTACGGCGACACGAAGGAGGAGATCGACCGGACCGAAGGCGATATCCGCGGTATCCTCGACGCAAAGCTCGTCTATACGAAGCCGGCGTTGTTCCAACAGGAGCAGGGGTTCCGCTCATGCCTGCCCTTGGGTAGCGACGAGCTCCTCGTCAATTCGAAGTTGAATTCATCGCCGCTTTCTTCGATATTCCCGTTCGTTTCTTTCGACCTGACGAGCGACCGCGGCATCCTCTACGGCATCAACCGACACAATTCTTCGCTTATTCTCTTCGACCGCTTCTCGCTCGAGAACTACAATTCCGTCGTGTTTGCAAAGTCCGGTTCCGGCAAAAGCTACGCGACGAAGCTCGAGATCCTGCGCTCCCTGATGTTCGGCACCGACGTCATCGTCATCGATCCCGAACGCGAATACGAACAGCTCGCCGAAGCGACGGGCGGACGCTCATTCCACATCTCGCTCTCTTCCGAGCATCATATCAATCCGTTCGATCTCCCGCCGGTCAAGGAAGACGAGGATCCGAAGGATGTCCTGCGCTCCAACATCATCGCGCTTGTCGGACTCTTCCGCATCATGCTCTCGGGACTCTCTCCCGAAGAAGACGCGATCATCGACCGCGCCATAAGTGAAACGTACGCGCTCAAAGACATCACCGGCGATTCCGACTTTACCGGCGCCGAACCGCCGCTGCTCTCCGATTTCGAACAGGTGCTCTCCGGCATGGAGGGAAGCGAATCGCTGGTCGAGCGCCTCTCGAAATATACTCGCGGGTCGTGGTCGGGATTCCTTAATCAGCCAACCAACATCGACCTGAAACAGCAGTTCGCCGTCTTCTCGGTGCGCGATATGGAGGACGAGCTGAAACCAGTCGCGATGTATATCGTCACGCACTACATCTGGAATGCGGTACGGCACGAGATGAAGAAGCGGCTCCTTATCATCGACGAGGCGTGGTGGATGATGAAGAGCGACGACACCGCCTCCTTCCTCTACTCGCTTGCGAAGCGCGGAAGAAAATATTATCTGGGCGTCTGTACCATCACGCAGGATGTCGAGGACTTCTTGAAGAGCCCGTACGGTCGGCCGATCCTTACCAACTCCTCTATCCAGTTATTGTTGAAACAGTCGCCGACGACCATCGACGTGCTCCAACAGACCTTCAATCTTACCGATGAGGAAAAATATCTTCTGCTCGAGGCTGGCGTCGGGGAAGGGCTCTTCTTTGCAGGATTGAAGCATGTCGCCATCAAGGTCGTCGCGAGCTATACCGAGGACCAGATTATTACCTCTGATCCTTCCCAGCTGATCGCCATTAAGCAAGAGAAGGATCGGTATGCCGCAGAAAAGAAATAGCGCCGAGCCACCGAAGGTGATGACCTGGGGAAAGGCAGCACCGATTCTTGCTGTGTGTGTCATCTTCGACGCGCTGCGCCTCATGTTCGAAATGTTCTGGTTCTTCGGACCGGCGATGGCCGCCCTCTACTGCACCGTTAAGGTGAGCGGGGTGGTCGGAACGACCTTGGGAGGATTTGCCTGCGGTGTCGGCGCTACGGTGGCGGGAACCCTCGGAGCTCCCGCCATAGAGGTTTTCGGCGTCGTGATGGCGATAGCTGTCGGACTCTTCGGATGGCTCGTCATCGGACTCTGGCTCATGGTAACGAACGCGCGCATTTTCAAAGAGAATGCCGCCTGGTTTGCCGGTAGTCTCCTCATAAGCGAGATACCTATTGTCGGTTCGATACCCGCACTTACCATCATCGTCTGGAAAATGTACCGCACGCAAATCACGCTAGAAAAAGCCGAGATGCAGCGCTATGAACAGGAGCGAGCCGCTGCCGAACGGCAGGAGCGCGAACAACGAATCGCCCTCGTACTCCACAACCAATCACTGCAACAAGCGCAGATCGAGCAGGAAGAGGCGGCGGACGATGCGCTCTCTGCCGAAGCCGCAAATGATGATGAATATATCCCCCAAAAGATGAGAGAGGCGGCGTGACCTCTTGCAAGAGGCGCTATACTAGACGCATGCGTTCTGGTCTCCTCACCATTCTCACTGCCGCCCTCATGCTCCCCGGTATAGCTGCCGCCCAGGTGTTTGCCGACCTGGGAATAAGCGACACCGCGTCCTTCAATCTCTCCGCCATTCCTCAGTACCCGGTGCCCTACGGCAAGGTGTCCCTCTCCTTCCTTTCAGGTTCTATCGAGCTAACGAGCGCGACCTTGACCGTTTCCGCAAACGGAAAAGACATATACCGAGGCTCGGTACAGCCGGTCTCTGTCACGCTCGGAAAGGCGGGGAGCGTAACAAATGTGACGGCGATTATATCTGCCGGCGGCGAGAAATACACTCAGACACTCCGCATCCAACCCCAAGACGTCGCGCTCATCGCCGAACCGATCTCCTTCGCGCCCCCGCTCTATCCCGGGAAACCGCTCGTACCACTCGACGGGACTGTGCGCGTCGTCGCTATGGCGAATCTGAAAAATGTCAGCGGAAAGTCGCTCGACCCCGCGACACTCTCCTACGCATGGGTCGTCGACAACATGCAGATCGCAAACTCCTCGGGCATCGGCAAGACGGCAATCATGGTCGCCTCGCCGCTTCAGTACCGCAGTCGCGATGTTGCGGTCTCGGTCATGAGCGCCGACGGGAGCCACGTCGGGGGCGCATCGCTCTCGCTCTCGTCCCTCGAGCCTTCGATACGCCTCTATGAAAATGACCCCTTGCTCGGCATTCGTTTCAACCGCGCCCTTTCGGGCGCATACTCCATCATGAACGCCGAGTCTTCGCTCTATGCCGCTCCATTTTCGCTCCCGACCCAGCGTGGAGCGCCGCTTATCCAGTGGTTCTTAAACGGAGAACCAGCACAGACTGGCGGCTCCATAACCCTGCGACCGACGGGAAGCGGGCAGGGGAGCGCCTCGCTCTCGCTCACTGCCTCCTCAGGGGAGTATGCAAAGGCGACTGCGAACCTCTCCCTCAAGTTCGGTGAAAAACCCGAATTTAATTTCTTCGGATTATGAACCCCGTTAGAAATCACGAACAAAATATGAAAGATAAAAATGTGGCAGGAAGTCGCATGGGTTCTATTTCTAACGGGGTGAAGAAAACGACGCTCATTCTCTCTGTTCTCTCATTTTTCGCGCTCGCCTCGACCGCCTTTGCACAAGGATTCGTCCCGCTCGCACCGATACCCGGTCTCACCGAGGGCGCGACAGCAGACACGGCTGGTCTCGCGAACTTCTTCAACAACCTCTACAAATATCTCATCGGTCTCGCTGCTGCGCTCGCTGTCATTGAAATCATCTGGGGCGGACTTGAAATATCGACACAGGATTCGGTGAGCAAGAATAAAGACGGGAAGGATCGTATCTATCAGGCGATCTTCGGCCTTGTCCTCGTCCTCTCGCCAGTGCTTGTCTTCTCCATCATCAATCCGAGTATTCTGAATCTCTCATTGAATCTCCAGAAGCTGGATACAGCATCCACAGCACCAAGTCCAGTACCAAGTGGAACGGGAACAGGGGACACAACCACAGCGACTGCAGCTGGATGCTCTGTGTCACTTAATCAAGGCGTTGTTGGTTGCCCGACTCAAGCAGCAGCTGATGCCTGGGTTAGTTCATGTTCGAACGGCACTGGGCGCGTGTATCTATCAAATGAAGCTTCGTTACCTTATGCGGCAACCTGTAACGTCTTGCAACCATTTCGGGGAAACCAAAATTATACTGACAAGACAACGATCCCAGCAGGGCTGTGGTGTTTCAAGACCGAAGATGCCAACAAGCCCAACACTATTGTTTACACCTGCGGTGCAAGTAAAGACGCCTGCGACACCCTCGCTATGCGTCCTCCTCTAGGAGGACGTGTCTTCGCCGATTGTGCAAGCCCTCCTCCTAATTAAATATGCGCCGCTTACTTATCATTGCCGCAGTCGCGATACTCCTCCTCGGGCTTGGAATTATCGCGTACTTCTATTTCTTCGCGGGCGGCTCGGCGGGCGTTGAGGTGACTGTGCCGAGTTCAAATGTCAGCCTTCCCTCGGCAGAGCAGGGGACAGCGCCCGCTACCGGCACAACTGCCGGCGGCGGCGGTACTCAAAACGAACCCACAAATGCGCCGGTAGCAGTCTCCGCGCGGCTGGTGAAGATAAGCGCCGGACCGGTCGTGCCGGGAGCAGCCGTGGTAAGCAAGACAAGAAATGCCAGCTCCACGCCCTCCTCGACGTCGCCCGGGACGAGCGACACGACCGTCACCTACATCGAGCGGACAAGCGGTAATGTATTCTCCTATTCCACGAACACAAAAACGTCTACGCGCACCAGCAATAAAACAATTCCGGGCATTCAATCCGCCGCATGGCTTCCCGACGGATCAACCGCCTTCGTCCGCTATCTTTCGGGTGCCGATTTTTCAACCGTTAACACCTACGCCCTCCCCGCAAACGGCATCGGAGGATTTTTCCTTCCTCAAAACCTCTCCAGTATCGCCGTATCGTCTTCCGGCATTCTCACTCTCGCTTCGGGCGTCAACGGCTCGACCGCTTCGATTACACGCATCGACGGCTCCCGCTCGACGTCAGTATTTTCCACCGCTCTTTCTGCGCTCCGCGCCTCTTTTGCGGGGAAATCTCAGTACCTCGCGACGACCAAGCCGACAGCAACACTTCCGGGCGACGCCTTCCTCGTCGATGCGGCGGGGCGCTTCTCGCGCATTGCCGGACCGCTCCACGGTCTCGCCGCTCTCGCGAGCCCGTCGGGGAAGTGGGTCCTCGTGAGCTATACGCTCGACAGTGAGATGCAGTTGGCGCTGGTAGAGACGGCCACCGGCGAGATGATACCGCTTCCGGTCGCGACCATCGCCGACAAATGCGTATGGACGACAGATGATTCAGTCATCTATTGCGGCATCCCGGTAAGCCCGCCGAGCGGTTTCGTATATCCCGACGACTGGTATCAGGGTGCAGTGCAATTTTCTGACCGTATCTGGAAGATACAGGTCTCAGGGCGGTATGCCCAACTGGTACTCGATTTTCCAAAAGAAACCGATAGCTCGCTCGATACCATCTCGCTTGCCGTTGACGCTCTCAATACCACTCTCGTCTTCGTGAACAAGAGCGACGAATCGCTCTGGAGCTACTCGTTATAGCGCCTCGGCGGCGATAGCGCGGCGCAGATACCATTCCTGCAATGAGCCGGCGAGGTTTGTGGTGATGAAGTAGATTGCAATCGCTCCGGAGGTCGTATATGAAATGGTCGCAATAAGGAACGGGAAGACATATTTCAGCTGCATGCCCATAATCCTCTGAAAATCATTCTGCATGCCTTTGGCGTCTGAGGGCTTCATCGTCCCCGAAAGGGCCATGTGTGCCTGGATGAATTGCGTCACACCGGCGAGGACCGCGAGGACCATACTCTTCCCGATAACCGAGATAAATCCGAGGAATTCAAGCGAGACGGCGGGCGGCGTCGGTGTGAAGGCGTAGAGCCGCACGGCATTCAAGGCGGTAAATGATTCATAACTAAAGACCCAGAACAGCGCGAGGAGAACCGGGATCTGGATGAAGACGGTGAGAATGCTCGCAAACGGATTTACCTTTGCCTCGCGATAGAGTGAAAGCGTTTCGAGTGCTTCTTTTTCTTTATCGCCCTTATGTTTTTCTTTCAGCTCTTTTATTTTTGGCTCGAGCACCTTCATGGTGCGCTGTGTGCGCGCTGCTGAGAGTGAAAAAGGGAGGAGTATAAGCCGGATGACGATAGTGAGAAGTATCACCGCTACACCGACATCGCCGCCCGGTACAAGTGCCATAAGCGCCACCAGCGCGTTGTAGATGGGGTCATAGAAGACGGCGTTGAAGAAGGTCGAGATCACGGCGCGGAGTATTAGGAATAATGGATGTTAGAGAGAAGCTTTTCGATCTCCGCTTTCATATCTCGATAGCTTACACTACTCACGGACGATTTCGGGAAGAGAATGAGTGCCGGGGGGAGGGGAGTGTCAAACGACGCGAGTATGGCAAGCACCTGACGCTTTATGCGGTGCCGCGTGACTGAGAGGCGCGCGACCTTCTTCGGTATGACGACTGCGTACCCCTTCACCTCTCTGGAAATACTGACGGTGAAGTGTGGCGAGGAGAGCCTCCGACCGGTTTTCAGAACGGCGGGGAATAGCGCACGTGGAAGCCGTTCTCTTCGATTCAACACAGGGTCAGGAGGCCAGATTCTTGCGTCCGGTACGGCGGCGGCTCTGCACAATCTTGCGTCCTGCGGCCGTTTTGCTTCGAGAAAGGAATCCATGGGTCTTTGCACGTTTCCGTTTCTTCGGTTGATAGGTCATTTTTCCCATAAATCAGTGTAGGTTAGGTTGTGCACACAATACTAACAGGTTCTCCCCGAAAAACCAGGGTGTCTTCTTTTCCCGGGGAGGGTATACTCCAGAACATTATGGATAAGGGAAATCCGCGCGAACTTTGGGAGTACGTACTCACGCAAGTTGAGCTCTCTATTTCACCGGCAAATTTCAATACCTGGTTCCGCAACAGTTTTGTCGTGAAGATCGGCGAGGATGGCGTTCTCTATGTCGGCGTCCCGAGCCAGTTCTTCAAGGATTGGTATCTGAAGAAATTCCACACGCTCCTTCTTAAGATCGTACGGGAGATATCGTATGAATTCCGCAATATCGAATATCTTATCGTCAAAGACGAACACCGGAAGCCGCCGAAGGAGATCAAGAATACGCGAAACGCGCTCGAGCTTCCGTTGGACGAATTTTATATCAATAAAAGCGACAACCTGAATCCTCGTTATACGTTTGAGACGTTTGTTATCGGTTCATTCAATAATCTCGCCTATGCAGCGGCGCAGGCGGCGCTCAGCCGCCCCGGCATCACATACAATCCTCTCTTCATCTACGGCGACACCGGACGCGGCAAGACGCATCTCATCCAAGCTATCGGAAATCAATTTAAGAAGCAGTACCAGGGACGAAAAGTGTTTTATCTCACGTCCGAAAAATTTGCCGTCGATTACACCGACTCGGTGCAGGCAGGATCGGCAAATCGTTTCAAAGATAAGTACCGGCAGTATGACCTACTCATTATGGATGATGTGCAATTCCTTTCAAAAAAAGAAAAGACTCAGGAAGAGCTCTTCCATCTTTTTAACGCGCTCTATGATACAAATAAACAGATTATTTTCTCTTCTGATCGTTCTCCCGCCTCTATCCCTGATATCGCAGAACGCCTGAAAGGCCGTCTGGCGAGCGGAATGGCCATTGATATCGGGGAGCCCGATACGGAGTCCCGTATGGCTATCGTACAAAAGAAAGCGGCATCGCATGGGGTGATGCTCTCGCCAGAGGTCATCGAGTACGTCGCAACCTCTATGAACGGTTCTATACGCGAATTAGAGGGTATGGTGAACAGTATTATCTGTCATACCCAAGTGAAAGGATCTGCCCCTGATATTGCCGAAGTCCGCCAGTCGCTCCGCTCATTCACCCGCCCGCAGAAAAATATCTCGGTAAAAAATGTAGTGGATAAAGTCGCTGAGTTTTACGGCATTGACGAAGAAAGTATCTATGAGAAAACCAGAAGGAGGGAGGTAGTGCGCCCGCGGCAAGTCATTATGTATATCCTTCGGGAAGATTTTAGTATTTCCTACCCGACGATCGGTACGAAACTTGGGGGGCGTGATCACACGACTGTTATCCACTCCTGTGAGAAGATAAAGCGGGAAATAGTTGTGGATAGCGACCTCGCAAAAGAGATTCAAAATATTCGCACCCTTCTTGTATGACTCTTTTTCCACTATTATCAACTCACTATTTCTTTTTAAGAGAGAAATATAACGAGTCTTTTTATGCTCTTTTTTCAGTTATCCTCTTATCAACAGTCCTAATAAGTATTGTATGAATATTTCAATAGAAAAAAAGATATTCTCAGAGGCGGTGCATACTGCATCAAGATTTGCCCAAAGAAGCAGTTCAACACTTCCTGTACTCTCTTCAATCCTTATTATCGCGGGAGATGAGGGTATTAAAATGCGTGCGACAAATCTCGAGACCGGTATTGATCTTAAATTAGAAGGGGAACGGAAAAGTAATGGAGTCGTTGCGATCCCCGCAACGCTTTTACAACAAATAGCAAGTTCTCTTACTCAAGAAGGGAAGATACAACTTGAACATACTGGTGATGTTGTATTCCTTACAAGTGGAAATGGGAAAAGTTCGATAAAAACAGTCCCCTATGATGATTTTCCCTCAATTCCGTTTCCCGAGAATCCTAAAAATAGAATAGTCCTTCCTGGTGTTCTTCTTAAAAATCTTTTTACTTCAGTTGCTTCATGTGCTTCTTCATCAACGGTCCGGCCGGAACTTGCAAGTATCTATCTTTCTATTGAAGGAGGAGTGTTAACTGCGGTTGCGACTGACTCATTCCGTCTCGCAGAAAAAAAAGTCCCTCTTTCAAATAAGGGAACTCAAGGGAAATTCCTCATTCCCGCAAAAAATGCGCTCGATATCGCACAAGCGATACCAGATGACGATATTATTATGTCATTTGATGAGCATCAGTGTGCATTGGTAAGTACAAAAGGGATAGTAGTCTCACGTCTCACGAACGCCGTCTATCCCGACTACCGCCAAATCATTCCTAAAGAATCGATTGTTGAAGCGATTGTCTTGCGAAAGGATTTTGAAAACGCATTAAAACGAACAACAATCTTTTCTGACACGTTTCAAAAAATACGCATCAGTTTTGATGCAAAGAAGAATCATTTTTCACTTTTCGCAAAAAATGCGGATATAGGAGAATCAACAGAGACGCTTTCGGCGCATATTTCAGGAAGCGATCTCGACCTCTCTTTTAATCACCGATACCTTTCTGCAGTGCTCGCGCTTACTGGGGCGGAGAGTATCTCGCTTCTTGCCGCCGGTATCGGCCGCCCACTCATTATAAAAGGTGTCGGCGATACCTCACTTCTCTATCTTGTTTCCCCGATGAATCAATAAGTTAGAGCGAAGAAGGAATGTCTTCTAATGAAACAGGATCAGGCGAGAGAGGAACCGGGAGCATAATGCCGGTCGCAAAAAGGTTCGGATGGAGTGCATACCACGACGCAACTCCATATTCCCAATAAGCAAACTGAGGATCTTGAGAGGGATTTGTCGGAGGAGGTCCTTGGGGACTGTGCTTATCTGTCCAATACAACAGGCTATGCGGGACGATATTCCCTTGTGCATCCGGTATATACCAATTTCCTCGTAACATCGGGGGAACCGAGGCGAAGATAGGACTCGGTTCGCCGAAATACGCCCGCGGATATTTTGAAAGGGCATACGCCATCGCTTCATGCCACATCGGTGCGGCAATGAAGCCGGCAACCGACTTTACCATCTTCGAGTTGTCATTATTCCCGACCCAGACGCCGAGTGCGACAGAAGGGGTATACCCGATCACCCACGCATCGCGGGTATCATCGGTCGTACCGGTCTTTACGGCGACGTCATAGCCTTGGAACGAAAGAGGAGAGTTCAGCGGATATTCCGGCAACCGCGCTTGCGCGTCTGAAAGCATCGCCGACATATCGCGCGCGATATTTTCGGGGAGTACGCGCGAAGGTTGGGGAGTGAATTCCATCAGTACATTTCCGCCTGCGTCGTTCACTGCAAGTATGCCGGTCGGCGTATGTGCAACACCATCGTTCGCAAACGCCGCGTAGGCGCCGGTGAGATCGAGGAGACGAACTTCGCCGCCGCCGAGCACGAGGGTGAGACCGTACTGGTTTGGATCGCCGAGCGTATTGAGTCCGAATGATTTCGCCAGATTTATTGCGTTCTGTATCCCGACCAGATAGAGCGTCTTGATGGCCGGAATGTTGATGGATTGGGCGAGTGCGGTTTCGAAGGTCATGGGGCCGCGGAATTTCCCGTCATAATCGGAGGGCGCATAACACGGCGGCGTGTTGTTGTAATTGTCCGACGGCCGACATGAGGTTGAGAATTGCGTCGGCGTATCGAAGATGACTGTATTGCGTGTATAGCCGCGCAAGAGTGCGAGCGCGTATATGAACGGCTTCATGGTAGAACCAGGCTGGCGAAGGGCGAGGGTCGCATTATATTGTCCATCGATATCGGCATCAAAGAAATTTCGTGAGCCGACCATCGCGAGAATTTGTCCGTTTGACGGATCGAGGGCGACGAGCGAAGCGTTTGAAGCGCCGAACTTTTTTTCATTCTCGAGCGCGTACTGATGTATGATCGATTCGGCTTTTACTTCGAGATCCGCATCGAGCGTTGTGATAACCTTCAGTCCCGACATGAGCGCTTGTGCGCCGTACATCTCTTCGAGCTGATTCAGAATATAAAAAACGAAGTGAGGTGCAATAATTGCATTTTGACCGGTCGGAGCGAAGGAAACGACCTCGGCGTCTGCGGCCGCGTACGTAGCTTCGTTTATAAAGCCGAGCGTGTACATTCGTTCGAGTACGATGTGCTTGCGCGCCTTTAGTTCGGCCTGGTGGGTTCCGTAGGGAGAATAATACGAAGGGGCTTGGATCATCGCCGCGAGATAGGCGGCTTGGGCGAGTGAGAGATCTTGGGCGGGCTTGCCGAAATACGCCTCGGACGCGGCTTCGACGCCGTAGAGCGTGCCGCCGTACGGGATGTTGTTCAGGTACGTCTCGAGGATCTGGTCCTTTGAGTAGATTTGCTCCAGTTTTATCGCGAGTACCCATTCATTTATCTTACGGACGACACTCTTCTTGTTGGTAAGAAGCTCGTTCTTCACCACTTGCTGGGTGATGGTCGAACCGCCCTGCGAGAGAGCCCGTCCGACGATGTCGGCGAATATCGCTCGGACAATGGACGTGAGGCGGATGCCGCCATGTTCATAAAAACTCGAATCCTCAATAGCGATCGTCGCATTGATGGTGTTGGGCGATATCGCTGACAGAGGGACGACGTTTCGTTTCGCATCCCGATTATAGTCGTACAGCAAGACCTGTCCGGTGCGGTCGTAAATCTTGGTCGACTGATCGACCTGGCGCGCGGCGAATGAATTGATATCGGGCACCGGTGAGAGGGCGACTGCAACGAGGATACCCCCTCCGATAAAGAATCCGAGACCGAGGAGAGCGAGCATTGACGCGACTATAGTATGCCGCCACGAGACTGACCGACGGAATTTCATTCCTCCTATGATATCACCCTATTCAGTATTTTTCGTCTTCCTCCTCGATTTCTTCTTCGAGTTCGTCATCGATTATATTTCCTTCGAACAGTTCTTCATCATCCATACAACACAAAATAGGTTTACCGATAACCCCATAGAGGGACGGATATATTTGAGCAAATTATCTCTCCGATGCAAGTACCCGAGAACGTTGTGTGGGGATTAGTGCCGACGCAGGCCGGAAGCGAGCGCGGCAATGCCGATTGCGATAGCATCAAATTCGTCATCGAGACGCTTCTTTTTCGAAAGGGTCACGAGCCGAGGAATCATGTGCATAACTGCTGCCTTGCTCGCGCCCCCATACCCGGTCACTGCGAGTTTGACCTGCTGAGGGGAACATTCTATGACCGAGAGATCGGCGACGCCTGCTGCGGCGAGCACTGCACCGCGCGCCTCGGCCACACCGAGCGCTGTTTTCTTATTGACGCTAAAAAAGAGCGTTTCAATGGCCAGAGCGTCGGGGGCGTAGGTCATGATCGCGGTAGTGACCGCACTCGATACCTCTGCGAGGCGCTCCTCGGGGGCGCCTTTCTTCGGTTGTACGCATGCGCTCATAAGAAGCGTCGGACGTGACGGATCGCCCTCGAGGATTGCGACGCCGAGGCGATCGTACCCTGGATCAATCGCCAGTATCCTCATAGCCGCGCGCATTCGTGAAGACCTGCTGGACATCCTCATGCTCGTCGAGCGCTTCGAGGATCATGCGGAGTTTCTCTTCATCATCGCCAGCGACGTCGATCAAGGGCTCGTTCGGTATATAATCGGTCCCGGTCTTGGTAAACGCCCAGCTCGCCGCGCCCGGATTTGCAAGTTCGACGCCCTGGAGTACGAGCAGATGCTTTATTTCTTGCGTCGTACGGTTCTTGTTATCGGTGAGCGCCTCGACGAGGATGGCGACGCCGCCCGGCCCGTAGGCTTCATAGATGACCTGGATGAGTTCCCCAGAATCTTTTGAGGTGCCCTTCTTGATTGCACGCTCGATGTTCTCTTTCGGCATATTCGCCGCCTTCGCGCGCGCGACGGCGACGGAGAGTCCTGGCGCCGAGAGGATACCGTTTGCCTTTTTCGATTCCATAGCGATGAGGCGCGCATAGCGCGAGAAAACGCGGCTCTTTGCCGAGTCGGTAACGGCCTTCTGCCGCTTAATCTGGGACCATTTGCTGTGTCCGGACATAATTAGATTAAAACAGAGCGCTGGGTTTCTCGCCGTTTAGATAGTCGCGCCCGCGCGGCGCGAGGATGCGCCCGCGCGGGGAGCGTTCGATGAAGCCGAGGCGAAGCAGGTACGGCTCGTAGACGTGTTCAACCGTATCGGCGTCTTCGTGGAGTGCCGCGGCAAGCGCCTGGACCCCCGCAGGACCTCCCCGGAAGCTCTTCAGGAGCGTCTCCAGGTAGCGCCGGTCGTCCTTAGTGAGACCATGGGCGTCGATACCGAAGAGTTCGCACGCTTCGTCGCAGAGCTCTGCTGAGAGCGGGCGCTCGTGCACTTCGGAGAAGTCGCGCACGCGCTTGAGGAGTGCGTTTGCAACACGAGGGGTAGCTCGACTCCTGCTCGCTATGCGCTCAATGACTTCTTGCGGCGCACGCAGGTCGAGCAGCTCGGCAGAGCGGCGAATGATATCGCGCAGGTCGTCATCGCTGTAGAAGTCGAGCTGGTACACGCCGCCGCCGAAGCGCGAACGCAAGGGCCCCGAGAGCTCGGCGACGCGCGTCGTCGCGCCGACAAGCGTGAAGGGCGGGAGTGCGAGCTCCACGGTCCGCGCCGAGGGTCCCTTGCCGAGCACGATATCGAGATGTCCCGACTCGAGCGCGGGGTACAGAAGCTCTTCTATCTTGCGCGAGAGCCGGTGAATTTCGTCGATAAAAAGCACCGTATTCGGCTCGAGGTTGGTAAGGATAGCGGCGAGATCGCCCGCCCGCTCGATAGCCACGCCGGACGTAGACTTCAACGGGGATTCGAGCGTCGCAGCGACGAGATGGGCGAGCGTCGTCTTCCCGACGCCTGGCGGACCATAGAAGAGGATGTGCTCCGGCATGCTCCCGCGCTTCCGCGCCGCATCAATGGAGATGCGCACGTTCGCCTTGACCTGTTTCTGACCGACATACTCGTCCCAATGAGAAGGGCGGAGCGCCGCATCAAGCGAAGTCGAGAGAGAGACGATGTCCTTCAGCGGGCTTGACATAAAAATCGTATAATGCTAGCATTCTATCACACCCGGACAGTACAAAACGGCATCGCTCCCTAGTGTCATATATGTGATTCCTCGCATCAAGTGCATCATGCACCCGGCGTACGAGTTCCACAATAGACGAGAGAGCAAAAAATAATGCCGTTTTGACACGCCGGGCATGGTTTCTTTGAATCCTGTTCATACTCCTCTCAGCAAGGCTTGACGGCTTCGGGCGTTTCCCCAAGGACTTTCTGGTCCGCTCCTTTCGGGGAGCGGCACTGGGAAAATCCTCAGGTGTCTCGTCCACCCCGCGATTTATTGCGGGTCATTGCAGAGAGGACTATGGACAGGAAGTGAGGTCAAAAAAACGAGAGGGGTATAACCCCTCTCGTTTTTTTTGCGCCGAACGACTGTTCATATGCCTACATATGGACAGGATTTTTGTTTTTAGGTGCGCGGGAGATCGACGGAAGCCGCGACTTCAGCGAGGGAGGTGTCGCCAGCGAGCGCCTTGAGGATGCCGTCCTGCGCCATCGTGAGGTACCCCTGTTTGGCGGCGGCTTTTGCGATTTCATTTTCCGGCGGATTGTCGCGCAGGAAGTGCGCGAGCTCGTCATCCATAAATATCGCTTCATAGAGACCGATGCGCCCCTGGTAGCCGGTCTCCTCATCGTTTGTCGGTGCTGGTTCCCAGACGGTCTCAATCTTCTCAGGAATGAGCGACTTGTCAGTGAGCGGTTCAAATATTTTCTGTATCATTGTTTTCTCTTCGGCAGTGAGCGGACGCTCTTTTTTCTTTGCGGGATCGAGTTTGCGCACGAGACGCTGCGCCATCGAAACAGTGACGGCCGAGCCGAACGACTTTGGGTCCGCGCCGAGGTCGGCAAGGCGGGGGAAGGTACCTGCCGCGTTATTGGTATGGAGCGTCGAGAATACGAAGTGACCGGTGAGCGCAGCCTGAATGGCGATATCGGCGGTCTCGCCGTCGCGAATTTCGCCGACCATGATGATGTCCGGGTCTTGGCGCACAATCGACTTCAATCCTTCGGCAAATGTATATTTCTCTCCCTCAACCTGCGTCTGCACGATGCCGTTCAAATGATATTCAATAGGATCTTCGATGGTGATGATCTTTATCTCCGGCGAATGTATCTCGCGGAGAAACGAATACAGCGTTGTTGTTTTCCCGCTTCCGGTCGGTCCCGTGGTGAGGAGCATGCCGTTCGGTCGGCGTATTTCCGTCTCGAGACGCGCGAGGAGCTTCGGGTTGATGCCAAGTTCCCTATAGGACACCTTCGTCGACTCGGGATCGAGGATACGCATGACGATAGATTCGCCGTAATTACCGGGGATGAAGGACACGCGAGTCTCGACCTGGTTTTCTCCTTTGGCGATGCTGAAACGGCCATCCTGTGCTTGGTTCGTGATGTTGAGCTTCACACCCGAGAGAAGTTTGATGCGCGAATTAAGCAGATGATAGGTCGCAGGGTCGAAGGTATAGATATCGGAGAGGAGCCCATCGATGCGGAGCCGGAGGAGTGTCGTCTCTTCACCCGGCTCAAAGTGAATGTCGGATGAATGAAGTGCGAACGCGCCGGCGAGAATGACTTCAAAAATGCGCGAAACGCGCTCGAGAAGCTTTAGTTTGACAGCAGTATCGAGATCTTCTCTGAGCGCGGCCTTCGTGGCGCCGCGCTCGGCGAGGCCGGCGAGTATGTCGGAAGAGAGAGTGAGCATTCCCGCCTTCGACTGGACGGCAAGCGAGAGGTCGCTATAGCGCGCAAGCGCTATGTCGAGACTTTTTTTCGAGACGAGGAACGGGTGGACTGAAAAGCCACGTTCGGCGAGATCGCTCTCGATCTTTGCGAGTGCAGGATTGTTTGGATTATGGACGGCAAGCGAGAGCGCCTGTGCATTCTTCGAGAAGGCGACGGCCTCGGCGGCGCGCGCTTCTATCTCGGGGATCGTACGGAGCGCGTCGCCGTCGATCTCCTTCATCGAGAGGTCGACATACGTCATGCCGTATTTCTCGGAGAGGATGCGGGCGACGTCCTCTTCTTCACGCTCGTGCACCTGTGCGAGATTTGCGTCCTCGCGTTTTGTGTCAAAAGGTAGATCCATGGGTTGCATAATACCATTCGCTTCATGGGCAAAAGCAGGGGACTTGACAAATCAGCATAAGTAGTAGTATAATGTATAGCAGATCGTCAGTTGACGATACCCAACCAACTACGGAGGTGTCATGAGGACAATATGCATTTTGCTGTTGGCGATAGGCATCGCCGGCTGTGCGGGGATTCCGAAACCCGATTGGAATCCGGGTTCCACAAAACCCGAAGTACAAACGGGCGAGCGACCGACGTGCGATCTATCGTCCCGGTGGGTGTGGAGCGTAAAGATGAAGGACTGGGTCTGCGTACCGCTGTATCTCCTCCCCCCATTCGATCCGATGCTCGGTCCCGTGTACCCGCGGACCGTGTACCCACTCGGCACTCTTTGTTGCCCTTATGACTGGTGGGGCAGTAAAGGGGAGTGGTATCGCTTCTAGGCTTCGTGCGGTTCGACTCGGCGCCTGTCCAAGACAGGCGCCTTTTTCTTTTCAGGGGTACAATGAGCCGTCATGGAGAAGGTAATCCGGACACTCGCTGAACTCGAAGAGGAGGCCGCGCGATTTGCCGGCTCTCTCGCGCCCAGAACGGGCGCCACACTCGTCACCCTTTCAGGCGAGCTTGGGGCGGGGAAGACAGCCTTCACAAAGGCGGTTGCGCACGCGCTCGGTATCGAAGAAATAGTGAACAGCCCCACGTTCGTGCTCGAAAAGATTTATCAACTTGGAGGAGGGGTCTCCAGGTTCGCACGGCTGGTACACATTGATGCCTACCGGCTCGAGAAAGGGGGCGACTTGGCGCCGCTTGGTTTTGACGAGCTTCTGCACGACGCGGGCAATCTTATCCTGCTTGAGTGGCCGGAGAAGGTGGAGGACGCGCTCCCCGAACCCGCCGTACAGATCTCCCTCTCTGTACAGAGCGACGGTTCACGTACCATTACCTATGCCTAAGAAAGCGGAGAAACGCATCGTGCTCCTCGACACACACGCAATCATCCATCGCGCGTATCATGCGCTGTCTGCTGCAGAGTTGACGGGCCCGACCGGAGAACCGACGGGCGCGCTCTATGGTCTCGTCGCGATGCTCCTTAAGATTGTCACTGACCTCAAGCCCGACTATATCGCCGCATGCTATGACCTGCCGAAGCCGACCATTCGCTATGAAGCCTATGAGGGATACAAGGGCACGCGAGCGAAACTCGATGACGCGCTCACGCTCCAGCTCGGGACCTCGCGGAAAGTCTTTGAGGCGTTCTCTATTCCGCTCTACGAGCGCGAAGGATACGAGGCTGACGACCTCCTCGGTACCATCGCGCACGAGATGAAAAGCGAGAAAGGAGTCGATGTCATCATCGCTTCGGGCGATATGGACATGCTCCAGCTCGTCGACGATGAACGTGTTCGCGTATTCATGCCGAGAAAGAGCATCAATGACACAATGTTGTATGACGAGAAGGCAGTCATCGAGCGATTTGGCTTCGCGCCGGCGCTCATCCCCGACTTTAAGGGTCTGCGCGGCGATCCGTCTGACAACATCAAGGGTGTGCCGGGCATCGGCGAGAAGACAGCGACCGAGCTTATCACCGGCTTCGGGTCCATCGAGAAGATATATGCAACGTTGAAAAAGGGCGATGAGGCACTTCTTACAAAAGGGATAAAGCCGCGCATGATCGGTCTTCTGAAGGAGTATGAAGAAGACGCGCGTTTCTCGAAGTCACTCGCGACGATACGGCTCGATGCGCCCATTGCATTCACCCTGCCCGAGCGACCGTGGGTAGAACAGGTGGAATTCAATAAAGTACTCGCCATGTGCGACGAGTTCGGCTTTAGAACATTGCGGGAGCGGGTGCGCAAGATACTCGGCGCTTCGGCGCAATTTGATGAATCTTTGGGTCCGCATACGACGGATGACGATAGCGCAGACGCCGCGCCAAAGCCTTCACAAATCGCGCCAGAGCGCCTCGCTGAGGCACAGGCGATGCTCTGGCTTATCTCGTCCGAATTTACGAATCCGTCCTTGGACGACATCCTCGCGTTTACGAAAGAGCGTTTGTTCGACGCCGCCTACGTCGAACTCGAGAAGCAGCTGTCCGCTCTGGGGAAGGTGCACGAGGTGTACGAGCGGATCGAGAAGCCGCTTATTCCGGTCATCCACAAGATGGAGGCTCGCGGCGTCCTTGTCGATCCAAAGGTGCTGGGAGAACTCGCGACGACATATCGCAGGGAGCTCGAAGAGATAGAACAGCGCATCTACAAGCTCGCGGGGCGCGAGTTCAATGTGAGTTCGCCGAAACAGCTCGGCGAGGTGCTCTTCGACGAGCTTCATATCGTACCGGAAAAGCAGAAGAAGACCGCAGGCGGTCAGCGCTCCACTCGCGAGAGTGAGCTCGAGAAGATACGCGGCGACCACCCCATCGTCGACGACATTCTCGAGTACCGCGAACTGAAGAAGCTCCTCTCGACCTATATCGACAACCTCCCGCCGCTTCTCGACAGCGAGAACCGACTGCATGCGCGGTTTATCCAGACCGGTACCACGACTGGTCGCATGGCCTCGCAGGACCCGAACCTCCAGAACATTCCGCTTCACTCAAAGAGAGGACAGATGATACGTCATGCGTTCATCGCACCGAAAGGGTTCACGCTTCTGGCGCTCGACTATTCACAGATAGAGCTCCGGCTCGCCGCCATTCTTTCGGGCGACGAAAAGCTCTGCGCCATATTCAATAGCGGTCGCGACGTGCACACCGAAGTGGCGGTGCAAGTGTTCGGCGTTGCGCCCGAGGCAGTCGACCTCGAGATGCGCCGCAGAGCAAAGGTGATTAATTTTGGCATTCTCTACGGTATGGGCGTGAATGCGCTCCGCGCCCAGCTCGGGAGCACGACCGCTGAAGCGCATCAGTATCTCGAGAACTATTTCAGTACGTTCAAAACGCTCTCCGACTATCTCGAGAGCACGAAGGGCTTCGCACGCAAATACGGCTATACCGAGACGCTTCTCGGTCGTCGCCGTCAGTTCCCCGAGATGAAGTCCTCGCTTCCGTATGTGCGCGCGCAGGCTGAACGCATGGCGATCAATGCGCCGATACAGGGGACCTCGGCAGATATCATTAAGCTCGCGATGGTGCGCATCGATGAGATGCTGGAGAAAGAGGAAGCGTCGACCGATGCGTACCTCCTCCTCCAGGTCCATGACGAACTCGTCTATGAGGTTCGCGACGCGCGTGTCGGCGAGCTTGGTGCGAAGATACAGGAGATCATGGAGTCTGCACTCGAGGGGCACGAGACCTACGGTGTGCCGATAACGGCGACAATGAAGTCTGGTCCCAATTGGGGTAGCATGCAGGCACCGTAGTTATGCTGTACGTATTTCACGGCTCTGATATCGAGAAGGCGCGCACCAAGGCGTTCGAATGGGTCGCAAAGGCGCGTGCGAAAGAACCGAACCTCGCCTATGCGCGCCTCGCGCGCGAGGAACTCACCGATGCCGTTCTCGAGGACGCCGCCCTCTCGGGAGGACTCTTTGTCTCGCGCTTGTTAATACTGATCGACGATCCATTTCCGGCATCGCGTGCGGCGATCGAAGAGAATGCGGGTGAAGAAGAAGCGACCAACGTTTTCGAAAAGCATATCGAAGCGCTCGCCGCGTCCGACAATGCGATTGTCATCCTCGCGCCGAAACTCCCCGCGGCAAAAGCGAAGAAACTTGCGGCAAAAGCGAAAGTTGAATACAAGTACGATAAACCAGCCGCGCGCGAGGACGCGCGCGGATTCAACAATAATCTGGTGAACGCGCTCGCCGCGCGCTCACGCGAGAAGCTCTGGCTCGAGATCAATCGTGCGCTCCGCGCGGGCGACGCGCCGGAGATGCTTCATGGCCTCCTGCACTGGAAGGCACGCGACCTCTTAGAGAAAGGGAGTCGCGCCTGGTCGCCACAGGAGGCACGCCGCCTCTCGCTCGCGCTTATTGAACTCCTCCAGTCTTCCCGCCGGGGTGGTCTCGACCTCTCACTTTCACTCGAGCGCTTCGCGCTTTCGGTTGAGTAAGTCAGGAGGTGCAAAACAATATTGTGTCCGCGGAGATGTACTATCCTTACTGAAGGAGTCCGAGTGGTTCGGGCGATAGAAAGGAGATGAAAATGAATGCTATAGAGCTTGAAGAACGGCGACTCTTAGAACAGCTCGAAGCCCTTCGACCCGAGGTAGGGAAGAGAAGGCGGAGATTCTTCATCGCAAGCGGAGTGGTCCTCGCTGGCCTGTTCGTACTGGTAGCGTTCAAGTCTCTGAAGCCTGAGGACATGACGCTCATGGAAGCGTACGGAGCACTCCCGCTTCTTCTCTGTCTCGCGTGCATGGCAGGGATGCTCGCTCTCGGGTGCTCGCTCGAGGCTGTCGAGAACCGCGCGCGAAAAGTGGAATGGATGATCCGGAGTCTGCATGAGATCGACGGATGATACGACAGACACGTTTGCCATCGGCCGCTCATCGCGGCCGATTTTTTATTCATGTGGTCACAAATGTGCGCCCGGTTGGGAACGATCCAACGACCTTCTCCTTAAAAGGGAGCTGCTCTACCAGCTGAGCTACGGGCGCGAGTGAGGTCGAGAGAATGTGAGTCCTCTCACGTTCTCTCGCACCGAACGAGCGATTCGTATCGAGTCCTCGAAGATACGGGCGCGGTTCGGGGCGATGTCCTCATTTCAGTAATTTACTCTTTTTGGAGCATTTTTCCTAGTAGCTAAACGCATCCACCGTTTTGCCGTTCACGTCGAGCAATTTCACGAGTTCATTCTTCGTGCGCCACATCGAGCTGGTGCGACCGAGGTAGATGCGCCACGTGTCTCCCTTGAAATCGGCGTCGCCTCGATGCGCTTCGACGCAACCGTTGTAGTTGAGATATTTCACCAAAAAGTTCTGACATGCATTTGAGGCGCCGACGGGCGGAGAGAGCGCGACTTGGCAGCGTGAAAGCTTGTCCACATACTCGATGCACGCCGTGTCGCGGACGTAACCGGCGCCGTAGAAAGAGATAAGTTCATCACGCGGAGCTGGGCAATTCTGGGGAAGGGGCGGTGAGAAACTCTGGAACGTGCTGAAATAGCCGATGCACTTATTTTCGCGGAACGACGCGCCGATGGGCGATCGTCCGGAAATGACGAGCGCCCGGTCTCCCGGGGCAAGCACGACATTTTGTATCGCATTGACGACACCCGAGGTCGGGATCTCGGTCCCTTTTGGAATGACGAGTCTCGAGCCGCTCGCCTCGCTTACGAGTGACCATTCTGAGAGATTGATCGGGACGCCCACGCTCTGCGAGACGCGTATCTCGAGAGATTCGTTTCGCGGATCCAACGAGCCGGCGCCTGAAATATAGTGGCTCATCGAGACGAGTCCGCGGAAACTGGAAGGTTCACCGAACGTGCTCCCTCCGACAAAAACGGGAAGGGGAGTTTGCGAGCCGCCCGAACCCCCGGAGACGCTCCCGCCGCTGGAGCTACCGGGAAGAGAGACATTTGAGCCGCCGATGCCAAATGGCGCGCGCGGGAGCGAGAGATACGTCCCGCCGCCAAGCTCTTGCGGTGCCGCGAGCCGCGGACCGGTAAAGGAGAGAGGATGGACCGGGCCTCCGGTCGCAACCCAGATGAGGAAGATGAAAACGAAGACACCTATGAAAAACCATGCATCATGCTCCATACGAGCATAGTATCAAAATTTCGTGAGAAGTCCTGCCTACCGGACAGACAGGCGTTCGAGCTCTTCGCGAACGACCTGAGCATCGCTCCATGGGAGTCTCGAACCTTTTGCACCCATAATGAATGGATCGGTGCCTTTACCGCTTATGAGAACAGCGTCGCCCGGGCGCGCCGCGGCAAGTGCAGCGCGGATTGCCTCGCGCCGGTCCATAATTATTTCGGGAGTTCGTTTCATGCCGGCCGCCATTGCCTCCACAATCGCACGCGGGTCTTCATCGTAAGGATCTTCGTTGGTGAGGATGACGTGGTCGCACGCGAGGTCGGCGATGCGTCCCATCTCGGGTCGCTTCCATGTATCGCGCCCGCCGCCGGTGTTGCCGAGGACGCAAATTTTTCGATGAGTGGGGAATGCGCCATAGAGCGCGGTGAGCGAGTCGGGCGTGTGCGCGTAATCGACGATGGCAATAAAATCCTGTCCAGTCTCGATGCGCTCGACGCGACCGCTGATGCGCGAGAGTTCGCGGAGAGCCTTTGCGCACGTCGCGAGCGGCACACCACATGTCTCTGCCGTTTTTATCGCGGCGAGGGCATTGAGGATATTGAACTCTCCCAGGAGCGGCAGGGTGAAATGCGTACCGCCATACAGAAATGAGACGCTCCGTTCGTCGGTGTGTGTGTCGGCGACGTCGGTGAGCGAGAAAGGGATCTGTTTCTCGACCTGAATGGCGAGGAATGCGGCACCGCGCGCATCATCAGCGTTCGCGACGATGATGCGCGGACGCTTTTGTGAGCGGACCAGCGATTCGGCGATGCGGAACTTCGCGCGGAAATAATTCTCCATAGAGCCATGCGACTCGACATGCTCCTTCTGCAGGTTCGTGAAGATGAGGGCATCGAGGTCGAGACCGAGATGCCGATACTGGAGCGCCGCCTCGCTCGTTATCTCCACCACAGCGTGTGTACAATTCTTCTCTACTGCTTCGGCGAGGAATTTCTGAATAAACCCCCGTCCCGGCAGGGTCATCTTGAAGAGGTTTGGTCGCGACTCGTCTCCAATAGCAAACCGTATCGTACCCGCGAGCGCGGTTTTGTTTCCGGCTGCGGAGAGTATGGCGGAGAGCATTTCCGCGACGGATGATTTTCCTTTCGTACCGGTCACTCCGATGACCGTAAGCCGTCTCGCGGGGAAGCCGTACCAGAGCGCCGCAAGCACCGCCCACGCGTAGTGGTATGGCGCGAGCAGCGTTCGTCGCAGATGTTTCATGTGTGGGCGGAGAGCGCCGCCTTCAGTCGCGCATCTTTGCCGGCGATGTTTTCGGGAATGGCTTGGAGTGCCTTGCGCGCTTCGCGCTCGGTGTAGCCGAGGGCGACCAGCGTGTCGAAGACTTCATTGTCGGCATTGTCGTGTGCGCGCGGGCCGACCTTATCAGCGAGCTCCACCAGCATCTTCTCCGCGCTCTTCTTGCCGAGTCCCACGACCTTGGTCAGATAATTCAGGTCGCGCGTGCCGATAGCGCCCTCGAGCGCCTCACGCGTGCTTCGGCGCAGGACCGAGAGCGCGGTCTTCGGCCCCACGCCCGAGACCGTGAGGATGAGCTCAAAGAAGTCCCGCTCTTCGGCGGAAGGGAAGCCGTAGAGCTCCAGGCCGTCCTGCTTCAGCGCGAGATGTGTCGCAAGAGACGTTTCGCCGCCGACCGTCAGCGCCTGTGGTGCGCTCATGCGTACTTCAATGCCGAAGCCCGCGACCTCCACGACGACACTCACCGGCCCTGCCGAAAGTACTTTTCCGCGAATCTGCCGAATCATACCGCTATCGTACTACATTTGCGCTGAGATTTTTAAGGAGCATAGCGACTATAAAAATCCAAGTGCACTTGGTAACCCAAGGTGCCCTGACTATTGCGTATCTGAGGCATATGCATTACATTTGGCAGACATGGCTATCACCAGTTCCGCAAAGAAAGCGATCCGCTCTTCGGCGAAGAAGCACGTCTTCAACCTGCGCCGTAAGGTCGCGCTTCATGATGCGACGAAGTCGCTCACGAAGGCACTCGCCGCCAAGGATGTCGCCGGAGCCAAGAAACTCCTTCCGGCTGCGTATAAGGCAATCGATAAGGCGTGCAAGACCGGTGTTATCAAGAGCAACACCGCTGACCGCAAGAAGGCGCGCCTCGCCCAGGCGCTCGCCCGCGCATCTAAGTAATCTCGGTGCTCTCAGCAGGAATCGAACCTGCATCTGCTCCTTCGGAGGGAGCTGTCCTATCCATTGAACGATGAGAGCGACATTTCAATCCTAACCCTAAAACGGATTTTGCGCGCTCCGCCCGGCACCAAAACATAAAACGCGCCGCAGTGCGCGGTTTATGTTTTTGTTGCCCCCCCAGGAATCGTACCTAGAAACA
>CAYJLK010000003.1:0-65700 GCA_964371445.1 uncultured Candidatus Saccharibacteria bacterium
TACTCGCTCCTCTCGATTAGCAACTCGGCAACGACCGCAGTGAACACGCCGCTCTTCACTATCGCCTCCACTACTGCAGGCACTGCCACTTCCACCATTATGACCGTGCTCGCGAACGGAAATATCGGCATCGGGACAACGAATCCGGTTACGACCCTGGACATTGCCGCTTCGACAGGGTCTTTGAGAGTCTTGTCGACAAACTCAGCCACCTACTCGGAGTTGTCGGTTAGCAATAACGACCAAAGCGCCACCTCGTATTACAGAAATTACGGCACGACGGCTGTCGGCACGGTGTTCAGTAACCCGGTAGCCAACTCGGCGTTCTTCTTCACCAGTAACAACGCCCTGTTCGGTGTCGGGACGTATTCGAACGCACCGCTCGTCTTCGGAACAAATAATATAGAGCGCATACGCGTTGACACCTCCGGCAACGTCGGCATCGGGACGACGACGCCGAACTATCAACTTCAGGTTAGTAGTACAACTAACGCAACTATGTCGCTCAACTCGTATGGTAACAGAGAATGGTGGATGTCTGCGTACAAGCTTAGTGGTGTAGATGCAGATTTGAGGATTGGCACGGGTAGCGCTTACAACACGCCACACTTTACCATTCAAGGAAACAGTGGCAACGTCGGCATCGGGACGACGAGCCCGCAACAGCTCCTTGATATCTATTCGGCAACCGGCCACGCTCTCTACGCGGCTCATGAAAACGGCACAACAGATGCCTCAGGACTTGAGGCCGTCAACGATTTGGGGCACACCCTTGGCATCTATAACCAAGGTTCAAGTTATGCAGGATCCCTGCTTGGTGTGAACCGTGCAGATGCGTCTACTATCGTGGCTTGGGCAAATCCTCTTGTGGTCGGCACGAATGGTGCACAAAACCTCACTTTAAGCACGAACAATGCGGCCAGAATGACCATAGACACCTCCGGCAACGTCGGCATCGGGACGACGACGCCAGGGGCGAAACTCCATGTGTGGGGGAACGCAGAACTCAGTGGTAGTGCCGCCGGCAATTCAAATATTTCCTATTTGACGTTTAATGATGTCAATGGTATTCGCAAAGGTTACGTGGGCGATGATTCGGGTAGCGATGCTGCTATCGGCTTGTTAAGTGATGCCGGAGATATACGCATCGGTGGTACCGGCGGTTCCTGCACCCTCACTGGTGCGGCAAGTGGCGGCACCTGCTTCTCCGACCAGGCGCTCAAGAGCGTGCAGGGTGACATAACTGGTGTCTTAAACGGCATCTCTTCTATCCAACTCAAAACCTTCTACTGGAATGACCTTGCGCATCAGACGACCAATGCCTCCACGACCATCTTGAACCGTGGGTTCATTGCGCAGGATGTTGAAAATGTATTCCCTGAACTTGTACGTACTGATGAGAATGGATATAAGACACTTGATTACGGCTCGCTCGGCCTTTATGCCATTGAGGGGATTAGAGAGCTCGACTCCCGCACCCGCTTCATCGAGAACGCCACCACATCCACGGTTCTCTCCGTGGATGTCGCAGGGCGCATCGGCATCGGCACCTCGACCCCCAACCACACGCTCGAGGTCGCAGGCGAGATAGGCGCCATCGCCTTCATCAACACCTCCACAAAGGAGCTCAAGACCGACATCAACTACGCCTCCGCGAGCTCCACGAGCGACATGCTGACCCAGCTCAAGAACCTCAAGGTCGCCACCTACCGCTACAAGATAGAGAGCCAACAGGACCCACTGCGCATCGGCCTCATCGCCGAAGACACCCAGCAAGTCGCCCCCGAGATCCTCTCTATCGACGGCAAGGGCATCGACCTCTACAAGCTCGCCACCTTCACCCTCGCCGGTGTGCAGGCCCTCGCTGACAAGGTGAATGCCCAGGAGACACGCATCACCTCGCTTGAAGAGCGGCTTGCGGCCCTTGAGAGCGGGGCTATCTCTACCGCGACGAGCTCGATGCTCTCGCTCTCGACCAGCTCGCTCGCGAGCGCGATTGAGAGCATCGGGAGTGTGCTCCGCATCGGCAAGCTCGTGAGCGACACCTTCTATGCGGCACAGGGCTGGTTCGACAACCTCACGGCAGGGAACGCGACTGTCGGTACGCCGACCGCGCCGGCAGGCGTCACGCTCTATGACCAGGTGACGAAGCAGCCGTACTGCTTCTCGATCGCGAACGGCGCGCCGACCACGACGCCGGGCATCTGCGCCGAATCTACCGAAGACATGAATCCGTTTACCGCATCGACAACCCCCTCGACAGCAGCAACCTCCACGCCCACCATCTCAATCACGGAGGCGCTCACCGTCACGTTGCTCGGCGACAATCCGCTCCGCCTCCCGGTCGGGGGCACCTTCGTCGAGCCGGGTATCGCGGTGACAAACGGCGCCTCGTACATCACCTTCGTTGACGGTATCGAACAGCCGGCTGATTCGTCTACGATAACCACGTCGAGCGAGACGACCCACATCATCACCTACCGGGCGATGGACGCGGCGGGGAACACCGCGACCGTGACGCGCTCGGTTATCGTCGAGAACGCCGACAGCACAATCTCAATTTCTCCGGACACCACTATGCCGGTAGCCGATACCGCCTCTTCGACCGACATGACAGCAACAACGACACCGATAACGATAACTGAAATCACGACCGATACAGCAACAACGACAGCAACAACGACAGCAACAACAACTCCGCAATAATTATCAGAATTGAAAATTATTGGACCTTGCGATTCGTGAGCGCGGCGCGGAGGGTCTCGGCGTCGGAGTATTCGAGTTCACTGCCGGTCGCGAGACCGCGACCGAGACTCGAGAGTTTCAAATGGTCTCGATAGGGCTGGAGGAGTTCGCGCACACGATCGGCGGTGTGTTCTCCCTCGCTCGTCGCTGAGAGGGCGAGCACCACTTCGCGTAATGTGATGGACACGGAGTGTCCATCAGAAAGACGTTTCTCGACAGTGCGTACGAGTTCTTTCTCACGTATCGCACCTTTGCCGGTGAGGGTGAGGACGCCGCCGAGGACGAAGTAGCGCCCCTTATAGGTGCCGGCGCGCTCAAGGGCGGCGAGGTCCTGGTCTTTTTCAACAACGAGGAGCTGAGTGTCGTCGCGTCGGGTATCAGAACAATAATTACAGACGAGTGTTGTCGTACCACCCGGATTGTAGAAGCGCATGCAGTCGGGACACTGGCGGACATCCTTACCTAAAGAGACGATAAGCTCAGCGAGCTTCGTGCGCTCGCTCGCGGGAGCAGCGAGCAGGTAGTAGACAAAACGCTTCCCCTGGCGCGGACCGATACCGGGGAAGCGAGCAAGCGCCGTGGCGAGTTCGTCGATTCTGTCCATTTTTAAAACTCTGCAGCGAGCTCACCGTAGCCCTTGGTGTCGACCGGCTGGAAGGTGGCGCGCTTCTCGTCGAAGTAGAGCTCGGTCTTGCCGGTCGGACCGTTGCGGTGCTTCTCGATGAGTATCTCGGCAATGCCGGGACGGTCGCTCTCTTTGTTTGTTTTGTCATCGCGATGAATGAACATCACGACGTCGGCGTCTTGTTCGATAGAACCTGAATCGCGCAGGTCGCTCAAGCGCGGTTTGCCGCCTCTCTGCTCGACTGCGCGCGAGAGTTGAGAAAGCGCGATGACCGGTACTTCGAGTTCACGTGCGAGCGACTTGAGTGAACGGGATATTTCAGTAATCTGCTGGACCATAGAATCAGAAGCCTTGGTCGAGGTCGGCGCCATGAGTTGGAGGTAATCCACCACGATGAGCCCGATGCCGCGTTCGCGCTTCAGCCGGCGAGCGACCGCGCGCATCGCGAGAATGTTGTTTCCCGGTTTGTCGTCGATGAAGATAGGCGCTTTAGAAAGTGTCTCGAGCGCGTCGCGGATGCGATTGAAATCCTCTTCCTCTTTCACCTGTCCCGTACGCAGTTTCCACGAGTTGACGAACGATTCAGCCGAGAGCATGCGGTCGATAAGCTGTTCAGAGCTCATTTCAAGGGAGAAGATACCGACCGGGACGTTGTGGCGCACGGCGGCGTTTCGGGCGATGTCGAGTGCGAGCGACGTCTTACCGACCGAGGGGCGCGCGGCGAGAATGATGAGGTCGGATGGGTGGAATCCCGACAACAGATTGTCGAGCGCGGGGAAGCCGGACGGGACGCCGCGGATGCCGCCCTCCTTATGCGAGAGCGCTTCGATGCGCTCCCACGCCGCGTGTATCTTGTCGCCGATGGCGGTGAACTTGTGCGCGGCAGAGGCATTGCCGATGGCGTAGATGCTCTTCTCGGCTTCATCGAGGACTTCCATCGTTTCGCGCGCCTCATCGTATGCGGATTCGCTGATGCCGTATGCTGCGTCGATAAGAGAGCGCATCAGGAACTTGCGCGAGACGAGTTCGGCATAATGCGAGAAGTTGCCGGGCGCTGGTGCCGAGCCGGCGAGTTCGGCGAGATAGGACCTGCCGCCGCCGCGCTCGAGCAATCCCTGGTCAGAGAGTCGCGCGGAGAGCGATAACTGATCAATCGGTTCACCACGGTCAGCGAGCTCGCGCATCGCGTTGAATATGATGCGATGCTTCTCTGCGTAAAAAGAATCGGAGTGAATGAGATCCGAGACGTCGTGGATGGCGTCGGGCTTCAGGAGCAGAGCACCGAGCAGGGCGCGTTCGGATTCGAGAGATTGAGGAGGAACGCGGTCGGTAGCCATTGCGCCCAATTGTATCAAACCCGACACACAAAGCGACATTGCAATAGTAATTGCTTTTTATTGCTATTGTTCTCTAGAAACACAACCTGAAGTTTCCAAAATATCCTTTATCTACTGCACGATTATGTCGCTCTTGTGTGTCGGGTCAAAGAGTCAGCCGAATCAACACCGGTCCGTCCGGCCCGTCATCCACACGATATCCACTGCGTTCGATAGTGGCTCGAATACGGTCAGCTTCTTTAAAATCCTTGGAAACACGGGCTACTTCGCGACGGGAGAGCATCTCGCGTATTTCTTCTGGAATGTCCACCTCCAGAATCACGTCGTTGTCGTGCGGAACGGTAATCGAAAGACCGAGATGTTTTTCGGCGTCTTCAAGAAGACCCCATTTCTCCTCCGGCGTGTAATCCTCGCTCTTGAGCGAATCCCACAGGATGCCGATCGCCTGCGACGTCGCGAGATCGTCGCGAATGGCCGCGAGGAATCGTTCCCGCGCTTCAGAGGGCGCGCTCGCATGCTTCGATTCTTCACCGATTTCTCTTCCGAGTCTCCAGAGCCGTTCGAGCGCGCTCGCGGCGCCCGCAAGCGCATCCCACGAGAAGGAAAGGGGAGTGCGGTAGTGCGCCTGGAGGAAGAAGTAGCGGAGCGCAAGCGGATGGAATCCTTTTTCGACGACGTCGGAGAGATAGACGACGTTTCCGAGCGATTTTGAGACTTTCTCTCCGCTCATAGTAAGGAAAGCGTTATGCATCCAGTAATGCACGAATGTTCGACCGCTCGCCGCTTCCGACTGGGCGATCTCATTGTTGTGGTGAATGGTGACGTGCTCTTCGCCGCCGGTGTGGATGTCGATTTCTTGCCCGAGAAGCGACCGGCTCATCGCCGAGCACTCGATGTGCCAGCCCGGATTGCCGCGACCCCACGGACTGTCCCACTGCTGTAGGTCGTCCGGCTCCGCAGCTCTCCAGAGGACGAAGTCTGCAGGGTGCCGCTTGCCCTTCACAACGTCGACACGCGCACCGGCCTCGAGGCTCACGCCGGAGAGCCCTCCGAGCTTCCCGTAACTCGGGAATTTCTGCGTATCGAAATAGAGGCCGTCTGGGAGGCGGTAGGCAAACCCTTTTTCTTCCAGTGTCCGTGCGAGCGCTATCTGCTCTTTAATATAGTCGGTCGCGCGCGGGAAGACGATGTCGTCGGTATCGACATTTAGGTCGTTCAGGTCGTCGATGAAAAATTTCGTATACCGGAGCGCAATCTGTTCGGGAGTCGTGTGTTCACGCTCCGCGCCGACGGCCATCTTATCTTCACCGCGATCGCCGTCACCGACGAGGTGGCCGACATCCGTGATATTGATGACGCGCCGCACGCGGTACCCGGCGGCGGCGAGGACGCGCGCGAGCGTATCTGAAAAAATGAATGCGCGCAGATTGCCGATATGAGCGCGATCATAGACGGTCGGTCCGCACGAATACAAGGAGACGATGCCGGGTCGCTGTGCTATGAAGAGCTCTTTTGAGCCCGACAGCGTGTTGGTGAGGAAGACTTGCGCGATCCCCGTTTCTTTTGCCGTGCCCGCTCCTCTGCCGAATAGCCGTTGCCAGATGCTCATACTTCAGATCCAGCGCTTGCGGGCGACAAAGAGAGTGAGGAAGGTGCCGACGGTGAACATAATTCCCAGAATAATCCAAAAACCATTTGGGTCGTTTACAAACGGCATATATGCCGCCTTCATCGCAAATATCTTGGCGATAAGAGCGAGCGGCAAGAAAATAAAGCTGACAACGGTAAGTATCTTGATAACCTCGTTCTGACGCGCAGAGAGAAGCGCGTTATTGGTCTCGCGCAATTCGCCTGCGATGGCGCGGTGCGTCCCGACGAGCCGCATGACCTGCGCGCGTTCGGCGAGGATGCGCCCGGAGCGTTCGGCGAACGAAGGACCGAAGAAGCCGCGCCCAGCAAGTACCTTCATGAAATTCTCAAGCGTTTCTTCTTGATCTGCGAGCGCCGCTTCAAGGTGGAGGAACTCGCGGCTGATATTGGATATCGAGCGGATCGTCAGACGCTCTTGACCGTCGAACATCTCGCGCTCGACGTGCGAGAGATTGCTCGCGAGGTGGTTCGCGTGGTCGCGCGTAGACGCATAGAGATGCGCGAAGAGTATTTCAAGCAGGACATCGGTGGCGATCCCGTTGTGCTCGCCGACGAGCTTCTGCGTCTCGAGTATCTTCTTCAGATGATGAAGCGGCACGATAACGTCATACCGCACCGTGATGATGAACCCGTCGCCGACGACGAGATCCACCTCTTGGTTCTTCGTCTCGCTGCCGTCTTCTTGAGGCGAAGGGAAATGGAGCACGAGAAGCGCCCGCAGGTCGTCCTGCACGACAAGCGGCGCCGGGGTAGGGAAGACCAGTTCGGTCTTGATGCGTTCGCGTATTGAAAATTCGCCCGCGATCTGTTGGATCTCGTCGACGCTCGGTCGTTCGAGGTCTACCCACACGCCGCCCGGGTACTCATACCGGAATATCATGCATCTAGAATAGCACAGCGTATTTAGCATGTGCTACACTTTGCAAAATGGAATTTGCGCATCGGACACAGAGCGTCGTTACTCGCGGGATTTCGTATGCGCTTGTTGCCGCGCTCGCATTTGGCGTCGGACTCTCTTTCGGCACGAACGGCTCCGCGAGCGGCGTCATTGACCGCATTCCGCTCCTCGGCGACGGTCTCGACGCGACGCCGGATCAGAGCGCCGATCTCGCCGCTTTCTGGAAGGCATGGAACGCGCTGTCGGCAAACTACGTCATCACGCATGCTTCTTCCACGCTTCCTACTGCGAAGGAACGCCTCCATGGCGCGATAGGCGGTCTCGCATCTTCCTATGGCGACCCATATACCGTCTTCTTCCCGCCCGAGGAGGCAAAAGCGTTTGCCGAAAGCATCTCGGGGAGCTTCGCCGGCGTCGGCATGGAAATCGACGTCAAGGACGGCATCCTGACCGTTATCGCTCCTCTGAAGGGTACGCCCGCGGAGGCGGCGGGCATCAAGGCGGGCGACCTTATCGCCGCTATCGACGGTAAATCGACGGAGGGTCTGTCGACTGAAAAGGCAGTAAGCCAGATCCGCGGACCGATTGGGACGACCGTGAGCTTCACCCTCATTCGCGACGGCAGATCGCTTGATATCAAGGTGGTTCGCGACACGATCCAAGTGCCCGAGACAGAAGACGGCATCGATGAAGCAAGCGGCGTCTACCATATCGCGCTCTATGAGTTCACTTCGAACTCGGCAGATCTCTTCGACCAGGCATTCCAGCGATTCAAGAATTCGGGCTCGACAAAGCTCGTCATCGATCTGCGTGGAAACCCTGGAGGCTATCTCGATTCGGCGGTTGATATCGCAAGCCACTTCCTCCCGGAGGGCGCGACCGTCGTGACGGAGGATTTCGGCGGGAAGGAAAAGAATCAGGTGCACACCAGTCTTGGATATCTCGATATGCCGGCAGGAGGCGCGATCGCCGTGCTTATCGACGGCGGTTCCGCTTCCGCTTCTGAGATTCTTGCCGGCGCCCTGCAGGACGCCAAAGCCGCGACCGTCATCGGCGCGCGTTCCTTCGGGAAGGGATCGGTGCAGACGCTGATCGATCTCGACGGCGGGTCGCTGAAGATTACTGTCGCTCGGTGGGTCACGCCCGACGGGCATTGGATTATGGGCAACGGCGTCACGCCGGATATCGCCGTAGCATATACGCGCGCCGACGCCGAGGCGAAGAGGGATCCCCAGATGGCCCGCGCGATACAATTCCTCACTACCGGGAAATAAAGGGCGGGTTCTTTGCTGATATACTTTTAAAAATGAATACTACGCCGAACCGAGCCAAAGGCTTCTTGTTGCACGATATATTGATTATCGTCGTGAGCGTCAGCATCGCCGCCACCCTCATACGAACGGGATTTCTCGCGGCGATACTGGCGTCGACGCAAGGATTTCAATTCATCGGGAGCTTCATCGCGGGGTTATTTTTCACTTCAGTCTTTACGACGGCGCCCGCCATAGTCACGTTCGGCGAGATCGCTCGCGTGAGTGCGATACTGCCGATGGCCCTCTTTGGAGCGATGGGAGCCGTCGTGGGCGACCTAATTATTTTCCGATTTATCCGGGACAAGTTCTCCGAACATCTGCTCGAGCTGGTACAGCACCGGCATATAGGGAAGAGGGTGCATACGCTTTTCAAGCTGAGACTCTTCCGCTGGTTGTCGCTCTTCGTGGGAGGTTTGATCATCGCTTCGCCGCTCCCCGACGAGCTTGGAATCAGCCTGTTCGGCTTTTCAAAACTGAAGACGTCATGGTTCATTCCGCTTTCATTCACCTTTAACTTCATAGGAATCGTTCTGATAGGTCTCGTCGCGCGGGCGGTCTGAGGAATAGTTGCTAAATATAGGAAAGGCAGTTACTCTGGGCGCTATATGAAAGTAATTTTGACCAAGGATGTGAAGGGCGTGGGGCGTGCGCATGACACGCTTGTCCTTGCGGACGGGTATGCGCTCAATTTCCTCATTCCGAAGAAGCTGGCGATTGCGGCGACGCCCGTCGCGATACAGGAGGCGGGATTGCGCCAGAAACAGACGGCCGAGCGTTCAGCGCTCGACACCGCGCTTATCGCGCAAAATATCGCCTCCCTCGCCACTGCACGCATCGTGCTCAAGGCAAAAGCGAATGAAAAAGGGCATCTCTATGATGCGATCGGGGAGCTGGAGATACTCACCGCATGCAAGGAACAGGCGCACATCGACCTTCCCAAGGGCGCGATCAGGCTCGGAAAGCCCATCAAGGAACTCGGTACATTTGATATCCCGGTCGCCTCCGGCGAAGTATTCGGGAAGTTTCCCATTACTATTGAAGCCGAATAGTTATTAAAAAAAGCGCCGCCCCGATGGGCGGCGCTTTTTTCTGTTGATTAGATGACGTCGGCGACTTTCTTCTGCATCACGCGGCCCGTGAAGCTTACCTTGCGGCGGGTGCGGAAAGCGACCTTGCCTGTGGCGATGGAGAAAAGCGTGTGGTCGCGACCGACACGGACATTTTTTCCCGCTTCGATCTTCGTTCCGCGCTGGCGGACGATGACCATGCCCGGACGAGCCGCTGCACCGTCGGCAAGCTTCACTCCGAGATATTTCGGATTTGAAGTATTAAGGTTTTTTGCCGAACCTCCGGCTTTCGTTGATGCCATAGACGAATATTTAGTATAGTGTTACCCGATGACTATAGCAGAGGCGCGGGAAAAATGCAAAGGATTGCTCGCTAGAATACCCCGGGATGTGCTTGTTATCGGCATCCTCGTTCTCTCTTCTTCGGCGAGCTTCGGTCTCGGATTTCTCGCGGGGCAGGGAAGCGGATCGGGAGGCGCCGCTCCCTCCTCTACAGAGCCCTCTGTCACCTCCCTGCCTGAGGCGGCACCGGACGCGGCAGGACAGGTCGTCGCATCGAAGAACGGGACGAAATATTATCTGCCGGAATGTGCGGGAGCAGACCGCATTGCTCCGGCAAATAAGGTATGGTTTGCGTCTCCCGCCGCCGCACTCGCGGCCGGTTATGCGCCGGCAGTGAATTGCAAAGGTCTCTAGTCTGATATCATAAAGCGAATGAATGACGATCTGACGCGCGACACGGATACTGCACAACCGCCGATTCACGAACACACCGAACGGCTTGCGAAAATAATTCATGAAGGAGGGCGGACTCAGCCGAAAGATCGTCCGCTCCTTGTCTGTAAGCCGCGAAAGATAGAGTCGTGGCGCGTTTTTAAGATCCTGTCTGAATTTATCGAAGGGTTCGATATTATCCGCCGCTACGGTCTCGCCGTATCCTTCTTCGGCAGTGCGCGCGCTACGCTCGGCGACGACTCATATCGGCACGCCGAGGAGCTGGCGAGCCGGCTCTCGAAGAAAGGCTTTGCTGTGGTCACCGGCGGCTCCTCCGGCATTATGCAGGCGGCAAATAAGGGCGCCTTTGAGGCTGGTGGCGCATCCGTCGGGCTCAATATCAATCTGTCGGAGACGCAGAACTACAACCCGTATCTCACCGAGAAATTCGTCTTCGACCATTTCTTCGTGCGGAAAGTGATGCTGACCTATTCTTCTGAAGCCTATGTGTATTTCCCGGGCGGTTTCGGAACACTCGATGAATTATTCGAGATTGTGACACTCGTGCAGACCAAGAAGATACGCAAGGTCCCGATCGTCCTCTTCGGAAAGGATTATTGGCAGCCGCTCATCGGCTTTATCGAAAAAACGCTCTACGAGGATCATGCGGCTATCGATAAGGACGATATGACGCTCTACACGCTTGTCGACTCGGTCGATGAGGCATACGAGTACATCACCGCACACGTTACCTGCTAGCAGGGAACAGGGTAGGGGAAAACTCCTTGTACGACATTCTCCCGTGGTATCCTCTTCCCCATGAGCCAAAAATCTCGCCGCGCTGAACGTCTCCAGCTCTATGCCTTTTGGACAGGATTAACCAGTACAATTATCAGCCTTTCGCACGTCATCATCATCGCCATTAAGAAATAGGGAATAAAGCAAAGACGCCCGACCGAGCGTCTTTCTTCGTGGGGGAGCGCGGTGGCTATAGTGCGCACATTATATCTTTTGCGAACAATCGCTCGTCAAAGCTTCAGAGATTCTCCAGAACAGACATGAATTCCTCCTCACTTATTCCAAGGTTCTGCCATGCCTTTTTTAGATTGGTATCCCAGATTATTTTCTTTCGTTTGTGCCCAACATGTACAACCCATATCTCGCAGGGTTCTTTATCACCTTCTTTCTCAAATAAGCGGAATGCTACCGCCGAACCTCTTTTTGACTCAATTTCGCATTTCCCATAACCCCGAGTTGCCGCGCAAATACGGACAGCTTTTTCGTACTCTTTAAGACCGTATTTTGTGGGTTTCGGCATGATAATTAAGTTGGTCCACAATGCCTTTTTCCTCTATCGCATCATCAACTACCCGGGAAAAGATCTGACGATTTTCGAGGTCATCTTGGACTTTGTTTACAAGATGCACTGGGAACCCAAAATTACGAAGCTCATCTTCGTAGGCTTCAACAAGTTCTTTGAGATTGTCGAGGGTTTCCTTTTTTGTGTTTCCTTCAACAGTTACGTTGTAGGGGTGCGCGAAGCCCTTCCAGTATCCTTCCTGGGACTTATAAACCACCAATATCGCCGAAAAATCAACGGTTTTAGCGGTTTTTCTTACTGGTCTAAGAGATAGAGATGTAGCCATAAGGGTATGCTAGTACAAGTCCAAGAACAAGGCAAGATTTAGGATTTAACAACTTTTTATGATAGCGGACGGATCCAATAGGTGGCCCACGTCCAAGCCTCGGTGAGGACACTCAGAAGGTAGGTGAGGTTTGCCTGGCCGACTGGAGAGTTGACAATCGCTTGGATAGAAATGCCGAAGAACGACAACGCTAGGAAGAGGACGAGCGTCCAGAACACCAGACGGACCATCTCATGGATCATGGTGTGCATTATATCAAATGATAGAATCTCGGCATGCCGAGAAAGACTTCTGCACTCAAGCATTTCAAGCGCGTTGACCCGCAGTTCTACACCGCGACACAGGCATACCACACTTCCCTACCAACGCAACTCCCTGAGAAGAAAACACGCGCACAATTATTTGCATCATTGGTGCGCATTGTTATTTCTCAACAGCTCGGCACCGCCGCCGCCCGAAGCATTTTCCTGCGCACAAAAGAAGCGTGTAAGGGCCGATTGACTCCGGAGTCGGTCAGCAGGGCCTCTCCGGCGGCCTTGCGCAAGGCCGGTCTCTCAGGCGCGAAGGTGAAGACGCTGAAAGCGATTGCCCGGGCGGTAAAAAATAATTCGCTCGATCTTCTTTCATTAAAGAAAATTTCTGAAGCGCAAGCCGCAGAGAAATTAATGGCGATATGGGGTCTCGGTCCCTGGTCGGTCGAGATGTTCTTGATGAACTCCCTCGGCCGCACCGACGTCTTCTCACCGGGCGACCTCGGCCTCATCCGTGCGATGGAAGTCATCTATGGTCTGCCGAAAAATGCGCCCCACTCTTCCCTCTTGGCTATCGCCGAAAAATGGTCGCCCTACCGTTCCTACGCTTCCCTCCTCCTCTGGCGCACGCGAGATTAAAGATACGACAGCGGGTTTAGGTAGGCGGTCAAAGTGGCGACCGGCATTTTGGCGTTCGCACAGCCAACCGTTGAGCCGCGGAATTGCTTCAGGGTCATGATTTGTGTCCCTTCGGTTGCATACACGCCGAAGTGGATGTGCGGTCCGGTCGCGTAGCCCGTCATGCCGGAAAGGCCGACGAGCTGCTTCGTAGACACCTCCTGCCCTTTTGCCACGTCAATGGAGGAGAGGTGCGAATAGAGCGTGCTGAGCCCGTTGCCGTGGATAACCATCACCCACTTGCCGAAGGAGTAGCACCCGCGCACCAGATCGGTATTGCCAGTGTCGAGCACCGTCCCCTCGAGTGACGCATAGACGGGCGTGCCGATGGGCGCCGCGATATCGATGGCGTTATGGCCTTTTCCGTTATACACCTGCGGGTTCGCGGTCGAGAACGGCGTGTTGCCGAAAAATTGTGTGATGCAAAAGAGATTTCCGAATACGCTCTTACGCTGAGTGCAATTGAACATAAAGGCATTGCTAAACGGCCACGAGAGCACGCCCGAACCGACTTTCGGCAGAAGACCGGGATGCACGATAAGATTCAATTGGCCCTGCAGATTGAGGAGTTCCTGTTCAAACGCTTTTTCTGCCGCCTGCTTCTGCGCGATGAGCTTCTGGTAATTCGATTCCTGATTTTTTGTATCGGAGAGCAGTTTTTGTTGTGCTGCCTTGTTTGCGTCGACCGAACGCTTTTGGAGAGTGAGCTCCTTTTGGAGCGACAGGAGCTGGGCTTTTTTTGCAGAAACTTCGTCGCGATTGGTCGCGAGTTCGGTGCGCACGGCGCGGAGGTCTGCAATATCGTTCCCTAACGCCCGATTGAACTGCACCGCATGATCGACCGCTTGCCACGCCTCGCCGAGCGTGTCTCCAGAGAGAAGTTGTGTCACGAGCGATGATCGTTCGTCTTGCGCGATACGGCGAAGCGCTTTTGCGATCGCGTCTTTGTCGTCCGCGATTGACTGCTCCTTGTCGCCGATGGAGCGAGTAAGCTCTTGTATCTGGAGGTTTGCGGAGGCGATCTTGCTCTGTGTCACCTTTATCTGCGAGGCGAGCTGTTTCTGCGAGAGGGTGAGAGCGCTGATCGTCGACTGGAGCGTATTTTTCTTCGCACCAAGCACATCAAGCTCTTTCTGGAACGCGGCAATGTCCGCCTCGAGCGATTTGATCTGCGCGCTGTTCGCATCGATCTGGGCTTGGATGTCAGCGGCCGACTGCGCCGTAGCCGTCGGCGCAGGCAATAGAAAAGAAATTCCCAGGAGGAGGAAGAAGGTGCAACGAGCGAGACTCATCCTTCGAGTATAGCAATAGCTTTCTGTACGCGCGAAACCGATTCTTCGGGGCCGAGGATCGCTATAAGCGTGAAGGGGTCGGGCGATCGTTCCTGTCCGGAAAGTGCGTAGCGCAAGGGCCATAGGACGGCGCCGCGACCCCCCTTCCCTTTTGCTTCTTCGGCGTCCGCTACGGGCATAATGACCTCTTTCACCGACTCGACAGAAACGCCCTCGGGAAGCGATTTTACGGCCTTACAGAGGGTTTCTAGGGCGGTTTTAGCCACTCCAGGGCGGTCAGGGAGCTCCTTGGCGAGGAGGCCGTCCAGGCTTGGTGCGGGCGCACTGAACAAGCACTTTAGCTCTCCGTCAAGCATCTCGCGCGCCTCGCCAAACGTACGGGCACGCTCTTTCAGAAGAGGTACAGCCCTACGGAATTTCTCGTCGCCCATGTTGGACGTACTACGTCCAACATGCAAATGTATGAGGAAATCATCGTCGGAGAGCGCGCGCATCCAATGTTGATTGACCGAGAGGAGTTTTGTCTCGTCAAATACCGCCCCTCCCTTTTGCACGCGAGACAGGTCAAAGGTCTCGATGAGCTCTTCTCGCGAGAGATACTCGCGGTCGTCGCCCGGATTCCAACCGAGAAGCGCGAGGTAGTTGAGCATAGCCTCCGGCAGTACGCCCATGTCGCGGTATTCGTACAGAGGCTTCGCGCCGGTACGGGTCGAAAGCTTTGTTCGGTTCGTATTTAGAAGAAGTGGCACGTGCGCGTAGATGGGGTGCGGGAGGCCGAGTGCCTCTTGTATCAGAATATGGCGCGGCGTGTTTGAGATATGGTCTTCGCCGCGTATAACGTGCGTCACCTTCATATCGCCGTCGTCCACGACGACGGCGAAGTGATAGAGCGGGTCATCGATAGCTCGCGCGATGACGAAGTCGCCAAGCTCGGTCGTGTCAAAGGTAATGTCGCCGCGTATCTCATCGTGGAACGTCAGGTTCGTTTTTGGGTTGCGCAGGCGCACCACGTCAACCATGACGGCGGGGTCATCTTTTTTAGGTTCATGCGAGAGATAGGCTTTGTCTTCGGCAATCAGTTTTTGCAACAGTTCTTTGTGGCGTTCCATGCGGTCGCTTGAGCGCGTCGGCGGTTCAGACGGCATGAGGTCAAGCCAGGCGAGCGTGTCGAATATGTTTTGTTCGTATTCGGGTTTAGAACGCGCCTTGTCGGTATCTTCAATCCGCACGAGTGAAGAACCGTTCGTATGCTTTGCAAATAGATAACAAAAAACGGCAGTACGATAATTACCGGCGTGTTTGAGGCCGGTCGGCGACGGCGCGAAACGGGTGATAACGGGACTCATGATTCGTGAGAGAGCGCGAGGTCAAGCACTTGTCGAGCGAGGATGCGCGCGGCGTCCGGATCGGTAAATCCGGATGCGGACTCCCCCATCTTCTTCCCAAGCGCCGGATCGCCCACGATGCGCCGGATCTCCGAGACGAGGAGATGCGGAGTGAGATTCTCTTCTTCGATGACGATCGCCGCGCCAGTGCGCGCGTAGGCGTACGCGTTTGTGCGCTGGTCGTGGCTCACCGACTCGGGAATCGGGATGATGATCGCCGGCTTCTTCCAGAGTCCGATCTCGGCGATGGAGTTTGCGCCCGCTCGCGAGACCACGATATCCGCAACCGCCGCCGCCCTCTGAAGCGATATCTCGGAGAGATAGTTGATGGGATGATAGCGGCCCGCCTGTTCGGACTTCCCGAGCACGACCTGCGAGACCGCCTGAACATTTTTGAAATGCGCCGGACCCGTCTGGTGGATGACGTTGGCAAGCGCGACGAGATCCAGCAACGAGGTGAGCACCACTTCGTTTATCCTTGCCGCGCCCTGCGAACCGCCGATGATAAGGACGGTTGGAACATCCTTTTCAAGTCCGAGGTATTGCCGCGCGCCTTCGGCCTCAATGCGCGTGAGCGCCTTGCGGATCGGAATGCCGGTGCGGGCGATCTTGCTCTGCGCGTTCTTGGGGAAATAGCTCGCTGCGCTTTCAAACGAGATGGCTATCTTCACCGCAAATTTCGCCGCGAGCAGGTTCGCACGGCCCGGCTTCGCGTCTGATTCGTGGATGACGATGGGGATGCGCAGGAGGCGCGCGGCAAGCACGGTCGGCACGCTGCCGTACCCTCCCTTGCTCATCACGACGTCCGGATAGAGGCGGTAGAGCGCGAGAGCCGCTCGCACCGTCCCCGCGAGAGTAACGAACAGGTCGGTGACGTTCCGGAGCGACGAGTAGCGCCGCATCTTCCCCGCCGGTATGCGGATATAGGCGATGCCGTTTTCAAAAAGCGCGTTCTGGTCGAACGGGTCGGGTGCGAGGTAATAGAGCGTCGGCTCGACGAGATGCTCTTCGCGGACGATGTCCCGCATGGCTTCGGCGATGGCGATGATGGGATAAAAATGCCCTCCTGAACCGGCTCCGGTAAACACGATAGTCATGCGCGGATTATATCAGTTTTTAACTCCTTGTATGAGCGGCAACATTCAAGATGAACCCGCACATAAGGAGTACGGAGAAGAGCGCGGTCCCGCCGTGGGAGATGAAGGGCAAGGGTAATCCGGTAAGCGGGATGATGCCGAGCATCGCGCATATATTGATGAGTGCTTGAAAAATGATGAGGAAGGAGAATCCGAATGCGACAAGCCCGCCGAACATATCCCGTGAGTTCCCCGCTATCACGATGCCGCGCGCCGCAAGAGCGAGAAAAAGCGCAAGGAGGAGCGCCGCGCCGACGAAACCGGTTTCCTCGGCGAAGACGGCGAACACCGAGTCTCCGGCGGGTTCCGGCAGATAATTGAACTTTTCCACGCTCTGTCCAAACCCTCTTCCGAAGAGCCCTCCAGAGCCTATCGCGATGAGGGACTGTTGGATCTGGTATCCGCTCCCCAGAGAATTTTCTGAAGGATTGATAAATGTTTTGACGCGCTCGAGTACGTACGGCCGCATAGAAACAACGATGAGGAGCGTGATGAGAACGCCAATGCCGAGGATGCCGAAGTCGCGCCAGGGCGCTCCCGCGACGAAGTACATGGCGGCGCCAGTGATGATGAGGAGGAGCGTGGTCGAGGTGTTCGGCTGAGCGAGCAGGATCGCCGTGGCCGGAATCAAAAGAGCAATGAACGGCAGCAACCCTTTCTTCGGACTCGACAGTTGCCGCGCCCGCGGAGTGAGCCACCACGCAAGCACGAGCACGAACCCGATCTTCAGGAACTCAGCCGGCTGGACGGTCGTTACACCGAGATTGATCCAGCGCGTGGCTCCTCCGGCATGAAATCCTATGCCCGGGACGAAGACGAGTGCGGTAAAGAGAAGGGCGAGGATATAGAGAAGCGGAGCGAAGCGCCGCACATGGGTCAAGGGGAGGGCGCGCGCGACGATGAATGCGAGGAATCCGAATCCGAGACCGAGCCCCGCCTGAAGCAAGATATCTTTTGATACCGAACTGCTTTCGCGCGCGAGGAGCCCGAGCGCCGCTGAAGAGTAGATAGCGAGACCGGCAAGCGCGATTGAGCACACGAGCATGAAGAACATGCGGTCGCCGGAAACGAGCTTCATACCGGCTTCAGCAGAGCGACCGTCATGCCGACGATGGCGCAGATGATGGAGATGATCCAATACCGCATGGTCACTTTATATGAAGGCCACCCGATTGCCTCGAAATGATGGTGGAGCGGTGCGATGCGGAACACTTTTTTCCCGCGGAATTTCTTTGAGGCGACTTGAATGATGTTCGAGAGGACAGTGATTACGAGCGGGAACGCGATAATAGGAAGTGCCGCGATGCCGTAGCCGTTGCCGGGCGTGTCGGTCATGAAGGCGATGACCGCAAGCGTCATGGTGAGCCCCATCGTGCCGGTCTCGGTCATCCAGAACCGCGCCGGCGGAATATTGAACCACAGGAAGGCGAGTATCGCGCCGGTGAGGGTTGCGGAGAAGGCTGCTAGATTGATCTGATTTTGGAAATAGGCGATGCCGGCATACGCCATGAATGCGGTACTGAAGACGCCTCCAGCGAGCCCATCGATGCCGTCGATAACGCCGCCCGCGTAGAGCCCGAGCGTGATGACTATGAAGAGCGGAATGATAAGTGCTCCGACGAACAGCGTTCCGTCGCCCGGTATGCCAATCGTGTCGACGCCAAGTTTCAGGTAGAACCACCAGCCGATAAATCCCGACACGAGCGTAACGAAGATGAGCCGCGTGCGCAGGCGGACACCCCGTTCGCCCGAAGGATGTATATCGAGCATGTCATTGACGAATCCCATAAGGGCGCCGGCGAGAAGCGCAAAAAGCGGTATCCATGTCTGGCTGCGGCTGAGGAAGTCGAGCTTCTCGAACAGCGGCACGGGAATGAATCGCGCGAGGAGCCATGCGCCGAGTGTGACTATCGTGACGCTCGCCCAGATAAGGATGCCGCCCATGCGCGGCGTCGACGTCTCGGTATCGGTGTGCATAGTCGTGCGGATCTTCTCGAATTCGATCGCCGGCGTGCCGTCGAGTGCGGTCTTCGTCACTACCTTCTTCCACACGCGATACTTATAGAGATAGTGGGTGAGGAGCGGAGCGAACAGGATACCGACCACGAATGCGCCGGTCGCGGGAATGAATACCTTGATGATATTTGAAGTAATCATGGCGAAGAGAGCGAGGCGACGCCTGCAAAGTGCGCGAGTGTCGCGGATATGAGTGCCGAGCCGTCGCTGAAGCGGCCTGTCTTGGAGGAACCGAGAACGACGACCGCGATCGGGTGCTGTATGCCGCTATCGAATACCAGGACGAGATTGCCTCCGGCAAGATCGGTAAACCCGGTCTTTGAGAGAAGGAGGCGCGGGATGACACCCACCATCGGATCGGTATTTTTCACATTGAAAACGGTCCCGCCCGCCGACGTAGCCTGCGCGGACTCTCTCGTCGTAGCCGCCGCAACTGCCGGAGCCTGTTCGACAAGGGCGCCCGCGAGGCGGGCAAGGTCTCGGGCGGATCCGTATCCGCCCGAGATCGTGGCGCTCACATCAAGACCGCTCCCGTTGACCGCATAGGTCTGCGAGAGGTCGAGCGCCGCCGCCGCTCCCGCAAGCGCCTCGTTCTGGGTACTGTTCTGCCGCGCGGCGGTCGCGGAAGCGATCGCGGCGGCGCCGTCGTTGAGCGAGGCGGTGAGCGTGAGGCGTGCGAGGTCAGAGAGTGAAAAGGTTTGTCCTTCGTTGAAGGCGCGCGGCGCGTCAACGCGGAGCGCTTCCGCGGGGATGGTGATTGGCGTGTCCGACGGTAATTTCGAAAATGCCGCATAGACCGTGAGCAGTTTTGTAAGCGATGCGAGCGGGAGTTGTGCATCGGCGTTTTTGTCATACAAGATTTCACCGGTCGCGAGGTCGTATACGATGGCCGCCCGTGCCGCAAGCGGGATCCCCGCAAAGGCGTCCGGTGCGGGAGAAGTCTCCGCGATGAGTATCGCGGGCGGTTGTTTCGGTCCGAAGGGGACATACAGAGATACGGCGAGGACGAGAGACGCGATGATGAGTGCATACCCGCTCTCGCGCATGGAGCGAGTGCGTTCGGCGAGTTTCTGAAGATCAGCGGAATCCATGGTCTATGCGGGGACGCTCTCGGCTTCTTCTTTAATAACGTCAGCGGCGGCGGCTCGGAGCTCTTCGGCGCGCGGGAGCTCCTCGACACTCCTCACACCCAGATGCGCAAGCGCTTCGGTCGTCACGCTGTAACGGATACGGCGCTTGTCAGACGGGTCTTCCCTGCCCTCGATGAGTCCGCGCATAAGCAGAGTACGCAGAGAGGTGGAGGAGTTCACGCCGCGCACCCAATCAATCTCGCCGCGCGTTGCGCCAGTCTGGTAGGCGACGGCGGCAAGCGTCTCGAGACTCGCTTTCCCAAGGTCGCGCGCGAGCTCGCTCTCCCGGAGCTTTTTCACCAGAATAGCGGCTTCTGGAGCGGTGCGGAGCTCTACGTCGGTGTCAGTCTCTATGAGCGCGACGCCGCTCCCCCTCAGCAGACCGTCCAGCGCTTTGAGCACCACGACAAGCTCGGTGTCCTTCATATCAAGAAGCTTCGCAAGCTGCTTCTTTGGGAGCGGTTCGCCGGAGGCGAAGAGGAGGGCGTGGGCGGCGGCAGGCGGCGTGAGCATTACGCCCATTGTAGCTGTGGAGACCGGTCACGGCAACGTCCGCGCTTGGGGATGATTGCTCCAAACGGGCGTATGCGGACTTTGGCCGTTATGGAGAGAAGAAATCGCGGTGGCGACGGCGGTACGCGAGCCAGCCAGAGATGTTCGTGAACAGATAGAGCGCGAAGATAGCTGTCGCGACGACAAGCAGATCTTCGTTTTGGAACGAGTACGTGCGCAGCACATAGGAGGTGAGGACATAAGCACAAATCGGCAGGATAACGTCGAGCAAACTGTTCTGGACGGTTTCTTTAATGTCGACGAACTTTTCATACATCTCCCATGCAAGAGCGAGTATGAGTGTCAGCGCGAGTGCCGCGAGAAGCGACATGCCGGTGAAGGGTGGGAGAAACGCCATAAGCACGCCGAAGAGGAAATGTGGAATCGACCAGAGGTCGAACGCCTTTCCCTTCTGCCACCAGTCGCGTTTTATTTTTTTCTCGTTCATACGGTTATTAACGAAAGAGGTCGTCGTTTTTATGTTTGGAGACTCGCGCATATGCCTTTCTAACTGTCAATACATTGTCACTACGTTAAGGCAGGACAAACGTTTCTACACGTACCCGGTCGTTATGAGGTGCTTCAGGATTGTCTTTGAATATTGAAACGGAAACGGTTCCCTTAGAATCGTCGATTGCACCCTCAAGAAGTGGGCCATTAAAGAGGTCGGCGTCCTGTTGTGCATATGTTTCGGAACTAATCAGCTTAGATCCTTCAATGGGTTGAAAATCGTCCGCGCCTTTCTTATACACGACGAGTTGTTCCTCTCCGGTCGATTCAGCTCCCGGGTATGTCAAGACAGGTTCCATAGCCACGATATAGGTCTCGTTCTGAATATAATTACCAGCCTGCATATACATATCAGCGTATGTATTTCTTGTAGACAAGGTATCTACATCCGCAATATCAAGATTGTAACCCTGAGTTAGTGGAAACTCATAGAGTACAACATTATCATCGTAATAACGGAGTGCCGGTACTACATTTGCATATACTCCTCCAGCGTACTGAGAGCGTAATTTTTGTTGCAATCGGTCCAGGAGGTCTTTTTCGTATGGTGTTTGCGGCTGGTATCCATGTGGAAGGATTTCCCCGAGACCAGAAATGTCGCCCCCCGATGGGTGATTTGCTGGTTGTGGTTGAACGTACAGATACATCCCGCCGCCAATGAGGAGAACGGCAGTGAGAATGAGGAGCAGAGGTGCAATGAATCCTTTTTGTGATGTGTTCATTAACAGAAGTATATCACCCGTAGTGCGGGACGGCGGCAGAGGCGGTGTGGCTGATGCGGATGTCGCCGTGCCGGTCGAACTGCTCGGCCGCGACGGCGCCCTGCTTCACGAGCTCGAGGAGCGCGAGGAAGGAGACGATGACTTCTATCTTTTCTCTCGTGCCGCCATGGAAGTCTTTAAAGGAGAGCGTCATCGCGCTTTGGACGCGCTTCGCGAGCTGGTCCATCATCTCTTCTATCGTGACCAAGGGCTTCACGCGGGCTTCAGGAAGCTCTTCTACCTCTTCGCGGGCGGCAAGCACGCGCGCCATTGCTTCAGCAAGTGCGGTAGCGGAGAGGTCGCGCGACGGAGCGAACACGACTTCGGGCGCACGCTCCCCCGCTGGCACCATGACCGTCCGCCCATAGAGGCGTGAGAGTTCGCGTGCGGCGTCGCGCACCTTTTCATATGCCGCGAGCCGCCGTTTCAGATCTTCGACATCCGCTGTTTCTTCTTCGGAGAGCGTGAGGTCGGGGATGAGCGATTTCGACTTGATGAGAAGCAGGGTCGCCGCTATCTGGATGAACTGCGCCGTCTCTTCGACCGGGAAGGCGGTCTGAGCGCGCACATGCTGGATGAAATCTTCGGTGATGTTCGCGAGCGTGAGGTCGTTGACGAGAAGCTTCCGCGCTTCGATAAGGTCGAGGAGTACTTCGAACGGCCCTTCATATGAATCTGTTTTTATAGAAAACGTCATGGTTTTTTACCCCGTAGCCAAAACGTCATCGTTTTGTGGTATGGGGCCATTGTTCGATGAAGCGCAGGAGGAGCCGCACCGGCGTTCCTGCCGCACCCTTTGCGAGCTCGTCGCCAGGCGCCGAAGTCATCCGAGGAGCGATGTCGAGATGCGCCCACGGGCAGTCGAGCTCCTTGGCGAACTGCCAGAGGAACATGCCCCCGTCTATCGCACCGCCGAGACGACTCGTTGAACCGCCCGGTACGTTCTTAAGGTCGGCAAAGGTACCCTTTACCCGAGTCTCGTATTCGTCCCAGAGCGGGAGTCGCCAGGCGTAGTCGCCCGAGGCTTCCGCATCGCGAGAAATCCTCTCGGCAAGCGCGTCGTCGCGAGTGAGGACGGCGCTCGCATGCTCACCGAGCGCAACCATCGCCGCGCCGGTCAAGGTCGCGATGTCGATGACCACTGCGGGCTTAAAGCGTTTCGCATAGGTGAGCGCGTCGGCGAGAATGAGGCGACCTTCCGCGTCGGTGTCGAGCACCTCGATGGTCTTTCCGGAAAGCGATTTCAGTATGTCGCCGGGGCGGAGCGCATTGTTGCCGGGCATATTCTCAACTGCGGGTATGAGGCCGACAACCGGAGTCTTCAGCTTCAAGCGCGCGGCAAGCGCCACTGCGTGGATGACCGCAGAGGCGCCCGACATATCCATATGCATCTCGTAGATGCCGCTCGAGGGTTTGAGATTGAGCCCGCCGCTGTCGAAGGTGACGCCCTTCCCGGCAAGGACAATTGGCTTTCCTCCCTTCCCTTTGTACTCGAGGATAGTAAACGTCGGCGCCTCGCTCGAACCTTTCGCCACACCGAGAAGCGCGCCCATGCCAAGTTTCTTTATTTCTCTTGCACCGAGCACTGTCACCTTTACCGGCAGACCTTTCACCGCAGACTTCGCCGCGGCGGCGAGAAGTGTCGGGGTCATATCGCCTCCGGGCGTGTTCGCGAGCGTGCGGCACGCATTCACCGCCTGCCCTATCAGTTGGCCTTTCCGCACGGCTTTTTCTCGTGCAGGAGAAGATGCTCCGCAGAGCAGTATGTCTTCGACGGCATCCCATCCCTCTTTCGGTTTCGTCTTGAAATGGTTGAATTCGAAGTTCGCCATCTCGAAGTTCTCTGTAACGAGCTGTGAGAGTTCCTCTGGACTGATACCCTGCAAGTTTTTAAAAAGTCCCAATATCGAATCGAGCGGGAGCGCGATCTTCTTGCAGGTGTTCACCTTTGCTGCCGCGACGATAGCACGGCACAGCACACGGAACTTCCGCAGATTCATTTCCTCCGATGTGCCGACACCGAGCTCGAGTGTCTCGATGCCTTTTTCCTTCACGAAACGTTTTGTACCTTTCTTTTTCGATGTCAGACTGATGCGCACATACTCCTTTGATGCTTGGGTGACGTCTCCTTTTTTGAAAGTGATGTTCATCGCTTATTTTTTGTCGATTTTGAGACCAAGTTCTTTGAGCTGTTTGTCGGTCAAAGGTTTCGGCGCATTCATCACCGCAGTCTGTCCACCGCGTGTCATGGGAAATGCCTGCACCTCCCGAAGCATCGTCTCGCCGGTGAGATTCATAATATTGCGCTCTACGCCGAGCGCGATGCCGCCGTGCGGCGGCGTGCCGTGGCGAAATGCTTTCAGCATATGGCCGATGCGTTCCTCAAGGTCTTCCTGCGAGAATCCCATAACGCGATACACCGCTTCAAGAATTTCTGGTTTGTGGGCGCGAATGGAACCGCCCCCTGATTCAAACCCGTTGCAGACGAGGTCGTACTGCGTGGTAAGGATTTCATCAATATGTTCGCCTTTCAGGAGCCATTCCAGGTGTTCGGGAATCGGCATCGAGAACGGATTGTGGGTAAAGGTCCAACCGCCCTCGTCTGTCTTTTCGAAGAATGGGAAATTCACCACCCACGCATAGGCGAGAACACCCTTCTCTTTATCCTCGTCGGTACGCATGTCGAATTTATCGGCCCCGTATTTCTCCATTGCTTCTTTGTAGGAGATGCGCGGAAATGGCTTTTGCTTAATGGTGTGCCCCATCGCTTCTACGACGGTCGTCACCATGTCTTCGACAGCCGCCATCACCTCTTCCATAGTCACGAATGACATTTCAATGTCGACCTGTGTGTGCTCGAAGCCGCGGTCGGCACGAAGGTCTTCGTCGCGCACCGCGCGCGCGATCTGGAAATAGCGTTCAAAGCCGGCAGTCATGAGAAGCTGTTTGTACTGCTGAGGTGACTGCGGAAGCGCGTAAAACTTTCCCGGGTTGAGACGTGACGGTACGACGAAATCACGCGAACCTTCGGGCGTTGATTCGGTGAGGAGTGGCGTTTCGATTTCGGTAAAATCGTGTGAAAAAAGGTATTCGCGGCATCGGCGGATGAATTCACTCCTGACCTTCATATTCTTCTGCATACGCGTGGAGCGAAGGTCGAGATAGCGGTACTCGGCGCGAACGCTCTCGTCGATGCCGCTTGTATCATTGCTAATATCGAACGGCAGTGCGTCTGACGGATTCAAAATCTCCAGAGCTTTTACTTCCAGCTCGATATCGCCATTTTGACGGTCGGCCTGGGCGTTTTTCTCTGGTCGCTTGTTCACGATACCTTCCGCACGAACGACATATTCATTCCGAATATCTTTTGCAATGTCCATTGCGAGACTCCCCGGGAGCACAACGCCCTGCACGAGTCCGGAACGGTCGCGGAAATCAAAAAAGACCATTTTCCCTTGGTCGCGACGGACATCCACCCAGCCGGATATAGAAACTGTCTCGCCTACGTGTTTGCCTAGCTCCCCGATAAGCGTTCGCTCCATATACCCTATAAAATACCACACCCCGCGACAAAAATCGTCGCGGGGCATTTGTTACTGTCTGCAGGCCTTCTATACCTGCGGTAAAGAACGGGAAAGGAACTCTTTGAAGTTTTGACCGAGGATGTTCGGGTCGAGCACAAGCGTATTGCCCTTTTGGAGTTTCGACTTGATGACCGGGAACATCGTGCTGCCGTGCTCGATAAGGTCTTGCGGTCGGTCGGGAAAGTATTCCCCGAACGAACCATCGGTTTTGAGCATCCGGGTCATGCTGACGTAATGCTCCTTCGCTTGCTCCATCGTCATGTCGAGATGATTGCAGTCCGACCCGATGCCGACCTTCCCCTTGCCCATCACGCTAAGCGCGTGAGTGACGTGTCGGGAAAACTCGATAAAAGGGACGGAATCCTTTCGGCCAAGAAAGAACGTAATGAGCGGTATACCGCAATACCCGTCCAGCTCCGCAACGTCCTTCAAGAGGTCGTTCGGCACGTTGCGCGGATGCTCGTATATCGAGAAGCATCCCGAGTGACTCAGCATCGGCTTCATCGGCAGACGTTCCTGCGCGATAAAACGTAGCGCGCCGCGGGCAGTCGAGTGTCCGGCGTGCGAGAGGTCGAGAATAATGCCGATTTTGGCCATCCACTCGATCAGACGTTCGCCGCGACCCTTCAGCCTGCCGCCGCTCTTGAAGCCGCCCCCGTACTCGGTATCACCGTCATAGGCAATCGCCATCGTGCGAACTCCCGCCGTAAATAGCGTGTGGAGATCCGCATAGGTGATAGCTGCGGGAGTGCGTTGCAGACCGAACAGCAGACCCATGTGGACGGTGCTAATCCCGTCCAGGTCTCCTGCGTTTAGAATTGCCTTCACGTTCGGATTCGAAAGCGCGACTCGGGTAAAGATTTCATGCGCCTGAATCGCACCTTTGAAGTCCTTGATGAATGGCGGGACGCTCGTGAGATGCGCGAGCGCGAGCCTGGGTCGCGGGAGCCAGTTTTCTTGAGACTGGCTCTGGAGCTCCCCAAACTGCGGAAGCTGACCCTGTAGGCCGACAAAGGCCATTGAGTCAGCAAAAAATCCTTCCTTTGGAATGTTCAATTCAAACCTCCTTTGATGCGTTTGAGATCCCGGAAACCGGGCTAACCACTAGAGTAGCAGATTATTATGAAAAGTCAATCTATGCAACGCCGATAGCGGCGCGTACCTGCTCCATCTTCGCTTCGCTTATGGCGCGAGCTTCCTGTTTCCCCCGCACGAGGATGTCGTCCACGATACTTGAGTCGCTCTTGAGCTCTTCATATTTTGTGCGCATCGGCGCGAGGTAGCGGTCGAGGTCCTCGATGAGCGTCTCCTTGAGCGCCTTATAGTTGCCGCGGTGTTCCTCATAGAGCGCGTTCAAGGTCACTTCGCTCCGGAAGAGCCGATGGATGCGGAAGACATTCTCGGGACGATCACCTGAAGAATCAGTGACGATGCTCATCACCGCCTTCGCGAGTTCTTCGCGCGTGCCGAAGAGCGGGATGACATTGCCGTAGCTCTTGCTCATCTTCTGTCCGTCGGTGCCGGGGACCACCGCAACCTCCGGCATAATGAAGGGCTCTGGGAGGTTGAACACCGCAGTCTTGAAGACACGGTTGAACTTCTCTGCAGTATCGCGCGCTATCTCGATATGCTGTTTCTGGTCAGCGCCAACCGGCACAATGGCGGCGTCGTAGAGCAAGATGTCGGCGGACATTAGCATCGGGTAGTTGAAGGTCCCGACGTTTATCTCTTTATTCTTCGCTTCTGCGTCTTTGAAGGCGTGTGCGCGCTGGAGGTACGGCATCGTGGTGATAGTGTCGAATATCCATGCAAGCTCGGTGTGGGAGGGCACGTCTGACTGTTTGAAGAAGACGACATCGTCTGGATTGAGGCCGATGGCGAGATACGCCATGACAATCTCGCGGATGCGCCGTTTCATCTCCTCGGCGTCCTGCATCGTATTAAGAGCGTGGTAGTCGGCGACGAAGATGAAGGGACGGTACTTCCCTTCTTTGGTGAGCTCCACAAATTGACGCATCGCGCCGAAGTAGTTGCCGATATGCAGGTCGCCGGTCGGCTTCACGCCGGAGACAAGGACAGGTTTCAAGTCAGTCATAAAGCTACGATATCATGCGCCGCGCTCTTTGGCATATCGCTCGCAGATTTTGCGCACCAGGCCAGGACCCTCGAAGACCATCCCCGAGACGAGCTGGACGAGGTCGGCGCCGGCGGCAAACTTCGCCATCGCCTGGTCGGGAGTGAAGATGCCTCCCGTACCGATAATCGTGAACCGCTTCCCATACTTCGCCCGGGTCTTCTTGATAAGCTCGTTCCCGAGTGCGAAGGTGGGTGCGCCCGAGAGCCCGCCGCGGAACTCTTTCGGCGCATCTTCGGGGTAGGTTAAGTCATCGTAATTCTTATTCAAATTACCGATGATGACGCCTTGTATCTTGTTCGTATCGGCGATATCGAGCATCTTTTCAAATTGTTCCCACGGGACGTTGATGGGCATCTTGAGATAGACCGGCTTTGTACAGGGTATCTCGCGCAGGCGCGGCAGAAGCTTCGCGAGGAGCTCGGGGTTGGTAAACGTCTCGCCGGTAAATGAGTTTGGGCAGGAAATGTTGATGGTGTAGTAGTCGCCGATGCCCTTCGCATTCAGCTTCTGGAATGATTCAACATAGTCGAAGATGCCGGCTTCAGTGTCAGCCGATGCGCTCTGTATATTGGTGCGCGCTATCGAGATGCCAAGCACGAAATTTTGGACACGGCGTGTCCTAGATAGTTTTTTGATGAGCGCATTGACGCCACGGTTGCGGAGCCCTTTGTACACGACGAGGCTTTTATTGCGGATGAGGCGCGTCATCCGCGGGAGCGGATTGCCCTCGCAGGGGTGGGCGGTGACCGAACCGATTTCCTCTCCGCCGAAGGCGAGCGCGGGCAGTATCCGCGTGAGCCGTCCGTCCGCGTCGAAGCCGGCGGAGAGCAGGACGGGCGTGCGATACGTGATGCCGTCTACGGTTTTACTGATGTCGGGACCTCGGTAGTTATATAAAAAGCTGAAGATTTTCCGCTTCAGCGCAAATCGTCCAGCTAGCTCGCCAAGCGTTATGAAGATCTCGTGCACCGTGTCCGGACTCATCCTGAAGAGTATCGGCTTCAGTGCGCGACGATACAAAAAGTCCATTGGCTGTACGATAACACGCGAAACTGATATAATCGCGCGTATTGCGTCGGTGGCGGAGTGGTCAATCGCAACAGGCTGTAAACCTGTCGGGCATAGCCCTACGAAGGTTCGAATCCTTCCCGGCGCACCAAACTTATTTCAAAACAAGAACGAGGACGCCCTGCTTCCCTTTTCTGACGAGCGCATAACCGCCCGCGAGGTCGCCGTTATACACCTTCTGATCCGGATCGGTAATCGTCTGTCCGGAGAGGGTAATCCCCTTCCCGAGGATGAGGCGCCGCGCGTCACTCTTGCTTGAAGCGAGGCCGCCCGCGACGAGCGCCTCGGCGAGCGGAGAGCCGTCTGCGACATCCTTCTTAGTAAGCGCGACCGACGGCGCTTCGGCGAGCGCGACCTGGAGCGCTTCGCGCGAAAGCTCGTGGAACGGTGTGTCGCCAAAAAGTGCGTCGGTCGCGGCGGCAGCCTGCGCGGTCGCGGCGGGGCCGTGGACTATCTCGGTCACGAGCCGCGCGAGCGTCTCCTGCGCTTGACGCTCGTCCGGTCTCTGTTTGTGCAGTTCGATAAGCACGCGTATCTCGGCAAGCGAGAGGAAGGTATAGACCTTCAGGTACTTCTCAATGCCGGCATCCGGCAGATTGATCCAGAACTGATAGAAACGGAAGGGCGATGTCTTCTTCGGGTCAAGCCATAGTGCATTGCCCTCCGACTTGCCGAACTTCTTGCCGGACGTGTCGGTGACGAGCGGCATGCCGAGCGCATAGACCTGCTTTCCAGTGCGCTTGCGGATAAGGTCAACGCCCGAGAGGATGTTTGTCCACTGGTCGCTTCCGCCGATCTGGAGGTCTGCACCGTACTTCTCATTGAGCGTGAAGTAATCAAGACCTTGGAGGAGCGCATAGGTAAATTCCGTATAGGAGATGCTTTCGTCCGGAGTATCGAGGCGCTTCTTGATGATGTCGCGCTTTATTAAATCATTGACCGTGAAGTGCTTGCCCACATCGCGGAGAAACGGGAGCAGCTTTACCTTTGTGAGCCAGTCAGCGTTGTCCACCATTTTAAACGACGAGTGCCCGAGGATTCCTTTCAACTGCGACTTGAGCGCGCGCGTGTTCCGCGCGACCGTCTTCTCGTCGAGCATCACACGCTCCCCTTTCTCCTTCGGGTCGCCAATCATTCCCGTACCACCGCCGACGAGGAAGACGAGCTTGTGGCCGGCGTCGCCGAGCCGCTTCATAAACAGCACGACGGCGAGATTCCCGACTTGGATAGAGTCGGAGGTCGGGTCGATGCCGAGGTAGGCGGTGCGCGGCGCAGAGAGTACCTTCTCCGGTTCGGCAGAAGAGTATTCGATAAGCCCGCGCGCTTTCAGTTCTTCGGCGAGATTCATGCGAAAACTATAGCACTTAACGCGCCAGGAAGAAGAGGCCGACGGCGGGAGCGACGAACCACCACCAGAAGTAGGCCTTCGGCGCGAAGAGGAGGTCGATGGCGGGCGTGAAGCGGTAGACGTCGGCGACCGGGAATACGTGATATGCAAGCGCGATAAGGAACGCGGCGGCAAGGAACGAGAGCGCGATAAGACCGAAGATGCCGATATAAAGGAAGTCAGAGACGACCACGCGGCGCAGGATAATGAAAAAGAGGAAGGAGAGGCCCAGGTAGAGGCCCGCCTGCGCAAGAAGCGCAGTCATCGCTGGAGCGGTCGGGAGGGCGGACATATATGGGAACATCAGATAGAGCGCATAGGCGCAGTAGAACGCGAGGAGCACCGAGACGAGCTGCCCGCGCCCGATGTACCACGCGTAGAGGAAGAAGACCGCGACCATTACGAGAATGATGAAGAAGTCGCTCATACCGTTCCAGACGGTAAACGCGTACTGCGTCGCGAGCGTGTTTACCTGAGCGATCCCGTCGGTAGCGGACATGACTAAAGTATATAGTATTTAGTATAGAGTATATAAGGAATCCCCTTATACTGGAGCTTAAAGTCCCTCGGTTTTCAGCTCTTCAAGCGCCTTTTTCGCCTTGCCAGAGAGCTTGTGCGGGAGGGCCACTTCGAGACGGATGATGAGGTCGCCACGGCCCCCTTGTTCGGGAATGCCCTTGCCGGCGACGCGCAGAAGTTCTTCGGCGCGTTTCATCACAGGGATCTTCACTTCGAGCGTCTTCCCTTCGAGCGTCTCAATCGAGACCGTTGTGCCGAGCAGGGCGTCGGTGAGCTTGACCGGCAAGTCCATAACAAGGTTCACACCGTCGCGACGGAACGTCGTGTGCGGCTTCACGTGCACTTTTACATACAAATCGCCCGCAGTTCCCGCCTTGATTGCCTCGCCCGCCCCGGGCATGCGAATCATCTCGCCGTTATCGATGCCGGCGGGTATGTTGATCTTTACCTCCTCCTGCTTGCGGTGCACGCCGTGGCCTTTGCACTCCGGACACTTCTCCTTGGGAATCTTACCGGTGCCTTCGCACGCGGCGCAGGTGCGTACGCTCGTGAACTGACCGAGAATGGAATTGCGCGTTTCGTGCACGCGTCCGCTCCCGTTACAGGTCGTGCATTTCTCCAGCTCGGTGCCCGGCTTTGCACCATTGCCCTTACAGAGGGTGCAGGTCGAGACTTTACCGATAAGTACGGTGCGTGTCGTACCAAAAACCGCGTCCTTAAACGGAACTTCCAGGTCAATGGAGATGTCGCGCCCGCGTGGCGTACGCGACTGTTGCCGGCCGCCGCCGAACACGTCGCCGAAGATATCACTGAAATCGAAATCGACGCCGCCTTGTCCGAACCCCTGCTGGAACTGTGAGAAATCAAATCCGCCGAACGGATTCCCACCGGCGCCTCCTGACTGCCCTGGATGCCCTCCAGGGAATGCCTGGCCGTAAGTGTCGTACTCGCGGCGCTTTTTATCGTCGGAGAGCACCGAGTAGGCCTCGGTGATTTCCTTGAACTTGGACTCGTCGGTGCCGCCCTTGTCGGGGTGGTACTTATGCGCGAGCTTCCTAAACGCCTTCTTAATGTCGTCTGGGCTCGCCCGTCTGTCGACGCCCAGTACGTTGTAATAATCCTTTGCCATGATTTTGTCAGTATACGCTCTACTGTTTTTCTATGCAAAAACAAACCGCGCTTGCGCGCGGTTTGTTTTTTACGGTTTCTCTTTGAACTCGGCGTCGGTTGCCGGAGGGGCATCGGGTGGGGGCGTCTGACCTCCCTGCTCGCCGCCCGCTGCGGGCGGCGTAGTCTGCTTCGCCATTGCTTCGCCAATTTTCGAGAGCGCGGCCGAGAGCGTCTCGGTCGCCGACTTGATAGTGCCCGCGTCTTCGCCCGCTCGCGCGGTCTTGAGCGCATCGATCTTGTCCTGTACCTCCTTCACTACTTCTGCCCCAGCCTTCTCGCCGAAGTCCTTGATCGCCTTCTCGCCGAAGTCCTTGATCGCCTTCTCGCCCGCGTAGACCGCCTGGTCGGCGATGTTCCGCGCCTCGACGAGCTCTTTGCGCTTCTCGTCATCAGCGGCATGCGCCTCGGCGTCTGCCTGCATCTTCGCGATGTCATCTTTAGAAAGTCCCGTGGAGCCCTCGATGCGGATCGACTGCTCCTTGCTGGTCGTCTTCTCCTTCGCCTTGACCGTGAGGATGCCGGAGGCGTCCACATCAAAGGTGACTTCCACCTGCGGCATGCCGCGTGGCGCGGGCGGGATCCCGTCGAGCATAAACTTGCCCAAGGACTTGTTGTCGGCACTCATCGCGCGCTCGCCCTGGGTAATATGAATCTCGACCGACGGCTGATTGTCGGCAGCGGTCGAGAAGGTTTGCGAGCGAGAAGTAGGGATTGCCGTGTTGCGCTCGATAATCTTGGTCGCGACGCCTCCCATCGTCTCGATCGAGAGCGAGAGCGGGATGACATCAACAAGCAATATGTCCTTCACGTCCCCTTGCAGGATGCCCGCCTGAATCGCCGCACCGATGGCGACAACTTCGTCCGGGTTCACGCTCATGTTCGGCTTCTTACCGAAGAATTTCTCTACAGCCGCTTGGAGCGCGGGCATGCGCGTCTGACCGCCGACGAGAATGACCTCGTGTATGTCGGGGATTTTGAAGGGCGATGCCTCCATCGCGCGCTTCGTAATATCCATCGCGCGTTCTATGAACTCGTTTGAAAGCTCTTCCAGCTTCGCGCGGCTCATCTTGATAAGCAGGTGGCGCGGACCGGAGGCGTCGCTGGTGAGGAACGGAATGTTGATTTCTGTCTCCATCGCGCTCGAGAGTTCTATCTTCGCCTTCTCGGCGGCCTCGTCGAGGCGCTGGCGCGCGAGCGCATCGGTGCGCACATCAATGCCGCTCTCCTTCTTAAACTCGTCCGCGAGCCAGTTGATAATTTTCTGATCGATGTCCTTGCCGCCGAGGTGCGCGTCGCCGTCGGTCGACTTCACCTCGATCACGTCGCCGCCCACTTCGAGCACGGAGATGTCAAACGTGCCGCCGCCGAAGTCAAAGACGGCGATCTTCTCATCTTTCTTTTTATTAAATCCGTATGCGAGCGCAGCAGCGGTCGGCTCGTTGATGATGCGAAGCACTTCGAGGCCGGCGATCTGCCCCGCCGCCTTGGTCGCACTGCGCTGGTCGTCGTTAAAGTAGGCGGGGACGGTGATGACCGCCTGTGTCACCTTCTCGCCGAGCTTCGTTTCGGCGTCGGCCTTCATCTTGCCGAGGATCATCGCAGAGATCTCTTCAGAGCGGTACCACTTCTCGGTCATCTTGACCTCGATACCGCCGTTCTCCGCCTTCCGCATCTCAAAAGGGACGACCGCCTTATCCTTCTGCACCTCCGGCTCGTCAAACGTGTGGCCGATGAAGCGCTTGATCTGGAAGATGGTGTTGAGCGGGTTGGTCACCGACTGGCGCTTGGCCAAGGTGCCGACGATGCGCTCGCCATTCTTCCCCACTGCCACGATAGACGGGGTCGTGCGCGCACCCTCGGCGTTCTCGAGAACGCGCGGTTCGCCGCCCTCCACGACAGCCATCGCGGAATTCGTGGTGCCCAAATCAATACCGAGTATTTTTGCCATAATGATAAATGAATTAAACTTTGTGTCCGACACGCACTTTTGCCGGTCGAATAACGGTGTCGCCCACTCTCCAGCCCTTCTCAAGTATGGATGTAATCATATCATTTTCTTTTTCTGATTCAACTTTGTCTTGACCCAATGCTTCGTGATAGACCGGATTAAATGCTTCGCCCACCTTGCCCACTTCCTCAAGCCCGAGCGCCGCGAAGGCGCCTTCCAATTGCTTCGCGATGGCGAGGAATCCTTCGGGGATTTCACCATGCTCTTTCGCGCGTTCGAGCGCGTCAAACGCCGGCAGAAGCGTCTCTACCGCCCCTACCTTACCCTTTAACTGTGCGGCCGTGCCGTCGGTTTCTATGCGCTTCAAAAGGTTCACATAATCGGCCTTCGACCTCTGCCAGCCATCAAGATATTCCTGCTTGTCCTTGCGGCAGGCGCTGAGCTCCTCGCGAACCTTCGCAATTTTCGCCTCGGCGCGCTCCTCTCCGGCCTCGTCCCCCTCCGGTTCCACGACGCTGTTCTGGTCTATGTCATCGCCTTTCCATTCCATACGCTCACTATGCCCGAAATTTCTTACGGGGTCAATAAAACGAACGCCGCTCCGATTTTGGAGCGGCTCACGAGACATCGTCTTGTGGTTTTGGATTGGGTACAAACTCTGCATCCCACGTCCACCACTTGTCGTCTCTTTCGTGGAGCTCTTTACCGCAGTGGATGCAGTTTGTTGTCCCGCGAGCACCCTGCATCGCTTCGCATCGTCCCCTAATTTCGCAAATGGGGTTACCTTCTTCGTCTAACATGACGTTCTCCTCAAGATTGCCTGCAGAGACTCTATGTTCCTATCATGTTCAAGTCAAACCCGCCCCGCCGCCCCGAGCCGGAATCAATTTAGGACATGACATGTCCTAAATGGGTTCAAGGAAGGACTGGGGGTGGTGGAAAAATGAAATATCCTTTTCGCAAAGTCGAACCTTGCGAAGTCAAATAAAAAACGGCACAGAAGTTTTCGAGCTTCCTGCGCCGTTTCCGGAACTCCCGATGCATCATTCCCATCCTTCGAACGAGCCCGGTTCGTTCGGTTGGACCAACTGTTGCGGGGTCATCCCAGCATCCGGGACACCATCGTCGTTAAACCACTCCACCAACGTTCTCCACATGCGCTTGAGCAATTCCATCATTACCTCCGCCTATGTTGTGTGACTGGGAACAGTTTAAACCAAGTACAACGTAGCACCTTTCGGAATACACGATTCTTCCGTCGTTGGGATTCTCTCCAACGACGCCGCGACTAGTGCATGAAGGCAATGGGAATGTTCTGGTCGCGCAGCGCTCGTGCGAGAGCGGTCCTTGTCGTCTGTATGTCCGAACAATAGATCCGCAGTTCCTGTACCGAGCTTGATTGCCTCACCGTCAGGAGCAGGAACCCTTGCATGTCGCAGAATTTGACCTTTTGAGTCCCACCAGACGACCCAGTTCCATTCTGCAGCAGACCGAGCGAAATCCCTTTTACTTCTGCCAGTCGCGCAGCGATGTCTGCTACTTTGCCAGCCAAATCAGTGCATGTAGTGTGTGTACCTCTGAACTTCCCGCCATTACGATGCGGCATGATGCCCCCTTTGTTTAGATAGTTAGAATGTTCAGCTATTTCTTATATAACACGACACATTCATTATGTCAAACCCTCACCGTTTTTTCAGGGTGGAAGATGGTGGAGTGAAAAGAAGACCGCCCTCAGGGAGGGCGGTACTACGAAAACTACAGAACCGACGGCTAGCTAACGAGACTCAGCTGTCCGCGCTTCGGGAACGGGCAGAGCAATGTCCGCCGTGGCAGGATGATTGAATCGTGTCCGTGGTGGGTATGGTTGATCCAATAATTCAGACCGAACGAATTCACCCGAACCTGTTGGTGCTCGAGGAGCGTGATGCCCACCCAGAGTATCCCTTTGCTCACCGCGTTGCCCCAGTTCTTCTTCCCAGACCACGCGAGAACGAACTCGCTGCTGAAGGAGTCGAACTTGAACGGGTCGGCTGACTTGGGGTCCGGACATGCGGCGAACCAGCTGATATGGTCCAACGCAAAGTCACCGAGGAAATGCTTCGGATGTCGATATTCGATTACCTCACCACTCCGCTGGTGCCCGACCATTGCAATCGGTTCTGGCGTTGAAGCTGGTATATCGAACAACGAGACCGTCCTGAGGGGCCTCTCGTACACGTAATCGTACTTGGTGCCCATGCGGATCTCGTAGAGGACGTCCAAAAGCGTTGCGACCTTCGGCATTACTTCAATGTGCTTCTTTCCAAACATTTTATCACCTCGCTAGGAGAATGATTGCACTCGGAGGGCTAGCCTCACAAAGCGACGTCTCAGGATTGAGAACGTTTAATTACACTACAATAAGTATTATCCGCCGTCCATACCTCTCCGAACCGGAAGTGATGGGGTAAAAAGTGAACCGCCTCCCAACGGTTCAGGTTGGTGGCGGTTTTAATCGAGCTAACGGAAGGTCATGTACGTGGCCGCATAGCTGACCTCGTCGAAAGTCAGGTAACCCTGAGTTCGCACTTCGCGAACACTGAGTCCCTCCATGGCATCTTTCTGCGAACTCACGTTGCGTATCGTGCGGCATCCGGTTATATAGAAATCCCGGAATCCCATCAGCATAGCGGCCAGGTCGACGGCTTCTTCTTGTTTGTGCAGCGGATGTCTGACGGAGTCGAGTAGGATGTGGCACAACTCATGCGCAATCGCACACGCCACCTCCTCAAAGCAACCTTCCGTCACGAATGACTTCCGGAGATACATCGTGATAAGGGTTTGCCTGAATTCCAGAGTTCCGAGCATGGGTATGCGTCTCGGGACGACTACCCATGCCGGCGCCCTTTCTCCGCCACCGTTGACCAACCCAAGGAGAACCCGCATGTCCAAGTGTAGGGCGCCCCTGATGTAATTGACCATCGCCGCGTAGTCCTGTCTGTTGTATTCGTGCCGCAACCGATCTTCTTCAATTGGCGGTCTGAGCGGGCCAAACGAAAGCCGCAGACTGTCGATGTAAGACTCGAGCATATTCTTTCTCACAATATTCCCCCCGATTGTAATGTTCGAATTGAGTCTCTCGACTCGGCCAAGCTTTTATATATCACGCAAATACTGTTCTGTCAACTTAGGACATGTCATGTCCTAAATGGGTTCAAGGAAGGATTGTGGTGGGGCAAAAACAAAAGAACGCCCGAGGTTATCGAGCGTTCTTTTTGTTTTATTAGCGTTTGCTCCACTGTGGGGCCTTGCGGGCTTTCTTGAGGCCTGGCTTCTTGCGCTCCTTGGCGCGCGGGTCGCGCTTGAGGAAGGTCGCAGCCTTCAAGACCTTGCGGGTGTTCGGCTCCGCCTTGATAATGGCGCGGCTGATCGCGTGGCGCACGGCGTCTGCCTGCGCGGCGATACCGCCGCCCGAGACGTGGGCCGTGACGGCGTAGTGCTCGGCACTCTCAGCCTTGGCGAACGCTTCTTCGGCAATGTGGGCGCGCAGGTCAGTCTTGAAATAGTCCTTCGCGGTTTTGCCGTTGACCGTGAGGCTCGACTTCGCAGCTTTCGCCATGCGGACGCTCGCGATAGCGGTCTTGCGGCGTCCGACGGCAGTGATGAAATTTTTTAATGCCATACCCCAAATGATTACCTTGCGCGGTTGCGCGTGCTGATAAAAGTTGCGGCAGCCACTCGCGTGGACTTGAACTCGGTGGACATACGGCTCTGGTGAGTAATCATACGGGGCAAGTTATTATGCGTTGACGACGAGATTTTTCATCCGCGGCGCACGCAGCTTGTTGCGCGGAATCATCCCGTCAACTGTCTTCTTGACCACCTCGGCGATACCCTTCTTGTCGATCATCACGTCCATGCGCACCTCACGCAAACCGCCCGGGTAGCCGGTGTAGTGCGTGTAGACCTTCCCTTTTGCACGGCGGTCGGTGATATGGAGCTTGCTCGCATTGTTGATAGTGACGGTCATCGGGAGCGCCTGATTCTTAGCGAAGTGTACCGACTTCTTGCCCAAGAGTGCGCTCGCCGCCTCGCTACACACGCGACCGAGCGTGCGGTCGGTCGCGTCGATGATGTAGGTTGTGGGTGCCGGTTTGGTGTTGGAAGTTGCCATGGATGAGATATGAATACTAGACAAATGCTATATACGCAAGCTTGCGCGCGTCATTTGAGCCGCGGAGCGTGCGTTTTGTGATGCGGGTGTAGCCACCTTTGCGGTCGGCATAGCGCGGGCCGATAGTGCCGAAGAGCTTCTTCACCGCCTCCTTGTCGTGGATGCGCTGGATGGCGAGCCGACGACTGGCGAGCGTGTTCGACTTCGCATAGGTGACGAGCCGTTCAATAAACGGACGGAGCGCCTTTGCCTTGGCTTCGGTCGTCGAGATGCGCTCTTCGAGGACGAGGGAGCGAGCGAGCGAGCGGATCAACGCCGCGCGCTGTCCGGTCTCGCGATGGAAGGTCTGTGCTTTTTTAGTAAATGCCATATGTCTTATTCACCTTTCAGGGTGAGGCCGAAGCCGGCGAGAGATTCAGAAATCTCTTCAACCGCCTTCTCGCCGATGCCGTCGAGCTCTTTAAGTTGGGTCGCCGACTTGCGTGCGAGACCGGCAGCACTCTTGATGCCGGCGCCTTCAAGCGAGGAAACGATGCGTGCGGAGAGGCCCATATCGGCGACCTTCACCTTCGTCGCCTCAGTGGTGCCCTCGGCAGACGCCTTCGCTGTGGAACCGCCTCCTGTCGACACCGGCTCGTTCTCCTGGAAGCCGATCACGGCGCGGAGCTGGTGAATCATCGTCTCGATGGACTGCTCAAGCGCCTCACGCGGCGCGATGGTGCCGTTGGTCTCGATAAGGATGCGCAGGCGATTGAAATCGGTGCGGTCGCCGACGCGCATGTTCTCCACCTCATAGTTCACACGGCGGATCGGCGTGAAGGTCGCATCAAGTGCGATAGTGCCGATGTCGACCTTATCTTTCGTGAGCACCTCGCGCGCGACGTAGCCCAAACCGCGCTCGATAGTCGCTTCGAGCTCGAGGACCGCCTTACCCGAGAGGTCAGCGATGTGCTGTTCGGGATTCTTAATCTCGACCTGGCTTGGCAGGTTAAAATCTTTTGCCGTAATCTCGCCGGTACCCTTCGCGACGAGTGAAATGGTCTGCGGCTCGTCGCCATGAAGCACGAAATGCACACGCTTGAGGTTCAAGAGGATCTCCATGACCGTCTCGCGCGCACCGTCGATAGTGGCGAACTCGTGCGGAACGCCCTCGATCTTCACCTGCGTCACCGCTGCGCCGGGGAGCGATGAGAGGATGATGCGGCGAAGCGAGTTGCCGAGCGTGTGACCGTAGCCCGGATAGAGTGAATCTATTTCATAGACGCCCTGCAGTCCTTCTTCAGAGACGATGCGCGGCTTGCTGGGAAGTGTAATGTGGTATTCCATAACTCAATCGTAATTACCGGTAAATAATAAAAACTAACGCGTGTAGAACGAGAGCACTGCGGCCAAGTCGCCCGCCGGATCCGCCGATGCGGCGGTCGGACGCTCCGAAACCGCACCTTCCATCTTCTTCGCGTCCCACCGAAGCCACGACGGGAGCGGACGCTCCGCAAACTTCTCCGCGAAGCCGACGAGAACGCCGTGCTCCTTGGAGCCCTCGCGCACAGCGATGACGTCGCCGACGCCGAGCGCCTGCGACGGCACGCGGCTCTTCTTGCCGCCGACCATCACGTGACCGTGCGCGACCATCTGGCGCGCGCCGCGTCGCGTCGAGGCGAGGCCGAGGCGCCACACGACGTTGTCGAGACGGAGCTCGAGAAGCTCGTGGAGGCGATCCTTCGGCTGGGCGCTGTGCACTGCGAGCGCCTTGCGCACATAGTTGCGGAACTGGCGCTCGGTAAGCCCATAGGTCACGCGCACCTTCTGCTTCTCGAGCATCTGCTTGCCGTATTCGCTTTGGCGCCCGCGCCCGCGGCGCTTATTCTTAGCAGAGCGCTCGGCAGAAATCGCAAACTTCTGCGTTTGCGCTTTCTCGAAGACGGTCGCGCCGAGGCGCTTCGCTATTTTATATCGTGGTCCGGTAATCATGGTGCAGGTAAAAGGTTATACGCGACGAGGCTTCGGCGGACGCGGACCGTTATGCGGCACCGGTGTCACATCCTTGATGGACTTGATCTGCACGCCCTTGCCCGAGAAGGCGCGAAGCACCGACTCGCGACCGGCACCGACACCGCGGATGATGACCGTCGCTTCCTTGAGTCCGATCATCATACCCTTCTCGCCGAGAAATTCGCCGACCTTCGCCGCCGCATACGGCGTCGACTTACGCGCGCCGGAGAACCCGAGCGCGCCGGCAGAAGACGAGACGACGGCGTTGCCCTTTTCGTCGGTAAGGATGGCCTTGGTGTTATTGAAAGTCGCTTCGATGTGCAAGATGCCTTTCTCGAGATGACGCTTGGTAACCTTCGACATGGCGCGCTCCTTCCGCCCGGCATCCATGCCTCTCCCGCTCTTCTTGATGATGCGTTTCTTTCCCATATTTAGGTCTTTTCGAGCGTACGACGGCCGGAGGTCATCGTCTTACGGACGTTGCCGCGACGCGTGCGCGAGTTTGTCTTCGTGCGCTGGCCGCGCACTGGCATCCCGCGCGTGTGGCGCTCGCCGCGCGCCGAACGGATATCCTTCAGGCGCTTGATGTTCTGTCCGATCTCGCGGCGCAGCTCGCCTTCGATCGTGAAGCCTTCGGCAAGCAGGCGGATCTTCTGCTCCTCATCGGCAGTGAGGTCGCTCCCCTTCTTTGTCGCAGCAATGCCGACCTGCTTCAGGATGTCGCGCGCGCGCGTCGGTCCGATGCCGAAGATAAGCGGCAATGAATACGCGAGCTGCTTGTTATCGGGGAGTGTGACGCCGGCTATACGCATACGAATAAATTTAAAAGTTTAAATATGTAAATATCTTTAACCCTGACGTGCCTTGCGGCGCGGATTCTTCTTATTGATACGGTACAGACGCCCGCCGCGGCGGACGAGCTGGTCTCCTGATTGCTGGACTTTGATAGACGCACGGACTTTCATCTTGAAAATTAAAAGTGAATTACGTTAATCGGCGCACGATCCTCGCGCGACCCCCATACGGGTCAAGCACCATATCCACCTGGTCGCCGACCAGAACGCGGATACGATGCAGACGCATCTTCCCTGCAAGGTAGGCGAGCTTCAACTCCCCTTCTCCCCCCTCCTCCGCGGCGGGCAGGCGAACGCGAAAAAGCGAGTTCGGCAACACTTCTTCAACGGTCCCTACCGTTGTTGATTTTGTTTCGTCGCCGTCACTCATTTAAGCTTCCTTCATGCAGGTACTCCAATAATCTAGCAGGTATCTGAAAAACCGTCAACAACCGCCTCTACGGATTCGCCACGACGACCGAAATAGAGGCCGGATCCTGGGGAAAGGTCTGCCGCCAGAAGGGGCGCAGGATGATGACTGCCCGCTTGACCTCGGGGTAATTTGTGAGCGCTACCTCGGCGGCGGCTCTCGTCTTCCCGCTTACGGCGGCACTGATGCGGGTCGAATCGACGGTGTAGATAAGCGACGCCGTACCGCTCATCTTGAAGGCAAATGACTTTGCTTCCGGCGTAGGCATATCGGTTTCCGGAGCGAGCTCGAGCTTGCTTGCCGGAGCGAGCGTCAACGCCTCGCCTTGATAGCCAAGCCCGGTCACCGATTCGGCAACTGCCTTTGCGAGCGCGGCATTCGGAAAGATGACCGCGGTAATCGTCGCCTGTTCTCTCACTTCGACCATGCCGGTCGTCGACGAAGGAGCCGAGTCGAGCGCCTCGTAGGTCGTCGCCGACGCACCCGGAAGAAGCACGTAGCCGGGAGGAACCTTCGCGTCGAGGCTCGACGCGAGGTCCGGCGCAAGCGCCTTGATAAGCGCATCCCTCGCCTCTGCCTCCAGAGTCGCATCGACGACCGGGACACTCCCCGAGGCGCCGCCCGTCATCTGATTCGTCGAGCGCGCGTAGACTTGGGTCGCTTGGGGCGTTCCGGCAAATCCGGGAATAGTGAAGGAGGTCGGGGCGATATTGTAGGTACTGCCTGCCTGATCCGCATAGACCTTCGCGACGACACTCCCGGGATTTGCAGCGGTACCGCCTGGAATGGTTATTGCGGTACGAATGCGGAAGATAAGCCCCGCAGAAGTTGCAAAACGGGTGGTCGCGATAAGTTTCTGGGACTTCGCTTGCGTGTTGTAGACGGTGATATTTCCGGAAGCAAAAGAGTTCACGGTCTTAGTGCCGTTCCCTTTGACGCTCTGCGACGCTATCTTCTGCGCGGTGATGATCTCAAACGGCAGGTCGCCGGAACTCTGGGTCGCGATAAAGGAGCTCTGGACCGCCGCGGAGACGGTATTCGGCGTCACCTCGACTTTAGCGCTGGAGAAATAGAGGAGCGCACCGAGAGACACTGCGATGACGAAGATAATGGCGAGGAGCGTCGCATACGGGAAGCGGGACCTCCCCGTTCGACCCGAGGCGACAGACTTGCTTAACGGTTCTACTTCCCTACTACGGCGAGACGGCGGAGTGATGTCGTTGAGTGTGCGCATATAAGACTCAGTATACCAGTTTTATAGGTCGAGGTCAGTCTATCCACTACAGCTCCCGCTCATGTCTCGCTTGGTAGTAGATGGCGATAAGGAGGAGCAAGAGGTCGGGGGTAGCCGCCGCAGACTGGCGCACGAGCCCGGTGATATGACTCGCAAGCACCGAGATTATTTTCGGCGGGTTATCCGAGAGCCAGAGCTCTCCCAGGCTTGCCGAATCGAGCGCTTCGCGCAGGTCGGACACTTCCGGTTCGCGAGCAAGCAGAAATATCGTCCGCGGCAGGGGGAAATGTTTCGCGAGTTCGGCGAGTTCGTCTCCAATATGCCCGACCCAGGAGCCGATAGTATCCGCATCCGACACCTTGACTTCAGTTATCGAAACAAACAAGCCTTTCCGTATAAGCGCGATAGAGGTGAGCGGCCCTGTCGCGTCGAGAATGAGCGCATCGCGCTCGTGCGGAAACGCCTTCTGCATCGCCTGATAGCGGAGCGAACTTCCCGCGATAGTGAGGATATCGGTGGTGTGATAGATACTCTGTAGAGTCTTCGCGACACTCTCCGCGACTTTCGCATCAATGAGCGACGTCAAAACAATAACGGCGGCCCGATGCACCTCCTTCCCGTACGGATCACGCGACTCGTAGCCATTGAGAATCGTACCGATGATACTCTCGTCGGCAAGCGTCTTCCCGGGCGTGGTTACCCTCGTTCTTTCCAGCGTCTCGGCGACAAGATTTTTGGTGAAGATAAACGACTCTCCTTGCTCGAACATTTCGGTACGTATCGAAGTCTCCTGCCATGGTGCATCGATGGAAACGAGGATTGCATCGGCATTTCCGCTTCCGGTCGTTCGAGCGAGGATCGGCGCGCCTTCGCGAACGAGCGTATTGCCGAGCGTGATGAGCGCACGCGTCATAGCCTCTTCTCGCGGCTCGTCCGCGCGGACTTCGATGGGGAAACGCCGTGTATAGAGGAGTGCGGGCGGCTCACCCTCCGCATATCGCGCGTACGCTCCCGCGACCGAGGTTATGCCGATATCAATAAGTACAACCGACGTGCCCTTTTTCTTACCGCTAAAAAGATCAGCTATGAAACTCATCAGCTCATTCTAACACCGCCTTGATGCGACGGATGCCGGCGGACGACGCTTCTTCTTTCAAAATTTTAAATGTCCCCTTGAGCTCGCTTGTGTTGGAGACGTGCGGACCGCCGCAGAATTCTATTGAAAACGCGCTGTCCAAGGGTCCGACCGAGTACACCGAGACCGTGTCCGGGTACGTCGCACCGAACTCGTGTTCAGCACCAAGCTTCTCCGCTTCCTCCTTTTTCATATCGGTACGAATGACGGGAATCGCTTCGGCTATCTTCTCGTTCACGATTCTTTCCACCTCTGCCTTCTGCTCCGGCGTCATCTTGGCACCGTAGGAGAAGTCGATGCGCAAGCGTTCGCTCGTGATGTTGCTCCCCCGCTGATGCACTTCGCTCCCGAGCACCATCTGGAGAGCCTTCAAGAGGAGGTGGTGTGCCGTGTGATAACGGACCGTCTGTTCTGCGTGGTCGGCGAGCCCGCCCGCGAACTTCTGCGCCGCGCCCGCACGCGAGAGCGCCTGGTGCTCTTCCATTTTCGCCTTCACCGCGTCCATAGGGAGCGCGATGCCGCGCTCCCTTGCAATCTCTTCGGTGAGCTCTATCGGAAAACCGTAGGTTGTGAAGAGCATGAAGGCATCGATAGAGCTCCCCATCTTCTCAAGCTCGCGCTGACCTTGTGTGAGCGTCTTACGGAACTGCGCTTCTTCTTTCACCAACTCTTCTTTAATCTGCGAGGCACTTTCATATATGAAAGTGTACTGGTCTCGGTATGCTTGACCGAATCCCTCGGCAACCTCTGCAAGCACGGCGTCCTTGATGCCGAGCTTGTCAGCTTCGCGGATAGAGCGGCGGATAAGCCGTCGCAGAACGTACCCTTGCTCAGAATTCCCCGGTCGGATGCCGGAAGCGATGAAGAACGATGCCGCGCGCATGTGGTCGAGGATGATACGGAACGAACGGGTTGCGTCGACATCGCCATATGACCTCCCCGAGCGCTTCTCGATAACCGCGCGTGCAGCGTTGAACACATCAATCATAAAAATATCCGGGTTCCCTATCGACGCGAAGGCAAGCCGCTCGAGCCCGCCGCCGAAGTCTACATTGCGCTTCGGCAACTCGGTAAACGAGCCGTCAGCCTGCTTTACGTACTGCATGAAAACTGAATTCGCGATTTCGACGAAGCGGCCGCAGTCGCAATTCACATGACATTCCTTTCCCCATTTCGGGTCGTGCGGAGTGCCGAAGTCGTAGAACACTTCTGAATCCGGACCGCCCGGCTCACCGGGCGGCATTTTAGCCGGTACGCCCGAGCGACTCCACCAATTTTTCTTCGCTCCGTAGGAGAAGATGCGGCCGCCCTGCATGCCCTTCTCGTATCCAGCCTCCTCGGTGCCGATACGGACAAGCTCGGCAGGCATCCCTTTTGCGGCGAAATTCTTCTTCCAGATTTCAACCGCTTCAGTATCAAGGTCCATCCCCGTACTTTCGTCGCCGTCGAAGACGGTTACATAGAGCTTGGCGGGATCGAAACCGAGACCCTCTTCTGTAGAGGTAAGGAATTCAAATACCCACGGGAGTTGCTCCTGCTTGAAGTAGTCTCCCAAACTCCAGTTTCCCAGCATTTCAAAAAAAGTTGTGTGGCGATTGTCACCCACCTCTTCAATGTCTTCAGCACGAAATGACATCTGAGAATCGGTCAAGCGATTACCTTCTGGATGCGGCTGGCCCAAGAGGTACGGGACAAGCGGTTGCATCCCACTGCTGGTGAAAAGCGTGGTGGGGTCATTCTCGGGCACGATAGGCGCCGAGGGGATGACTGCATGTCCCCGCTTGGCAAAAAACTCTAAGTAGCGCTTGCGTACGTCTGCGACGTTCATGAGGAAAAAGATAGCATGAGATACAGGATTCATATACTATGCGTCTATGAAAAAAGATTGGGGATTCGATGCACGAGATATTGATGCTAAGGTCCGGCCTCAGGACGATTTTTATCTCTACGCGAACGGCGGTTGGCTCGCGAAGAATCCGGTGCCGCCCCACGAATCGCGATGGGGCTCCTTCATGATTTTGCGCTATGACACCGAGAAGAAGCTCCGCACTCTGGTGACAAAGGTGCAGCAGATGAAGCATCTTGCGGCCGGGAGCCCAGAACAGATGGTGCGCGACTTGTATCGTTCGGCACTCGACATGAAGACTCGTAATGCATTGGGGATAAAACCGCTCAAAACATGGCTCGAGCGCATCGCGAACATCAAAGACATCCGATCGCTTGTCGAAACCTTCGCCCATCTCGAGACAATAGGCGGCGGCGGCCCGTGGGGGCTCATGGTCGATCAGGATATGCAGGACAGCGAGACCTACATCGTCTATCTGCATCAGAGCGGTCTTGGGATGCCCGACCGCGACTACTACTTGAAGAATGATGCCGAGTCGAAGCGCGTACGTTCTGCCTACGAGAAGCATCTTGAAGCGATATCCGCCCTCATGGGCAAACCGAGGGGAGAGGCAAAGCGCGATCGAGAAACAGTGATGCGCCTTGAAACCGCCATCGCGAAAGCTTCGATGACGAAAGAGGACCTGCGTGATGTGGACAAGACCTACCACAAGATGCGGACGACCGCGCTCGCACGCCTCGCTCATTCGGTCGACTGGAAGGCATACTTCCGCATCACCGGCGCCGGCGCTGTGCGCGAGGTCGTCGTAATGCAGCCGAAATTTCTCGAAGCGATTAATGCCCTTATTGCAAAGGAGCCGCTTGCGGATTGGAAGACGTATCTCACGTGGCATCTCGTCGGCGGCTCCGCAGGCTATCTCTCAGCCAAATTTGAGAAGCAGAACTTCGCCTTCTACGGGACAGTGCTCTCTGGAGTGAAGGTGATGAAGCCCTTGTGGCGGCGCGCCTTGGGCGGGGTGAACGGCAATATCGGCGAAGTGCTCGGCAAGCTGTATGTGAAAGAATATTTCGGCCCCGGGGCGAAGCACAAGATAAAGACCGTCGTCGCTGACCTCTTCGAGGCTTATGCAGCGCGTATCAAGCATCTCGACTGGATGAGTCCCGCGACTAAAAAGAAAGCGCTTAAGAAGCTCGGCGAGATAACCCGCAAGCTTGGGTATCCTGACAAGTGGAAGAGCTATCGCGGTCTCGTCATCAAGCCAGATGACTACTTCGGCAATGCGGTTCGCGCAATTCTCTTTGAACACAAGCGCGTCATGAACCGATTGAAGAAGCCGGTCGACCGCACCGAGTGGTTTATGACGCCGCAGACCGTGAATGCGTATTGCAGTTTCGGTATGAATGATGTCGTCTTCCCCGCCGCCATCCTGCAGCCGCCATTCTTTGACGCGAGCGCCGACGATGCGGTCAATTATGGCTCGATCGGCTCGGTTATCGGCCACGAGATAACGCATGCATTTGACGACCAAGGATCCAAGTTCGACGGCAAGGGCAACCGCAAGACGTGGTGGACGGCAGCTGACCAGGCGCGCTTCAACAAAAAGGCGAACGTGCTCGTGAAGCAGTTTAACGAATACACCGTTGCTGGCGGACTCAACGTGAACGGCCAGCTGACACTTGGCGAGAACATCGCTGACCTCGGTGGCGCCTCGATCGCCTTCGACGCCTATCAGCTCCGCTTGGCGAAGACAGGACGAAAGGATATAGCTGGCCTCACGCCTGAACAGCGCTTCTTCCTCTCTTTTGCGCTCTTCGATCGCGAGAATCGCCGCCCGGAGTCGGAGAAAACAGCGGTGCTCACTGATCCGCACTCGCCCGGCCAATTTCGCATCAACGGCCCAGCCTCGAACCTCCCCGAGTTCTACGAAGCGTTTGGCGTCAAAAAAGGCGACGAGCTCTACCGTGCTCCCAAAGATCGCGCGAAGATTTGGTAACATAGCTACAATGAATACTTCCCAACCAAAAATTATCGCCTTCGACTTCGACGGAGTACTCGCTACCTACAACGGATTCATCTCGAAAGAGGATATTCAGGCGCCCAATCCTGAGGTGGTGAAGGCGATTACTCTGCTCAAAGAACAAGGATACAAGATCCTCATTCACTCCACGCGCGGAGACGAGTTTTTAGAGAAATACTGCAAGCAATTTTCCATACCGGTTGATTACATAAATCGGCATATGCACCGCGAGGGAGACAATCCGGGCAAGCCCATCGCCTTCGTCTACGTGGACGATCGCGCCATCTGTTACAGGGGAGAAAACGCTGAATCACTCGTCTCTGAAATTATCAGTTTCAAACCGCACTGGCAGAAATAATAAAAACACCGCGGAGTTTCCTCCGCGGGTTTTCAAGTGGTGTGCTGATCAGGCAACAGCGACCTTCGAGTACTTGTTGATGATGATGATCTCTGATGGACCATTCTTTGGAATGAACTTGACCGCGAGCGACACACGGTTGTCAGCGTTCAGTGCATCCCAGTACGTCCCCGCAATGAAGTTGGCATCGCCGCCGAGTGGCATGAGGTACGGCTCGCCCTGGAATGCCGGTAACGGCTCGTCGTCGCCGGAGTAGGTGTGGAAGCAGTAGCCGAAGCCCTTCCCCAGACCATTTATTTCGTACAGATGGCGGTCGCATGCGTCATCCCACAGCGACTTCCGTTGGATTGCCATTTCGACACGCGCCGTACCATTCACCCACGAGGAAACGGCCGTGATGCGGGGCGTGAAGTTCGGCCTGTCTGGTTCATACTGGAAATGGCGCGTTGCCTTTCCGAGCGATTCGCCGTTGAAGTACGCAAGTTTGACGATGTCGGTCTGGTGGCCGTTACTGACCACACTCACGGCAATGTCGTCGGGTGACAACGTCTCGTCCATCGCGTTATAGATGATGAGCGACGAGTCCTTGACCTTCGACTGGTCGGCCGCCTCAGTAAACAGGCGACTGCCTTCGCTCCCGAAAATGCGATTCCGGCTGTTCTCGCTTCGGCCCATAATCCAATACACCTGGACCAAGGACTGTCCCGAATCATTCAGTCCGACGACGATGCCGCGGCCGGGATAGGGATTCTTCGTGAGTGCTTCGAGATTTGATGCGGCCGCGCGCAATATGCTGGCCAGGACGACGGATTCTTTCATGTTCAGATCCCCTCTATGAGAACTTCGATGGAAACAACAATGGATTGACTCCGTCGGGACTCTACGCTTCTTCCCGTTTCTGGTCAACTATAGCCAGTCGATGGGGGGTTCGTTGTGGGAAATGAGGTAGTCATTTGCTTTAGAGAAGTGCTTACAGCCGAAGAAGCCTGAGGCGGCAGAGAATGGTGAGGGGTGTGGGGCTTCCAATACTAAATGTTTTGTGCGGTCTATGTGCGCGCCCTTCACCTTCGCATAGTTGCCCCAGAGCATGAAGACGAGATGCTCACCTTCCTCGGAGAGTACCTTGATAACCGCATCGGTAAATTGCTCCCACCCCCTCTCCTGGTGCGAGCCGGCAGTGTGCGCACGCACCGTGAGTGTCGCGTTGAGGAGAAGTACACCCTGCTCTGCCCACCGTGTTAAATCGCCGTCGGTGTGCACAAGCGGTTTGCCAAAGTCGCTCGCTATCTCTTTAAACATGTTCTGGAGCGAGGGTGGAACACGTGTCTCTGCATCAACGGCGAATGCAAGACCGTTCGCCTGCCCTACCCCGTGATACGGATCCTGCCCCAGGATGACGACCTTTACCTTCTCAAACGGACACAGATCGAAGGCACGGAAGATGTTCTTGGGCGCCGGGTACACTGCGCCGTTTTTATATTCATCCTTCACGAATGCCGAAAGCTCTGCAAAATACGGCTTTTCAAACTCGCCCGTAAGATGCTTCTTCCACGACGGATCAATTTTCACTTCCATACCTTGGTGATAAGCGGCACGAATGCAAAACCTTCATGACGGGTAATTTTGATGCCGCCGCCCGCGCGGTCCACGACACAAATAGCTTCCTGTACCGGGATGACCATCCGACCGCCGTCTTTCAATTGCCGCACGAGCGCGTCCGGTATCTCGTCGGCGGCCGCCGAAACGAGAATGCGGTCAAAGGGCGCTGCGTCAGGCTTGCCGAGCTCGGACCCCGCCTGTTCAATGCGGGCGTTCTCAAATGAGTACGTCCCGAGATTTTTGGAGCCGGACGCGACAAGCTCGGGAATGCGCTCAACGCCGATGACCGAGCCTTCGGGGCCAACCATATGTGCGAGGAGCGCGGTCGTCCAGCCCGAACCGCTCCCCACATCCAGCACACGGTCACCCGGGCGCGCCGCGAGCCATTCAAGGCAGTACGCGACCACGGTCGGCTGAGAAATAGTCTGCTCCGCGCCTATCGGCAGAGCCGTGTCCTCGTACGCCTCCGCCTGCAGCGGTTCCGGCACGAACCGCGCGCGATCAATGGCGTGGAAAGCATCCTCGACCGTCGTCGTCGTAATTGCTCCGGAATCTTTTAGAGAGGCGATGAGCGTTGCGTTCGTCATAGCGCGCCTTCTTTTTCGAGTAACCGCCTCTTCGCGCGCTCCCCGCCGCGATTGTAATCACCTACCCTTCCGTCGGCGCGCACGACTCGATGACACGGCACCGCCGGATCATAATTATTCTTCATGACGGTGCCGACCGCGCGCGCGGCGCCCGGATAGCCGATCGCCTGCGCGACCGCTCCGTAGCTCTTTGTTTCTCCTCTCGGTATCTGTCGCACGGCGTCTCGAACGCGGTCGGCAAATGAGCTATTTTTTCTTATTTTTCGCATGAAGCTCTTGGAGAATCTTGCCGGCGCTCTCACGATACGTACAGTAATCGCACGGTCCGCCGCCGAAGGCCGTACCGATGGGCGGAATCTCGTCGCTCATCAACATCTTTTTCAGATCAAAGATTGCCGGCTCCACCCACGTGTCGCTGCCGGTGTACGGGATGAGCTCTATGTCGAATTCGAGCCTGCCGTCAAAGGCTTCCGCATCTGACTTTCCGTTCACGTAGACGAAATAGACGGTCGGCGAGACGGCAAAACCGTTTTTACGGAACAGCCACTGGTAGATCTCGAGCTGCCGCTTGTAGGAGTCGTAGAGATCGTCTTCGGTGCTCGGCCCTATCTTCTTGCTCGTCGCCTTATAGTCGACGATGATAAGCTCGCCCAAGGGATTCACCCATACGTCGTCGACGCCGCCGCGTATAAGAAGATTCGTCGGTTCGTGAAGAAACGCGATGCCGCGCCGGAGCGCGTCGCGCCACTCCTCCATCCGCTCGTCGACGAGCGGTACCGCATCGAGACCGTACTTCTCCACCAGAGGATGCTTGCTCCCCTTCGCGCGATGAATATCGAACTCGCGCTTCAGAAGCTCGTCGACCGCGTTATTGAGCGTGAACGCGGGCATCGAGGGACGCTTCACGCCGAGCCGCAGATCGAGATAGGCGCAGCGCGGACACTCGGAGAACAGATCGATCTTCGAGCGGCTTACCTTAAAGGGCTCCGGCGAGGCAGGATCGAACGGTCCGCGAGTATACTTTCCTTTTGCATTGCTCGCCGCCATATCAGTCGGTGGTCGAGAAGTATGCGACGACGCGCGCACCGGTATCAAAGTCGACATACACGCTATTGACCGCAGGGTCGAAGATTCCGCCGCCGTCATCGCGGTACAGCTGTACCGCATAGGAACGGCCCGCTTCGGTCGCGCGCAAAAGCGAGACGGGGAAATTGCTCCTTGGTCCTCCGACGCGCGCGGCGCCGAGCACATTCCCAAGATCGCCACCATTCACTTCGCGCACGGCGATCCAGATACCCGGCGGCGGCACGGTCACCGATTCGACGATAACCGTGTCGCCGGAAAGCTGGTCGGCAACGGAAATGGCTCCGCTTTTTTGCCTCAGGCTTTCGGTGTTCGTCGCGAGATTCGATGGAGACCGCAGCGAGACAAATAGGGAATCATTGCCGAGGAACCACGCACCCGCGAGCAACACGCCGAACATAACGCCGGTGATGAAAGAATTCATGGAAAAGTTTTTTGTCATAAAGGGGCGCGGTGATGCGGCATTTCCGGAAGATCGAGCAGGCCTTCAGCTTCTGCGAGAAGCTCGCCGACGCGCGAGCTCGAGAGGTGCAGCGCGTCGAGCTGGCGGCGGTCTTTCACAATCTCGTCGACGGCGATGATACCACGCTCGATAAGGAGCCGCTTCTCGGCGCGCGCGAGCCCAGTCAAGGCGGTTACCGGATACACCGCCGTGCGGCTCATGCGCATAAAAAGACTGTCATGCACCGGATAGCTCCATCCGAGAAGTTCGACACCGGCGCACTCAGCATAGGCAATCGCCTCTGAAGTAAATTTGGTATTGGTAACCAAGAGGCCGCGATTAATCGGGCACATGCGTACCGACGGATCGCATGCGAAGATATCGTCGAAACGGCTCTTCACATAGAGTGCCACCTTCAGATCGGTCTTATATCCCGGATCATTATGATATTTCAGCTCTGCGGCGAGAAAATCTCCTTGTCCCGCATGCGACGCATAGAAGTCGACCTCGTGCGAGACGCACTTCCCTCGTATCATCTTGCGTGTCTCGACTTGCCATCCTTCTGTACGGAAAAGGTGCGAGATAAAATCTTCAAACGGGTGTCCGGTAGGGCCGAGTTCAAGCAGAGCGCGGCGCAATGCATAGCGCGCGGCGACAGGACGCGCCTCTTTCCGCAGGAGACCGAACGCGCGCGCGTAAATCTCTTTCGAGGAGATGCCCGGTATAATCGTATTCGTAATAGATTCGGCTATGCGTTGCGCCGTGTGCGGGCCCGCGCCCGCCCTCTCGAGAGAGAAGATCAGCCGCACTGGATCGAATATCTCGTTTGAACCGTCGGCTTTGGTGATGATTGGTAGCGTCGTCATAACACGCTTGAAGTCGCCGTCGAACCGTTGACCATCACTGTAAACGGGAGACGCGCAGGTGCGGTGATTGTCGTCTCAAACGCCGCACGCGTCGGCAACTGAAGGCACACGCCTGTGTCAGTCGGTAAAGTAATATTTACCAGGATGCTTTGCGTTGTTGACGCGTCGCCCTGGAGCATGGCTTCCGCCGAGGCAAAGGTGCAGGCATTCGGCGCTTCAACCGAGCCGGTAATGGTGTGGACGCCTTTTTTGAACACATCGCGCAGCGTGACGGTCGGTATGTTCGCTGCCGCGCCTTCCGGCGCCGCCTCTCTTACATCGCGCGTATGCGGTACCGACAGGACAAATCCGATGAGAATGACAATTGCGATAATAGTCGCAGAAATCCAAAGGCGCTTGTGGTTCATGCGGTAATACTACCACCCCATTGGACAAAAAATCAGTCCAACGGGGCATGCCACCTCTACAAAATAATGCCTCCCCCAATTAGCTCTCCATCGCGATAGAAGACGACTGACTGTCCGGGAGCGGGGATCTCGGGAAGCGGCTCGGTGCTTAGAAAGCAATCATGCTCGATACGTCCAGCGATGCACCGACCGCGATAACGGTACTGTGCCTCGGTAGCCGAGGAGGGTGCGGCAAGCCAGTTTGCATCGGTAAACCGGATCTCGTGCGAGCCCCCGACGCGTGCCTTTGAAACAGTGATTTCTTTCTTTTCCACGTCCTTCCCGATGACATATCCGCCGCGAGCTCGCTCGCCGATAGTGTACAGAAGAGCCGGATTATCGGTTCCGAACTCATGTGCTAGAAACTCTTTCACGGAAACTGCTCCGAGAAAGCAGATGCCTTGGCTGTCTTTCTTCTCCGCCACTGGCAGGCCGAAGTGCTTCGCAAGCGCGCGCACATCGTCCTTATTCATCTTCCCTATCGGGAACAGCGCTGCCTCCAGAATGTCTTTCGGCACCGCCCACAGGAAGTAACTTTGATCTTTCTCGCCGGCGCGATAATGTCCGGTCGCGATAGCGTCGGCTCCGTGGGCCTTCGCGAAACGATGAAACGCGCCGAATTTCACTTCCCGATTGCACATGACGTCCGGATTCGGCGTCCGCCCCGCGCGATATTCGGCAAGCAGGTAGTCGATAACGCTTTTTTTGTATTCGACGCTCGCGTCGAGTGTGAGAAACGGGATGTGGAGGCGAGCCGCCACCCGCATCGCGTCGCGGCGCTCATTCGCCCAGGTGCAGGGCATCCCTGGCGGATACCAGCCTTTGATGAATACGCCGGTCACCTGCGCCCCCGCTTCCTTCAGCAATGCCGCCGACACGGCGCTGTCCACGCCGCCAGAAAGCCCGACGAATATTTTCTTCCCTTTCACGTCCATGGGTGCAGTCTACTGGAATCGGCCATTCATTCCCAGTCGCTGTAAGGCGAGGCTTTACTTCAAATACTTCCGTTGGTTTGCCTGGTGGCCGGCGTAGGTGGCGGCGTAATGCATCACGCCGTCCTTGTCGGTGAGGTAATACAAGTAATCCGTTTCTGCAGGATGGAGCGCCGCATCGAAAGAATCGAGCCCGGGATTGCCGATCGCGCCGGGAGGCAAGCCGGTGTGCGTGTAAGTGTTATACGGCGAGTTCACTTTTAAATCGGCGTATGACGGCGAATAGGTATCGCGTTCAAAAATATACCCGAACACCGCATCAACCTGGAGCGGCATGCCGCGCGCGAGACGATTCCACAAGATACCGCTTACCATGCGTCTGACTGCAGCAGTGCGCGCCTCTTTCTCAAGGAGCGAGGCCATGATGACGATGTCGGAGAGCGAATGTTCCGAAGCGCGTATCTCGTCTAGAAGCGAGGTGGTTTTCGCATCAAAATTTGTACGCATCGCCGCGACAACAGATGCCGCATCTGAAGCCGGAGAGAAGAGGTAGGTGTCCGGGAACAGATAACCTTCGCGCGGCTTCGCTTCCGTAATGAAATCTCCCGCTGTGATTTCCGGAAATGCGATCTCTATGTGTGTCGCCATCTCGCGCACGGTCGTCCCCTCGGGAAACGTGAGCCGTACCGGCGGGAAGCCGTAATCGCCCGCCACGAGACGAAAAGCGACCGCAAACACGTTTTGGGGTGCGGTAAAGCGATAGGCGCCCGCGTGTATACTGCCGCTCGTGCCCGAAAGGCGCAGGATAGAGCGCAGAACAAACGGATTCGCGACGATGTGCGCATCGGCGAGCAGCTCGGCTGCAGCCGGCGCCGATGATCCTTTTGAGATACTCACGATACTCTCCGCGGGAAAATCCGCAGGCGCAGAAAACAAAAGGCGGTATCCGACGACGATACTCACTGCAAGCGCGAATGCCACCACCCACCCGGCCTGCCGTTTGAGAAAATCCATATACCCTAGGTCGGGAGGTTAGAAGGAGCTTCGCCGGTAGCCGAGTGGATGCGCTCGAGACCCGGCGCCTGGACTCCTTGCGAAGGAATATGGAAGACCGTCGCGAGTTCCTCGGTACTCATCACCATCGCGTCATGTCCGTGCTTACCGCCTTCGAAGAACGGGTCATAGAAGAACTGCCGGCGGCGATACGCTTCGACCATATCGCGGCGGAAATGATTCTTCCTCTTCTCGACGTTTATTTCCCAAGGATAATCGTCAAACGTTTTCATCCACGCCGTTGAGTTGATGCCGTTCCATCCTTCCGTGCTGAACGGCTTGAAGAGTCCGATCAAGTGGCTGATCATCGGACCGTTGAAATGCTCAGGCCTCGCGAGATAGATGCCGCGCGCGCCGACATCAAACGCGAGCTTCGAAGTATTGCGCTCCATAGCGGCCATCTTCTCCATCTGACCCTTGGTCGGATTCGGGAATCCTGGCCGCTCTTCGCCGGTGAATATGTCAATATAGGAATCGCGCGTCGCCCTACGGATCTCCTCCACCATCTCCTTCGCTTCGTCCTGCCAGGTATAGGGCTTGCCTTCCTTGTTCAGCCGACTGCTCTTGTTGCCTGCGGGCGTGGTCCCGTATTTCTCGCCTTTGTGGACACGGATAACGAACTGAAGCCAGAGATACTCGCCTTTCCCGATGGAACCCATAAATTCAATGAGGTTTGCGAGCGGATCGACCTGTTCAGGCTCCTTCTGTACTTTATCGAGCCCGTATTCGATATACGTCTTTATCGGGAGCGGATCCTTGGCGGTATGCACGAAATCGCAGCCCCAGATGCCCCACTCTTCGGGCGTCGCGGAGATGAGACGCGTGTAATCGAGCGCCTCGACTATCTGCACGCCCGGGTACTGCGCATACATCTGGGATTCGATGAGCCGACGGAGGGCCGCTCGCGTCCATATGAAAAAATGTATCTGACCTTCCATCGAAACTAATTCGAGCGACCAGAACGGACGGATGCCTCCCTTGAAACGCGCATACCAGGTCGCTTCGCCGCCCGAGAGATGAATGCTCGAGAGGAATGCCTCCATCGCGAGCGGCGTCTTCACCAGATTGCGCGGCGGCTTTATCTCCAAGAGGACATATTTCTGAGAGGCGATAAACTCGGAACGCTGGAGGATAATCCACACTCTCCACGCGCCGTCGATAAGAAGGATCGGCAGCCATATCGGCGCGAGGAAGAGCGCGATAGAGAGCGCGAGCGAGACCGCATCCGGCATGAGCATGAACGATACGGCGAGCAGGGCGAGACCAATGATGAAAATCGGCCACTGTTCGAAGCGGATGCCGAGATTGTTGGTAATCTTCTTGCTGTATGCCTCAAGATCGTGAAGAAACGGTACCATAGGGTGCACAAAGTATAGCAATAAAAAGAGGCGGCGCCGTAGAGCGCCGCCTCTTTTTGTGTGTATTAGACAGCTGCGTAGCGGCCGTCCTTGAGGCGCTTGAAGTAGCGGGGGTCGTTTAGATTTACCAAAATAGTGTTGTCCTTCACGAAGCGCGCCTTCTTCACGTGCTTGATGATCTCGTCCTTCTTCAGGGGACCCGTCTGTTCAAGCGTCTCACGAATAACGTCGCGTACGACACCCGGCTTGTATCCCCACTCGGTAAGTGCATAGAGTCCGCGGCCGACCAGGACGAAGCGCGGGTCTTTGATGAGCTCGTTGTGCGTCGTCGCGATGTGCGCCTTCTTCGAGAAAAGCGTGCCGATGGTCTTCGCGACGGTCGAGAAGTGCATCGGTTCGCCATGGCGCTTGATAGCAAGATACGCATAGTCGCGGATGCCCTTGATGCGGATAGCAGGAGCGCTCATGCGACCCCACTCGGCGAGCGGATTGCTCCCGATATGTTTTGAAAGGGAGAGCCATCGCTTCAAGACCTCCTCGTTCTTATAGGCATCATTGACACTCTTCAGCTCGTCGAGGAACCGGTCGAGTAGTTCAGCTTCGGTAAGCACTTCATCATCGGAAAGCGACGTGTAGAGTTTGGAAAGCGCGTCATGGATGTTCTTCGCCGTCGCGCTGTCGATATGCCAGCGTGCGAGGAAATCGTTCGTCTCGCGCTCGCGGAAGAACGCCGAATCGAGTACGAGAAAGAAGCGGAATCGGTTGCGGCTCTTTTCATCTTTGCCGAGTGCGGCAAGAAGCGTCTCTTCGGGTACGATTGCGCCGAGAGAATCGATGTAGCGCGCAATCTCTTCAAACGCGGCACCTGATTCTTTGAAAACCTTGCTGGCGCGGATGGCGTCAAGCCCGGCGGCCTCGATCTGTCGGACGCGCTCGCGGGTGATGCTTGAACGATCGCCGATCGCTTCGAGCGTCTCTCGTGCGGGATTCGCACCCAACCCGAAACGCCGGATAAGAACCTCGCGAGCGCGCTCTGGCGCCGCGGAGAGGAGCCGTTTTACGAGCAGTGCACTGTCAAAAGAAAAGGATGCGCTCGGAGCGCTTTTCGCCTTGGAATGCTTTGCCGTCTGGCTCGCCTTGGTCATGTGGTCTAATTTATAGCAAATACCTTATAAAGAGTCAATAGGCGCGATTATACCACCCCGTTAGAGACTAGGCTAGGTAGACAATTACACATCAAAGACCCCTAATTTATCTCGAAAAGGGGTCTCTAACGGGGTACCACAAGATTGAGGATTTTCCCCGGTACATAAATAACCCTCTTTGGCTCATGTTCGCCGAGCGCGGTGGTCACGGGCGGGAGTTTGAGCGCTTGTGCAACGGCATCTTCTTCAGAGGCATCGACAGCGAGCGTAATCGAGCCACGACGTTTGCCGTTCACCTGTACAACAACTTCTTTCTCGGTCGCGATGGCGATGTCAGCTGTCGGCCATGCGTGCGCGTGCACACTCCCCTCTTCGCCGAGTGTCTCCCAGAGGTGCTCGGCGAGATGCGGCGCAAACGGCGCGAGCATGACGATGAGTTGCGCGAGCGCGGCCTTCGGCACGGACGGCGCCGCTTCGAGCTCGTTCACGAGTATCATAAGCGCTGCAACTGCGGTATTAAGTTTAAACCGATCTCCGTCTCCGGATACTTTCACGCTTGCCGTCGCGAGCGCCTGCTTAATATCTTCTGGAGTATCCTCAGGCATGGATGTCGTAAGTCCATATTTCTCAACAAGACGGGTGATGCGCTCAAGGAACTTGCGCATCGATGCGACGCCATCCAGATTCCACGGGTAGCTCCCCGGCTCGTTGTAGGGGCCGATAAAGGCGAGGTAGATGCGCACCGCGTCTGCGCCATATTTCTGCACGAACTCGTCGGGGTTCACGACATTCCCTTTCGACTTACTCATCTTCTGCCCGTCGGGGCCCATGATGAGTCCGCGGTTGAAGCGCTCGGCAAAGGGTTCGTCGAAGGGCACGAGTGCGAGGTCGTAGAGCGCCTTCATAAAGAACCGCGCGTAGAGCACGTGCATGGTGGTGTGTTCGCTCCCGCCGGAGTAGCGATTAATCGGTAGCCACTTCTTCATCATCGCCGCATCAGAAAAGTTGTGTGCGTCCTGCGGATTCAGATAACGCAGGAAGTACCACGAGGAATCTACGAATGTATCCAGCGTGTCATACTCCGGCGTCCAGCCTTCGCCGAAGATGCGTATAACACGTTCTTTCAGCTCTTGTGAAGACGCAAGTGGCGCCTTACCCGTGGGAGTGAAGTCAACGTCGGTCGGCAAAAGCCAGGGCAGATGTTCGGCAGGTATCGCGTGCGGCTTCCCTTCGGGATCGTAGACGATAGGTATCGGACAGCCCCAGTAGCGCTGGCGGGAGACCAGCCAATCGCGGAGCCGATACATCGTCGCCTTCTCGCCGCCGACCGCCTGCACGATGTCCCATATCGCTTCTTCGTTATCCCGACCATCGAATGTACCGGAATTGATAAGGTAACCATTTTCAACCAGTGCTTCTTCTTTTTCTAATAATTGCCAGACCTGTTTCTGATGATCGGGAGTAAGACGAGAAAGGACCTCATTCTCTTCGGTCCAGACAAGTGTATGTTTCTTCTGTTCTGAAGTATGGATTACACCCTGTTCAGCAAGACTTTCTACTTCTGCGATGAAAGCATACGTATGAGCACAGCGATTCTCTTTTTTATGAGATGCACAGTATTTCGCAGATGTTATCCAGCGAAGTCTTTTGACGATACGGACATTCTTAAGTGCAGCTTCTTCACGAATTTCGGTCAATGCAGCCTCTTCCGGAGTTTGTCCCGACTCGACACCGCCCATGATGGCAGTAGTAATTCCTTCGAGTGTCTCGTGCCAATTGAGGAGCGCGAACTTGCCGGTTGATTTATCACGTAAATGAACGATAACCGTATCACGTTTAACCTCCTCGAACCCATCTTGAGGAGGATTTTTAGAGTCGTTAGCGCACGGTACCACTACTTGCTTTATTGGTAACTGCATTTTCTGCGCGAACTCAAAGTCGCGTTCGTCGTGCGCGGGGACCGCCATTACCGCGCCCGTGCCATAGGACGCGAGGACATAATCGGCGATAAAAATAGGAATTTCTTCTTTCGTCGCTGGGTTAATCGCAGAAACACCCTCCAGCCTCACGCCGGTCTTCTCCTTGTTCTCGCTTCGCTCGCGCTCGGTCTTCTGCGCCGTCTTCTGTATGTATTCTCGCACCTCCACCGTGTTATTGATGGACTTCGTAAATCCATCATCTGAAAGGAACGAGTGTTCGGGTGCAAGCACGACATAGGTGGCACCAAACACCGTGTCCGGCCGTGTCGTGAATACTTTAATCTTCGTGTCTCGCCCAGAAACAGATATATTGAGACTTTCCAAAACGTCGGGCTCTTCTTTGTCTGTGTAATGCTCTCTTTTTGATGTTCCCGTAACGAGCTCTGCGTCGAGGTTTGCGGCCATCTTCTCCAAATAGACAATCCGGTCTTCTTCTTTGAGATCCGAAAGTATCAGGCGTTTAGGCGCTAACTTTTTAAGTGTTTCGAAATCAAATTCCCATGAGAACGTAGTATGGAAGTTTTTATCTTCATTACTGTGTTTCGGATCCTTCGCTGCAGCGACGAGTACGAGTTCGCGAATAGGCTTACCGTGTTTTACCAGCGCTTTCATCGCCACTATCGCACCTAGACTATGCCCGATGAGAACAGTGTTCTTATCCATCCGGCAGTTTTCCAACACATAAGCCACTTGATCCTTCTCCGTTGGATGGTCGGTATCCGGCATTTGCGGTGCCTGCACTTCATAACCCTTATTTTCTAGTTCTGTCTTTAGCCACGGGATGAAGTTTTTGTCTGCGCGGCCAGTCCATCCGTGCAGGATGATGAAGTTTGGTTTGTCATTATTGGCAATTGAGAACTCGAGATACGCGCCTTCCGACTTTCCTATCCACGCCCGTTGCGCCGTCTTAATCTCTTCGCGCCACGGGAGCGCATCGAGACCGGTCAAAAGCCGCTCAGCATAGTCGGTAATCTTGAAGAACCACTGCGTGAGCCGCTTCTCCTCAACTTCCGTACCGCACCGCTCGCAGTGCCCGTCGATGACCTGCTCGTTGGCGAGCACGGTCTGGTCCTTGGGACACCACTTCACCGCCGCCTCCCGATGTTCGGCAAGCTTGTGCTCAAAGAGCTTCGTGAAGAGCCACTGCGTCCACTGGTAGTAGCCCGGGTCGCAGGCCACCACCTCCTTACTCCAATCGAACGACGCGCCCATGCTCTTGAGCTGGGTACGCATCCGCTCCATGTTCTGGTAGGTCCACTCCTTGGGGTCGACACCGTGCTTGATCGCCGCGTTCTCAGCCGGTAATCCGAATGCGTCGAATCCTATCGGGAACAGCACATTCTTCCCGCGCATGCGCAGCAGACGCGCGTAGATGTCGGTCACAGCAAAGGCGTACCAGTGGCCGATATGCAGGTCGCCGGAGGGATAGGGAAACTCGACGAGAAGGTAATACCCCTCTTTGGACTCGTCTTTGAGATCAGTGCGGTAGAGATCGAGACTTGCCCACTTCTCTTGGGCCTTCTTCTCTATCTCGCGGTGATCATACGCCATGTGCTAAAGGTTCAACCTTGGGAATCCGGGGTTAAGGTTGAACCTTGTTGATCGGTGGATAGAAGGCGGGGTCAATAATGCGTTCGAAGCATATCTGCCCTGTGCCGTGTTGCCAGTTGTCTGCTTGCATCATGATATCCTTGCCGCCGACACCTACTGGGACCGGTTCAACGGGACGGGTTTCGGTGAGAGTGCTTGGATTGGGGCGGCTCACTGTGTTGAAGTCTGCACAGAGCTTGAACGAGAGCCCTTCGCCCGGCTGGTACACGTACGACTCCCCCGTCTGCGGGTCGACCGGCACAGGACCGTAATTGAGCGAGTTGTTGAGATCAGTGATTTTCCCCGGCAACTTCTGTTTTGCCTGCCAGAAATAGATGATCTGTGACTGTATGACCTGCAAGTCACTTACCTTCTGCGCGTCGAAGCGCGCGAGGCGCGCCTCAGCCGGCGTGCCGACGATGAAGAACCCTGAGATAACCGTACCGACGGCGATAACGGCTACGCCGATGCGCACCATATTCCGCCGCTTGGGGAACATATCCCAGTATCCTCTGAAGTCAGCGATGAAGTGCATAAACACGCCGCCCGCGACGAGGAAGATGATGAGCACCTTCAGAAGGAAGGCGACCGTGAGCGCTTCACCGTTGAGGAAGGTAGTAAGAAGCGTGATGAGGTCGACCGCCATCGCGATGCCCGCAACGAAGAGGGTTAGGATGAGCGCCCATCGCCGGACCCAGATCTCATTGCGCGAAGGGTCGCGGACGGCGTCCTTATGTATGAACCGCATGAGGAGCAGATAGATGGGAAAGAGCACGATGATTGAGGCCATCTCGTAGCTGATACCGCTCTGGTACGGGTCGGCCGGATAGTAGCTCAGCACGTTTGGGAACGTGTAGTTGATGTAATCGAACGTGAGGAGAATAAACGCGATAACACTCCAATAAAACGTGACCATCGCCCCTGCCCACAAGAAGAAGTCCTTTGGTGTTGTTTTTGGTTTGTCCATAAGCATGCATTATACCACAAATAAGGTGTGCTATCGGCTTCCTACACTATCAGCCGCTCGACTTAAATGCCTATTTCAGCCGTGGAGGAAGACCATCACATCATCGGTATAAAAAGAGTCCCCGCGCGAGCGCAGGGACTGAGGATGGACAAGGGGTGGATCGTTAGTTTGGCGCAGGAATTGGTGCGGGTTTGAGTTGGTCGTTCAACCACGTGAGTCCTCTTTCGTACCACTCCCGTGCCTTACTCTTACTCGGCGGCCGAGGAACACAGGCGCAGATGTACAGCCATATGGAAAGCGAGATCATTCCGTAGGACATCCATTGACCGCCTTTGCTTGATGGCAGTAGCCACATTAAAAATCCCATGCAACCAATAGTCATAGCGAGAACGAACCGCAGAGAAGCGTCACTCCAAGGAACGGCAAACAGTTTACCGTTCGCCAAGAATTCACTCTCTTCTTTTTCTGTACGACGAACGATACTCATCATAGAAAAAGTGTTAATGGACAACAATGCAAACATGGCGGGATCGAAATAAGATACATTTCCTCCCCAGAAAAATACCGTGGAAGTTATCAACGTCCATTTCTGTAGTCTAAACTTCGTCAGTCCGGTGAATTGCTGGAACTTGTCGCAGAACTTCTGTGCTACAGACAGTAGCAAACTATCGAGTAATTCGACCATGATCGTACCTCCCTCTCTTTTGGTTGCGTAAGGGGATATATTCCCCACCTTTATGTCTCAACGTGCTCTAAAACTAATATACTGAAATTTACTACTTCGTCAAGTCATCCGTGGAGGAAGACCATCACATCATCGGTATAAAAAGAGTCCCCGCCGGAGCGGGGATGAGTCGGGATGCGGCGAAACATTCAGGGCATGACGAAGATGAACTCGTCATTCGGTTCGAACAAGTCGTCACCAGAACAGCTGGCGCTCCCGCTCGAAATGGTGCTCTCGCCTCTCGTAAATCGCATGATGTAGGGCGACTCTGTGCCGGGTTTGTACGGCTCCATGGCGAGATTCAATACATCACCCGGTTGCGTGTCCTTGCCGTTGCGGAGCTCGTTCATCAAGAAAAAGTGCAGCCCCCTCGGCGCATGTACGAGTCCGAGTACTGCGGCCGCCGCAACAATTGCGCTGTACGGTGCCGGTTCGTTGAAGCCGAGATCGGTCACTTTGGTCCTCGTCAGATAGTGCGGACTGCCTTCGAACCTCACACTCATCCAGATGTTGAATGCACGCTTAACCCTCGTTTGCGGAACCTTCTGTCCTGATTGAGCTGTCATCGAACTACTCCCCTTGTGTGATGTATCGGATACCCTCGCTCAAGCTAGATAGAATCCACTATATTGTCAAGTTACCCGTGGAGGAAGACCATTACGTCGCCGTCCTTGACGATGTACTCCTTGCCTTCCGTGCGGACCTTTGCCGCCTCGCGCGCGGCGGCGTAGCCGCCAGCGGCGATAAGGTCGTCATATGAAACGACTTCGGCGCGGATAAATTTATTCAAAAAGTCATTATGGATTGCCGCGCCCGCAACGGGCGCTGTACTTCCCTCTTTAATCGTCCACGCGCGCGTCTCGTCGGTGCCGGTAGTAAAAAATGAAATGAGTCCGAGTGTGTCGTACGCATTTCTGATGAGACCGGCGAGTCCGTCTTCGGACACACCGAGCTCCTGACGGAAGCTCTGGCGGTCATCATCAGCGACATCATTCAATTCGCGCTCCGTTGCGGCATCGAGGAATATGTACCGCCCGCCAAGCGCTTCGATGAGCTCATACGCGCGCTCGGCGCGACCGTCATTGACCTCGTCGAGGTTGTGTCCGCCGCTCTTCCTATTAAGCGCGTAGAGGATCGGCTTCATCGTGAGAAGGTTCAGGTGTGCAACAAGTTTTTTCTCATCGTCGGTGAGCTCGGCATGGAGCGCGAGTTTCCCCAGGGTTATGCCTTGCATAAGCTTGGCGAGAGCCGCGTCCTCGGCGACAAACTCCTTTCGTCCCGCCTTGATATCGCCCGCGATCTTGTCGCGCCGCTTCCGCACCTGCTCGCCGTCGGCAAGCACGAGCTCCATGTTAATGATCTCAATGTCCTTGTACGGCTCGATAGTGGTATCGACGTGCGTAATATTCGTATCGTCGAAGAAGCGCACCAACTGGAGGACGGCATCGGTCTCGCGGATATTCGCGAGAAATTGGTTGCCGAGACCTTCACCCTCTGCCGCGCCCTTCACAAGCCCGGCGATATCGACGAATTCTATCGCCGCCGGGATAATCTTCTCGCTCTTTGAAAGTTCTGCGAGCGCGCCGAGACGTGCGTCGGGAACGCCGACCACACCCACCGACGGATCGATAGTGCAGAACGGATAATTCTCTGCCGGCACCGAGGTCTTCGTGAGTGCATTAAAAAGCGTGGACTTCCCCACGTTCGGCAGACCAACAATGCCTATCTTCAACATATATGCACCCTACGACTTCATCACTTTTTACGCAAGGCAGTTAGCCTCGTTTCGGCACGAGGAGGAACCGCATATACTGAAGCAGTGCATAGAAAATGGCGGTCGCGACGACGAAGAATGCAACAGCAGAACCGAAGGACAAGGGCGGTATCTCTCCGAGCGTGAGGAAGACGAGGAACCACCACCCTGTAAAGGCGATTGCGCTGCCAAAGGCAAACGAGATGCGCTGCCGCGAGAGAGCCCACGAGACGGTAATGATTAAAAGTGCGAGCGCAATAAGAGTCCAGTAGCTCGAAGAGAGTGCCGACTGTTCTGAAGTGTGCTGTAGATACGCGATGCTGACGAGACCAAATGACGAGAGTAAGAGAAGCGACATGCCGAAACGTAATCCGCGGGCGATTGCGTGGAGGTGCGCACGTTCGGCGCTATCTATCTTCCCGTCCCGCATAGAGCGGACATACGCAAGTTCGCCCCACACCGCCGAGAGCGCCCCTAGTGCGGCGCCGAGCGCTTGACAGAGAACGAGCGCCGGGACGAGTGTGTTCATACGTGTGGTGAGTTTGTCGAATCCATTACTTCTGCATCAACACGGAAAGCTCAGAACGATATTTCTTCATCACCTCCATCGCCGCCTTTATCTCGCTTTCACCGCCCTTCTTGCGGCGTTCGATCTCTTCGCCGATCTTCTTAAAGAGTTGGGGATCCTTCGTCACGAGCGCCGTCATCTGTTCGCGCTGCGCGGGCGGCACGTCCTTCAGCTTCCATTTCGCGTATTGATTGAGGAGAAAACTCTGGAGAGACATAGTGAAATAATACCACAAAACCAAGGTTCGACCTTACATCCGAACCCCCAAGGTCGAACCTTGGTTTTAATGACTCGGTCGAAGATGGAAGCCGCGGATGGTCCGCGTGGTGAAATAGAGTGCCACGAGCGCTATGAGCGCTAGCGCCTCAATATAGATGAATGAAGGGTCGAAGATGCTCGTGCCGGCGCGATAGTGACTAACGGCGCTCGTGCCGAACAAAAACGTCCCGTATATCGCGACGAGTTCGTTGAACCAATGGATCCATCCTTGCGCCGGATTCGTGATACCGGCGGCGACGACAAGCAGTACTGCCGACATAACCGCACCCGTCGTCGAGAGTGGGAGTTCGGCACCGGTCGATTGCGCGACGATAAGCACGATTGCGCTTATGACAAAAAGCACTCGCGCCTCATCGCCGTGATAATGCGGTATTCGGCGGCGTTGGGGGATGCTTTCACCGCCGTTGCCATTTCCTTCAAAGGTCATGTACCCCAGTATACGCCCTGTATAGGTAGTGCAAGCCCAGTCACACACTTTGGCATAATTGCTCTGACGCCTACTCAGATATATACCAAGCATCTATATGTCTATAATGCTGACTGGATTCTTTTCTATCCTCTCCACAGCAATAGAGGCGTAATGCCAAAGTGTGTGCACCGGGCAAGTCCTAGAGGAGGATAGTCGCTTGACCCCGCGAAACTTCGGCGATTCCGCCTCCCGATATCTGAAAACGGTATGTCTGGTCATCGGCGGCCTTCACGCGCACTTCTCCCGGCACGAGTTCCGACACGTATGCCTCGTGTTCGGCGAGGATCTCGAACACGCCCTCGCTCCCCGGGAGCGTCGCGGAAACCGCCTCCCCTTCGAAGAG
>CAYJLK010000003.1:65800-70025 GCA_964371445.1 uncultured Candidatus Saccharibacteria bacterium
ATCTTGCGCGCGCGATTGACCGAGAGCCGGTCTTCTTCAGAAAGTTCTTCCATGCCGAGAATAGAGATGATGTCCTGCAGATCTTTATAGCGCTGCAGTACGAGCTTCACGCTGTTCGCAACGCGATAGTGCTCTTCGCCGACGATCTCCGGCGTGAGCGCGGACGAAGAGGATTCAAGCGGATCGATTGCCGGATAGATACCGAGCGAAGCGAGGGCGCGCGAAAGCACCACCGTGCCGTCGAGGTGCGCAAAGGTCGTCGACGGCGCCGGATCGGTGAGGTCGTCTGCCGGCACATAGACCGCCTGGACAGACGTGATCGAGCCTTTCTTCGTCGACGTGATGCGCTCCTGCAGTTTACCCATCTCTTCGGCCAAGGTCGGCTGATAGCCCACGGCGCTCGGCACGCGGCCGAGAAGCGACGAGACTTCAGAACCCGCCTGGATAAAGCGGAAGACGTTGTCCATAAAGAAGAGCACGTCCTTACCGCCCTCGTCGCGGAAGTACTCCGCCTGCGTGAGACCCGAGAGCGCCACGCGCGCGCGGGCGCCCGGCACTTCATTCATCTGTCCGAAGACGAGCGCGGTCTTCGCGAGTACGCCTGATTCGTCCATCTCGTGATAGAGGTCATTGCCTTCGCGCACGCGTTCGCCGACGCCGGCGAAGACGGAATAGCCGCCGTGTTCCGTCGCGACGTTGCGGATAAGCTCCTGGATGAGCACCGTCTTACCCACTCCTGCCCCGCCGAAGAGGCCGACCTTACCGCCTTTAAGAAACGGGATGATGAGATCGATCGCCTTGATGCCCGTTTCGAAGACCTCGGCCTTCGTCGTTTGTTCATCAAAGGTTGGCGGCGCGCGATGAATGGGAAGGCGCTTCACACCCTCCGCCATCGGCCCTTTCCCGTCGACCGGCTCGCCAAGCACGTTAAAAAGACGCCCCAGCGTTGCCTCGCCCACCGGAACCGTAATCGGTGCGCCGGTCGCCGTGACCGTCTCGCCGCGAGAGAGTCCGGCGGTCTCGTTCATGGAAATCGCGCGCACGCGGTCGAGACCCAAGTGTGAAGCAACTTCGAGCACGATGCGCCCGTGTGCATCGTTCTTACCGACAACAAGCGCATCGCCAATCGAAGGATGCACATTCGGCCTGCTGGCCTCAGTACTTCCTCGTTCCTCACTCGGTCGAGACATCTTGAAGTGCACGTCGACGACTGGTCCGATGATCTCTGTGATAATCCCGTTCATACAAATAAAATTATGTTGCTAATGCTTCACGACCGCTGACGATCTCTGACACTTCGCGCGTGATTCCTGCCTGACGGATCTTGTTGAAAAGACGTGTGAGATCGTGGGCGACTTCCTTCGATTTATCCGAGGCATTCTTCATCGCCACCATGCGCGCAGAATGCTCCGATGCTTTCGCCTCGAGCAAGAGATGGTACAGCGAGACCGAAACGAGACGCGGTATGAGGTAATCGAGTACCTCGCCACCGTCCGGCTCGACCGAATACGCCGCGGGCGCCTCAAGCGGCGCGAGCTCGCTCCACTTACCCTTTACCGGCACAATATCCTTTACGAGCTGCTCGACGTTTGCGAGTGAAAGCGGGAGCAATCGGCGCACAGAAGGTATCTGCTCGAACGTCGACTTTAAATTACTATACGCGACCAACACTTCGTCATATGCCTCTGCGGCAAATTCGCGCGAAAGCTCGGTCGAGAGCTCCTCCATGACCGAGAGTTCGATGAGATCCTTCTTGTTTTCGAATGCACGCTTGATTGCGTAGCCTCGGCGCGCGAAATATTCTTCGCCTTTCTTGCCGTACGCGTAGACCGCTACATCTTTGACTGACACCGAGTGCCTCTCGAGATAGTCGGCAGCGGCCTTGATGACGCCGCTGTTGAGCGCGCCCGCGAGGCCTTTATCGCTCGTAAGGATAATCAGCGCAATCTTCTGTGAAGGCCTAACCTTCACCAACGGATGGCTCGCGAGGTCGGTCGTACCCGAGAGCCGCGCGAGTATCGAGAGCGCCGCGCGCGCATACTGCCTCCCCGCAAGCGCAGTGCTCTGTGTCTTGCGCATCTTCACCGCAGAGACGGCCTCCATCGCGCGCGTCACCTTATGCGTGCGCTCGGTAGCTTTTATTTTCGATTTTATATCTTTTAATGCCATGGATATTATATGGCGTGACGCGCGATGAACAGATTAAGCTTCTCGCGGAGCGTCTTTTCCGATTCTTCGCGGATTTCCTTCGATTCTTTTATGGCGGTAAGCACGCCGCCCGCCTCGCGGGACAAGTATTCTTGCATCTTTTTCTCAATCGTACTCACCTCTTCGGGCGAGAACGTGTCGAGATAGCCGTTTGTTGCCGCGAAGATGATGGCGGCTTCCATCTCGAACGGAAGCGGTACGCCGCGACCTTGATTTAAGATCTCGGTCATGCGCCGTCCGGCGTCGATACGCCGCTTCGTCTCGACATCGAGATCGGATGAGAATTGCATGAACGCCTCGAGTTCGCGGAACTGCGCGAGTTCGAGCTTGATCTTGCCCGCAACCTTCTTCATCGCCTTCGTCTGCGCCGCGCTTCCCACGCGCGAGACCGAGATGCCGACGTTAATCGCCGGACGCTGACCTTTGTTGAAGAGATTTGCCTCAAGATAGATCTGTCCGTCGGTAATCGAGATGACATTTGTCGGGATGTACGCGGAGACATCTCCTTCTTGCGTCTCGATAATCGGAAGCGCAGTCAGCGATCCCCCGCCCTTCTCTTCTGAGAGTTTCGCGGCGCGCTCCAGGAGACGCGAGTGCAGGTAGAAGATGTCGCCCGGGTAGGCTTCGCGGCCCGGCGGGCGCCGCAGAAGGAGCGACATCTGACGGTACGCGACTGCCTGTTTGGAGAGATCGTCATAGACCACGAGCGCATCCTTCCCTTGTTCCATGAAATATTCGCCGATAGTCGCGCCGGCGAATGGCGCGAGAAATTGTAAGGCGGCAGGAGCAGAAGCGGGAGCAGTCACGACGATGGTGTACTCCATCGCGCCGCGCGCCTCAAGCTCAGCAACAAGCTTGGCCGTCTTGGATTCTTTCTGACCGATAGCGACGTAGATGCAGACGGGGCGTGTCGCGGCCGATTCGCTTTTTTGATTGATGATGGTGTCGATGGCGATACTGGTCTTCCCGGTGCCGCGGTCGCCGATGATGAGCTCGCGCTGACCGCGGCCGATAGGGATCATCGCGTCAACCGCCTTGATTCCCGTATGCAAAGGGACGTTCACCGGCGCGCGATCGATGACGCCGTACGCTTCGCGCTCGATAGACCGCACATCCTCCGCCTTCGTAGAACCTTTCCCGTCCACCGCTTCGCCGAGCGGATTCACGACGCGGCCTATGAGCGAATCGCCGACCGGTATGGAAAGCAGGCGGCCCAGGCGGCGCACGAGCATTCCTTCGTGAATCTTCGTCGCGTCGCCGAGAACGACCGCACGTACGCCGTCCTCCTCGAGATTGAGAACGAGGCCGTAGATCGGCGTCGGATCGGCAAGCGCCTCCGCGAGCGTCCGGTCAAAGGTCGGGTCGAACAGCACCATCTCAGACATCGCCGCCTTCGACAGACCGTCGATCTCCGCGATGCCGTCGCCCGTCGCCCGTACGATACCGGTCTCCTCCGCGCCGACTTCCGGCGCCCACGCGGCGATCTCTTTCTCGATTCTCTCAATGATGCTTTGCATAGGTTAGATCGTTACCTGCTGATACATATGGAGGAGCGCACGCTTCGCCGAGTGATCGACAAGCCTCCCGCCTTCACGTGCGCGCCATCCGTGGATGAGCGAATGGTTCACGTGCGCGTGCCGCGCGATGATACCTGCCTCCGCGGCGGCGCGAAGCGCCGTCGCCTCCTCCTTCTGATGCGCCACCTCCACGAACGGCCGAAGCGCGTGTCGGCGCGCCGCAACCTTCTTCAATTCGCGTGCAATGGAGGGGAGCATCTTCATGCGTCCCGCGCTCTTCAGGTGCAGAATGAGCTTCGTGATAGCCGCATCCGACGCCTCCTTGTCTTCGAGCTCGGCGGTAGCTTCCAAGAGCCGCGTGTAGTCATCAATCATAGTGTTTCTTCAAAATCTTTTCGGCGGCGAGAACCGCAAGCCGCGCGACTTCCCGTTCGCTCTCTTTCCGTGCGCGCACCGCCACTTCACTCGCGCGCGCCTCGGCGTCTTTCGTTACGGCGACC
>CAYJLK010000003.1:70125-76921 GCA_964371445.1 uncultured Candidatus Saccharibacteria bacterium
TTACACAAACTTAATGATGAACGCGACAACCAAGGTCAGGATGCCGAGCGCCTCCGTGAACACAATCGCGAGGATCATGTTCGAGACGATCTTGCCGGACGCTTCCGGATTCCTCCCGATGGCGTTCATTGCACCACTGCCGATAAGACCGATACCGATACCGGGACCGATAACGCCGAGACCGGCGGCAATCGCCATCCCGAACAAACGTGCTGATTCTATATCCATATATTCTCTAGTTAGTATTAATGAGCCTCGTGCGGTTCAACGATCGCAAGTTTTATGAAGAACAACGTCAGCATCGCGAAGACCAGCGCTTGTATCAAGCCGATGAACATCTCGAACCCCATCAAAGGCGCGGGAAGCACGTACGGTAAAAAGTAACTCGCGACGAGCACCATCACTTCACCCGCAAAGATATTCCCGAAAAGACGAAAGGAGAACGAGACAAGCCGACCGAGATTGCTGATGAGCTCGATGAGCCCGACAACAAACCCGACCGGCGATTTCAGATTAACATACTTCTTTGCATATTTGAAAAAACCGAGCATCGCGATGCCCGTCACCTCGATAGTGAAGAAGGCGATCATCGCGAGTGCGAGGGTAAAATTGAGGTCGGTGGTCGGCGCGCGCAGTATCGGCAGGAACTCGGAGGCGTGGATAAGTCCTATCGACCCGACCCCCGGGAAGAACTCGATCTCGTTGATAACGGCGACGAAGAGGAAGATGGATGCAACAAGCGGGAAAAAACGTCGAGCGAGCTTCTCGCTCTCCAGCACCTCGGTCATATACCCTATCGCTCCCTCAAAGGCCCATTCGACGCCCGCCTGGAGCTTCCCGGGGACCATTTTGAGCGAACGACCGAAGAAATACGCGCTTAAAATGAGAAGACCCATCACGAGCCACGCCATAAGAAGCGAGTTGGTGATAGGAAAATTGAAAACGGAGCCTATCTGCTCCGCCTTGAGGACCACTGAGATACCCTCATGCATGTACTTGCATTCTACCAGATGACCCGTACTCTATGCTATATACTAGGTTAGTCGAGCAAACTTAATACAATCACATTCACTATGGCAATCAATTCAGCTCTATCAAAACCTCTTAACCTCTCTCCTGAATTGGAGGCGGTCGTCGGGAAAGGCCCGATGCCGAGAACGGAGGTGGTCAAGCAGTTGTGGGTCTATATTAAGAAGCACAACCTCCAGAATCCCCAGAATAAGCGCAACATCCTTGCGGATGACAAGCTGAAGCCGGTCTTCGGCGGCAAGAGCGAGGTGACGATGTTCGAGATGACGAAGCTCGTCTCGCCGCACCTAAGCTAATTTAAACGGATCGTATAACATAAAACCCGCCGTGAGGCGGGTTTTATGTTATATGACGACTTGGGCGCAATACTTGCAGCGCCTCGCATCAAGCGGAATCTCGCTTGCGCACTCGGGGCACTTTTTGGTCGTAGGATCTGCAGGAGGTCCCTTACGAGACCGTTCGACCAGCACGTTCATCGGCTTCACGACAAAGAAGAAGACCGCGCTCGCGACAAGCAGGAATGAAATGACCGCATTAATAAGATGGCCGTACATGAATTTGCTGCCGTTGAGCGTAAAGGAGAGTCCGCCAAAGTCTGGCACCTTCGCTATCGCGGCTATGAGCGGGGTCAGGAGGTCGGCCACCAAAGCACTCACAACCGTACCGAATGCCGCACCGACCACAACGCCGACCGCCAGATCAACAACATTTCCGCGAAGCAGAAATTGTTTGAATTCTTTGAGCATAGGTACAGTATACAGTGGTACGCCTTATTTGTTTTGTTGCCTAGTCTGATTATGTTAGAATCTCTCCTGTTCCTTTCTTCGGGCCTGTAGCTCATCTGGTAGAGCGCGTCATTCGCATTGACGAGGTAAGGAGTTCGACTCTCCTCAGGTCCACCGTGCGTCGGGAAGAAATAAGGAAGGGCCTATAGTTCAGCGGTAGAACGCGTCCATGGCATGGACGAGGTCGGAGTTCGACTCTCCGTAGGTCCACCAAATGTACTATATCTAGTCGGGCTACCGGGAATCGAACCCGGACTACAAGACCCCCAGCCTTGCGTACTACCACTATACGATAGCCCGCCGTAGGAGACGTTCTCTGTCGGGCCGCCGGGAATTGAACCCGGTCTACACGCACCCGAAGCGTGCGTACTACCGGCATACTCCGGCCCGACACAGAACACCTCCCGTGTGCGCTCCGCAGGGATCGAACCTGCGACCTTACGCGTGTGAAGCGTACGCTCTAACCAACTGAGCTAGGAGCGCGAGCACGCTTAACCATACCAGATTTCAGACTAGATTCCCAGATTCGCGAGCGCGCTTTTCACTTTATTTATCGGCAAAGAGAAGCCGATATTCTGCGAACCCTGCACCATCGCGACGTTCACGCCGATAGCTTCGCCGGAGAGATTGACCAAGGGGCCGCCGGAATTCCCCGGATTGATGGCGGCGTCGGTCTGTATCACGCCCGCCAGCGTCTCGGTGCCGCCCCGACTGTTCCCGGCGGTGAGACTGCGATTGAGCCCCGACACGATACCGACCGAGACGGAGTTGCTGTACTCGCCGAGCGCGTTCCCCACCGCAAACACCGACTCTCCGAGATGGAGCACAGACGAATCGCCGAGCGGCACGCTCGCGTAGCCGCTGCCCGCTATCTTCACAACGGCAAGATCTTCAGTCGCTGAACGCCAGACGACGGTCCCTTCTCGTTGCTTCCCGCTCGCAAGCAGTACGGTATACGTCGCACCCGTATCCGACACGACGTGCTTATTGGTCACGATATACCCATTACCTCGCACGAGGAACCCAGTCCCTGCCGAGACCTGTTCTGTCGTCGTGCCCACCTGCTGATAGACCGGCACCTGCAACCCGAACCCTTGGAAGAACGGGTCGTTCCCAAACGGATTCTCATAGGTCACCTGCAGGAGTGGTACGACTCGGCTCTCAACGATGGAGACGACCGCCGGAGTTACCTTCGCTACCGCGTCCTGAAGCAGCTGGCTCTGGGATTTTTGTTCGATCTGTCCACGGCGCGCGAGCTCGGCGATATTAGCCGCCGTACTTGAGGCCGTCAGGTTCACGGCATTTGTGACCTCGACAATCGCGGACTGAAGCGCCGTGACCGCCTGCGAGAGACGCACTATCTGCTGGTGCTCATACACAAGTCCGCCGACAAGTATCACCATCGCCAAAAGCGCGACGAGCCAGAGCGTATCGATATTTCTCTTCATACTTTATATATTACTATAAGCGAACTTATGGTATTCTTCCCTCGACCGGGCCGTATGTAAGCATACTGTCCCTCGTTTCGGAGAGAATAATCATACGCAGACGTATGTTATTCTTCCTCCACTCGGGCCGTTAGCTCAGTTGGTAGAGCACCTCGTTTGCAACGAGGGGGTCGCAGGTTCGAATCCTGTACGGTCCACTACAGTAATTATCTCCCGAGCGCCAAATTGACCAGGTGGTCCAGAAAATCTCGGAACGGGACGCCGACGGCAGCAAGCGATTTCGGCAGGAGCGACTCAGTTGTAAGCCCGGGGAGCGTATTGGTCTCGAGATAATAGATACCCTTCGGCGCGACGATAAAATCGCTTCGCGAATAATGGCGGAGCCCGAGCGCGCGATGCATCGCTTTTGCCGCCCTGCGGAGTTCTTCAGTCGCAACCCGGGAGAAATTGCCGGGGCAGATTTCGCGCGTCGTGCCCGAATACTTCGCATCGTAGGAGAAGAAGTCGTCTCCCGGCGGGATGATCTCAATCGTCGGGAGCACATAGAGCGCTTCACCGCGCAGATTCTCAACGACACCGATGGTCGCTTCTTTCCCGCGTATGTATTCTTCAATAAGGACACCAGGTGCACCTTCGGCAAAGAGCCTCTCGAGAGCGGCGAGTACCTGCACATAGCCGCTGGCGATTGAAACGCCGACAGAGGAGCCCCATCCGACCGGCTTCACGACGACCGGTTGTCCGAAATTGCGGACGGCACTACGCGCCGCCTCTTCACAATCTTCTGCGCGCTCAACATAATGAGATTCAGGAGTGAGAAATCCGGCTTCTTTGGCACGCACTTTCGCCATAAGCTTGTGCATCGCGAGATACGAGCCGAAAGAGTCCGCGCCCGCATAGGGGATGCCGAAGCGTTCAAGCACTTTCTGCACTTCCCCATCCTCGCCATACTCGCCATGAAGACCGATGAGTGCGACATCGATCTGCCGCAACGCGCGTTCGGGCGTCGTCGGTCGACCGCGGTCATGCCATTGTCCGTTCTTATCGATATAGATATCGCGCGCGACATATCGCTCTTCCGGAAGATTCGCGAGTATAGCGGCGCCGCTCTTAAGTGAGACTTCGTGCTCGCGGCTCAGCCCTCCCCGCAATACTCCGACGATGGTTTGCATACGGCAAGTATATCAAAAGAAAAACCGCCGGCGTGTATACCGGACGGTCAAAGCAGGCTGATTGGCTTAGCCGTGGATGAATTAAAGGCCTTTCACCCGTGCCTCGTGCCTTTTCTCGGGTCTTGGCGTGGCTTGTCCCTGGCAGGATGTTCTCTGCAAATATCTCCTTGCGGATTACAACCCTTGTAAGGCCTTGATAAACAAAGGTTCAGGGAGTCTCGTTTGATTTCCTCCGCACAGCCAAGGATAGAGTATCATCGGATTCTGCCGCGCGCAATACGGTGCCGCGCAAGCGAGAAACGGTGCGCCTCGGCGTTTGCGAGCACGGCATCCGCCTCGGAAACGCCGGCTGCCCGCGCTCCGATGACCTCGCGCGGACGGTGCCGCTCGTCTTTCACGACTGCCGCGACCGATACACTGATTCCATTTTCTCTCAACACCGCTTCTGCCGCCTTCTTCTGCGTGCGCCCGCCGTCTACTACTATCGCCTGCGGGAGCGGCCACTCGAGATGAGTAAGCCGACGCGAAAGTATCTCCCAGAGCGATGCGATGTCGTCATTCTTTTTTATGCCGCGGATATTGAACGTCCGGTACTCTCTTTTACTCGGCACGCCGTCAACGAGAACTGTCATCACGCCAACCGCATTCGTCCCCGAGAGATGCGCCGTGTCATATGCTTCTATTCGTTGTAAGGTGTCACCTCGTGGATGAGAATGTTCAGAACGATTCTCATCTTTGATAAGAGAGACGTCTTGGATGTGGTCGAGGGCGAAGAGTTCGCGCCGTGCCTGCGTTGCATCTTCAAAGCGCTCCTCCTTTGCCGCAGTCTTCATCTCTCTCTCGAGAGCCGTGCGCAACTCCTTGCCGCGTCCGGAGAGGAACAGCATCACCTTGCGTATCGTGCGACGGTACTCTTTTGCATCAAACGCACGCGGGTACTGCCCTATCTGCCTATTGAATTCTATTTTCGTGGCCTGATGCTTACTCTTCGCGCCCACTGGCTTCGGCGTATCAAAAAATGGGAAGATGCGCCGGATGAGCCGCAGACCTTCGCGCAGCTGCGCCCCGCTCGGGAATGGTCCGTATATGGCCCGCAAGGTGTCACCTTGCGAGGTATGAGTCTTAAAATCAATGTCTTTGCCGCGTACAACAAGCACGCGCGGTATGTCCTCATCAGTAACGGCGGCATACAGAAACGTCTTATCATCCTTCCCGTCCACATTCGCCTTCGGCAAGTATTTCTTAATGAGCGCCGCTTCGCGCACAAGCGCCTCAAGCACCGTCGGCGTCGGCTCAAACGCGACCCGATCTGCCCGCGTCACCATGTCGACGACACGGGGTCCGCGCGTCGCGATGAGGTCGTCGTCAAAATAGCTCCGCACGCGGTCGCGGAGCGATGTCGCCTTGCCCACATACAGCACCTTTCTCCCTTGTTTAAACAGGTACACCCCCGGCACATCCGGCAGATTACTCTTTTGTAGATCGCTTCTTTGCATGGCGTTGTAAGACTTTCGACAAATATTCTCCAGTGTACGAACCTTCGGTATCGGCGACTTCTTCCGGCGTGCCTTTGGCGACGATTGTACCCCCGCCCGACCCGCCCTCGGGACCGAAGTCGATGAGATAGTCCGCGCTCTTCACGACGTCCAGGTTGTGTTCAATGACGACCACCGTGTTCCCGCGCGCGACAAGCTCCTGCAGAATTTCAATGAGTTTCTTCACATCTTCGTAATGGAGACCGACCGTCGGTTCGTCGAGGAGATAGATGGTCTTCATCGGCATGGAGCGGTAGAGCTCGCTCGCAATCTTCACACGCTGGGCCTCGCCGCCGGAGAGCGTCGTCGCGCTCTGCCCGAGCGTGAGGTACTGGAGTCCCGTCGCATTCAAGCTCATCAAACGGTCATTGATCGCGGGGATATCGCCGAAAAATTTCTCGGCTTCTTCAATGGTCATCTGGAGCACCTCATAAATATTTTTGCCGCGGAAAGTCACCTCGAGCGTTTCTTTCATAAAGCGCTTACCCATGCAAATGTCGCAGGTGACATATACCGTGGGTAAGAAGTGCATTTCAACCGCAATAGAGCCGTTCCCCTGACACGCCTCGCAACGGCCTCCGGCGACATTGAAGGAGAAGCGACCCGGCTTCCACCCGCGGGCGCGCGCCTCAGCGGTCGCGGCAAAGAGGTCGCGGATATGAGTGAACGCGCCGGTGTAGGTCGCCGGGTTGCTCCGCGGCGTGCGGCCGATGGGAGACTGGTCAATCAAGACCGCGCGGCCGACGTATTCGGTACCGGTGAGCGAGGCGACGTGTTCAAGCTTCGCCTCGGGGGGGGGGCGGCCCGGCCCGGGTGTAAGGGTGGCGGGT
>CAYJLK010000003.1:76931-81376 GCA_964371445.1 uncultured Candidatus Saccharibacteria bacterium
CCGCCCGCCGCGATATTCCGGTGCAGGATATCGTAAAGGAAGGTGGACTTCCCGCTCCCCGAGACACCTGTAATGCAGACGAGTTTGCCGAGCGGGATGTCCACGTTTTGATTCACAAGGTTATGTAAAGTTGCACCGCGCACCTTGATCCAGCCTTTCTCGCTCGTGCGACGCGCTTCGGGCACGGGTATTTCTTTCTCCTCGCGCACATATGAGAGTGTGACAGAGCCGGATTCGTTTTCCTTTGCGGTCAGCAAATCATCCAGCCAGCCACTCGCGACTACCATCCCGCCATGAATGCCTGCGCCCGGGCCGATGTCCACGAGATAATCAGACGAAAATATCGTCTCCTCATCATGTTCCACGACGATAATCGTATTCCCAAGCTCTTTCAAGGTGAGTAGGGTCTTGATGAGACGGTCATTGTCGCGCTGATGGAGCCCGATGGTCGGCTCGTCGAGCACGTACAAGGCGCCCGTGAGACCGCTCCCGAGCTGGCTGGCGAGTCGGATGCGCTGCGCCTCTCCGCCCGAAAGCGTCGCCGCCGAACGATTGAGCGTGAGATAATCGAGACCGACGTTCAGCATGAAGGTGAGACGTGCATCAATCTCTTTCAAAATAGGGGCGGCGATATCAAACTTCATCTCCGACAATTCAATGGAATCCACGAAGTTCTTCGCCTCGCGGATGGACATATTTGTGAAGTCCACGATACTTTTCCCAAGCGTTTTCTCATCCTTACTCTTGAGGTACACACGAAGCGCCTCGGGGCGCAGGCGTTTGCCCTCGCAGACTGGGCATGCCTTTTCAGAAAAGAGCGATTCAGTGCCGAGGCCGTGACACTCGGGGCACGCGCCGTAGGGCGAGTTGAACGAAAAAAGGCGCGGCTCAACCTCCGGGAAAGATGAACCATCGTCAGGACAGATAAACTTCGACGAGAGCGTCTCGGTCGTGCCGTCGGCATGCTGGATTTTCACCAAGCCGTCCGCCTGCTTAAGCGCGAGCTCGAGCGCCTCCGAGAGCCGCTCGCGGGCGCCCGCGGTCGTGCGCGCGAATTCGGAGACATAAATGGAATCAACGACGGCATCAATGCTGTGCGTCTTATTGCGCTCCATAACAATCTTCTCGCGGAGCGAATGTAGCTTCCCGTCTACGACGACCTTTTCGTATCCCTTCCCAAGCAGATCGTAGAGGAGTTGGTAGTACTCACCTTTTCTCCCGACGACCACCGGTGCGTAGATCGTGACGGCGCTCTTGTCTACAGCGACACCCATCACCTGCACCGCCTTCCCTGCGCGCTTCGCCTCAACGCGTGCAAACACCATTTTAATCATCTCTTCTTTTGACAACCGAACGATGGGCACGTCGTGATGGATGCAGTAGGGCTGCCCCGCGCGCGCGTAGAGAACACGCAGATAGTCGTAGATTTCAGTGACCGTCGCTACGGTTGAGCGCGGATTATTCGAGCGGCTCTTCTGGTCTATAGAAATCGCGGGCGAAAGGCCGGAAATTTCGTCCACATCCGGCTTCGCCATCTGATTGAGGAATTGCCGCGCATACGCCGAGAGGGACTCTACGTAGCGTCGCTGACCTTCGGCGAAGATGGTGTCGAAGGCGAGTGAGGACTTCCCGCTTCCCGAAAGGCCGGTGATGACCGTCATCGCGCCGCGCGGCATCTCGACCGATATATTCTTCAAATTATGGGTGCGCGCACCTTTTACAGACAGCCACTCACTACCAAGATGATGTCCATGGTTTTGGTGCTGACGCCTGCCCCGTGAGATGCCGTCTGCGGCTATCTCACGGGGTTCTTCTTTCGGGGTCTTTTTCATGCGCAATTCCTGCCCGTGGCGGGGCAGGTACGGTATGAATATATCATTCCCCTCGCATATCTGCTACGGGATCCGAGACACCGTGCGCGTAGAGATTAAAATTCTTTAAAGAGCGGAGGTACGTTCACCGTGACCGAGGCGGTAGCATGCGAACCGTGGTCATTCACACAATCAATCTCGTAGACGGTCTGGACCGAAACAGATTCGGTGATACCCGAGGAGCTGAGACCACTTCTCCACGCGACGGAGTTTTTCGTGACGGAGCAGGATGTTGCATTGGTGGACGACCATGCGATGGTGGTGTTGTTCGAAGCGGCGGGATTCACGCGAGCAGACAACGGCTGACCATTCACGGAGATAGAAACCTCCGGAGTAAGAACGGTGACGGTGGTATTGACGCTCGGCGGAGGACCGTAGGTGCCGCCGGTGCATGAGAGAGCGTACGAAGTAGTGGGCGGAGTTGGTGGAACCGAGGAGGGAGCCGAACCGGAAGTCGCACCTCCCGTACTGAAGCCGCTCCCGGTACAAGAGGTGGCACATGAGGAACCCCCGGAGACGCTCCAGGTAAGAGAGGTGTTCTGTCCTTGTTGGACGGTAGTCGGACTCGCCGAGAGCGAGCCGGTACAGGAATTGACGGTAATACCGGAACCGCTGTTGCACGAGGCGGAGGAGGTTTGTCCGGATACGGTATCAGTGACGGCGACTGTCGCTTGCTTCGTGCCTGCAGTCGTATATGCCTTCTGGACCGAGGCAGTCGTACCGGAGAGACCATCGGTGCCGCTCCATGAATACGTGAAAGAGCCTGAGCCGCCGGAGACCGATGAGTTCCACGTAACCGGCTGACTGACGTACACACTGCTCGGAGAGCCTGAGCACGAGACGGAGGATACCGGAGAGTGGTTGACCGTAAATCTGACATCCGTCCAGCCCGATCCCTGCCAGGCAGAGTTGTAGCAGTAGGAAGAGGCGGTGTGACGACCGACAGATGTCTGTGGACCCGGGTAGAACGTGCCGGAGGTGAAGTAGCCGGGAGTCCCGGGCAGGTTGTTGCCATCCACGCGGACGTAGCAGTAGTACGCATTCGTCGAGGAGAGCGTCACACCGGGATTGCCGCCATACGTGACAGGGTTCGGCGAGACGGAAACAGAGGAAGTAGGCGGTGAAGCGACAGTGAAATTCGTCGTAGACCATCCGGAACCTATCCACGCGGAATTGTAGGTATAGGCCCAGGCGCTATGGGCACCGGGAGAATAGAGCGCCCCTGGAGAATACGGGCCCGACGTGAAGTATCCAGAGGCATTCCAGTTCCAGACGCCGTCCATCAGCACGTGGCTGTAGTAGCCGTTTGACGTGGAGAGCGTAAATGTCGGGGCGCCGCCATAAGGTACGGGGTTCGGCGAGACAGAGACGGACGCGGACGGCGCGGAAGCGACGGTGAAATATGTAATCGACCAGCCGTTCGGATTTTGCCACGCCGAGTTGTAGCAGTAGGACCAGGCACCGTGCGTACCGGGCGATGTCAGCGCCCCGGGAGAGAACGAGCCAGAGCCGAAATACCCCGAAACGCTCCACGCCCAGGTACCGTCCATAAGAATGTGACAGTAGTACGCATTCGTCGAGGAGAGCGTGAAGGTCGGCGCGCTGTTATACGGTACGGGATTCGGTGAGACAGAGAGAGAAGAGGTCGGCGGCGAAGCGACGGTGAAGTACGCACCCGACCAACCGGAGCCCGACCAGGCGGAATTGTAGCAGTAGGCCTGCATGTAATGGGAGCCTGGAGAAGTAAAGGCGCCGTAGTTGAAAGAGCCCGAAGTGGTGTAGCCGTTCACCAAATAGGTACCGTCCACCCAGAGGTAGCAGTAGTAGGCATTTGTCGAGGAGAGCGTGAAGGTCGGATTGCCGCCGTACGGGACGGGGTTTTGCGAAATAGAGACGGAAGCGGTGGGTGGCGAAGCGACGGTGAAGTACGTCACCGTCCAGCCATTCGGATTCTGCCATGCTGAGTTGTAACAGTACGTTTCGGCGGAGTGCGTTCCGGGAGAAGTCATCGCGCCCGGATAGTACGTACCCGAACCGAAATAGCCGGACGCGACGTTGTTCCAATCCATGTACACGTGACAGTAGTAGCCATTCGTAGAAGAGAGCGTAATGCCGGGATTCGCGCCATAGGGTACGGGATTCGGTGAGACGGAAACCGAAGAAGTTGGCGGCGAATCAACGGTGAAATACGTATTTGACCAGCCACTGCTCTGACCAGCCCAGGCGGAGTTGTAGCAGTAGGAGGAAACGACGTGACCGCCGGGCGAGGTGAACGCGCCGTAATAATAGGTGCCGGAGGTTGCGTAATTCGACAAGATATATGTCGCCCAATCGACAAGGACGTAGCAGTAGTAGGCATTAGAGGATGAGAGTGTAAAGCCCGGATTGCCGCCATACGGGACGGGGTTTTGTGAAATAGAGACGGAGGAGGTGGGTGGCGACGCGACGGTAAAGTACGTGCTCGACCAGCCAGAACCTGCCCAGGCGGAGTTATAACAATACGAAGAAACGACATGGGTGCCGGGCGAGGTGAACGCGCCGTAATAATAGGTGCCGGAGGTTGCGTAATTCGAC
>CAYJLK010000003.1:81476-84904 GCA_964371445.1 uncultured Candidatus Saccharibacteria bacterium
AAGATATATGTCGCCCAATCGACGAGGACGTAGCAGTAGTAGGCATTTGCCGAATACAGGGTGAAGCCCGGATTGCCGCCGTACGGGACGGGATCCTGTGAAACCGAAACGGACGTAGTAGGAGCCGGGCAACTCGCGTTCGACGGCGCGCTAACCGGCGTGGGCGAACTGCACTGTATCCACTGGACACCACCCTCTTCACACCACCCCTGTCCTTGATAATGATATCCCCATCCTCCGTTATGGCGCGACTCCGGGTAGTAGTAGGTGGAACCGTATTGCGTGCAAGACCCGTTTTTATCATAGTTGAGACAGCCTTGCGGATTCTGGTTCGGAGCGCAGGCATATGCTCCGGTACCGGTCGATCTCCCCATGAGAGAGCAGAAATAATTCAATGATTGCTGGGTGGATACGCCGTTATATCCGCCGCCTCTGAAGTCATCATACGTGCCGAGATAATTCCCGGACGGTGTTAACGAGTAGGTATATACCGTGCTATAGGTTGGACTCCAGCTCGCAGAACAGACGCCGTTGAAAATAACGTCGCCGACGTTCGTCTGACCGCAGGCGTTTGGCGACGAATAGCATGTCGCACTGACGGTATGCGCACCGGTGAAAAAGACAAAGAACAGCACGAGTCCGAAGATCCCGATTGGTGACAATACACTATGTATTCGTATGGTGTGTGGACTCATGATTCATACCGACGTCCTCACCTTTGCTACGGCTTCGTTATTCCCTCCGGCAACGGTGGCGGTGGAATATCTTTTTCGTTCACCTTTATTGTTGTCGTAGACGCAGCGGAAGGTGCAGAACTGGTTGTCAAAGAGGCAAGCGACTTGTCCTGCACGTCTATCCTTGTGGCTGTAAATGCCGTGAGTTTCGATATGTCTTGATTGGAAGATGCCACAATAAAGTCACCTGCCTTAATGGCGTCGAGAGTAATCTTTGTGCGTACGAAAGGCTCCGGCGGCACTAGGGAATCGCCCGGGCCCTGCGCTTGTACTTTTTTCATAAAAACATCCTGTTCCTTTTGGAGAACGGCAGAATCCTTTGCGACAAGGCGCTCGATGATGGTCGAGAAATCAACTGTCACGACGACCGGCTGACTGATTGTGCCTGAAGCGGTATCCGGTATCCTCTTCACGTCTTTGAGTGTTATCTCCTTGCCCGAGACGGAATCCACCATACCGAAGACCATGTGAATCCCCGTCGCTGCCGGCTGTCCGTTCCGCGTCTGGAATCCTCCCTGTATTCCCGCCCCGTTCTCGTATCCGACCTGATAGGCGGCGAAAGAAGCTCCCGCTAACACGCACACGGCGATACCGGCTCTGATAACTTGATTGGAAGTGGATGTCATATGTAGAGAAGCATACCTCACTTTTAGAACGTAAGGAGACGAATCAACAACGTCGTGTGGACATCTCGCGGCCGGGCGCGATTACGATCCGCTGAGTGCTCTGCGAGTACGCGGTTTCTTCGTCTTCGGTCCATTGCCCTCAAGCTTGTAGAGTTCGTCGCGGATGAGTGACGCGGTCTCGAAATCGAGCTGTTCCACCGCTTCCGCCATCTCTTCCCTTTTGCGAGCGATAAACGCTTTCGGGTCGTCTTTGTACGCAAGCGTATCGAGCACAAGGAGTTCGTCGATGGTTCGCTGGTGTTCCGTACGCATGGAGGCGGCAATATCGTGTATCTCTTTCTTGATAGTGAGTGGCGTGATGCCGTGTTTCTTGTTATAGGCAATCTGGAGCGTGCGGCGACGGTTCGTCTCGCTGATGGCCCGTTCGAGCGAACCGGTCATCGTATCGGCATAGAGAATAACGCGACCGAGAACATTGCGCGCGGCACGGCCGATGGTTTGTATCAAACTTGTCTCTGAACGCAAGAAGCCTTCCTTGTCGGCATCGAGAATACCGACGAGCTCCACTTCCGGTAAGTCGAGCCCCTCGCGAAGGAGGTTCACACCGACGAGAATATCGAACACTCCTTTGCGGAAGTTCGTGAGGATGTCGATGCGGTCGATGGTCTTCACATCTGAGTGGAGATACTCGGCCTTGATACCGCGCTCACGCAAAAATGAAGAGAGGTCTTCCGCCATCTGCTTGGTGAGCGTGGTCGCGAGCGCGCGACCGCCGCGCTTGATGACCGTCTCCGCTTCCTCAATAAAATCCGCAATCTGCCCTTTGTATGACGCGCTAGAAACACTACCATATATGATAGTGTTTTCCCCTTCTATTTTTGCTCCTTCGGAGACGGGACGGACAGTGAGTTCGGGATCGATGAGACCGGTCGGGCGAATAATCTGTTCCACGACTTGCTCGGAGTGCGCGCGCTCGTACGGCCCCGGTGTCGCGCTCGTGTAGAGCACCTGCCCGATACGCTCCTCGAACTCTTCGAACCGGAGCGGGCGATTATCGCGCGCGCTCGGTAGACGGAAACCGTATTCGACAAGGACGTCTTTACGCGATTTATCGCCCGCGTACATCCCGCCGATCTGCGGCACCGTCACATGTGACTCGTCGATGACGGTCAAGAAATTCTTATCGCAGCGTTTGAAATAGGAGAGTAGCGTGTGCGGCGGCTCTCCGGGACTCCGCCTATCGAAGTGGCGAGAATAATTCTCGATGCCGCTGGTGTACCCGAGCTCCCGGATGAGCGCGAGGTCGTGGAGTGTGCGACGCTTGATGCGCTCGGCTTCGAGTGGCTTCTCCTCGCGCTTGAAACGAGCGAGCTGTTCTTCGAGCTCAAGCTTGATATCTTCGATAGCGCGAGCGCGCTCCTCAACGCTCGTGACAAAGTGCTTCGCCGGAAAGACGAAGACCGACTTCGGCTCGCGCATCTTCGCACGCGAGACCGGATCGAGCTGGTCGATAGAAGCGACGACATCGCCGTCGAAGCCAATACGGTACATCACCCGCTCGTTGACCGGCATGAATTCGAGCGAATTACCGATAGCGCGAAGCTGACCCGGATTGAGGTCGGCGTTCGTCCGCTCGAAGTAGATACCGACGAGTTTGCGAATAAGCGCCGCACGATTCTCGACACTTCCCTTCTCTATCTTCACATGCACCTTCTCGTATTCCTCTGGCGAACCGAGGCCGTAGATGGCGGAGACTGATGCAACGATGATGACGTCCTTGCGTGTGAGCAAGGCTTGTGTCGCGGCGTGGCGCAGGCGGTCTATCTCGGCGTTTATCATCGCCTCTTTCTCGATATAAGTGTCCGAGTGCGCGATATAGGCCTCCGGCTGGTAGTAGTCGTAATACGAGACGAAATAATGCACGGCATTCTCGGGGAAAAATTCGCGATACTCCTGCGCAAGTTGGGCGGCGAGCGTCTTGTTGTGGGCGAGGACGAGTGTCGGCTTATCGTTCTGCGCGATGACATTCGCCACGGTAAACGTCTTGCCTGAGCCGGTCACGCCGAAG
>CAYJLK010000004.1:0-44495 GCA_964371445.1 uncultured Candidatus Saccharibacteria bacterium
ACCGCTTGTGCGAGTCCCCGTCTATTCCTTTGAGTTTTAATCTTGCGATCGTACTACCCAGGCGGCTCGCTTACCGCGTTAGCTTAGTCTCACAGAGGGTCGATACTCCGTAAAACGAGCGAGCAACGTTGAGGGCCAGGACTACCGGGGTATCTAATCCCGTTCGCTACCCTGGCTTTCGTGTTTGAGCGTCAGGAACGTACCAGTGCATTGCCTTCGCCTTTGGTGTTCCCCATGATATCAACGGATTTCACCCCTCCACCATGAGTTCCATGCACCTCTCACGCCCTCGAGCCATACCGTTTCCCTCGCAGACTGCAGGTTGAGCCCACAGATTTAACGAGAGACTAATATGGCCGCCTAGACACCCTTTACGCCCAGTGATTCCGGGTAATGCTTGGAGCCTCTGTATTACCGCTCCTGCTGGCACAGAGTTAGGAGCTCCTTATTCATCGGGTACCGTCAATAAACTTCGTCCCCGATAAAAGATGTTTACGTACCAAGGCACTTCATCCATCACGCGGCGTCGCTCCGTCAGACTTTCGTCCATTGCGGAATATTCTCGTCTGCAGCCTCCCGTAGGAGTATGGACCGTGTCGCAGTTCCATCGGTGGGGATCGGCCTCTCAGCCCCCCTAAGCGTCGTAGCCTTGGTAGGCCATTACCCTACCAACTAGCTGATACTACGCAGGCAACTCCCGAAGCGAAAAACCTTTACCCTTGCGGGACTATCGGGAATTACCCATCCTTTCGGATGGCTATGCCCGACTTCGGGGGATCTACCTACGTGTTACTACCTCGTCTGCCGGTTGCCCTTGCGGGCCCCCTTGACTTGCATGACTTATCCACGCCGCCAGCATTCACCCTGAGCTAGGATCAAACTCTCATTAAGAATAGGCGGAACAAAAGAATTCACACATCTTTTCTGCCCGGCACTCGCGTGCCGGGCGTTCACGTATTGTATTGTCAAAGGTCAAAAACAAACCCCGTCCTGCATACGCAGGACGATAAGAACCATAGTATATGAGGGGTCGAGGGGCGTCAAGCAGTCAAAACCACGCCAAATGGCATTGTAAACATTGCGCCCTATTGCAGGGGGCGTATGATACAGGGAGCCGTCATGCTTTGCCTGAGTCATGTCACCTACTAAAGAGCGCATCGTCGTGTCTGTCGGAGGTTCTCTCATTGTCCCCGACGGCATTGACACTGTATTTCTCACGCACTTCAAGACGCTCGTTCTTGAAAAAGTGCAGCGCGGGTTTACGTTTTCAATAATTACCGGTGGCGGAAAAACCGCGCGGCGCTACCAGGACGCGGCGCAGGCGGTGACCGCAGAAATCACTTCACAGGACCGTGACTGGCTCGGTATCCATTCCACACGCCTCAACGCCCAGCTCCTGCGCAACATCTTCGTCGGCTACGCGCACCCGCAGGTCATCAAGAACCCGACCATCGATATCGAAGCGGAGGAGCCGATTATCATCGCCGCCGGCTGGCAACCCGGATGCTCGACTGACTACGACGCGGTCTTGATGGCGAAAAATCTTGGTGCAACGCGCCTTGTGAACCTCTCCAACATTGATTACGTCTATGATAAAGACCCAAAGAGATATCCCGATGCGAAAAAAATAGAGAAAATCTCGTGGGCAGAATTTAGAAAGATTATCCCCGACCACTGGGACCCGGGGCTCTCCTCCCCCTTCGACCCCATCGCCGCAAAAGAGGCTGAGGCGCTCGGTCTCGAAGTCGCTATCGTGAACGGCGCGAAGTTGGAAGAATTCTCACACTACCTCGACGGCAAGCCCTTTACTGGAACGATTATTTCTTAACCCAATTAGCGAGGGGGATATGGCGGGGCTCGGAGCGGACAATTGAGGAGAAGGTGCCGACAACGACACCGACGAGCATGACGAGCGCAAAGTCGCGCGTTGCTTCGGCGCCGAAGAATATGAGCGCGATGAGCGCGAGGACGACGGTGAGCGATGTATTGATGGAGCGCGTCATCGTCTCATCAATAGACTTCCCTATCGTGTCTTCAAACGATTCCTGGAGACCGAGCTTCTCGTTGCGCGCCAAGTGCTCGCGCACCCTATCGAAAATGACGATGATGTCGTTCACGACATATCCGAGAAGCGCGAGCATAGCCACGATGAAGAGCGAGTCCACCTGGGCGCCGGTGTAGTGGCAGAGCGCCGCATAGAAGCCGGCTGGGACGATGAGGTCGATGGCGAGCATGACGACGACCGTGAGACCGTACCCCCAGCTCGGCACCGGCTTCGACACCCTGCGGAAGGCGAAGGCGATATAGAGCACGATAACGAACATCACCGCAAAGATCGCCCACAACGCTTTATTGGCGAATTGACTCCCGAGCGCCGGACCGATCGAGGTGAAAGAAAGCTCGGTCGCCACAGAAGAATCAGAGGAGAGTGCGGCAAGCAGCGTATCGTGCTCCTCTGGAGAGAGCGTACGCGTCCGGACGGAAACACCCGTATCGCCGACCGCGCGAACGGACACCTCACCTACCGGCACGGCGGCGGCGCGCTCCTGGATATCCGCAAGCGCCGGACGTCCGTCTGGATAACTCGCCTGCATCAGAGAGCCGCCGGTGAAATCAATGCCGAGCGGGAGACCCCAGAACACGATGGCGCCGATAGCGGCTGCAAGGATGAGTCCCGTAAGCCAGAAGAAGAGTCCGCGATGATAAACGATATACATAAATTATGAATTACGATTCCCCGAACCCATGAGGAAATGCCAGGTGCCTTCATTCTTCTCAGGGACGATGGCAAGCAGGAAGACGCGAGAGAGCGAGACTGCCGAGATAAATGAAGCGAGTACGCCGAGCACAAAGACGAGCGCGAAGCCCTGCACAATGGAGGTCCCGAGCCAGAAGAGAATGACGCCTGAAATAATCATCGTGAGATGACCGTCGCGAATCGCCGGCCACGCGCGAGAGAAACCGATGTGGACTGCCTCGCGCGGCGACTTCCCTTCGCGGAGCTCTTCCTTTGTACGCTCAAAGATGAGCACGTTCGCGTCCACCGCCATGCCGACCGATATGATGAGCCCTGCGATACCTGAAGCGGTAAGCGTCACGGGGATGACCTTGATGACGGCGAGCATGAAGGCGAGATACTCGGCGAGTGCGACAGCCGCGATAATGCCCGGGAGCCGGTACCACGCGATCATGAAAAGCGCGACAATAGCAAAACCGATGGCGCCGGCGGCGACGCCGGCGTTAATTGCCGCGGCACCCAGAGTCGGACCGACTGCCGAGCTGCTCTCGAGCGTAATCGGCACCGGGAGCGCACCGAAGTTCAAGTTGCGCACCAGATCACGTGCCTCTGCTGCCGTAAAACGACCGGTGATGGTCGCCTGCCCGCCCGGAATCGCTTCCTGAATGACCGGCTCGGAAATCGGCTGGCCGTCGAGGAAGATGGCGAGTTGTTTGCCGACATTCTCGCTCGTAATCTTTTCAAAAAGTTTTGCGCCCTCGGAGTCAAAATTAAGAATCACTTGCGGCGCGGAAAGACCAGCAGTCGCGCCGCTCCCGAAGCCGAGCGTCGCGCTCGAGAGATAACGACCGTCGAGACCGGTCGCAAGGTAAGCGACCTGGGTCGTCGTGCCGGTCGTAACAGAAGCCGCAAGCCGGAACTCTAGGGTCGGTGTCTCGCCGAGTGCGGCGACCGCGGCCTTGATATCGGTCACGCCCGGCAAATCGACGATGAGGCGGTCCTCGGTGGTGCCTGAAAATGCACCCGCCTGTTCGGTCTGGACCAATGGTTCGGCGACGCCGAAGAGGTTCACGCGGCGCTCAATAACACCCTGAAGCGCCGACAAAGCATCACCTCGCTCCCCTGACGGGGTCTCCGACATATCTGCCTTATAGACGAGCTCGGTGCCGCCGGCGAGGTCGAGTCCGAGCTTGAAGCGATATGAGCTCGTCGGATTCGCCTCGGTCGCCCAGACGAAATAGATAAGCAAAAACCCTGCAACGAGGGCGATGGCGGCAGACACCCGATACTGAGTCATACGGGGATTATAGACGAATTATTAAAAAAGCGAAGCCCTTGCTGTTCTAGGGATGTATTGCCCGCTCCGCGAGGGTGATAGCGTTCTCAAAGAGACAGGCGACGGCGAGAGGGCCGACGCCGCCGGGGACGGGAGTGAAGAGCGAGCACTTCGCCGCGCAGGCAGGGTCAGCGTCCCCGACCACTGCCCCGCCCGATTCAGACGTGCCGGCGTCAATGAGCACAACGCCGTTTTTGAGCATCTCTGGCTTGATGAAGTGCGGTGAACCTGCACCAGAGATGATGATGTCTGCTTGGCGAAGTACATCTGAAAAATTCGACGTCGAACGACCAACAACCGTGACGTGTGCTCCTTGCTGTGTGAGCCACAGCGCCGCGGGTGCCCCGACTAAAAAGCCCCTGCCGATAACAACCGCGTTCTTCCCTGCTACTTCTACCTCTCCTTGTTCTAAAATCTTTTGCACCGCCCCGACTACCGGCGGCATGAGGGGGTTTCGTAAATCCCCTATCTCGAAACGCGCGCGGGCGGCAGTGGAGAGGACGTCGGCATCTTTATCGACCGGGATACTATCGAGGACGGCTTTCGTGTTCATGTCGGCGGGAAGCGGGAGCTGGACAATGACTGCATCTGCATCTTCCGACATACTCAATAGATCTGACGGTCGTAGAGAACTTTTGACAGGTCTGACTTCGAGAACACATCCCGCGTCTGCGGCGCGCTTTGACTTGATAGCGAGATATGACTTCGTCGCCGCCGTCTCACTCGCGACGAGAGCGAGCACGCGCGGCGGATGCGAGAGCTTCGCCGCGCGCGCTTTCGCGCGCGCGAGCACTTCACTCGCAAGCATGCGGCCGTCAATAATCATATGATTCCCCACTCGCGCTTCAGTTCCTCAATACCATCTACGAGCGAAACTGATGCTGTGAAATCTAACAGATTTTTTGCACGCGCCACATCGGCACACGAGGTCGCAGGTTCTATGCGGGGCGGTAGGTATTCCCGTGGACCGCCAAAAGCATCAGCAAGTTCATTGATCGATGTCCCACGACCAGTGCCGACGTTAATCACCTCTCCTTTACCGATCTTAGGAGATTCTCCTGCAAGTACCAGCGCTACAACAACGTCACGTGTGTGGATATAATCCCTCGTATTCGTTCCGTCACCGATAATCGTAAGCGGCTTCCCTTCTTTGCAGAGCTTCAAGAACCGTCCGACGACAAGTGCATACGGACCTTCTGGGTCAAGACGCGGGCCGTAGACATTGAAGAAACGCAGTGACACCGTCTGGACACCGTATAGCATATTCGCGAGTGTGAGATACCGCTCGCTTGCATATTTATGAAGCCCATAAGGACTCACGGGCGCTACCGGCAAGCTTTCAGAAAGGAGCGGTACGTCCGTATTGCCGTAGACAGCGGCGGAGGACGCAAGGACAACACGAGTTCCCTCCCCGACCGCCGCAAGCACGTTCACCGTTCCTGTCACGTTCACATCGTGGGTCTCTGCGGGATGCTGTATTGAATTCTCAACACGCGGCAGTGCCGCTAAATGAAATATAATGTCAGCATCTTTCAGGAGCGATGGGAGTGCATCTCTGTCTCGCACGTCTATTTCGTGTAGCGGCACTCCCACAGGAATATGCTCTCGTTTCCCCGCAACAAGTGAGTCAATAACCGAAACATCATAGTCACGCGCCATGAGGGCATCTACGAGATGCGAACCGATGAATCCCGCACCGCCGGTAACGACTACCCTCTTTCTTTTGTTGTTCATGTTCCGGAGAAAGAAAGCAGGGCGCGAAGCGTCTTGAGTGCGATGGCGATGTCGAGCCCGAAAGAACGATGCTTCAGATAATACAAGTCGAACGAGAGCTTCCGCTTCGTGCGCGCGACGTCGGCTCCACCGCGCGGCGCGTCATAGTCGTGTATCTGCGCCCAACCGGAAAGGCCGGGAGTAATCAGGTGACGCATCCGATACTGTGGTATCTCGCGCTCGTATACCTCGGCAATCTTCGGGAATTCCGGCCGCGGGCCGATGAACGAGAGGTCAGCCACAAGCACGTTCCATACTTGCGGCAGTTCGTCGATACGCGACTTGCGCAAGAAGCGCCCGACCGCGGTGACGCGATTCTTCTTCTGGAGCTCGGGATCGCCCTGGTCGTTGAAGAGCATCGTACGCAATTTCCAGAGTCGGACGAGGCGCCCGTTTCTCCCGATGCGCTCCGGACGGATAAAGGGCGCACCGCCCTCTATGAGGAGAGCGAGCGCGGCGATGCTCACAAATGGAATAGCGATGACGACGAGCATGAGCGCAAGCAAGATGTCAAAGGCGCGTTTGCTTCGATCATAGAACACCCTGCCGCGCGGCAGAGACTGCACGAGCTCTCGTGCATCAAGATATTCGAGTGGAACGCGATCAAAGATCTCTTCATACAGCATCGCCGTATCCATTGTTACCACGTCACCCGAATATGCATCAGCAGTATCACATCGACCGACAAACCGAATCGTATACTTATTATTGCTATTCACCTCCTCATACAACTCGTCGGAGGCCGGACCGGAACCGACCAGAACAACCGGCACGCGCTTGCCTTCAACCGTCTCTCTATTCATCCTATAAAAACGCCACGCACTCTCAGCAATGACAGAAACGACCAAATACAAAACGAGTATCGTTTTCGGTGCGATGGAGAGCGGCAGGACGAAGAAGACGATGGCGGCGACGGCAACCGTCGCCGCCTGCGCGCCCAGGATGCGCACGCTCATCACGCGCCTGATAGGACGCGTCTGCTTCTCATAGAGACCGGCGATATAGAAGACGACAAGCGAAAGGAGGAATATGGGCAAGAACGGCAACACATTTATCTCGAAGTAACCGAACGAGGGTACCGTCAGGTTCCTCAAATAGAGCGCGGCCCAAAGGGACGCGACCAAGATGGAGAAGTCCCCCATAAGGAGAATCGCCGTTTCGCGACGGTCAAATGCCATAGGATAGATACTATAACGATAAAATGTATTGTACAGTTGCACCTATGAGCCCCGCACATAAGAAGATACTGTTCGTCATCACTAAATCAAACTGGGGCGGCGCCCAGAAGTATGTCTATGACCTTGCCACGCACGTGCCCGGAACGACAGTGGCAGTAGGAGGAGACGGGCTCTTAATACGAAAACTAAGAGAGAAAGGGGTAGAGGTGATATCCATCCCTGACTTTCAAAGAGACCTATCTTTCCTTAAAGAAATTCGAGCTTTCTTCTTTTTGGTAAGACTTCTTCGGGCACGGGAATTTGACGTAGTACATCTTAACAGCTCGAAGGCTGGGGGGCTTGGGGCACTCGCGGCGCGGCTCGCCGGCGTGCCACGGATTATTTTTACTGCCCACGGCTGGCCATTTAAGGAGCCGAGAAATTTTCTCTTGCACGGCCTTATTTATTTTGCGAGCTGGCTTACCGCTTTGTTAAGTCATAAAATTATTGTCGTCTCAGAGGAAGACACAGTACTGGGTAAGAGGATGTGGCTAGTCGGAGGAAAAATATCTCATATCCCCCTTGCAATAGATGCGCCAGGGATATGGTCTCGGAATGAAGCTGAGGAGTTTTTGTTTTGGTCCAAAGTTGATTCCAAAATCATCAATTCAGTGAGGCTTGTTACTATTGCAGAGTTAACGAGAAACAAAGGGGTGGGGTACGGCATTCAAATGATGGCTGAGTTGCAGAAACGGTCCCCAGAAAAATATACTTATACGATATTTGGGGAAGGTGAGGATATGGTTGAATTGCAAAACCTCACAAAAAAATTATCAGACCCTTTGGCAGTTCGTTTTGCAAACGTCCACATGATCAATTATCCTTCATTAAATTTATCAACCGAAGCATCGCGGTTTTTAAAGGCTTTTCATATTTACGTCCTTCCCTCAATAAAAGAAGGGATGCCATACGTTCTATTAGAAGCAGCGGCTGCGGGGTTACCAATTGTTGCGACTGAGGTTGTTAAGTCTGGAGCTTCCAGTCTGCCAAATATCAAAATTGTTCCCTCGGAATCCGCTACTGCTTTGGCAAATGCCGTTGAGGAATTTACCAAGAATTTAGAACCTCTCACTTCTTCCATAAAAAGCTCCTTTGAAACGATGTTAAAAGATACAGTAGCGTTATATCTAGCCCCCTAGATACTCGTTTGCACTGAGATCGCGGGAGGCGCCGCGACCGTGGCGCGCGAGCGAGGTAACGATGCCGAGTGCCGCGAACTCAAGAACGAGATGCGAGCCTCCCGAACTCATAAAGGGCGTTGTTGTCCCTGTCACCGGCAGGAGACCGAGACTGATGCTCGTATGTATCGCCACGTGCGCGGCAAAGAGGATCAGCACGCCGAGCGTGAAGAAGGCGTCGAAATTGGTCGCGGAGGCGCGCGCGATCTGCGCGAGCCGCGCAAACAGAAGCACATACATCGAGAGCAGGAGTACGACGCCGATGAACCCCCACTCTTCCGCGAATGCCGCGAAAATGAAATCGGTCTGGTATTCGGGCAAGAAACGCAGTTTCGATTGTGTCCCGTATCCGATACCTTTCCCGAACAGCTCTCCCGAACCGACAGCGATTTTCGCCTGATAGGCGTTGTAGCCCGAACCGTGGATATCGCTCGCGGGATTCACGAAAGATATAATGCGCGTGCGCTGATACGGCTTCAGTCCTTCGAACCACAGCGCCGAGGCTACGATGAGGCCGATGAGACCGAGAATAGCGAGATGTTTCTTCGAAATACCGGAGATGAGCATCATACCGAGCCACAGCGTGCCGAAGATAATGGCGTTCCCCATATCCGGCTCGACGAGAATCAGGAGCATCAGCGTGAACGCATAGGCGCCCGAGACAATGATGTGCCTGAAGTCGCCGATCTCGACATGCCGCCGCGAAAGATATTTCGCAAGAAGCGCGATGAGTGCGAGCTTCGCGAGATCAGCCGGCTGAAAAGAGATCAGACCGAAGGAGAACCATGCGCGCGCGCCCATCACCGGATGCGCAAAGAGAAGCAGCAGGCAGAGAAGCGTGAGGGAGACCGCGTAGAGCGCCATGATGACCGGCGTGCGGCGTATGAAGCTCATATCGAATGAGGAGAGCCCGAGATATACGCCGAAGGCGATTGCGAGCCAGAGAAGCTGCCGCGAAGCGAGAGACGCGCCCTGCCCGAACGTGCTCATGGTGAGGATGCCTATGAGCGAGAGCGTGAGCGCCGGAACGATAAGCGTCCAGTCAAAAAAGAAGCGCGGACGAGATATGACCATACGCACTACGGAAGTCCTATCTGCCGGTCAGGCAAGGGGATACTCGGTACGACTTCTACCGAAGCGGGAATGCTCGGGAATGCCGTGCTCCACGTAAAGGTCGCCGTCGCATTCCCTTGGGCGGGAATAGTTGAGACTATCGTCTGCGACGCCGCGATGATGTCTCCCTTTTCATTGCGCACGAGAACAATCACGCGCACGTTCGTAAGTACCGTGATGCTCGGATTTGTGAGCGTCGCTTCGATGCGCGGCGCGCTCGGGGTACCGCCCTGTTTCGTATTTGAAACGATCGGTATGACGCGCGAATCGTTTGTAAGCGTGAACCACTGGAGAGAGGACGCATCGACGGTGAGGAAGGCGCTCACGACCGCCTGTCTTCCCGACGGGATGCTCGGGATGAACACCGGCACCGTCGCGCCGGGCGATAAATCGAATGTGCCGGTAACTTCCTGAATAAACGACTGCTTCGCCCCATACAGTGTCACGCGATAGGGAACATTTTTCGCCGCGGCACGAGGATTCTTATTCTCGACAGACGCGATGATACTCGTCCGTCCGACACCATTATTCAGCGCTTTTGTGAACAGGACCGTCGGCGGTAGCTGTTCCGCTCTGCAGAGATACGCGCAGCTGCCGCCGCAATCGATACCCGATTCATCTTGATTCTGTATGCCGTCGCTACAGGTAGGCGTCTCCGAAAATGTCGCGATGAGGATCGTCACAAGAAAGGCGACAACAACCGCGCCGATGATAAGCAAGATAAAAAATCTCCGCCGTGCTGCCCAGGACATCTGCCTAGTATAACAAAACGCCGCGCAGGAAACCTGCGCGGCGAAATGGACGGTTGGGATGGATGGATTTGAACCACCGACCTCAGGGGTATGAACCCTGCGCGCTAGCCGGACTGCGCCACATCCCGTCAAAGAACAATTATATATTCGAGTACTCGGTTCTGGCGGTTAGCTACTCTTCCCATCTGTAACGATGAGTACCATCGCCGCTAAGAGGCTTGACTGCCGTGTTCGGAATGAGAACGGGTATGACCCTCTCGCCAAACCACCAGAACCGAACACTCGAAAATGTTTCGGTATACGAAATACGAAAAGGTAAATTGAAGTGCAAACAGATGTCTGTGCTATACAGAGTTCCGCACGAGAGACTGGACATATTAGTACTCCTCGGCTCCATACCTTGCGGTACTTCCACCTAGAGCCTATCAACGTGGTCATCTCCCACGAGTCTCATAACGATTCCTAATCTTGGAGCATGTTTCCCGCTTATATGCTTTCAGCGGTTATCACGACCCGACATAGCTACCCAGCGGTGCCCTTGGCAGGACAGCTGGTAGACCAGAGGTCAGTTCATCCCGGTCCTCTCGTCGATTATTCCCCTGTTTCCAGGAGCTCAGACTATATCTTCATCCTTCCCTCGAGGGTTAGGACGATGGCATCTTAGCCATAGGAGCAGTCATTCTCTGATATGGAATGATTCCTCAACCTATGACTCCGCGCATCTTTCAGCGCAAGTCGTTACGGGGTCAAACCAAGTATCTGATGCAGCTCTTCTTTTGTCTTCCGTTTCTTGCTCATGTAGTTTTCATTCTGTATGAGCAGGAGCAGGTCGACGATTTTTCGTATATCCTTCGACTTCATCGTGCGGAGCGTTTGCTTTTCAAGCACCATGCACGCCTGAATAAGCAATTTCGCCTGTTTCTTTTTGAAGCGAAGATACGGCAGAAGCATCTCAACCGTTCCTCGCACTTGCGAGAAGCCGTTGATGCGCAATTCCGTCATACCATCGTTCCTTTTAGAAACGTAGCCGCATTTGAGCCGCGTTCGAATCCATGAGAGCGGCGCATCGTGGCGACTGTCTTGATAAAGACATATCGTCGCCATAAAACGTATTCCCTTGGTCGAATCTGCGCGCTTCTTCAGCTGGAGCATGAGACTTCCGTCTCCGTCCAAGAAGCCCGCGATATACGCGAGATCTGCATCGGTATTTGATCGACTTCCCACGGTATTACCATAGTAGCATTCTGGTCCTCAAGCAAGTCTGTTATCCACTGGACCGTCGGATAACGAACTCTAAGACCAGACGCACCGTAGGCTTCACCGTTATAAGCCATATTGTCATCAGAGATCTCTCTCTGAAGTAGCAATTCTTTACTAGGGACGACCCTCCTCAAGAATCAACGCCTGTAGTAGATAGGAGACCAACCTGTCTCACGCATCTAGTTTGCCCGCATTACTGCGGGGATCGGACTGTAACTTTATCCACTCTCTTCTCGAGGTTGGGATAATCAACATTCAGTCTCTCGAGGCGCCGAGATTTTCTTAGCGGTACTCCGCTTTAGAAAATCCAAGTGCAGTCGCTTTCTTAAGCGAGCTGCCTGCACTTTTTTAGCTTCCTTCGGTGTTGTCCTCGCGTACACAACGCGATTGGATTTCACCGATATAAGTTGATTTCTTCGCATACATTCCTGTATGCGACCGCCGTAAGTATGTCTCGCATCCCGTTAGAGACGCTTGCTCGCGCAAGCCAGAACTTTGGTGAAGTTCTTGTCTCTAACGGGACGCACAGTGCGTCTCCACGCACCTAACAATTCCTCGTGGGTTCAAACCGTTCAATCCTCCATCGCAAGGTTAAACCTTGCGATGAAATGCTGAACGGTTTGAACCCAGCTCGCGTACCTTTTTAAATGGCGAACAGCCATACGCTTGGGACCTTCTCCAGCCCCGCGCTAAGGTGAGCCGACATCGAGGTGCCGAACTCCGCCGTCGCTATGGACGCTTGGGCGGAACTAGCCTGTTATCCCCAGGGTAACTTATATCCGTTAATCTCTGGCCGCATCTAAGGCGTACCATCGGTTCACTATGCTCTGCTTTCGCATCTGCTTGGGATGTACCCCTTGCAGTTAAGCTCTCTTATGCCATTACACTATCGGCACGGTTTCCATTCGCGCCTAGAGAACCTTAATAGACTCCTCCGTTACTTTTTAGGAGGATAGCGCCCCACCAAAACTACCCGCCACGCACGGTCCCCCGTTGGATCCCAACGGGGTTAGACATTGCACACAACAAGAGTGGTATTTCATTGTTGGCTCCACACCAGCCGAAACCGATGCTTCAAAGCCTCCCACCTATGCTACGCATGCAGCACGCAATGCCAATACGAAGCTGTAGTAAAGCTCCTGGGGTCTTTTCGTCTAACTACAGGTATCCGGCATCTTCACCGGAAGTGCATTTTCACCGAGCGAGTCCTCGAGACAGTTTTCCAGTCATTACACCATTCGTGCACGTCGGAACTTACCCGACAAGGAATTACGCTCTTCGATTCCTTTTAGCACGCGAAGGACCATATCTTGTTCCCACCGAACGTGGGACTACGACGTATGGCCTCTCATGTGAGTCGCTTGTGGACAAGTCACGGATTGCTCCATGACAAGGTAACTTGCGTGTATTCTGTTCACCACTATAACCGTCCTAGTCCTTCGCGGCGCGACTTGCGTCACGCCGCGAACCTTAGGACGATTATAGTTATCGCCGACATTCACCGGGGCTTACACAGTCCAGCCCATCATCTTGCGACAATGGACCCCCCGTGGTTAACCTTCCGGCATTGGTCAGGTGTCACCCCCTATACTTCCTCTTACGAGTTTGCAGGGAGCTGTGTTTTTGGTAAACAGTTGCCAGAAAAACTTTCACTGCGGCCCCGCTCTCTTGCGAGAACAGGGCAGGCCTTATCGCTAACTTACGGCCGCTTTTTTGCCGAGTTCCTTGAGGACATCTTACTCGTTCGTCTTGGTCTTCTCGACCTGATCACCTGTGTCGGTTTGCGGTACGGTCGTCTCTAGAGTTGATGCGTAGAAGATTTTCTTGAAACCGCGCTTTGCACTCTCTCTTCCCCCGAAGGAGAAAATTGCGTCGGTACTCGGGATAATGCGCACCGGATTTACCTAATGCGCGCCCTCACACCAGCGACCGAAATCCAATTATCGGCAGCACATACAGCAGTCCGTCACTCCATTGCCTCTAGAAACGGTCAGGGAATATTAACCCTGTGTCCATCGGGTGCGGCTCTCGCCATCCCCTTAGGCCCGACTAACCCTCAGTTGATCACCATAGCTGAGGAAACCTTGATCTTTCGACGTGCGGGGTTCTCACCCGCATTGTGGTTACTTGTACCGGCATTCTCACTTGTGTACGCTCCACCTTGGGTTATCCCTTAAGCTTCAGCGCGAACACAACGCTCTCCTACCGCTTGTAACTATTTAAAATAGGTACAAACCCGCAATTTCGGCACGACATTTAACCCCGATCATCTTCGGCGCAAGGACTCTCGATGAGTGAGCTGTTACGCTTTCTTTAAATGGTGGCTGCTTCTAAGCCAACATCCTCACTGTCTATGAGTCCTCACTTCCTTGTGGATGTACTGAATGTCGATTTAGGGGCCTTAAGTGGCGATCAGGGCTCTTCCCCTCTCGATCGATGGAGCTTCGCCCCCACCTTCTAACTGCCGCCCGGGCACCGGGTATTCGGAGTTTGATAGGAACCACGAGGTTTCCCCCTGTTGGTCCCTTCCAGTGCTCTACCCCCCGGCGCACATATGGCGACGCCAGCCCAAAAGCTGTTTCGGAGAGAACCAGCTATTCCCAGATTCGATTAGCTTTTCACTCCTTATCACAAGTCATCCCAAGACGTTGAACGATCTACGGGTTCGGGCCTCCATCTGTCTTTCGACAAACTTCACCCTGCTCATGACAAGCTCATCTGGCTTCGGGTCGTATATATCCTACAGACGCGCTATTCACGCTCGGTTTCCCTTAAGCTCCGCCCCGGAAGGGCTTAGCTACGCAAGATATATACACTCGCCGGCTCATTCTTCAATAGGCATGCCGTCACGGAATAAATTCCGCTCCGACCCCTTGTAAGCACACGGTTTCAGGTCTATTTCACTCCCCTCTCGGGGTTCTTTTCACCTTTCCCTCACGGTACTAGTTCACTATCGGTCATAGGACGTATTTAGCCTTACCGGTTAGTTCCGGCAGATTCAGTCGAGCTATTCGTGTCTCGACCTACTCAAGAATACAAGCAAGAGTCGTCATACATTTCACCTACGGGGCCATTACCCTCTAGGGCGTTGCTTCCCAGCAACTTCGGTTATATAGACAATTTGTAACTCTTCCCCGATAAATCGGGAGCTCGCATCTTACAACCCCCCACTCCGAAGAGTGAGGTTTGGGCTTTTCCCTTTTCGCTCGCCGCTACTTGGGGTATCACGAGAGTTGCGTTCCATCAGCACGAACATACGCGCCGACGGAACGCAACTCATATTGTTCTCTTTTCCTCCTGGTACTGAGATGTTTCACTTCCCAGGGTTCGCATCATGCAAGCGTTACCTCGCAGATTCCAGTTCAAAACTGGAGGGTTTCCCCATTCGGACATCTCCGGATCAAAGGCTACAAACCGCCTCCCCGAAGCTTTTCGCAGGTTAGTCGCGTCCTTCATAGCCGTCCTAGGCCAAGGCATCCACCGTGTGCTCTTATGTCTCTCGTACGGAGACCTGCATATCACACTTCACACTATCTGCACGTTGCCCCATGAGATAATGACTCTCGGACGCAGTAAAGCATCGCAAGAAATTATCTCACGGGGTTCAATTACCAATGTATATTCGCCCGTACACTAATTTTGCCATTGCGCCTACGCTGTTCCGAGAAATCACTCTCTCAAAACCGCGTAGAGTCGCGAACGCTGAGGTGGTCAATCTCGCGATTGGCACAAGAACAGCGATGGCAAACTTAGTGTCCGGGTTTCGATGTCAAAAATCGGTGTCCCCGCTCGAAACGAAAACCGCCCCAAGGGGCGGTTTTCGTGTGCTCTGTGCACCCGAGGCCTTACGGCCTATCCGCTCCTAAAAATGGTGTTTTTCGGTTCGTAGACACGTAGAGGGAGTATAGACGAGGGCATCGGGGGCGTCAAGCGCATTACAAGAAAGACCGCCCCGCCGGAGGGCGGGGCGGTCTTTCAGGAGACACTAGTCCTTGATTTCTGACTGGAGACGATCGAGGTAGCGAGCCGCCGAGGCTTGGCCGCCAAGCCCGAAGGCGAGACCGATCGCAAGCGATGCGGCGATGACGATGCCCTGGAAGAGCGCCTGGATCAGACCAGTCGCAACGTTCAGCTGGGAGAGCGCCGCAAGAAGGGCGAATATCCAGATGGCGTAGCGCGCGACCTTGCCGAGAAAGCCGGCCGCATGGAGCGATGCTGCCTTCGCCGAACCGACAACGACGCGTTCCGCCGCTTCTGCGACGACTGCCGCGACGAGCAGGATCAACACCGCGACGATTACCTGAGGAAGGTAGCCGAGCACAACGTCGCTAATGAAGAGATTCACCGTCGAGAGTTTGAGCACATCAAGCGCCGCCACGAGGAAGACGATGATGAAGAACCACTTCACGAGGAAACCGAGGAACTTGCCCGACGAGAGCTCAAACCCTGCGCGAGAAAGCAGGTGCTCGAGACCGGTCGATCTAAGCGCCTGATCGATTCGCAACGAATTAACGATTTGCGAAACGACACGTCCGAGTCCGACACCGACGAGCCAACCGACAATGAAGATAACGATTGCGACGACTAAACTAGGAATGAACGCCACCAATCCGTAGAAGAGATTCTGGAAAGACTGGCTCAATACATCCGCCCATGTGGTAAAAACCATATGAATAACGCTTTGTTTATGTGATTAATAACTCGCCGACGTACCTGCGAGCTTCTGCCTCAAAGTGTACCATTTTTAGAGCCCTATTTTGTCGATTAACAGGCGGTGTGGATAGTCAAAAACGTCCCGAAGAAGGCGATCATATACCCCGCGACGATACCGGAAGTCTGCGGTAGCAAACGAGGCATAGCGTATTTCGCGGCCGAGCTCAGCCTCGAGAGACCGCACCGCGCCGAGGAGCGCGCGCTCTTCGAGATTATCGCCGACGACGAGAAGATCGATCTGCGGTTCCACGGCACTCGTGAATAGCCCCGAGAGCACGACGAGCCGCAACGTCCCGGCGCGCCGCAGGCCTCGCAGGATGTTCTGCGGCCGCACCGACGTCGTCTCGCGGATGAATGTATCGAGCGCTGCAAGATGTTCGAACCGAGAATTCACCTGGTACCGCGCGGGAGTCGCCGATCCCTTCTTGCGCAGGAGGCCGGCAGAAACAAGTTCCGTGACTTCATGCCGTGCGACATCCTTTGCAAGCTTCGTCCGCTCGGCGACTTCGGCAAGCGTGAAGCCGACGTCCTGATTGAAGAGGAAGAGTCGGAGCGTCTTCAGACGAGCGCCGGAACCGAAGATCTTCATAAGCATTTCCATAGCCGCCAGTGTAGGCGCTCGCGGCATAAAACGCAAAACACGGTTCTGCCCTTGGCAGAACCGCGTTTTGTTGCGCATTCTTAATGAATGTATTACTTCAAAGTCACCTTCGCTCCGGCATCCGTGAGCTTCTTTGCGAGCTCCGCGGCATCCTCCTTTTTCATGCCCGTCTTCAGCATCGAAGGAGCACCGTCGACGAGGTCCTTGGCCTCCTTAAGACCGAGGGCGAGCGCCTCCTTCACCGCCTTGATGACGGCAATCTTGCTCGCACCGACTTCGGTCAGCTCGACGTCGGCAGTGCTCTTCCCTTCCTCTTCAGCGGCACCCGCTGCTGCCGGACCGGCGGCTGCGACCGCGGTCGCAGAAACGCCCCACTTCTCTTCGATGGCCTTGACGAGCTGATTCAGCTCGAGGACGGTCATCTTCTCAACTGCTTCGATTATTTGTTCCTGATTCATACGTACTTATTTAGTCTTCGCCACTTCTCCGAGCGCGATTGCAAATCGCGCACGTGGTGAATTGATAATGTTTGCGAACATACCGCGGAGCACGATCATCGGCGGTATAGTTGCGATAACCGTCACACCCTTCGCGTCAAGGAAGGCACCTTCGAACACGCCGCCGAGGAGCGAGAGTGCACCCTTCAGCTTCTTGCCGAATTCATACACACCGCGCGCCGGTGCGGTGACCTCATCGGTCGTCCACGCGACCGCGACTTCGCCCGGTAATTCCGGAATTGCTCCGGTATACCCCTGCTCTTCGAGCGCTCGACGAATGAGCGTTTTCTTCGCGACATAGTAGCGCACGCCCGCTTTCTCGAGTTCCGTGCGCAGACGCGAGGCGTCCTTCACCGTGAACTTCGTAAAGCCGACGAATGCGACCGACGACGCTTCTTTAAAAGCATCGGTTAGTTTCGCGACGATAGCGCGTTTCTTGTCTTTTGATATTGCCATACGATGTTTCGTACGAACGAAATAAAGGAGAGTTCGACCGTTAAGTCTCACCTCGGCAGGATTTATCCATCTTTAAACGGGTGTCCCTCGGTCATCATAAGATGATGCTCTCGGGATCCACGTTTTTGTGCCCAATCGCTTCGCTCTTGGACAAAAACGGGACCTACTGTCTTCGGTTCGTACAGGGGCTACTCTACCAAAAGAGCACTGCCCTGTCCATTAGTTCATTGCGGCGCTCGCGACATGGAGCGTCACGAGAGCAACGGCGACGATGGCCGCGAACCCGGTAGAGAATTTCACAAACTCCACAAAAAAAGGGAGCATGCGTTGCTTGCGTTCGTTATTGTTGGGATTCATAAGCGGTAATGGCTGAAAGAAATTCCGGATCGGTCTCAAGTATCTCTGGTGCGCGCAGGCGCAAGTCAGCGACCAGAGCGGCGGCGGCGGCCTTATCACCGGTAAGATATATCGCCTTCGCGAGGTCGTATGTCGCGGCGACATCGTCTGGCGCCTCCCGCACAATCGCTTCGAGGAAGAAGCGGGCGTTCTCGAAGTCGCTCACCGCTACATAATACCCTAGCGCGCGGCGCGCCGTCTTAAGATCGCCCCGATACGTAGCCTTCCCTTGTGCCGCATCCGCGGCGGCGTCTGCTGCATTGCCTATGGCGAAATCGAGTTGTGCGAGGACGAAATACGGCTCCGAGAGTCTCGGGACAAGGGCGATATAACGGGAGAGGATATCGCGCGCGGCGGCATATCCGGCGGTACGCCCCGTTGACCTCGGAGGATGCTCGTTCGCGTCGCTGATTGAAAGATTCGCGAGGATGTACCAAGGCTGAGAGCGCTTCGGGGAGAGCCGCAGGGCGCGTTCGAGCGCGGCAGTAAGAAGGCCGCTGTCGGAGGTAGCGCCTGGCGGCGCAAGCGAGAGAATCTGCGCGAGATAGACAGCAGTGCGCGCATCATAGGGATACCGCTCGAACGCGTACGTAAGCAAGGCGGCGGCATTTTCGTATGCGGCGTGTAGGTCGTCGCCCGAGAGTCGGTTCACCTGTTCCTCTGTGTATATGAAATACGCGTTGTATCCGAACTCGAGGTCGGCGTAAGTGCGAAGAGAAAGACCTTTGTCCGTCGCCGCCCGCGCGCGCGGCACATCGACGATTTGGTATTGATATGCTTCAAACGCAAGCAGATTCGCCTGGAGCGGACGAGCGGCGACGGGGATGACGAGTGTAAGGATGAGCACTCCGACCGTGGCGCCTAGGACAGACTGTGAGCTCCCGAACGCAGTCTCCGGCTTCCCCATTGCTCGATGCGCGAGTGCGAGTGCGGCAAACGCAAGCAGAAGCCAGAACGTCACCGCCGTGTCGAAGACAAAGAAATTTTGCACCGCATACACCCCACTCATGCCGAGCAGGAATACACCGTACCGATTCCCTTCTCTCCAGAGCCGCCACCCTGCGCGGGCGACGAGCGCAATGAGCGCGAGATAGAGCAGGAGGCCGCCGATGCCGAACTGCACGAAATAGTCGAGGTAGGCGTTGTGCGAGCGGTCAAACCACTCTTCGCTCATAACGCTCGGGTCGTACACGCGATCGAACGGTACGTCGATATGCTCCGCGCCGTAGCCGAAGAGCGAATGGCTTAGCGCCTCGCGCGACACGGTACTCCAGACGAAGAGTCGACTCGAAACCGTCGGGTCGGTAAGCGAAATGGAAGCGAGGCGCTGAATCGGCTCGAACGGTACGCGCGCGAGCTCAGCCCGGAAGGCGATGAACACTCCGGTAAGCACCACGAGCGCGACGAGCGCTCCGCGCGCATATGTCCGCGCCTTCCCGCTCTTTTGCACTGCGACAAAGAGCAGAGCGAGACCCGCAACGGTGACGAGGGCGAGCTGTGTCCCGCGCGTCGCGGTGAGGAGTATCGCGAAGAGCTGGAGCCCGGCGCCCGCATAGAGCGCGCGTCGCCACCGCCGCCCATACTCCGGAGCCGCCGCGAGCGCCGCAAAGAATGTCATGCCGAGATAGGCGGCGAGGAAGGCTGCGTTCCCCAGCGTCCCGCCGATGCGTCCGTTCGGCTGGACGATAAACGGCAGATGTACCCCTCCTGAGACTTCAATCCACTGGAACACGAGATACACGGCGGCGAGCGTCCCTGTCCATCCCGCAATCCTGAAGAGGCGCGGCATCCACGACGCCTCGGCAGAGAGAAGCAGGAGGTAGAAATAGCCGACGCAGACGGTGAGGGTCAAGAGCCCGTCGCCGCGCTCAAACGTCGACCAGAAACTGTGGTAGAAATCGACGCCGATGAGTGAGGCGAGGTAGGCGAGGGCGAGGAGTGCCGCCGGCAGCCATGTGCCCTTTGCCTGTAGCCTTCTCCAATAGAACGGACGTCCAGCAAGGGCGAGATAGGAGAAAAGCGCGAGCGCAATGACACCGAGGGCGCGAAGCGCGAAAATCTTGGGCGCGAGAAGCGGATACATCATTCCTTCTATATAGAAGAGCGGCAGGACTGCCGGCAGGAACAGGACCCATTCGTATACGCGCGCAATGTGTTTCATTTACTCTCCGGGATAGTGCGCCGCGAGGAAGTCGGCGAGCGCACGACGATAGTGCGCTACCGGCTCGGCGAGGGCGGCGCGCTCGAGCGCCGTGCGCGCCGTCCTATACGCGCCGAGGCGGGCGAAGAGCTGACCCGCGTTATGCCACGCGAGGCCGGTATTCGTCGAGTCTATCGCGAGCGCTTTTTGTAAATACGCGAACTCGTTCTTCCCGTCGCCAAGTAGGTCGTACTGGTTGGCGATGCTTACCAAGAGCGTGTAATCCGGGTACGCATCGGTACCAAGGAGCGCGGCGAGACGCGCGATTTCTGTATTCGCTTTTACCGTGAGCTCGGCATTGCCGGTGTACGCTCCCTTGAAATCCCAGGAAACAATAGTGTCGGACGGGTTCACTGTGAGCGTCGCCGGCGCGATAGAGGGAATTCCCGCATCCGGCTTCGATGACGCGACTGTCTCGGTAGACGAAGCCGTTTCGGTCGCATTCTCCGGCAATACCGGCGCCTTTGCCTGGTATGACCACAAGAAAAATGCCCCTATCGCCACCATAACCCCTATGCCCGCCACTGCCCAATGTTTCTTCGTCTGCATATGCGAAGAGGATACCATATGAAAAACAAAAACCACCCCAAGGGGTGGTTTTTTCGTTTGCTAGGCCAATTCCCTAGCTAGGACTCTTGCGAGCCGGAGACTAGTTAGAACGAGACCGAGCGGTTGCCGATAGTAATCGGCATGGTCTTCACGAGGTAGTCGTTCGCCCAGTCGGTCGCTGCCGTCGCATCCGTGGCATGATCGGTCGCATCGGACCAATCAGACCAGACGAAGGAGGCATTCGAGGCCGTACCGAGAGTACCGGCGGCATCCGCAAATGCGGCAGTCGTCACCGAAGCGCTCGGCGTGGCGATGCTCACGCTGAGGTTGACACCTGCAGCGAGACCACCGACCGTACCGCGGAGCTCATACTTGCGCGTCGAGCCGGCACCGACCGTCTGGACACTGTCCGGACGGAAGTGCAGGAGACCGCTGGTGTTGCCCGCGAGAGCGTCGAGACCTCCGAGGAGGCTACTCGTCGTTGTCGCGAACGTACCTGCGAGACTTGTCGCGCCACTGGTGACATCCCAGACCTTGAGGGTCGTGGTCGCACCGATGGTGACGGCGGCACTCTTGTTCACCGTGAACACGACCTGACCCCAGTCCACATCGCCTGCGGCGTCCGCAGTGACATTGAAGGTACCGAGGACCTGATCAGAACCGGCGTTCAAGGTCGTGCTCGGCGCTGTGCCTGCGGCAAGCGTCGGGTACGACTTACGAAGGACCATCGTGCCCTTACCGCTCGTGGCGCTCGAAGCGACATCGGCGGTATCATGGAGCGATGTGTCCGCTGTGCCGGACGAGTCAGTCGCGTTGAATCCTTCGTTGTAGTCGAGGATAACCGTGATTGACTTGCCCGAAGCCGACGGAGAGGACGCGACGGTCGGTGTGTTGACGTACACATCGAGGTCGCGGTTCGTGTCGGACGGGACGTAGAAGGTGAGGCCCGAGAACGTTGCCGTCGCGTGGGTCTGTGCGCCCGAAGAGAGCGTCAGTGCCTGCGTGGCGGTCTGCGTTGCACCGGCTTCATCCTTGTACTGGAGGACTACCGCCGAGACGGCAGTCGCCGCTTCAGCCAAGACCTTCACCTTGACCTGGTCAACGCGATACGGCGAGTACTGCGTGGTGAAGCGGAACGAGCCGACCTTCACCATAGAACTACCCGCAATCACGTTCGCATTGTCAGGCGTGGAGCCTGCGTTCTGCGCGACCGTGAGCGTTGCCGAGCCGACCGTGATGGTCTGCAAGGTTGCCGCCGTGCCGACCGAGACCGACGAGCCGGTGATAGAACCGGTACCCGTGGTGTTGGTCGAGACGGACATTGCCGGGATGGCGCCAATGTTCGCACCGGACTTGACGTTCGCATAGACATCGAACGTCTTTGTGCCGGATGCTGCGATGGTCACGCTACCCGAGAACGAGCTCGGATCGCTGACCGTCGACTTGCTTGCACCGAACGCTGCGCCTGAATCATGATCCTTGATCATGATGTCGCTCAACGTCGAGGTGACCGCCGAAGCGAAATCAAGCTCGATAGTGTTGACGTTCGTACCTTCCGTAGAACCGGACGAGAGGGTGAAGGCGCCGAGCTTCACGTTCTGTGCGCCGGCGATCACCGTCTGGTTGCCGTAATACGAAGCCTTGGTTGCCGAGAGCGAGCTCGCGGCTACCGTGATGCTGTTACCAGTCACATCTGCAGTCGGGACATTGATGCTCGAGAGCGATACCTGTCCTTGTGCATTGCTGGAACCGACACCGAGGTAGATCTTGACCGTTTCGCCTGCCGTGAGGTTCACCGCAGTCGTCGAGGTCTTCGCGTCACCGTAGATGTCAACCGTCGCCGTCGTACCAACCTTCACGATGAAGGACGAGCCGAAGGTGTAGTTGGTCGTGGTGCCGCCGAATTCAGCGATATCCTTGGTGGAGCCCACCTGGACACCGTTGACGAAGACCTTGCCGTTATCGAGGCCGAGGCCGCTCGAGGACGTATCTGCCGTGACGTTCAAGTTGTCGATCTTCACATCTTCGCCGTTGGCGATAATCTTGAAGGTCGCCCACTTGACGTTGCTGGAGCCGTTTGCGACGGCTGCAGTCGGAGAATCTGCCGCGCGAGTGACAGACGGAGCCGACGTCGAGACCGAGTTAATGGTCGCGAGTGTCGCCGAGTGCGCTGCGAACGCGCCTGATATCGATGTGCCGTTGCCGCGGACCAAAACCGGCTGGTTGAGGTCCGTGTCATAGAAGATCGCATCAGCCGCATAGCGGAGCGACAGTTGGAAGGTGCGGGATGCACCGCCCACGACGTCAGCAAGAACCTTCACCACGCGACCGCCGGTCTCGAGACGGACCGGGCTAGCCGAGATGTCGAAGGTAATCATGTTGTTCGTGTCGAACTTCGCCACTGCGCTACCGGCCATAACGCCGTCTACGTAGAGACGATAATTGACGACATCGCCGCTCTGGACGGAGCCGATAACCTTAAAGGCAATCGACTTCATCGATACTGCGCGCGTGCCGACCGTTACCGTGTTCTGCCAGACCGTGTAGTCGGCCTGCGGATCAACCGTAGAACCAGACGGAAGGGTCGTGAGACCGAGATCCACGTTCGCGAGCGTCGCTGCAGACACTGTCTGGAGACCGCCCGTGACCGGGAAGCTGACCGAGCCATCAAGCGTGCCGGTCGAATTGGCCGAAACGAGCTTGACGCCGATCTGCTGGCCCTGTGCCGAACTGTCGATATCCGAGCGGACCGAGACCGTGTAGGTCTGGCCTGCCGGAACCGAGAAGAGACCGCCTGAGTTGTTGAAGTTGAACGCGCCGCTCGATACGCCAGCAGAGTCCGTCAAACGGACCGCACCGGAATAGAGGTACACGTTCGTCATCGTCGAGTCATTGCTGACGCCGATACGATTGAACGTGAGGCTCGTGACGCTGATAGCGGCAGAGGTCGGGTTCGCGAAGGTGAACTTCGCGAGTTCCGCGGCCGCCTGTCCCTGGACGAGCGCCGCGCCGTTCGGCGAGTCGGTTGCGAGCATGATCTTGAGGCCCGTACCTGTACCTGCCGAAGGACCGGTCGTCGTGGTCGTCGTTGAACCGCCGCTAAGATTGAACGCCGCGCGTGAGATGGGACCGAAGTACCCAACTGCCGGAGCGATATTCTTAGACGACTGCCACGAAGCAACCGCCGTGCGCGTCTGACTACCGAAGTAGCCAGTCGCACCGGCCGGAATCGAGAAGCCGCCTGCGATAAGCGCCTGCTGGAGGCAGGTTACCTCCATACCGGTCGAACCGATTGTGAGGTCCTTCGAGAAGGTGCACGTGCTACCCGTTGTGGTAGTCGTGGTCGTTGTCGAAGGTGTGCCGCCCGTAAGCGATGCCTGGACGTTTGCGATTGTCGCACTGTCAGCACCGAACGAGGTGAGGAGCGAGAGGATCGACTGAACCTGCGCGTTGGTCAGTGCTGCCGCATGCGCGATAGGCGCAAGTGAGAGCATTGACGTCGCCATCGCGAGTCCGGTCGCTACTGCCGCGACTTTTGCCATCGCTTTTGTAGTTACCATTTGCATAACAATTGTTAAGAGTTTAAGGAGCACATAATAATCAAGTTGGATTCGCACGGAGAGCCCATTCACTTTCACACTACCCCACAGCGCACGGTATCGACCAGTGCGCCATGGGTTAGTTGGCAAGGGTTGATGTCCGTCTGTCTGACGGACTATTCAGTTATCAAAGTACGCCCTTCGGGAACAAAAGTCCCCGCAAGGACTATTGACTAGTATATAGCGGAGACAAGCGTTCCTGACGACTGACGTGTGGATAACAACGAGGAAATAGGCACAGAAATAGAGGCCGTTTCCAGCCTTTTTATGCCCTATGTCCGAGTTACTACCACAGGGGTCATACTACCAAAGACGGAGGAGAGAGTCAAAACCTACAGGCTAGCGGGATAGGTCTCTAGACACTAGGCTCTAGCGAGCGTCTAACGAGCTAGTTGATAGGTGCTCCAACGGCGTTCTCCCTGTTTTAGTACTGTTCCCGCCTCGATAAGGGATGCGAGCTCGCGCTGGATAGTCTTCTCAGAAACACCCCTAATGAGGGTCGAAATGTCCTTTATACTTGCTCGTCTTTTATTCTTTATAACGGACAAGATAGCTTCTCTCCTGTCCTTTATGTGACTGTCCGATACGATGTCCTTTACATGCCCCTTCCGCCTATCCGGCGATTTCTGCGCCGATCGCTTCAACTCTGGAGACGGTCCTGCAGCCGAGAGAGGACTTCGCACGAGCGTCTTTCTGGCGATATCGGAGAGCGTCGGTGCATCATCGAAAAAGAGTCTCGGCTCCTCATATGCCGCAACTTCTTGCAGTAATGTATGCGCTTCGCGCGTAATAAGCTCGGCATTCATTGCCGAGAGCAGACCGGCGGTGCGCGCTATAGAAAGAACGCTCGAGAGCGCGAGCAGTTCCCGCGAGAGAGCAGCGCGCGCCGTCCCCGAGGGCAGAATCGCCGCATCGACGAGACCGATTGCAATCGTATCGATCCGGTTCCGGAGCGGGAGAGACTCGGCAAAGGCCGGTGCAATAAGATGAATAGCTTTCGCGAGCCGTTCGGCCTTTTTATATATAAATACTCTACGTATGTCCTTTTCGAAAATGTTATTAAATATGCTTTTTTCTAGGACAAAGTCTTCTGAATGCATATCATTCCCTTTTGCATTTGGTTTACTGATTTCTGTACTGTGTCCTATATCTCCGTGTCTCATATCGTATAGGACAGTATACTCCCGCCCGCGCACCCTGCAACTTATATGCACCAGAGCCACGCGGTCTCTCCACTCTCCTTATCTCTCACCTAGAGAAACCAAGTGTTACAATAGACCTATTATGAGTCGAAGAAACGGCAAGAACGGGGCTGGCGCCAAGCGCGGTCGCGTGCGCGAAGAGGACGTCAAGGAATACGATGTCCTTATCCGCTGGGCCTCTGCTATCGTGCTCCTGGCCGCGGGCATCTTGCTTCTGCTTGCGGTATTTGGCGCAGCGGGTCCCGTCGGCACCACTATCTTTACCGGGAGCTATGCGGTCGTCGGCATCGGCGCATTCCTTCTGCCGATTGCACTCATCGCGGTCGGTTCCTACGCGGGCTTCGGTCGGCCGACTCTTGCCCCGTTGACGACGTCGGGCATTCTCCTCATTTGCGCTTCAGTCCTTGCCTTCGCTGGGCTCTTCCCCGATGCAGAATTCGGCGGCGTCGCCGGCACTTGGGGAGGTACCCTGCTGTCCGGATTCTTCGGCTTCTGGGGCGCGCTCGTCCTCCTCTTCGCGACGGTCGCGATCGGTATCGCAATTGTCAGCGATATCGAAGCACTCGGCATGCTCCTGCGCGAGAATGTGCTCACGCTCTTCGACCGCATGCGCGGGTCGCGGGGCGACGATGAGTTCTCTTCAGAAGAAGATCTCGCAGTCGTCGGCGTGCCTGAAGACGATGACGACGTCTACGATGTCGAAGAAGATGAGGAAGCCCCGGCGCCCGAGCATGAACCGGTCGTGAACGTCTTTAACCGTTCTACCGGCGCGGTCGGGACGGGTATCGCGAATTTCGATGCAGAGTACGAGGCTCCTCCCCTCTCGATACTGGGTGCCGACCGCGGGAAGCCGGGCGTCGGCGATATCAAAGCGAACGCAAATATCATCAAGCGCACGTTCCAGAACTTCGGCATCAATCTCGAAATGGACGAGGTCTCGGTCGGTCCGACCGTCACGCGCTATGCCGTAAAGCCCGCCGAAGGCGTCCGCCTCTCAAAGATAGTCTCGCTTGCGAACAATCTCGAACTCGCGCTCGCCGCACATCCGGTGCGCATCGAAGCTCCGATCCCGGGCAAGTCTCTCGTCGGTATCGAAGTGCCAAATACCGTGAAGGCAATGGTCGGTCTCGGAGGACTCCTCAATGCTCCCGAATGGAGCGGCAGCGACAAACCGCTCCTGGCCGCGCTTGGTCGGGACATCGCGGGGACGCCGCACTATGTCAACATCGCGAAGATGCCGCACGGTCTTGTCGCCGGTGCGACCGGGAGCGGAAAGTCGGTCGCCATTCACGCGCTCATCACCTCCTTGCTCTACCGCAATGGTCCGAACCAGCTGCGCTTCATCATGATCGACCCGAAGCGTGTGGAGCTCACCGCTTATAATGGTATCCCCCACCTCCTCACCCCCGTCATCACCGATTCGAAGAAGACGATCTTTTCCTTAAAGTGGGCGGCAAAGGAGATGGAACGGCGCTACAATATCCTCGAAGCGGAACACGTGCGCGACATACATTCGTATCACACCACTATCTTTGAACCCGCGAAGAAGCGAGGCGCCGCGGAGATGCCGGAGGCGCTCCCCTATATCGTCATCGTCATCGACGAACTCGCAGACATCATGCACACCTACCCGCGCGAGCTCGAGGCGTCTATCGTCCGCCTCGCACAGATGTCGCGCGCGGTCGGTATCCACCTCATCCTCTCCACCCAGCGCCCCTCGGTCAATGTCATCACCGGTCTTATCAAGGCGAACGTGCCGGTGCGCATGGCGCTCCAAGTCGCTTCCCAGATAGATTCCCGAACCATTCTCGACGGCGCGGGCGCGGAAACGCTTCTCGGCGCGGGCGACATGCTGTATCTCTCGAGCGATATGCAGAAGCCGGTGCGCATCCAGACCGCATTCATCAGCGAGAGCGAGGTGAAGAAGGTGGTGAGCTACATCAAGAGCCACAACGCCGGAGACCTCTCGAGCATCGATTTCGGCGGAAGCGGCGCTGGTGCAACTGGCGAAGCGAACGATGTCATCGGGCTCGTAAACGGAAGCTTCGATGACGACGATATCGATGATGATCTCTATGAAGACGCGCGAACTGCTGTAGAAGAAGCCGGACGCGCGTCAACCTCGTACTTGCAGCGCAAACTGAAGATCGGTTACTCGCGTGCGGCGCGGCTTATGGATGTACTCGAGGCAAAGGGTGTCATCGGCGCCGCTGACGGATCGAAGCCGCGCGAGATCCTCACGACGCCCTCAGCGGTGCGACAGGAGGGTGCGTCCGCGCCGGGCGCGGATGAAGACGTATTCTAGCGCGCAGGATGACCAAGTACCTCCTCGCCATAGTCCTCTGCATTCTCGTCGGCTATGGGCTCGTCGAGGCATGGCCGCTTCTCTCCGGTCCCGCGCTCGTCATAGACGCTCCCGCAGACATGACCCCCTTTCCGGAAGGAATCGTGAGCGTGCGGGGGCAGGCCGCGCGCGCCGCGGAGCTCACGCTCAACGGTGCGCCCCTCCTGCATGACCAGGACGGCAACTTTTCGTCAACCCTTACCTTTCCGCGCGGAGGCTCTATACTTACCTTTGTGGCTACCGATCGCTTCGGCAGAACGGTGACTGCGACCCGCTCTATTTTCGTACCTTAATCATTTACTTCACTATGGCCTTCAAAAAAGCAAAAGAGAAAGTGCTGAAGTCGGTATCCGCAGCGAGTACGGATACTAGCGAACGGCAAAAATCGATCGAGCAGGCGCTCAAAGAGATCCGCACCAAGTTCGGCGATGAAGCTATCACAACCTACGGTGCGGGCACGCCGCAGAAGATACCGACCGTCGCGACAGGGTCTATCGGACTCGATGCGGCGCTCGGCGTCGGCGGTCTCCCGCGAGGACGCATCATCGAGATATTCGGTCCCGAGTCTTCCGGCAAGACGACGCTGGCGCTCCACGTCATAGCCGAAGCGCAGAAAGCCGGCGGTATCGCGGCATTCGTCGATGCCGAACACGCGCTTGATCCTGAATACGCGCGACGCATCGGTGTGAAGCTTACCGAACTTCTCATTTCCCAGCCGGATACCGGGGAGCAGGCGCTCGATATCGTCGAAAGCCTCGTCCGCAGCGGGAACGTCGATGTTATCGTTATCGACTCAGTCGCGGCGCTCACCCCGAAGGATGAAATAGAGGGTGAAATGGGCCAACAACACATGGGTAAGCAGGCGCGGCTCATGAGCCAAGCGCTCAGGAAGCTGACTGCTATCGCGGCGCGAAGCAAGACCATCGTCATCTTCATCAACCAGATCCGCATGCAAATCGGCGTTATGTTCGGCAACCCGGAAACGACGCCGGGCGGCAAGGCGCTGAAGTTCTATACCTCGGTGCGCCTGGATATCCGCCGCATCGCTTCAATAAAGAAGGGCGAAGAGGTCGTGGGCGGGCGCGTGCGGGTGAAGGTGGTGAAGAACAAGGTTGCTGCGCCGTTTAAGACGACCGAGTTCGACCTCTTGTATAACGAAGGCATCAGCCGCGAAGGCGAGCTCATCGCACTTGGTGAGAAATATGACCTCGTTGCAAAGTCCGGCAATACGTACAAAATGGGCGAGACCAAGCTCGGCGTCGGCTACGACGCCTCGCGCACCTTCCTCCGCGATAATAAGGACGTCTCAAAAGAGCTCCTGAAACAAATCAAAGAGAAGCTCACGGTGAGTTAGGCGCGAGAAGGAGTGAAGAAGCGGGCAATCTCGCGCGCGAGGAAGAGGAGTGAAGTGAGCGTGAGTACGACGAGCGCCTGCACGATGAGGCGTGTGTGTGTAAAGGCGTACCAGAGATACTCAACGCGATCGAAAAGCCCGCCCGGCCCATTCTCGAATACCTTCGCCACCCAGACCTCCTTCCCGATTCCCCAGAGCCCGGCGACGCCGGCGAGTACGGCAAGTGTCACGGTCGATACAATAAGCAAAAGGATGCGGATGAGGCGCACGCGGCGCATCACGTTCTGTTCGATAGTCGTGGCTTCAATCATATTTTTGTTCATCATACGCCTCTTTAAATAATTTCTTGGCGCGGTGCACGCGCGTCTTCACCGCGGGTATCGAGAGCTGTTCTGCAGCCGCAATCTCCTCTTGGGTCTTGCCCTCGATAAACTGCAAGCGCAGTATCTTAGCGGCCGCCTCGGGGAGTTTGGCGAGCGCGGCAATGACTTCATTCCTGATCGAGAGGTCTTCGAGAAACTCTGCCCGTGAATCGGGGAGCGACTCGTAGTGCTCCGGCTCAAGCTGGACCGTCTTCTCCCACGTCTTGCGCTGCGCAGTGTACCTGGTATACGCGACGCGGTTGAGGATCGTGTACGCCCACGACGAGAAGCTCGCGCCTTCTTGTTCGTGATACTTGTCGGCATAGAGGTACATCTTGGTGAAGGCGTCCTGCACCGCCTCCTCGGCATCTTCAGGGCTCTTGAGTATCGTCTTCGCGCGTCGCAGAAGCGCTGCCTCGTAGCGGCGGACGAGGATGGAGAAGAGGTCCGGGTCCTGTCTCGAGCGCGCAAGCAGCTCCGCGTCCGTGAACGCTGACGAGTCCGCGGTTGAAAAAGCCATAATGTCTGCTAGCATACACTAATCCGCCTTTGGCGGTACTTTTTATAACCGTTTGCTTGGGCTTTAGGTTCCCTGCCTGCTGCCTTCTGCTTACTGCTCACTTCTATAACTATGGCCGTATTAAGCTACAACGAAATTCTCAAAGGATGCGTCATCGACTACAATGGCGAGCCGTACGAGGTGCTCTCGGCACACATCTTCCGCATGCAACAGAGGAAGCCGGTCAATCAGACCAAGCTCCGTCAACTCGTGGGCGGCAAGGTCCTCGAGATCTCCTTCCATCAGAATGAGACCGTTACTGAAGCGGATGTGGGTTCGATGCAGGCGCAGTATCTCTACACCAATCGTGATGAGAGTTGGTTTGCTGAAGAAGGAAATGCGAAAAATCGTTTCTCGTTCCCTGAAGACTCGGTGCACGACAAGGTGCAGTGGTTGACCCCGAACAGCGTCGTGGATGTGCTCACGTATGAAGAAAAACCAATGACGATAAAAATCCCCGTAAAAGTGGAGTTGGAAGTAAAAGACGCGCCCCCGGCGGTCAAGGGCAACACCGTCTCAGGCGGCTCCAAGCTCGCCCTCTTGGTCACTGGCGCCAAGGTGAATGTCCCTCTCTTCATCAACTCGGGCGACATCATTAGAATAAATACGGATACTGGAGAATATACGGAACGTGTAGAAAAAGCATAGGCAACCGTGCAAACAAAAAGCCCCGCTTTCGCGGGGCTTTTTGTTTATGCAGCGATATAGGGCATGAGCGCCATGTAGCGCGCGCGCTTCACCGCTTGCATCACCTCGCGCTGCTTGCCCGCAGGAATGCCGGTGCGCTTCTTGGAAAGCATCTTTGCATGCGGATTGGTGAACAGCTTCAAATATGCGACATCCTTATAGTCGATAAATTTCTTGACTTCAATCTCTTCGCGTTCAGCTTGGTACGCCATACTTCAATAATTAAAAAGGAATATCCTCTGGATTAATCTCCTCGTCCGGATACTTGATCGCCTCGCCCTCGCTCGAAGCCGGCTGTTCATCGGCCCCTCGACTGGCGCTCGGAACGCCCCCGCCTTTGGCGTCCGCGCCGAACTGGAAATTATCCACGATGATCTCCGTGCGATAATTCTTCTTCCCGGTCTCCTTGTCGTCCCACGCGCGCGTCTGGAGGCGCCCTTCGACGAAGATCGGACGGCCCTTCTTCACGTATTGCGCGATGACTTCTGCGGTACGGCCGAATGCGACTACGTTGTGGAATTCGGTCGCCTCCTGCTTCGCGCCGCTCTTATCCTTGTAAGTACGGTTCGTCGCCATGCCGAAGTTCGCGACCTGACTGCCTGAAGGGAGCGCCTTCAGCTCAGGATCGCGCGTCAGATTGCCGTAGAGAAATACTTTGTTGAGATACATGGTTCTATTATACAACGACGTTCTCGAGCGCGGCGTCGAGCTCCGCTCCGGCAGCCGCTTCCGGATCCTCCGTGCGTTCCGGCGTCTTCATAGAAATCTCGCGCATCTCGACTGAGTGGCGAGCGGCATCCTTTGTTGTGAGGAGGTCGATGAAGCGGACGATATGCTTATTCGCGTTCGCTGCCGCAAGAATATCCGCGTGATTCGACGCAGATGCCTCATATACGATCCAAGAAAAGTACGCTGAATCGAAATCGCGGCGACCGGCGACCTCCTGGCGGGAGATTGTATAGGCGAGCTGGATCTTTTCAGGTTCGCCTTCAGCGACGAGCGTCCCCTTCTCGAGGATGCTCTCCCGTATCGCCTGGTAGGCTTTCTTCACCTCCTCGGTCGGGAGTTCAGGGTCGAGATGGAAGCCGAGCTCGTAGACGCGCGACTCGCCGCCAACGTCATCAAGCGCCTCATCAGCGCGCATCTCTATATCCAGATCTTTCGCCATAATTCCCGCATCCTAGCACGTGATTTTGACGCTCGCAAGCCCGGACACTCATTTCGGCATTGCTTTCTTGTGTCATACGTACGGTGACTTTTCGGCTCTTTTAAAGCAGTCCGCGTCTTCCTGCTGATCTGCACAAAAAGCAATGACACGATGCCGAATTGAGTGTACGGGCAAGGGCGGTTTTACGGGCGGAATTAAGGCAATGCGAACATACGTCGCGCATTCTCTAGGAGCGCCATACGGACGGTTTCAAGGTCTTCACCGCGAATCTCTGCAATCTTCATGACAACTTCGACGGCGGCAAGCGGGTCATTCCGCGTCCCGCGACGAGAGAGGGGTGCGACGTAGGGGGCGTCGGTTTCTGAGAGGATACTCCCGAGCGTGACGGCCTTGATGACTGCATCATAGTCGCGGGCGAAGGTGATGACGGCCGTGAAGGAAAGCGTGAAGCCGAGCGCGATGAGTTCTCGCGCCTCTTCTACACCACCGACGAAGAAATGAATGTCCCCGCGCAAGCTTGGGTGCGCATGCTTCGCATCTTTCAGTATCCCTATCAGATCATGATACGCATCCATCGTGCCCTTGCTCGGGCGGCAATGGATGACGAGCGGCTTATTGAGGTCAATAGCGAACGCGACGTGCTGTTTGAAAAGCTCTTTCTGTTTTTCTTTTATCTCTTCATTCACGTCAGCCGGGCGGAAGTAATCGAGCCCGCACTCCCCTATCGCAACGACCTTTGAGTTCTGTGCGAGCTCGCGAAACGCATCAGTATCGAATGACGCATCAGGCGCGTGGTTTGGGTGCAACCCGACTGAAGCGAACAAGTGCTCGTGCTTTTCTGCGAGCGAGAGCGCTTCCCTCGACGATTCGAGATCGACACCGACGACGATGCCGGCGACCCCCTCCTCGCGCATTCGTTCGATGAGTTCCGTGTCATCCTGCGCATAGTCGTCAAACTGCAGGTGACAGTGCGCGTCTATATATTTCACTGTCATAACCTCGGAAAGAGATTCTCGGGTTTTTTGTTTTCGCGAAATGCAGTCCGGATCTTCTCGCTCGTAGCTGGCATAAACGGCTCAAGAAAGTTGGCAATTCGAAACGCGCGCCATACGAAATTGAGTATTTCTTCTTTCCCCTTTTTCGGATCCTCCTTTATCAAGTGATAAGGCTTTTTCTTTTGAATTAACTCGTCTCCAAAAGCGATAAATTTCCATATCTCATCCAAAGCATCGTTGAAACGAAACTCCCCGAGAAGAGTGTTTATTCTTGCTTGCCTGTCTTTCGCATCTGCTTCCAGAGTGTCACCCTGAAAGTTTTGGATCTCGTGAACATCCAGATTATCTTCTGACATTTTCATCACACGCGCAATGAAATTTCCGAGACCGTTCGTGAGATTGGCGGTATAGTGGTCGTGGATAGCGTCCAGCGTGAGGTCGGAATCTTCAAAGGAGCTCGTGTGGCGCAGGAGTACATAGCGCACGGCATCGGTGCCATATTTCTCAACAAGGTCCAGCGGATTAATAACGTTACCGAGCGACTTGCTCATTTTCTGCCCCCCGCTTGTTATAAATCCTTGTATCAGAATTTGCTTTGATGGCGGCAGTCTTGCCGACATCAGCATCGCCTGCCACATAGCCGACTGCTGACGAAGGTTATCTTTTCCACCAAGCTGCAACGCATTTGGATGCTCGTGGGTGCCCCAGAATTTCTCAAAATTCTGTGTGTCTTCAGGCCAGCCAAGCGTAGAGATATAGTTAACGAGAGCATCAAACCACACATACATAACGTGGTCTGGGTCACCGGGAACATCGATACCCCACGGCATTTTCTCTTTGAGCCGCGAAATACTGAAATCCTGCAGTCCGCGTTCCACAAACAGGCGGACCTCGTTCAGCCGGAAGTCCGGGACGACAAAATCGGATCGCGCCGCATAAAGATCAAGGAGCGGTTGCTGGTACCGCGAGAAGCGGAAGAAATAGTTCTCCTCATCAATAATTTCCAGCTCGGCATTCGGATGAAGCGGACAATGCCCATCAACTAGTTCCGAATCGGTCTTCTCGAGTTCGCAGCCGATACAGTATTTTATCTGGTAGTTCTTTTTGTAGATATCCGGTCCATCCGGTCCGATGTTCTTTTTGCATCTTTCCCAAAATTCCTGTGCCGCCTTCTCATGATGCTCATCGGTCGTCCGTATGAAATGCAGGTCGGGGTACAGTCCGAGTTTTTCTTTCAACAATCTAAATCTCGCCGCATATTCGTCTACATATGTCTGCGGTTCCACACCACGCTTCACTGCTTCCTGCCATAACTTCTGACCATGCTCATCCGTGCCGGTATTAAAGAAGACCTCATTGTCCCCTGCATGCCACGAACGCGCAAGGACATCTGCTTTGAGTATTTCAAGCGCGAATCCGACGTGCGGATCCGCGTTCACGTACGGCAAGGTGGTGGTGAGATAGCGCGCACTCATGCTTGATTATGTCTGCGCGTGATGCGCGCGGCGCTTCCGCTTATCGAAGTCAGTGATGAATTCGAGCAGGACTGCCGCGACGGGGACCGAGAGTACCGCCCCGAGGAATCCGGCGAGCGTGTAGCCCGCGATGAGTCCTACGATAACGAGAAGCGGCGGGATGCCGACGATCTTCTTCACGATGAGCGGATAGATGAGATTCGACTCGAATTGGTTCACGACGACATACAGTCCGGCGACGATAAAGCCGAGCGAGATGCCGCCGTCGGAATAGGCGACGATGACTGCCACTGCCCCCGCTATGATGGAACCGAATACGGGGATGATTTCCGCCATCGCGGTAAAGACGGAGAGGAGGAGGGCGTACGGGATGCCGATAATGAGCAGACCGAGATAGACGAGAATCCCGACGATGACTGAGAGGAGTACTTGCCCCTGCATCCAGAGACCGATTTTTTTCTGTGAACGCTTCCAGAGATCGACATAATACTCTTCATACTTCACCGGCATCACAAGACGGATAAAGTCATCGACCCCCGTATCTTGAAGCGCAAAGTAGAACGAGAGCACGATGACGAGCATGAGCGAGAAGATGCCGCCGAAGAATGTGACGAAGAGTTGCAAGATGCTTGCCGAGCTTGACGTAAAGATATTTTGGAACGAGATTAGCGTCTGAATAAATGACTGCGCCTGAGGCTGGCTACCGACCGCAGTCGTCGCGGTCGAAAACGGAGTAGTAACATTTATGGTGTCCAGGTATCGCGGCATCGCCGACAGGAAATTCGCGGCGTCGGCGATGATCGGCGGGAAAAAGAGATATAGAATCGAGAAGACCGAGCCGAAGACGAGCACATAGACGAACAGTGCGGCGACGAAGCGCGGCAAGTGCTGGCGTATGAAAAACGCTACCCCCGGTTCGATGGCCGAGGCGATGACGATTGCGGTCAAGACGAGGAGCGCGAGGTCGCGCAAAAGCCAGAAGATATACGCACCGGCGACAATAAGAAGAGCGGTAAATACGGTGCCCGCTGTGATAGAAACGCGTATCTCCTTATCCATTATTGGAATCCTAACATACCCGCCGACAGCAGGCAGGTGTCTCCTATTCGATAGCGGAGCGGATGCGCTCGGCCACTTCAGCGACCGAGAGGCGCTCCTGAGAGCCCGAGTCGCGGTGGCGGAGGGTAACAGTATCTTTTAATTCAGGGGATTCGCCGAGAGTGTCGAAGTCAATCGTGATGCAAAACGGCGTGCCAATCTCGTCCTGCCGGCGGTACCGCTTGCCGATGTTGCCGTTGTCGTCCCAGGCGATAGCCGGATGTATCTTCTGCAGCTCGACACGCACCTCGCGCGCCTTCGCTACGAGCTCGGGTTTGTTTTTCAACAGCGGCGAGACCATCGCCTTGACCGGCGCGATCTTCGGCGCGAGTGCGAGATACATGCGCGTCTCCTCGCCCATCATATCTTCGCGGTACGCACTCGTGAGTATGGCGAGAATCGTGCGATCAACGCCCAAGGACGGCTCGATGACGTGCGGGATAAACTTCTCTTTCGTCTCTTCGTCGAGGTACGTGAGCTCATTTCCAGATGCCTCCGCATGCGCGGAAAGATCGAAATCAGTGCGATACGCAAGACCCCAGAGCTCGTCGCGCTTCGAGGGGAAATCAAACAGAAAATCAATCGTACGTTTCGAGTAGTGCGCGCGGTCTTCAGCAGGCACTTCAAGCTCGTGTATCGAGTCTTGCGGAATGCCGACCGCTTCAGCGAAGAGGTGCAACATTTTTCGCCACTCCTCGAACGCCTGTTCCCACTCGGACGGCTGTATAAAATATTCGATCTCCATCTGCGAGAACTCGCGCGAACGGAAAACGAAGTCACGCGGGGCTATCTCGTTCCGAAAGGCCTTCCCTATCTGTGCTATGCCGAACGGGAGCTTCGGATGCTGGGAATCAACGACATTCTTGAAGTTCGTGAAGATGCCGCCAGCCGTCTCCGGGCGTAGATATACCGTTGCTGACTCATTTTCCGCTGCGCCCGCGTGCGTTTTGAACATCATGTTGAACTGGCGTGGCTCATAGTCATTTTCTGACTTACAACTTCCACATATCCATGTTTTATCAGCATCGATTACCTTGCCCGTCGAATCTTTTTTGAACTCAACGTGATCCCCACGAAAACGTAGCCCGCATTTTTTGCACGTCACAAGAGGATCGGAGAAGCCGGCGACGTGACCCGAGGCCTCCCAGATCTTTGGATTCATCAAAATGGCGGCATCGACACCATACATATCATCGCGAGAGTCGCGGAACATCTGGAGCCAGAGGCGCTCCACGTTTTCCTTCAATCGGACGCCCATCGGGCCGTAATCGAACGTGCCGGCGAGACCGCCATATATCTCGGAACCCGGGAATACGAAGCCGCGGCGCTTCGCGAGTGAGACGATCTTTTCCATCAGGTTCTGGTCAGTCATATTGCTACTGTACGCCAAAAGGATACGAAATCCTACTGCACCACTGAGTATGCCGAGACATACCCTGGATCGCCCGTCGTTTCGGTCGTCGCCGGATCGGCGGTTGCCGCAATCGATACACCCGCGAAGCGATCATACCCGGAGAAGGACACCGCGCCTGTCAGAGACGGTGCGCTCCCCTTCTGCGAAATTGAAGGTGTGAGGGACACTTGGAAGGCGCCCTGGGCGCTCGCCCCCTGTGCGAGGTCGCCGATATTCCAGGTCACGGTACGGGACCGGCTGTCATAAAGGAATGACCCCGAGCCGGCAGTGCTAGCGGTATAGGAAACGTAGCTCGGCAGGATCGCCGAAACCGTGCCGCCCGCAACTGCGCTTCCCTTGTTCTGTGCGCTCCAGAGGATCGTATACGTAGTCGCTTGATCAACGCGCGGTGGGATAGGACCGCTCGTGGTGAGTGGTCCCGAAGAATGCAGCGAAGAAGCGGAGAGCGCGACTATGGTCGCGACCTTGATAGTCTTCGTCACTGTCGAGCTCACCTCTTCCGGCACATTCGTCTGTCCGACGCGCGTTCCCGACACTGATAGTGTGAAGCTCACGGTCGGGGAAGAAGCGGATCCTCCCGCCGGAAGGGTCGCGAAGGTGAACGCGCCGACACCGGAAGCACCGGGAGCGAGGGTCGCGAGAGAAGGATCGGTATCTCTGCTGAAAACGACCGTATGGTTCGAGGAATTATAGAAGCCGCTGGTAGAGCGAATACTGCTATAGTCGACTGCCGAGCCTGAAACAGCAATCGAGACCGTCGCATTCTTAATACTTGTTGCGAGCGTATTGGTATAGGAGATGGTGACGTTCTGATAGCTCCCCGGAGTAATCGCGACATCCGTTCCCGTATTCCCGTTGAGCGAAAGCGTCGTATCGATAAAGGGCGCTGCGATGATCACGGTCGCCTCTTGAGTCATATAGGTCACAGCGAGCGATTGGTTATTGGAAGTGTCCGCGGTCCCGAGAGTGAAACGGAAGACTCGCTGTTCCTTGTTCTGCCCCACGAGCGTCCCTACAAGGGTTATCGTCTTGCTCGCTCCTGGCGCGAGCGTGCCGAGAAGGAAACTCGAATTATTCAGCGGAACCGATGATGACTGTACTGAGAAACCGAAGGGGAACGACCCGGCAAGAACGACATTGTGAAGCGGTATCGTCGCATTACTGCGGACGGTGAGTGTGAGTGTGAGTGGCTTGTTCGAAACCGTTTCCGTGAGCGTATCGATAGTGACGGCGAGCGGCGTCGTAGAAATCGTGAGCGTGTATGAAGATTTCTTCTGGAAGACGGCGTTTGAACCGGGAGTGTCATAGGAAAAGGAGACCGGGAGCACGATGCTCTGCCCCGCTCCGCCGAAGAGGACGGCCTCTACTGATCGCGTGACGACCTCGCCGCTCGCAATCGTACCGAGATTTTCGGCGTAATGCGAATACGCCCGAAGCACGTTCTTCGCATCTCTCGTCCCGTTCGGGAAATCGATCTCGATAACTGCGTTTTGGATCGCCGAGGGATTCTTGTTTGTAATCGTGAGCGAGAGCGGAACCGTATCGCCGCCGGCGATGGTCGTCGGACCCTGGATATCAATGGTGATCTTATCCACCGAGACCGCGTTGGCCCCAAAGTAAAAGAAGAAGCCAGCAATGCCGAGCGCAACGAAGAAAAAGACGGTCGCCGCAACAAAAAATGTTCCTGCGAGATGCACATGTCGTTCGCCCGTATGCGGTGCTTTTTTCTGGATACGTTCTTCCCATGCATGCGGCAACACTCGCTCTTCGGGAGCCGCCAGATGCGCATGTTGCGACCGCGAGATCGCACGCGGGTCATAGAGGCGTTCGCGAGCACGCTCAAGCGAGCCAGTATCGTCTTCGGGTACAGGTGACATTGCCTACCAGTATACCCCAAGGAGCAGCGGCACTTTGCGAGACAAATGGGACTTTTAGAGACCTGACGCGGCAATACCTCGATTGATGCGTGCTATGTACTTCGCGCGCTCCTTCCCGATTCGAGCGAGCACGGGAGCGGAGAAATCGGAGGCCGCACCGGGGATGCCTCCCCCATCAAGTCCGAGCGCGGCAAGCGTACGGAGCGCGGCAAGCATCTCAGCGGCTTCGTGCATTTCTTCAGGGAGCGTCCCAAGTGCTTCAAAAAAGCTCCGCAGGATCGAAAAAAGTTCAGGTTCGCGCGCTTCACCGGCGACAAAACGCAAGAGAAGACCCGATACACGAGCCGCGCGCTCGCGAGCTGACACGGATCCTATTCGCGCGAACCACGGTTCCTCAAGCACGGCGCCCGCGATGCGCCACCCTTCGCGCCCGCGCACGAGCACGAGAGAGCTCTCGGCGAGTGTCGCGAGTGCGGCGGCAAGCTTCGCACCCGGCTTCCGCACGCCCTGCGCGCGAGCGCGCAGGAGGCCGAGCTCGCCCGTAAGCAGAGTTACCGATGCGTTCGATTCCCCCAGAGGAGATCGTGCGAGTATGATGCCGCGTGTCTCGTATTTATGACGCATCCCGAATGAGGTTGAAGCGCGCGACGCCGGTCGAGAGTATGACCGAATGCTTCCCTTCCGGACTGGCTTCCGCGTGCACCGTATCGTGCGTGAGGAATCCTTCGGTCTTGCGCGCCTCGGCGACCGCACGCGCCATCTCTCGCTCGTCGCCGAGCACGATGAGGTCGGGAGTCAGCACGATATCGAGTTCGACCATCGAATGACCGGTTGCTACATGCTTCACATTCACCTCGTCGGCGAGGATGGCCAAAAGCTCTTTTGACAACAGATCGGGTACCGAGAGTTTCGCGAGCGGCTGGCGCACCTTCATGCCAGCCTTCTGTCGCGCTTGGAGCGCGTCGGAAGCGAGCGCGCGCACCCGCACCATACCCGCAAGCAGATCGTGGCGATCTTTGCGACCGAGAAACGTACCCCAGAAGCCGGTTCCCTTCGGCCAGTCGCTGAGGTGTACGCTGATCGGATCTTCGTCCGAGCGCACCTTCGCAAATACATCTTCGGCAAGGAACGGCGCAAACGGCGCAAGAAGAAGCGCCGATACGCGGAGCGTCTCGCGGAGCGTCTCGAGCGCGGCGCGGTCGCCCCCGCGAGCGCGGTCACGGATGCGGCGCACATACCACTGCGAGAGGTCTTCTGCGAGCCCTGCAATCGCACGCGTCGCTTCAAACGGTCGATAGTCGTCCATCGCGTTAGTGACGGTCGAGACGGCAGCAGAAAGTCGCACCTGCATCCAGCGATCCATGACAGTCGGCGCAGATTCCGTCCGAGGAACATCTTTAAAGAGATCATAGAACTTCGCGCTGTTCTCCACCCACGAGAGAACCTTCGCCGCTTCTTTCACCGTCTGTTCGTCATAATTCTTAGAGTCGCCGGGCCCCGTCACGCTGTACATCCAGAACCGGAGTGCATCGACGCCCCACCTCTCTATCTCGATCCACGGGTCGACGACATTCCCCTTCGACTTGCTCATCTTCTGTCCTTCGGCATCCAAGAGATGCCCGAGCGATATGGCGTTCTTGAAAGAAGCACCGCGCCCGGAAAGCACGCCGACGGCAAGCAGGGTGTAGAACCATCCGCGCGTCTGGTCGATTGCCTCGCAGATATAGTCGGCCGGATAAGAGACTTTCTTGAGGAATGCCTCGAGGGGCTCAGCACCGCGCTCACGCGCGGCCTGTGCAAACGGCATCGCGCCGGAATCAAACCACACGTCCATAACCTCTTTCACCCGACGCAGTTCCGTCCCCTTCTCCGACACCAACACAACATCGTCAATGTACGGCCGGTGCAGGTCGAGCTCATAGTTCTCATTGTGCGGAAGTGGAACAAATGGAATCTCTTCAACTTCAGCTGTGTGAGGCTTTTTGGTCGCAATCCTCTTTGACTCTTCCGCCGAGACTCCTTGAGCGACTGCCGGAAGCGTCTCTAGACCGATACCGTGCGAAACGATAAGGATATTCGTGTTCTTATATTTTCGTTCGAGATCATAGAGTACCGCACCGAATCTGTTTTTTGCATCTTGATAGCTCTCCCCATTTGGAAAGGGGTCCGTATAGCGGAGCTGCTTCCGGTGCTCGTAGAAAGCATCGAGACCTGATGTGCCGTCAAAGTCGCCAAAGTTGAGTTCCCGCAGTCGTTCGTCGATAACGATATTCTCTTTTGGTATGCCCAGAATTTCTGATGCAATATCCGCAGTCTCGCGAGTTCTTGTGAACGGTGAGACGTACACGTGCGTGATGTGACGACCACGAAGCTTTGAGGCATTTGTTTTTACCTCTTCACGACCTTTCTCACTGAGACCAAATTTCTGCGAATCGGTACAGTCGAATATTTTGTGCGTACTGTTACCCGCTTCTCCGTGCCGCATGGCGAAATATGTATTGCCGGATTTCTTCGTGTGCTTCTTCAGCATTTCAACCGAGTCCACGACAAGCTGTTCGGTGCCGTCTGCACTCTGCCAGACCGGGAGCGGCGTGCCCCAGTACCGCTCGCGACTTATCGCCCAGTCCTTGGCGCCCGCGAGCCACTCGCCCATGCGACCGTCGCGGATATAGGTCGGCTCCCAGTGTATCTTCTTGTTCTCGGTGACGAGCTTGCCGCGCAGGTCAGACATGCGGATATACCACGAGTCGCGCGCATAGTAGATGAGCCGCGTCTTGCAGCGCCAGCAGAAGGGATAGGTGTGCGTGTGGGATTCTTTTTTGAAAAGCAGGTTGCGCGCCTGCAGGTCTTTCAGTATCTCGACCGACGTCTCTTCTTCCACGACCGAACGACCGGCGAGCATGCCGGTGCCGTCTACGAACTTCCCTTCCGGATTTACGAGGTGCACCTTCGGCAAGCCTACCTTGTTCCCGAGCTCGAAATCTTCCTGTCCGTACATCACTGCCGTATGCACGATGCCGGTACCGTCCTCGGTCGTGACAAAGTCTGCCGCGTACACCTGGAATGCTTTCCCAAATTTTGATTTCTCGCTTTCGGGTGCGAGACTCTTAGCAAAATCGTAGAGCGGTTTGTATTTCTTACCCACGAGATCGCGACCTTTTATGAGCCGTAAAGGTTGCAAGGAATTTTCTATAGCGACTTTTGCGGCGAGAATCACTTTCTGTTCACCAGCCTCATATACTCCATATTCAATGTCTTCCCCGACGGCGAGCGCGACGTTCCCCGGCAATGTCCATGGTGTGGTCGTCCATGCGAGGAGAAAAGTCCCCGGCTCGTCCGCCAATTCAAACTTCGCAGTAATCGTCAGGTCTTTGACATCTTGATATCCCTGCGCGAGCTCGTGGCTGGAGAGCGCGGTACCGCACCGCGGGCACCACGGCACCACCTTGTAGTCCTTATAGAGACGTCCGTCCTTCGCCGTCTTGGCGAACAGGTGCCAGAGCATCTCCATATACGCGCTATCGAAGGTGAAGTACGCCTTCGTCTCGTCCACCCAGTAGCCGATGCGCTTCGTAAACTTCGCCCACAGGTCAATGTAGGTGAACACGCTCTCGCGGCATTTCTTGTTAAATGCAGCGATACCGTAGGTCTCTATGTCCGGTTTGCCAGAAAAACCGAGCTGTTTCTCAACCTCAAGCTCCACCGGCAAGCCGTGCGTGTCCCAGCCGGCGCGACGATTGACGCGATAGCCGCGCATCGTCTTATAGCGTGGAATAGCGTCCTTAAATGCGCGCGCTTCGAGGTGGTGGATACCGGGCTTGCCGTTGGCGGTCGGCGGCCCTTCGTAGAAGATGAAATCGCCCTTGGGGGACTTCTTCGCGAGCGATTTCTCAAAGATGCGCTCGCGCTCCCAAAACGCGAGCGTTGCCTCCTCGCGCCTTGCCGCTTCAGACTTCTCGGGCGTATCAGCCATATCCGCTTATCCTAGCGTTTACCGGGTGAAAAAGAAACTGGCTACATCTTTTCCGGCGTGGGAATACCAAGGAGTGTGAGCCCATTCGTCATCGTGTTCACAAAAGCGCGCGCAAGCATGAATTTATGTGCTTCATGGTCGCCGCCAATGATGCGCTCTTGCGCATAGAAAGAATTCCACGCTCCCGCGAGTTCGGTGAGATAGGTCACGAGCAGGTTCGGCGCAAGCTCGCGGGAGGCGCGTGCCGCCACCTCCGGGAAATGCAGCATGAGTCGCTCGAGAAGATAGGGTGTTCCCGGCGCGCCGGATGCCGGCGCGCCGCCCTCTGCGTGCTTCAGCACCGACCTCGCGCGCACGAGCGCGTACTGCAAGTAGGGCCCAGAGTCGCCAAGAAGCGACAAGGATTTTTCTTCTTCAAAGATAATGTCCGAGCCGGGCGCCTGTCGCAGAATCATATATTTAATCGCGCCGACGGCGACCTGCTCGGCAATGAGCGGGTCCGGATTCTTTTCGTTCGCTTTCCCGATGACCTCCCTGATGAAATCGGCGGCGGTAATAATATTCCCTTCACGCGAAGACATCTTCCCCGATGCAAGCTTCAAGAAACCGGTTGCGAGATGAACTGTCTTCGCGGCGACGAGCGGCGCTATGTCTTCGAGCGCCGCGAGCACTGTCTTGAAACGCCCAGTCTGCTCGTTGCCGGTGACAATGATGACTTTGTCTGAAGGCCAGCGCTCTTCCTTGAGAAACGCGAGTCCGATATCCTTCGCCTCGTAGGTGGGCGTGTCGTGTGACGTGATGAATACCATCGTGTGCACGCCCTTCTTCTCCCCGTTATAAATAATCGCGCCGTCGCTTTTTTGGAATATGCCTCTTGCAAGCCCGTCGTGTACCACGCGCATGCCGGTCTCGGTTGTGTCGCTGTCGAAAAATTCAAAATCAAAGCGTGTACCGAGGAGCTTCCAGATGCGGCGAAACTCTCCTACGGATACGTCGCGTCCCTTGCGCCAAAGTTCCATAAGCACCGTGTCGGTGCCAGTGTAAATCGCTTGATTGAGCGCGTCTATCTCTGCCTTCGCCGCGGCGTCCGTCTCGTATGCTGTTGAACCCGCGACGTACGCCGCGCCTATCTCGCCTGCCGTCGCCGGTTCGCTGACACCTCCCTTGCGCAAACCCCAGAGCGCCTTCGCCACATTCGGACCGATGTCTCCGCCGAACGTATCGCGTGCAACGGCACCACCGTCATTCTCAATGAGCCGCGACACCGCTTCGCCCACGATCGTGCCGACCAAGTGGCCGATGTGCATCTCCTTAAATGCGTTCGGGTTTGAGTATTCTATAAGCACGCGCTTGTCCGCTTGTACCGTACCCTTCCCCCACTCTGCTCCTTGTGCATCTGCTTCGGCGACTGCGAGCGTTATCGCTTCCCGCGCAAGCGTGATGTTAATGAACCCCGGTCCGGCGACCGCGACGTGGCTCGCGATATCTGCGCCGAGAGTATCAATGAGAACTCGCGCGAGCTCGTCTGCAAGCTCCTGCGGCTTCCTCCCTAGTGTTTTCGCCGCCGCGAGCGCGGCGTTGGTGGTGTAGTCTCCGTGCGCGAGGTCCGC
>CAYJLK010000004.1:44595-55285 GCA_964371445.1 uncultured Candidatus Saccharibacteria bacterium
GGATGTGCGAGAGCCAGCTTCTTGATTTCCTGTTTCGCGCGCTTCACGGCGCCGTCAGTGCGCGTAGTGAGCACCTCGATCATGATCTCCGCGACGCGCGACGCTTCCTTCGTGCCGAATCCACGCGTGGTCATCGCCGGTGTGCCGAAACGGATGCCGGAGGGATCCATCGGCTTGCGCGTATCGTCCGCAATCGCATTTTTATTGAGCGTAATGCCCGCGCGATCCAGGAGCTTCTCCGCCTCCCCGCCGGAAATGCCGAACGAGAACCAGACGTCGAGCAGGATGAGATGGTTGTCAGAACCGCCGGTGAGCATCCGCGCCTTATGCTTCTTAAATACTTTCTCCATCGCATGCGTGTTCGCGATTATCTGTTTTGCATACTTCCGAAACGACGGTCGGAGCGCCTCGCCAAACGCTACCGCCTTTGCCGCGATCTGGTGCATATGTGGCCCACCCTGGAATCCCGGGAACACCGCCTTGTCTATTTTCTTCGCCAATTCCTCATCCTTGCGCACGAGAATCATCCCGCCGCGAGGGCCCCGCAGAGTCTTATGCGTCGTCGTGGTGATGATGTCGAAGCCATAGTCGAACGGATTCTTCGCCGCCTTCCCTGCGATGAGCCCCGCGATATGCGCAGCGTCCATTACCGAAATGGCGCCCACTTCGCGCGCGATGCTCACGAATTTTTTGTAGTTGAGCTCGCGCGGGTACGCCGAAAATCCCGCGAGGATAATTTTCGGCTTTATCTTCTTCGCGACGCGGCGCATGTCGTCGTAATCAATTTCACCCGTCTCCACGTTCTTCATCTTGTATCGCCGAAAATTGAAAATCTTGGTGAGGTATGTCACGGGGTGCCCGTGGGTCAGGTGTCCGCCATGAGAGAGGTCCATGCCGAGCACGGTGTCGCCGGGTTCTAGCAGAGCGAAGTACATCGCGATATTCGCATTCGCGCCGCCCAAGGGCTGAACGTTCGCATACTTCGCCTTGAAGAGCTTCTTCGCGCGTTCAATCGCAAGCGTTTCCACCTGGTCCGTGAATTCTTGTCCGCCGTAGTAGCGTTTACCGGGATACCCTTCCGAGTATTTATTGGTGAGTGATGACGCCATCGCCTCCTTCACCGCGCGCGAGACGTAATTTTCCGACGGAATGAGTTCCAGCCCCTCCGCCTGCCGCTTCTCTTCTCCCGTGATGACCTTATAAATCTCCTTGTCCTGTTTTTTTATTCGTTTGTACATATTCATATTATTTTTTCTTTACAACCCTTGAACTCTTCTTTTTATTCTCGGTAAATCCGCCAATGTTTGCTATCTCTGCTTTGAGCGGCGGATAAGATTGGTATCGCTCGAGTATGAAATCTTCAAAGACAAAGTCGTCGATGTTTTTCCGCTTCGGGTTCAATTTCATCTTCGGGAATGGATAGGGTTCCCGTTTCATCTGCTCCTTTACCTGAGCAAAGTGGTTTGAATAGGCGTGCACGTCGCCAAAAGAGTGCACAAACTCCCCTGCCCGGAGCCCGGTCACCTGCGCCACCATCTGGAGCAGGAGTGCGTAGCTTGCAATGTTGAACGGCACTCCAAGAAACACGTCGCCGCTTCTTTGATACATGCCGAGATTAAGCTTGTCCCCCTCAGTCACCGCAAACTGAAAGGTAGTGTGACAAAAGGGCGGTACTTCGTTTTTATTTTCTTCTGCTGCCATTTCATAAATGAAATCCGGATTCCACGCCGAGACGACATACGACTTGCGAAAAGGAGCCTCCTTGAGACCCTCAATAACCCACGCGAGCTGATCTATTTCCCGTCCTTTGCTTGCCGGCCAGCGACGCCACATCCTGCCGTACACCGTAATGATGTCTCCCCATTTCTTCACAAAAGGACTCTTCGCAGGCTCCTTCTTCAGTTTCGCAATGAAGTCCTCTTGACTCATAGCGGGGAGTTTATTTCTCACGCAGTGCTTGTTGTACTTCTTCCACGCCCACTCATCCCAAATATGCACGTTGTTATCCACGAGATATTTTATATTCGAGTCACCTTTCAAAAACCACAAAAGTTCCACGATAATGCCCCGGAGAAACGTCTTCTTGGTCGTGATGAGCGGAAACCCGTCTGCTAAATTAAAACGAATTTGCCTTCCGAATACACTTCGAATGAAGGGCGGTTTCTGCCCCTTTGCGGCGTACTGTTTGAGTACCTCCGGCGTGAAGAAAAGCTTTTTATCACTCCCGTTTTTCATAATGTCTTTCAGCAAATCCAGATATTGATATTCGGGGTGCCGGGTTTTCATGATAGTGAGATTATTTCTTTTTCTTTGCCGCCCGCATAACTATTTTTCTTTTTGAGACAAAATGGTCCCAATTATTTTTTGCGAATCGCCCTGTTGTTTTATACGTCCGCGATGGGGGAGAAGAAATGGTGGAGAAAAGAATCTGTGCAATCTCCATTCCGGGACGCAGGATGATGGGTATGTTGTTTTGATTCGTTATTTCAAAGGTGACACACAAGAAGTGTCCGGGGTTGATGATGCCGGCCGTGTTATGAATCATTAAGCCGATACGCGCGAGCGAAGACTTGCCGCCAAGCTGGATGAGATAGTTATCCGAACCGAAGAATTCTTTAGAAACACCGAGAACGGATGTGCCCGGGTGAAGAACGAATTCATCTCCCTCTGCTATTTCTATCTCACGACTTGGTGCAAAAATCTTTTTCTCGGGATCTACGACACGTGTCTTTGTATCTTCATTAAAAACAAATTTGTTCCCGAGCCGGATGTCGTAACTGACAGGCTGAACCTTTGCAGGAACGAATGGCTTGATAGTGATCTCGCCCTTTCTGATTGCCTTCTTAATATCAACGTCGGAAAGGAACATATTCAGACTTGAGTTTCTTCGCCGTGGCTGACGCGACCGCCCTGATGCTGTCCGCGGTAGCCAATGGCGTCGCCTTCTATCGCATGGAAGACAACGTTGCAGATACGCGCACCGAGCTGAAGCTTCACGGGGAATGGTCCGAGGTTCGTGAGACCGAACGTAAGCTGTCCTTCGTACCCGGGATCAGTTTTCGTCGCGAGAAGCAACAGTCCGGCACGGAACAGAGAGCTCCTCGGGTACACCATCGGCATCACATCGAGTGGTGTGTGCAGAGTCTCGGCGGTCTGGACGAGATAATACTCGCCCGGCTTCACGATAAGTTCGTCCTGCACGTCTCCGTCTTTTAGACGATAGAGTTCTTCCGTCTTCACACCACTTCTCTTTCCGAGTCCTGCGGGACCGTCTGCCTCGATGTATGCGCCGCCCTCAATGATCGTATGCACGGCACCGAGTCGCAGATCGATGCCGGTGCCTTCAGGACTTGAAAGATCGCGACCAGCGAGTCCGGTGATGAGATCATTCTCTTTAATCCTTCGAACGACTTCGTGGATGCCGATAACTGACATCCTGCTAGTATACGGTACATGCAGAAAAGTGAAGATATTGACACTGATAAAGGAACAGGGCGCATTTCGCTCATAGCCGCCCTCGGTAAGAACCGGGAACTGGGGAGGGGCGGGCAGCTCCTCTGGCGGCTCCCGGACGATATGCGGCGGTTTAAGGAGCTCACGAGCGGACATCCGGTCATTATGGGGCGCAAAACCTGGGAGTCGCTCCCCCTGAAGTTCCGCCCACTTCCCGGGAGGACCAATATCGTCGTGACACGCCAGGCTGGATACCAAGCAGAAGGAGCAGTTGCCGTTGATGGGCTCTCCGATGCATTTCTCGCCGCAGCAGATGCGCCGGGTAACGATGAGACATTCATCATCGGCGGCGGCGAGCTCTACGCCGCCGCTCTCCCGTATGCGACCCGTCTCTACCTTACCCTTGTTGATGACGCTGCCGAGGCTGATACCTACTTCCCTGCGTACGAACAAGAATTCAACATAGTCGCGGACGAAACTGGTGAAGAGAACCCGCCGCATCGATTCCTCATGCTTGAGCGAAAATAAAAACGCGCGGCATCTGCCGCGCGTTTTTATACATCTTAAAGTTATTTAACGTCGATACCCATACTTCGCGCCGTACCCGCGATGGTGCGGCCGGCCGCTTCGGGTGAACTCGCATTCATGTCCGGCATCTTCTCTTCGACGATAGCCGCAATCTGCGCCTTCGTGATAGTGCCGACCTTCGTCTCCTTCGCCTTGCCCGAACCCTTCTCGAGACCGAGTGCCTTCAAGATGAGACGAGAGGCTGGCGGATTCTTCATGATAAAGGTGAACGAACGATCGTCGTAGACCGAGAGCTCAATCGGGATGATGGTTCCCCGCTTATCCTTCGTCGCTTCGTTGAACTGGGTCACGAACTGACCGATGTTCACACCGGCGGGACCGAGCGCGGTGCCGACCGGAGGCGCTGGCGTCGCCGCCCCGCCCGGAATCTGAAGTTTTATCTTTTTTACGACTGTTGCCATGATTGTGTGAGGTTACCTTAGAGTTTGCGTATCTGCAAGAAATCGAGCTCCACCGGCGTCTCGCGACCGAACATCGAGACCATGACCTTCACCTTCCCGCGATCCTCGTCGATCTCGCCGACCTTGCCCTCCAGATCCTTAAACGGCCCGTCTGCAATCACAATCGGATCGTCTTTCACTAGATCGATGCGGTGTTTCGGCGCCTCAGCCGTCATACGCTTCATCAGCGTCGCGACCTCGGACTCCTCCATCGGTACCGGCGTGTTGCCGCTCCCGACAAAGCCGGTCACGCGCGGGGTATTGCGCACGACGAACCACGAGTCGTCATCGACGATCATGCGGACGAGGATATAGCCCGGATAGATTTTCTCTTCCTCGACAATGCGCTTCCCTCCCTTCACCCGGATCTTCTTTTCGGTCGGGACGATGACATCGAAAATCTTGTTCTCCATACCCAAGGATTCGATGCGCTGTTTCAGATTGCGCTCGACGGCATTTTCATAACCGGCATAGGTGTGGATGGTGTACCAGCGTGCATCCTCGATCTTCGGCGATACCTCATCACGGATCTCTTTGCGCACGGTCGGCGCAATGTCCGCCATGCCGATCTCTTCCGGCAAATCTGCTTCACCGCTATAGGTGTGTTGGGTCGTATCCATAGAGCTCCTAGTATCCGCCCGCAACGCGACTCACCATCAAACCGAACACATAATCAAGCAGACCGACCAGGATCGCGATACTAATCGCGATGAGAATGACGACGAGCGTGTGCGCGAGCGCAGTACGATTCGTCGGCCATACAACGTGAGCGAACTCTTCGCGCACATGCTTCAGATACGTGAATGGTGAGATCATGCAGAAGTGGCGTTACTAAATAAAAAAGCCCTGCGGGCTTTCGATAGCGGCAGTATAGTACGGCGCCTCACAAGAGTCAAATCCCTTATCCACCGCGTGCTATTGACAATATGTCATTGAGGTTATATAAAAGAGCACAGGAGTACCCCACAACTCTTAAAGGAGTCCGTCATGAAAACCAAGTTTCTCCCGCTTCTCGTTCTTGTTGTAGCGTTGCATCCGGGTCCGGCCTTCAGCCAAGTCGAGGCGCTTCTGAACTTCTTGTCGGTTGTCCCGCACGTCGGATCCCTCGTGAATCCGAATTCGGTCGATGCAAGCAGGGGCATTCTCGTCCTTACTACTCCGGCAAAGAACTTCGTGGGCGACGTCAAGACCGTCGCGCACGAGCTTGGGTACCAGGTGGAAGCAGTAGGTACCCCCGGAGGCAAGCTGAGCGTCCTTCTCGTGAGACAATCCTCGAATATCGGTGCGGCAGTGATCGGGAAGGATTGGCGAGTCCGGGCAAATCTATCTCTGCAAGACGACGGCCGTACCATCGAGATTACAACCGGCCTCACGGGAAACGACGTGAAAAATTCCGGGACTGCCCAGGACGCCGTCGATAAGATCAAGGCAGAACTGGAGAAGGTTACCGCCAAATGACGCTCCTCCTCCGCCAGACCCCGCCCGTGCGGGGTCGTTTTTTTAAAGAGACTCTTACCGTATCTCGTAGGTGATCGAGACGGACGCGTTGTAGGTGTTCTCGCCTGTCGGTACATCCGGCGCGATCGACGCTTTTGATTCTGCCCCTCCCATACCGAGACCGTACATCATCGGATATGCGTATCCGCCCGATGATTCGCTGAAGTTCACAATCTTATCGAGCGAAACGCCGAGCTGTTTTGCCAGAAGCGCGGCTTGCGCTTTTGCCTTGCTGATAGCATCGGCGCGCGCCGCATCATATCCCGCCGTCGGATCATCGAGCGCAAAGGCCGGTCCGCTTACATTCTGCACCTCGAGTTTCCCGAGACCGCCGAGGAGCGCACCGACAGCAGAGAGGTCGCGCATCGTTACCTGAATCGTCTCAGAGACTTGGTAGCCGGTAATCTTCGGCGTACGGCTGTAGTCCGGACAGAATGTTCCAGAGACGCACGGATTCGGATACGAATACTGCGGACTGATGTTGTAGGAAAGCGTCCGTATATCTTTCTCCGCGATGCCCTGCTCTTTGACGAAGTCGAGTGCCGCATTCGCCTGCTTGGTAGTCGCGGCTTGTGCATCCGCAACCGTCGACTTCGTGTTTTCAACCGTGAACGAAATACGCGCGACGTCCGGCGGAAAGGTCGCTTGACCGCTCCCTTGCACCGTAATGGTGTCGGTTGCTGGTACGCCGGTACGCCCGAAGTTTTTTGCCGTGGCTATCGTCTCTGCGAGCAGGAAGAGCGTGAGAATGCCGAGCGCGCCAATGAGCGCGATACGCACGATGCCGTTGTCGAAAATCTCGTACAAAGAATTAGTGTTCATATGTGGATGAATTATAAAGTAACTCCCTCTACCATATCACCTCGTCAACCCCCTTGGAGGGTCGCAAGCAGCTTCAGGAGCGCCGCATGATTCGGGAGTGCTGCGACGTTAAGGTTCGGATTGGTCCAATCCGCCTGTTCGTCGATAGCATCGAAGCGCAGAACGTCATCGGCGCGCGCGAGATAATATGCAGTATCGATGACCCCCTCGAAGCGCTCAAGCATGACGACGGTGAAGCGATGACTCCCGAGCATGGTGGAGGTAAATGCCGTCGCGCTCACCGGCAAGCCGGATGCGCCGCCGATGGCTGTCCGCTGCATGGTTGCAAGCGCGGTCGACGATGCCTCGATCGCGTAGCGGCGTATCGTGATGCCGGCGGCGCTCACCGAAGAGGTTGCGACGGACGGTTTGAAGGCGGCGACAATCGAACCGTCATAAGGATCGGCTGTCACCCACCCTTCAGGAAGGGCGAAGGATATATTCAGCTCCGGGAGCGAGACGTTCGGCGGCGGACAGGCCGGGAACGTGCAGGAGTTCCCCGTGCGAGAGACTACCGTACCGTCGGGACAGACTAGAGCGTCCATCGGACAGGTGATGGGTTGTGCCGGGTGTTCGACAGCGTTTCGGTATACGAGTCCGCCTAGACCGAGAATAATGATGGCCAAAATGCCGAGGAAAAGGCTCTTCATGCACAGTATGGTATCACGCATGTCTAGAAATCGCTGGGGCGACTATCGGGAATCGAACCCGAATTGAGAGCTCCACAAGCTCCAGTGTTAACCGTTACACCATAGTCGCCATGCTTGCCTCGCCGTAGCATTTACGCAGACGGGCACACGATTTTTATACCACGAATACCCAAAGTGCGCGCGTTAATATCGAGGTGTTTCTTCTGCAACGCCCGCGAGATGATTCGCGAGGCGCGCGAATGCGAAAAGGAGCGAGGAGAGACGGTTGAGGTATGCGAGCGTCTCGTGCGCAAGTTCGCGGAGCCCGAGCTCCTTCACAAGGATGACGCGCCGCTCGGCGCGACGCGCGAGCGTGCGCGCGACGTCCAGCAGGGCGGAGAGCTCCGTCCCGCCGGCAATTGAGAAACCCTTCAAGGGCGGTATTTCTTTTTCAATCTCATTCACCAATTTCTCAACCTCTTTCACTGCACCCTCCCCCACCCGTTTCTCGGCACCCGCGACTTCTGCTTGGATGATGAAGAGGGTCTCCTGCATGCCGCGCAAAGCTGCCGCAATGCGCGGCTCGCCGGTGCTCCGCATCTTCACGAAGCCAAGAAACGCATTCAACTCATCGAGGCACCCGAGCGCCTCGGGCAATGCAGACGACTTCGATATCCGCTGTTGATCACAGCCGAATGCCGTCGTCGTCCCGCTATCCCCTTTGCCGGTGTAGAGCATAATACGGCTAGTATACACGGTGTTTATGGGGTATTGACTTTATCTGTGAAAGGTGCTATTATAGAAAGGTCAATCACTTGGGAGGTCAGTCATGGAAGCATTGGCAATGTTCTTCGTTAAACTCGGCAGAAGCCCGTGGGAGAAGCGGTTCGCTTCCCTCTGCGGACTCCTGCTGAAGATAATCGGCACGGGCGCGGCACTCTGGATGCTGTTGAATCTCGACACGCTCATCCCCATGCTGCTCAAGCCCTCGACCTTGGTTCTGTAGGCTGATGGGAGTCAAAAAGCCCAGCGCATGCGCTGGGCTTTTTTATTTCCGGTTATTACGATTCTTTCATTGTTTGTGCGCAGGAGAGGATTTGAACCTCCATTCCCTTAACAGGAGCTACCACCTCAAGGTAGTGCGTCTACCAATTTCGCCACCTGCGCAAGTGAGCACGGAAATAAATGCTAGCATTTATTTCTTGCGAACGCTGCGCAGGCAAGCCTACTTACCTGCGCAAGTGTGCACGGAAATACATGCCGGTACGCGCCAGGGCGGCGCTAGAACACTATACTACAACTTCTTCTTTTGTTTCTTCGGCGACCGGTGCGGCGGTTTCAAGCGATTCGCTTTCTGTCGCACCTTCTTCCGGAGCAACCGTCTCGTCGCTCTTCACGTGCATCATGCGCGCGTTCCGGAGCTGGCGGCGGACCGCCTTTGCCGCCTTCTCGCGGATGAAGTAGAGCTTGGCGCGACGAACGCGAGAACGCTTCACTATCTCGATGGAGTCGATGACCGGCGAGTAGAGCGGAAAGGTCTTCTCGACGCCCACACCCGAGAGGGTCGCGCGAACCGTGAACATCCCGCCCGCCTCCGTCCCATGTTTGACCGAGAGGACGAGACCCTCGAATGTCTGCTTGCGAGCGTTCTTCGTCGTCTTCTCCTTTTTGTCGGTGCCGCGGCCTTTCTTGAGCTCGATGATGTTCTGGACGACGCGCACGGTGTCACCGGCGCGAATCCCGAGCGCCGCGCGTCCCTCTTGATTGACTGGAGTTATAACCTTTCGCATGTGTCGCGCACTCTAGCACGCCGTTTTAAATTGGGCAAAGGCAGGAGCGAGGTCGCTCGGTATTGGAGCGGTAATGACGACTCTTCCTCCTTTGGGGAGCGGGATATCGAGCGAAGAGGCATGGAGGCCCAGCCGGGTGATGCCTAATGCAGGTTTATGGTTGGGGGCATAGAGCGGGTCGCAGATGATAGGGTGATGGATTGCCTTCAAGTGCACGCGTATCTGGTGCGTCCGACCGGTTTCTGGCGTCATTTTCATGAGCGCATACCCTTCTGTCTCGCCGATGACCTCATAGTTGGTGAGCGCGTCGCGGAGCGTCCCCTTTGCCTTGGGCTGGGCGCTCCGGAGGCGGAAGTCCTGGCGGGAACGGCCGATGTCGAAATCGATGGTCCCCTTCTTCTCTTTTGGCGCGCCATAGGTAACGGCGAGGTATGTCTTGTGCACGTCGCGATCGTGGAATGCTTTGCGCAGGAACTCATATGCCGCCGCGTTCTTCGCAAAGACAAGCACGCCCGAGGTGTCGCGATCGAGCCGGTGCACGTATCCTATCCCCTCTCCCTTCCCGTACTTCTCTTTGAACCAGTCTTCTGCCGTTTCTTCTATTGTGCGGCCGTCAGAATGCGTAATGAGCCCCGCGGGCTTCGCGACCGCGACGATATCCGCATCTTCGTAGAGTATCGGGAGGTCCATCACCAAACAGTACCACTTCCGGTCATTTCCCGCGGCGACGCTCGCGCGTCGCAAATTCCGCAAGGATAGAATCGAACTCTTCTTTTGAAAAATCGGGCCACAGGGTATCGGTGAAAAAAAATTCGCTATAGACCGTCTGCCACGGCAAGAATCCGGAGAGACGCTTCTCGCCGCTCGTGCGAATGATAATGTCGGGATCCGGCATCCCGGCCGTCCACAAATGTTCCGTCAGGGAATCCTCGGTTATCCCGCCGCGCGCCGCGGCGGCATTCGCGGCCGCGACAATCTCGGCTCTGCCGCCGTACGAGATGCAGACCCACAGCGTAAGCGCCTTATTCTCTCCCGTTTCCTTTTCAACCTCGTCCATCGCCTGTCGCAGTGTGTCCGAGAATCGTTCGCGCTGTCCGACGAAACGCACACGGATTCCCTCCTTCCCCAATGCTCTCATCTGTTTTTGTATCGACTCATGGAAGAGGTTCATGAGAAACGCCACCTCTTCTTCTTTGCGATTCCAATTCTCGGTTGAGAATGCATAGACGACCAAGTGCGCGACGCCGCTCTCGCGCACAAACCGCACCGCATTCGTCAGCGCCTCCTTGCCTGCGCGGTGCCCTTCAAATGTTAGCCGGCCACGCGCTTTCGCCCAGCGGCGATTGCCATCGAGGATAATACCGACACACGCGGGTACCGAAGACAGTTTATTCATGGATATATCAACTGGTATAGCACGCTTTTCGTTTCA
>CAYJLK010000005.1:0-29371 GCA_964371445.1 uncultured Candidatus Saccharibacteria bacterium
CTTGACTTTTCTGTAGTTTCGTGTACTCTATGTTGCAGACAGCAGCTCTTTCTGCTGACACATACAAGGAGAAACATCATGTTCGAGCTCTTGATTAGTGTTGTTCTGCTGGCGGTGATTGCCAGCCTGGCGATTACCATCATCCTGTTGCTGTCGAACCTCGGGTCCTATTTCACAAAAATAGCCCAGGGCACTACGGTCTTCATAACCGCTGGTGGCAATCTGCAAGAAATCTTGCCGAACGTTGGCGGCTACAAAATGTCGAACGAAACTGACCCTGAAGGTCAACGCTGGCTTGTCCCGGAAACAGACGAAGGTAAACGGATCTCTGCACTTTTCCATAACCCAATGCCTGGCACCCTATGGTTCCAGGAACAGTTGTGGAAAAAGTTCGGTGTGAAGTTCATCAGCTGGTTCTGGCCACATACTCGCGTCCATAAGTTCGACATAAGGAAAGGTGGCAGGCGAAGAATCGAAGCACGCAATGAAGTGGCGTTGGACGCACCGCTCCGCTCTCGCGTGATCGATTCACCGGGAGCTACTTCAATCGTCGATTCGCTCCTCTTTCTGGTACCCCGACCGGTATACGTTGAGGGGATAGAATTGGCCGGAGATAACGCCAAGATCAACCTACTCGTCCTTCCGGTCTTTCGGCAGGTAATCCCATCATTGCCCGTATTCAACCTTAAGGGCGATTTCTTCACCTTACTGGATGCTGCTGTGGAGGCCGCGATAGTTGACTTCTGTGCCCAGTATAAAGAGGGTGAGGAGCACCTGACGTACGCCCGTTGGCTCAAACTGGCAAAGGCGGGCGAGGAGTCGCCCTTAGGACAACGACTTCGCCGTATCAATGTCAGTCAGAAATACATCAGTGATCTGAAGAGTGCGAGGAACAATGAACTCGTTAGCTACATTGAAAAACACAACCTCGGTCCAAAGGATGCTGACGTAACGGACACTGCGGTGCTTGCGAAAATGATTCCGAGCGGGATCATTCCCCGTTTTGGATTTGCTCTCGTCAGTTTCAGAATCGTAGAATGGGAGCCCCACAAGGACACCCAGGAACTGGCAAAAGCTCTCCTAGCTAAGGAAACGGAGTCTCATGCTGCGGAAGGCGTTCGACAAAAAGCGTTTGGAGAACGCGACGCAGCGAAGGCAAGGGCAGAAGGTGACGCAAGTCGCTATGAACTGCCACTACAAGCGCTCACCAGTAAAGGGGTGCATGCAGACGTAGCCGCTGGGGTTATATTAACGCAGCTTCGAACGGAAAACATCCGGGACAGCAAGATAACCACCTACGTTGAAGGGGGAGGAACTCCTACTTCGGTGATGATTCCCACTTCGTCTCCAACACCGCTAACCAAATAAGGAGGAAATCAATGAAAACTCTCCTCATTATAGTTGGAGCTTTTGCTGCGGTTTCGGTATTTCTTGGATTACTGCTATTGCTAAGGAGCAAGAAACAAACGGACGGCAGTGTTCCTCGAAGTAACGGTGAGGAAGGATGGTTCGCAGAATATAAGCAGTATCTGTGGACCATTCTGCTCATGCTCGCCGGTGCGGCAGTCTTCTACTGGGGTCTCTACACCCCGGGACTGCGGCTCTCGGGAGTCGGAGATTGGAGCTGGGAACACTGGCTCGCGCTTCCGGCCTTCGGCGGTATCGTCTTCGCCCTCATCAAGATGCACGCGAGTGCACTCGGGACAATGGCGGGAACGCTTCAGTCGGCGCTAGTGGGGGCGATGTTCCTCTTGTTCATCGGCATCCCGGCAGGAATTTGGGTCAAGGATATATTTCTACCCCAAGTCATCTGCAAGGACGTGAGCGCGCATGAGACGCGCAGTTGCACCCTCAACACGGCATGGTCCACCTGGATCAAGTTTGCAGAGGGACCCGAGAATAACGGGATGCAGCTATGCTTCACTCCCGGTGGGAAGTTCGAACGTACTGACGTAAACGGCACTACCTTCTGGCGCTTCAAGGCAGACGATGGTCGCCTCGTCAAAGCGTATCGACTCTTCCCGCCGAACCAGAAGTGTCCCGCGACACTGTCGTAAGAAGTCAGTTCCTTCGTGCGCAATGCACAAAGGCCGCAGCAATTGCTGCGGCCTTTTTCTTTCCCCTATTCCCTATTCCTGCTACTTCAGAGTCCTCTGGATCGACGGGAGGTTGAACGTACCGAGTGCGATATTGATGATGCCGTACGCGCCGAAGATGATGACGAGCCCGATGAGGCCCCAGAAGATAGCGCGACGACCCTCGACACGCTTCGCTTCATCACCCGCATGCGCGATGAACTCAAATCCGCCCCAGAGGAAGACGACGAACGCGCTGGCTGCGAGAAGCAGGATAATCGGGTTGACGATCTGTACGACAACCTTCCCGAGGAACTCGTTGAGAACGGCCATTTACTACTGGCCGACCTGGACGCCCGCCTTTGGCGTGCCGGTCGAAGGTCCGGTGTTATTGCCGAAACTGACGGTACCCGTGAGGATGTTCACCAGGCCCCAGACCGAGACCATCACGAAGAAGCCAATGAGACCCCAGAGCATGAGATTCTTCCCCTGCTCCTTCACCTCTTCAGAATTGGCGCCGAGGATGAACGTCTTGAATGCGCCCCAGAGGAAGACGATGAAGGCGATCGCGAAGAGCACCGGGACGAGTACGTTGTTGATAGTATTGATAACGAACGAGCCGACGTCCGAAAGGTTATTGACTGCGGCGAGCGAGACGAGCGGCACGGCGAAGGCGGCGATTGTTCCGGTAGTAAGGGCGAGAGCTTTTTTCATAAGGTAGATAAGTGAATAACGGTTTAATTGTAACGTTCCTGCGACTTCGGTCAATACGCTCTGGCGGCTCGTGTGGATAGTCGTGTCTCCAGTCTAAGTCGGCGTCCAAGCCGCCGGAGAAGGGGCAGACGTGCCTGACGGGGGGTTAAACGTCGGCGGGGGCGGAGCCGAAATCTCTCCCTGCATGCCGAACACACTCCTGACGACATTTACCAATCCCCATACGGAAAAGATAACGGCGAAGCCGATGACACCCCAGAGGACGAACTGCTTCCCTGTCGCGCGTTCGGCGTCGCTGTCTGCGCCGTAAATGAAGTACTTGTAGACGCCCCAGAGAAAGACGATGAAGGCGATCGCCATCAAGATCGGCACGAGAATTTTATTGATGACATCGATGATACCGTTTGAGTATCCGGTGATAGCGCTCATATTGATACCCCCCTGAGCAGCTGCGAAGGCGGGCACGACGAAGAATGCCGAGAGGGCGAGAAATGCAATCGGTTTTGAGATTTTTTTCATAGAGGAGCGAGCTATCATCTGGTATAGGGAGAGATCGACGACGGCGACGGCGGCGCGTAATAGCCGCCGAGACCGAAGGTGTTCGCGACCACGTTCACGAGCCCCCAGAGCGATATCATCACCACGAAGCCGATGACGCCCCAGAGGACGAGCTTATGCCCCTTCGAAACCTCCTCCGGCTCGCCAGCTGAAAAGATGTATGCCTTGGCGATGCCCCAGAGAAAGACGATGAAGGCGAGCGCGAAGAGTACCGGCACCAGGATGTAATTGATAATGTAGATGATGTTGGTGGCGACGCCGCAGACGGTGCCCGTACAGCCCCCGATCATTGAACCGTTGCCGAAGAACCCGGTAGAAAAAAATGTGGATGTTTGTTGCGTATACATAGAGCCAAGTATGACACACTATGCGCCGGGCGTGACGCCGAGCGTGGATAACAGGATATTCACGAATCCCCAGACAGAGAAGATCACGACCATCCCGAGGATGCCCCAGAGGACGAATTGACGCCCCTCAGAGCGCTTCTCTTCGTTCCCGCCGTGGAGGAAGAAATAGTTCATAACGCCCCAGACAAATGCCGCGAAGGAGAGGGCGAAGATGACCGGGACAGCGACCGTATTGAGGAGACCGATGACACCGGTGGTACCGCTCCCGACAAATTGAGCAAAGGTCATATCAACCGCCGACCGAGAGCGCCTGCACCGTCGCCTTGATGCCCATTGATATCGCCTGTGCGCCGAGCAGCACCAGAGCGCCGATGACGGTCCAGAGGAGCATATTCCGAGCTTCAGAGATCTTCGTATCACTGCCTTGTGCGACGACGAACTTGAAGCCGACGAAGACGAGCATCAAGATGACAACAATCGTACCGATGCGGATTACAAATTTCAGAATGTTGTCAAGGAACGATTCGAGACTCGTGCCCGACTTGAGCGGATTGATGAGGGTGATGTTGGTGCCTTGAGGAGATCCTGAGTTTATGGTTCCTGTTCCTCCAGATCGAGTACCTCCGGTGGTACCCGTACCTCCGCTCGTTGGCTGACACGTTCCACCAAGGCCTATGGCATCTCCCTGACAATAACCCGACGCACATTGTGAAGAACTTTCACAGTATGAACCGTCAGCAGTCAAAGCAGAGACGGCGGCCGGCGAGACAAAAAAGGCTATGGAAACGAAAGTGGCGAGGAAAAGTGTACGCATATTATTGTTGCAGGAGTGCGGTTAAAGAGCGCTCGGCGCTCGCGAGCGCGGCTTCCAGGCTTAAGCGGCCGCTTATCACGTTTTTAATCATACCCGAGAACACGAGGTCGGTATCGACGGGCGCTGGGGACAGCCACCCTTTGGCGTAGAGCGCCTCGGCGTAGGCGATGGCGGCGATAGGATCGGCGGGCACTGTCGAGAGCTCGGTGAGCGTCGCCGGCGCGAGTCCCGTATACGCGGCGGCGGCCTTTTGAGCGTCAGTACTGGTAAGGAAGGCGGCGGCCTGATACGCGCCTGCAGAGTTCTGTGCACCGCGCGGGATCATGAAGGCGTAGAGGAGACCGTAGGTAGCCTTCATGCTCGCCGTTGCCGGCTGCGGCAGAGGCGCGACATCCATCTCGAGATTCGGATTTGCCGCTGAAAGAAACCTCGCATGAGACGCGTAGCCGATATGGAGCGCGAGGTCGCCGGCGAGGAACATCTGCTCCGAATCCCGCAGTGAGGCATTCCAGGTGTACGAGATCTTCGAAGGGTCGGCGAACTGTGTATAGAAGCCGAGTGCCGCCTGTCCGGCAGACGTGCCGCCCGAAGCGTTGCGGAAGTCGGCGACCGGAACACCGGCGGCGGAGTATGCGGAAACCGGCACGCCCGTCTGGAGAAAGAGCGCTGAGAGTATCCCGCGCGCGTCGTGCACATTGTCATAGGTGCCAAGCGCGATGAGGCCACGCGTAATCTGTCGCGAAGGAGTGAGGAGCGCGACCTTGGGTACGAGACCGGTCAACGCTTCCCACGTCGCCGGCGGCTTCGCGATGCCGTTACTCGCGAGGATGGCGCGATTGGAGAATAGAATGAGCGGATCTACGAGAAACGGTATGCCCCAATATCCGGCTCCGCCCGGCGCCATTAAGAGACTTCCCTCTCCGATGAAGGTGTCTGCAAACGTGCGCGCGGGAAGAGTTGCAAACGGTATCGGCGTAATGAATTTCGCAAGCGCATACAATTCTTCTTGGGACGCGAGCACGAGATCGGGAGCGCCGCCGGTCGCTATCGCTGTGGCGAGATCGGAGACCAGGGTCGCCGGATCCTTTTCTATATACGAAACATTCTTGAGCGTCGTGTCAGCCTGCGCGGCGGCGTTCAGAGTCTCCTGCATACCCGCCCGGGGAAGCGTCCCCCAGACGACGACGGTGCCGACGGTATCCGCGGTGTTGGTGTTGGTATACGTCGCGAAGACGAACAGACCGATGAGCGCGCCGAGACCGAAGACGCCGAAGAGAATTACTTTGAAGAGAGAGATTTTCATGGAGCAGTGAATATGACGCCGTAATGATGCGGTCCCGCATGGAACGATTTCGCCTTATGAAAACCGCCGTTGATAAAAAATGCCTCGGCGTCGCGTTCGGTCACGACGCGTTCCGGCGTCGGACCCATGCCGCCGTAGCTCCCCGCCCAATCGACCACCATAAGCTTGCCGCCCGGCTTCAGGACGCGCTTTATCTCTTTCAGAAGCCCGAAGCGATTGTCGATCTGAAAGAAGGTGTTGGCGAGGATGACAGCATCGAGCGATAGGTCGCGCAGATGCGTGCCGCCCGGCTTCTCGATATCGCCCCACAGGGTCTCGATGGTTCTCTGGTGATGCGCATGGGTATTGAGCTTCAGATGCTTTAAAACATCTTCCTGTACGTCGATCGCATATACCCTTCCGCTCTGTCCCACAACTGCCGCGGCGGCACGGGAATAGTGACCGGAACCCGCACCGAAATCGCCGACCTTCATACCTTCACGCAACCCCAGCTGGAGAACATTCTCATGTGGAGAACTGAAATGCGCGCTCATACCTATAAAATAGCACGCGCCGCCTCCCTAGGGCGCGCAATCAACACCGCAAAAAATTCAAGCCGTCCCCGGAGGGACGGCCTTTCTCGTGCAGTGCTACGCATGAACGCGATTACGGACGACGTGTGCTGACATCCTGCAAGATTGCTTCGAGCTTCTGGATCTGTTGAGTGGAAATCTCAAGCGTGGCAAGCATCTTCTGCGCCTTGATACACAGAAACATCCGCGCACGCGCGAGGCTGTCTCCATAGAGGAGCTGTTCAAATTCCTTTCTCTCTCCCTCATCAAGCAGCTCCCGACCGATTCTCTCCAACTTTTTGATCTGCGTATCAATAGATTTGCTCATCTCGTCTCCCCCGTTACAAACTGGCCGGATTCTACCTCGCACCTCCGGCCATCGCAAGTTCGCGCAATCAACACCATATTAAAACATCAGCCGCCCTCCTCCCTGGGGCGGCCTGCGTCTGCGAGCTTTCATTGTTCATAAAGGACCCCGAGATTTTTCTGACGGAACATAGCCGCACGCTCCGGAGACAGATCGAGCAGATTGTAATACCCCGCCGCGTCCTCAAACGTCATATCCCCTCCGAACCACATGGTGTCAATTCCGACAAGAAGATATTCCTTCGCTTTTTCAACCTTACCTTCTTGAAGCAGTTCGGTAACCTCGGCTTGCCCTGCTTTGTTGAAAACTACTCCGGCAATTCTTTCGAAATTTGATGTGTCCATCGTCCTGCCCTTATAAAGTTGTCCTGGTCGAGATACTACTCCTAAATCCGCTCCGCGCAATCCATGTCCATCAGTCTGCACCGGCATCCAAGTATCTTCTAATCTTTTCCGACCGGATGTAGATTAGAAGATGCACATCATTCTTCAGGCAGAGAGAAGTGCTGACGGAGATTCTTATCGTGTTCTATCGTATCGGCGATCGCATAGAGCACATCCTTTCCTATCTTGAGTTCCGCCTTGAGAAGTGCGACGAAATCTTCACAATCATAGGGATACACCCACACGCTGTCCTGCAACCGCACAAAACCCACTTCCCGCATAGCGATGCAGAGCCTGCCGCGAACCGCACGCCGCCGCTCCGGCACATCAAATACGACCATCCGCCACCGCCCGTCCCATTTCTTCTTAGGGTGCTGTAATGAGATCTTCGCTTGTTCGAATGCAAATGTCTGATGCCCCCTTGGGGTTATGCGCAAGAATTTCTTCCCATCTTTTTCAATCCACACAACATATCCCTTGGCGACAAGCCGACCCACGGCTGACTTGGCACGATAGCGCAAGTTGTATTTGTTATGAGGCAAATAATTCAGGAGTTGCAGAGCGTTCCCGACGACGACCGCGAACGCAATAAATCCGGTAACAGCGATCGTCGCGAGCACCGCATGCTGGATATCTTGTTTCCGCTTCCGTTTCTGCGATGCTTCTTCCAACTTCCCCATCTTTATATTCTAAACCCAATATTCGAATCTATAGACGACCGTCTGTTGATAAGAATATGTTCTACAACGATCTCCGTACGTGTAAAAAGAAACGCCGTGAAAACGGCGTTACGGTGACTCTGTAAACTCTTGTAGAAGCTTCTTTAGCATCGGACCGGGTTTTGCCTGCCACGGTAATTCTAAATCCCCTGTCCCACGAAGCGGTTGAGAATATACAGCGTAACCTTTGGCGAGAAAGAACTCCACCATTTGTTTTATACGCGGTCGCTTAATTGCTCCCTCGAAGACTTCAATGACACGAATGAGTACTTCTTTCTTGTCATCTGAGATCAGGACGTCTACGACGACGCCGATTTTGTCTGGGCGCTCTGACTCAAAACCGCTTCCTTTGAGCCATTCGCAAGCATATTTCTCGCATTCCTCCGGGCGTTGGTTGTATATCTTGCATCCGATCCCGATAGAACAGTTGGAACACCATTTGCCTTGGGGCTTTTGCAATACTGCAATCTGATGCGTCTTACAACATGCCGTACACTCACCGCAGGAGCGCACGACCATCTCTTCTTCAGTCATGACTCGCTCCTATAAGTAATCGTCCCGTTCGAACCTTACACCGTACACGTCAATTTTCAAGCAAATAGATATCTATCGCGGGTTCTTCGTAGGGGTGCACGCGGCGGATGGCGGATATAACATCTGCAACGAGCTCGTCGGCGCAGTTTACTTCAATACGCTCCTCCTCAACTTCTTCCAGCTTACCCACTTCGCCGATGGCTGGATGTGCACCCGCGCCGGGCAGGAATCGCCCCGTTCCACGTACACTGAAACTACAGAAAGAATAATTCCCGACCTTCCCGCCACCCGCCTCGCCCATCGCCTGGCGAACCTTATCCGCGCTCTCTACCGGCACCGTGACGACAATCTTTTTCATTTCTGAATAATACGGGAAACGGCAGTGACCCAACTTCCGTTATCAAATGTCATAGCGACGGTCGATACCCATTTACGATTAAGTCCATCTTCCAATTCTATAACTACTTTCTTAGCTGAAGTATCTGTGGAGGGACTAATGAGGATATCAAACCAAGCGTTTTGTTGCTGAGAAGCAGGAATCAGTGAACGGCCTAGTGTCTGGTCCGGTCCGCCATTGACCACGTAGCTAGTTAAATATAATTGAACTGAACCGACATTCGTGAGACGCAGGAAAATCCTTTGTAGCTGCGGATTTATGACGGGATAAGCATAAAGCTCGACTGAGTCCTGAAGCTTTTGGATAGTTCTGTTTATTTCGTTTTGAGTCGAACCAATACTGAAAGCCAAGATCCCAATTATGACCGTAATGACTAAGGTAATCCACTGAGCAATCCCTGTATTTGAATTAAACCATTCCATGATTATGTTAGAGCGCGACCATGCTGGCGATAGAGTCGCCCTCGCGCATCTTCATGATGCGCACGCCCTGGGTCGCGCGACCAAGTATTGAAATTTCAGCGACCGAGGTGCGTATCACCTGACCCTTCTTCGAGACGACGACGAGCTCTTCGCCTTCGAGATTGCCGGAAACGACTTTCGCACCGATAATCTCGCCGGTCTTCGGCGTCACCTCTGCGGTCTTGATGCCGGAGCCGCCGCGACCCTGCACCTTATACTCGGACATCTTGGTGCGCTTGCCGTAGCCCTTGCTCATAATCACGAGGAGCGAAGCATCTTTTGAGGTTGCGGGAATCACTTCTGCCGAGACCACGCGATCGCCTTTCTTCACACTCATGCCGCGCACACCGCCGGCGGTGCGACCCATCTCGCGCACTTCTTCAGTATCAAATCGGATCGACTGCCCTTTCGACGTCACGATTGAGACCGTGTCGCCCTCGCCGGCGAGGTTCGCGGAGACGAGCGTGTCGCCCTTTTTCAAATTGATCGCGATGATGCCCGAGCGGCGCACATCGGCGAAGCTCTTTGCCGCCACACGCTTCGCCGAGCCCTCCCGCGTGACGAAGACGATGGACGACGCCTCCAAGGCCGCGCCTTTCGGTACCGCGAGCACGCTCGTCACCGACTCATCGCCGGCAAGCGGAAGGAAATTCATGATGGACTTCCCCTTGGTCGCGCGCCTGCCCTCCGGTATCTCGTACATCTTGATCTGATACGCCTTGCCGAAGTTCGTGAAGAAAAGCAGGTCGCTGTGCGCCGACGTGACGAGGAAGTGCGTCACAATATCCTCCTCCTTGGTCGCGATATCAACGACGCCCACGCCGCCGCGCTTCTGTATCTTGTATTCAGAGGGATTCGTCCGCTTCACGTAGCCGCCCTGCGTCAAGACGAGCATAGACTCTTCGTCCGGCACGAGATCTTCGACCGAGATGTTCTGTACGCCGCCCTTCACGACCTTCGTTCGTCGATCGTCGCCATATTTCTCCGCGAGCTCTTCGAGTTCCCTCTTCACCACTGCAAGGATCTTCTTCGGCGAGGAGAGGATGTCTTTGAGCTTCTTAATGAGCGCCTGCACTTCAGAAAGTTCGTCCTCGAGTTTCTTGCGTTCGAGCCCGGCGAGCTTTGACAGGCGCATTTCGAGGATGGCCGCCGCTTGTAGTACGGAAAAACCGAATTTCTTCTGGAGCGCGAGGCTCGCAGAAGGGATATCCGCTGCCTTCTTGATGATCGCGATAACTTCATCGATATGGTCGAGCGCCTTCACGAGTCCGAGGAGGATATGCTCGCGCGCCTCGGCCTCTCTGAGGTCATACTCAGTGCGGCGCTTCACGACCTCCTGGCGGTGTTTGATGAAATAGCCGAGCATCGCGTGGAGCGAGAGCATCTCCGGCACGCCGTCGACGAGCGCGAGCATGTTGTAGTGGAAGGTGCTTTCGAGCTCGGTGTGTTTATAGAGCGCGTTGAGAACCGCCTGCGGATGCGCCGTACCCTTCAGCTCGACCACCACACGGACATCGGGCATGCCGCGATCGTCTCCCGCCGACTCGTCGCGCAAATCGCGGATGCCTTCGAGCTTCTTCTCCTGCACCAGGTCGGCGATGCGCGAGATGAGTTCGCTCTTGTTCACGCGGTATGGAATGGAGGTGATGATAATGCGCGTATCCTTTTTTCCATCATCGATAATCTCCGCTTCGCCGCGCACCACGACCGGACCCTTGCCACTGCTGTAGGCGTGCGCGATATCAGTGCGATTGAAGGCGATGCCGCCCATAGGGAAATCGGGGCCTTTGACGAACTCGAGGAGGTCGCCAGTCGTCGCTTCTGGATTCTCGATGAGATGCACGGTCGCCGCGACCACTTCGCGAAGATTGTGCGGCGGAATATTGGTCGCCATACCGACGGCGATGCCTAAGGTCCCGTTCAGAAGCAGGTTCGGAAGCGCCGCAGGGAGCACTCTCGGCTCCTCGCGCGTCGCATCGTAGTTCGGAATCCAGGCGACCGTCTCTTTCTCGAGATCGGCGAGAAGCGCGTCCGAGATGCGCGACATCTTCGCTTCGGTATAGCGCATGGCGGCAGGACTATCGCCGTCGATGGAGCCGAAGTTGCCCTGTCCCAGCACGAGCGGATACCGATAGGAGAAGGTCTGCGCCATTTTAGCCATCGAGTCATACACGGCGATGTCGCCGTGCGGATGATACTTGCCGAGCACTTCGCCGACCACGGTGGCGCTCTTGCGGAACTTTGCGCCCGGGACGAGCCCCATATCCTTCATCGCGTAGAGGATGCGGCGGTGCACGGGCTTCAATCCGTCGCGCACGTCCGGGAGCGCGCGACCGGTGATAACGGTCATCGCGTAGTCGATATACGACTGGCGCATCTCAGAAACGATCGGCTGGTCTATGACATTTGCGGCGACTGGTGTCGCCGCAACATTCTCTTTGTCCTCTTTCCCGCGGGCCATGATAAGTGATTACGTGTATTAGAAAGGAAGCGTCGTCTGTTCAAACTTCTTCTTCGAAGTTGAGGAGGCGGCATCGACAATCTCGATATGCGCGGGTACGTCGGCACCTGAGCTCTGCAGAGCCGCCGCCGCTCCCGCGAGATTATCGACCGTGTTCGCGGCGCTGGTCGTCACAACCGGTGCTTGTTCTCCAAAGGAGCTCCCGGCAATCGCGAACGCGCCGCTCCCGAGAGAACCCGCGAGCCACACGAGCGCGATAAGCGCGGTAACACCCCCGGCGGCGCCGAAGGCGACCCGTTCGCGGACGTGATGCGGCTTCCCTCGTACGTGTTCGATGTGTTCGAAGACCGTCTTCATGGTTAGGGTGTTATGACCAGTATACTCCCGTCGCGACCGACAAGGTCCTTCTTCTTCAGGGTAAGCTTATCAACTTTTTCACTGCCGTTCCCGGACTCCTTCAGAAAAGCTTCCAGCGATTTCGGCTCGCCCAGCCCACTCCAGTGCATCGGGATGATAATCTTCGGCTCAAGCGAGACAGCGAGCTTGTGTGCGTCATCGGGCGAGAGTACGCCGTCTCCGCCGACCGGCACGAACAAGACGTCGATTTCATCAATGCTTTCGCGCGCCTCTTTTGAGAGTTCGGTATCGGAAAGCGCGCCGAGGTGCACGAGCGTCATATCCTCCAACTCAACGCTATAAATAGTATTCACCGCTTCGGTCTCATTCTTCTTCAATCCGTATTTGCTTTTAGAAAGGAAGCCCTGGATGACCACGCCCTGCCGCTCGTATTCGCCGGGACCCGTAATCGCGAACGGCACCTTCTCGCCGTACGTCACCTCCTCAACACCGTTCATGTCAGGGTGATTTCTCGACACGAGCGCGATGTCCGCGCCGAAGCGCACTGCGGGCAGGGTCGCATCTTTCGCGACTGGATCAAAGACGAGCGTGAGGTCGCCGAAGGTGACCTTAAAGCACTGTCCGCCGTGGTGGGTTATGACCATATTATTAGCTCTATTTTATCACAAAACTTATCCCCCGTGAAGCTCTTTCATCTATTGTGAACGAGGCTGTTCCTGCTATAGTTGCGAGCAGGTGCACCTTCAGCTCCATCGAAGTGCGCCAATCCTGAGGCATCCGCGCCTCGCCTACGCCACCTTGAAGAAGGAGCAAAACGATGAGAACCAAACGCTTCCGCCAATCGACCGACATCGATACCTGGGCCTACGTCGACGCAACCTGCTCGCTGGGCGCGGCGCGCCGCCGGCAAAGCGCGACAGCAGCGGTCGCTGCGAACCAGCGCAAATCGGCCTGCGCGAACAAGTAAGCATTCAAGAACAGTAGCTAGGAAGTCCGCAAGAAAGACGAGAAAAACCTGCATCACGAGCCGACACAAGTTCGGCAATAAGGAGCCAATCTCCGTATTGACTTCGCATCAAAGGGGCCCGCCACTCACACCGGCGGGTCCTAACTCTTTTTATACTGTCCCCATTCACCTGCACACCCAATTGTGAAAGAGATTTTTTTGCTATAGTTTCTCTCAGACGTTCTGTAGGAATTGAGCGTCAGCACGGCACCATCCACTTGAAGAAGGAGCAGTGTATGAAGATACCGACCCAAGGCTCACCCGCTGCAAGTCCCGCATTCGGCGAAGGCTGGGAAATCGGCAGTGGCGACATCGGTCCGTCATGGCCGGACGGCGACGGCATTACGAGCCTCGCCAAGGACGCGCCGGCGTGAACCACCGCGCTTACAGGCCGGGACAGGGAAACGGCCCTTGAACCCCGAGCACTTTGCACAACCGGTAACCTGCAGAGGAGGATGAGATGAACTGTATCTGGAATCATCGCATGACCAAAGCTGCGAAATACTTCGGTCTGCGCGACGAACACTAACGCGGCTAACAGCCAGCGTTCGTCGAGCGAAAGCAGACCATTCTCCAGGCGAAGGTTGGGCGGTCAATACCCTTTCGGGGTCGCGTGGCAATTACGCGACCCCTTTTCATTTCTGAAAAACCTGTGCTATAGTCTCCGAGTTGCGTGCGGGAAAAGTAGGAAGGCGTTAACCCTGAAATCTGCAAAGGTTCAGTACCCTCGACGAAAATCCCCACGTCTTTATATATATATGTCTGAAGAGACAAAGGTAAAGGCTGTTCCATTACCGACCATTCACCTCCCCGAAGGCCACCCGATGGCTGATCTTATCGATGCTATCCCGACGCCGCCGAATTCCGGCGACCTCGTCGAGGGCACTATCATCGCGATGAACCGCGGGCGCGTTTACATCGACCTCCCGCCGTTCGGCACCGGTCTCATCTACGGTCGCGAATACCTCAACGCCGCTGATGTACTCCGCAAGGCGAACCCGGGCGACGCTATCAGCGCAAAGGTCATCGACCCTGCCGGTCGCGAGGGCTACATCGAACTCTCACTCAAGGAGGCACGTCAGGCTGCCATCTGGGGCGAAGCCGAAGCGGCTATTCTCACCGAGACGCCGTACTCGCTTATTGTCGAAGAGGCGAACAAGGGTGGTCTCATCCTCTCGTGGCAAGGCATCCAGGGATTCCTCCCCGCGTCCCAGCTCTCGAAGGAGCATTATCCGCGCGTACCGGAGGGCGATAAGGACAAGATTCTCGGCGAACTCATGTTGCTCGTCGGCCACCCGCTCTCTGTAAGGATCATCACCGCCGACGCAAAGGAGGGTAAGCTCATCTTCTCAGAGCGCACCGGTAACGAAGCCGAAGAGAAGGCATCCTTGATTGATAAGTATCAGGTCGGCGACGCGGTCGAGGGCGAAGTGACCGGTATCGTCGACTTCGGCGTCTTTGTGAAGCTGGAAGCGGGGCTCGAGGGCCTCGTGCATATCAGCGAGCTCGATTGGGGACTTGTGGAAGATCCGCATGCGCTCTTCAATGTGGGCGACAAGGTGCGCGTGAAAGTGATTGAGATAAAGGACGGCAAGATCTCCCTCTCCATCAAGGCGCTCAAGGAGAACCCGTGGCACACCGCCGCCGAGCGCTACACAAAGGGTACGGAGGTGCCGGGCGTCATCATCAAGTACAACAAGCACGGCGCGCTCGCATCGATCGAGGAGGGTGTCGCCGGTCTCGTGCATGTCTCCGAATTCGAGTCGCCGCAGGCACTTCGCGAGACGCTGGAACTCGGCAAGACGTACCCCTTCACTATCTCTTTGTTCGAACCGAAGGAACAGCGCATGACGCTCACGTACGCCGGCAAGAAGAAATAAGGGTTTACGAAACCCATATTTTTCGAACACAAAAACACTTCCATATATGGAAGTGTTTTTGTGTTCTAGCGGGTGTTGGCGAACATCGTCGCCGCTTCAATACCTTCACTTGCGAAGAGGCGCGCGGCCTCTGCGGCTTTTTTCAATACCTTCTTCACCGTCACTGATTCGCTCGGCTTCCACTTCCCTATCACGAGCTTGATGACTTTTTCTTCATCTTTCAATTTCTTCGCCTGGTTTTTCTTCCCAGCGGGTGCGACGCCAATCCTGATGCGTGCAAAATCTTTTGTTTTAATCGCGCGCATCACGCTCTCCACGCCCTTGTGTCCGCCACTGCCGCGACCGAACACCATTTTTATAACGCCAATCGGTAAATCCAGGTCGTCATGAATCACTAACAGATTTTTCGCCGCCTTCGGGCTCTTCACAAACGCCGCAACCGCTTTCCCCGAGAGATTCATCATCGTCTCCGGCAATACCAGTGTCGCGTTCTCTCCGCCGACCGCGCCTTTGGCGACGAGTGCGTTCGCGGTTTTATTAAAAATAAATTCATCGCACCCCTCTTGCTTCGCGAGAAGCTCCACCGCGCTCCGTCCCGCGTTGTGCCGCGTTGTTTCGTATTCCTTCCCGGGATTCCCGAGACCCACAATAACGAGTGCCATGCGTACGATACTACCACGAAGCAAGTCACGAGTGATTTTTGGGACTCTCGGAGGCGAAGCAGCGCTGAGATTTCAAAGGAGCGAAGCGACTATTGAAATCCAAGTGTTGTTTCAAAGAAAGCGACCGCGGTAATTTCCGCGCCGAAGAGAGTTGCGCGGAAATTTGCGAGCCGAGAGTGAGCGCGCCCCGCCGCTGGGCGGGGCGACACGTGCCCAAAAATCACTCGTGACTTGCGTAGTATCTACAGACGCGTACAATGCCCCCATGTCTGACACTGGAAAGGGTCTCCTGAAGGATCTTTTCACACTTGCAGTTCTCATTATCGTCGTTGTTATTCCTATTCGCATGTTCGTCGTCTCGCCGTTCATCGTCGACGGCGAGTCGATGCATCCGACCTTTGAGAATCTCGACTATCTCATCGTCGACGAGCTGTTATACAACTTTACAGCGCCTGCGCGCGGCGACGTTATCGTCTTCCGGTATCCAGGCAACCCCTCCATCTTCTATATCAAGCGCATCATCGGCCTTCCCGGCGAGATCGTCTCCATTAATCACGGTGTCATCTCTATCACCACCACCGACGGAGGGCATATCTCCCTCGCGGAGCCCTACATCGTGAACGAGGACGCGACCTACACCAAGGATGTCTCGCTTCTTCCCGGAGAATACTTCGTCATGGGCGACAACCGTCCCAACTCCTCCGACAGCCGCACCTGGGGACCGTTGCCAAAGAAAGACATCATCGGCCGCGTCGACCTGCGGCTCCTGCCGATAGGAGAGATCGGCTTCTTCCCGGGCGCGGTGACCTATGCCACAACCCCGGGCACCACAACTCCTGCGACGTTATGATGCGCGACACTATCCCGGCAGATGAACTGTTGAGCAAGACGCATGCGGTCGGTCAATACTACGGCTTCACGCCGCTTTCAGCGCTGACCCTGAAGAGGCGCGGGAGCGCACGCAAGAACGCAGGGTATCCGGAAGCGCTTGCGCACCTTACGCTTGATCCGGTCGCCGAAACCGTCGTGAGCTTCTTGCGACAGTTCCAGAACACCGCCTGTGCGCCCACGCCGCGCCAGCCGCTGTTTGTCTGGCATACCAACATCGCCCCCGGCCGCCCCGCACAGAAGAAAGCGACGATACAATTCCATGCGCTCGGCACCGACCGTGCGATCGCCGATGTCGTCATCATCCGCGCGCTCATCGCGCTTACGCGCGATCTCTTTCATGAAGAGCCCGTCGTCCGCATCAATTCGATGGGCGACAAAGAGACGCGCGCCCGCTATGCGCGCGAGCTCGGAAGTTTTTTTAAAAAGCGCACGAACGTCCTTCCCGAAGAGTGCATCAATTGCGCGAAACGCGACGCGCTCGAAGCCGCCGAGTTCGCCATCGCGAATGAGTATGCGGAGGATATGCCGGCGCCGACCGAACACCTCTCCGACGCGAGCCGGAAACGTTTCGAAGATCTTTTGGAATATCTGGAAATGACCGAAACGCCATATGAACTCGCAAAGAACCTCATCAGCCGCGGCAATATCTGGAATGATACCTGCTTCGAAGTAATCGCGGGCGGAAGGCGCGTCGCCTGGGGTTCGCGCTACAGCGACCTCACGCGCCACTTCTTCCCCGGTGCGCCGATGAGCGCGACCTGCGCGGTACTCCAGATCGCAAGCGAGGGGAAAATGGTGAAGAAGGTCCCGGCAATGCGACTCCGTTATTCGTTCGTCCACATCGGCGACGAAGCGAAACGGCTCTCCATCAAACTCGCAGAAGATTTCCGGAAAGCACGCGTCCCGCTTATGCAGCATATCGGCGTCGAGTCATTGACCGAACAGCTCGGTCTCGCCGAGCGGCACAACAGCCCCTATCTCCTCATCATGGGGCGTAAAGAGGCGCTCGAGGGCTCCGCCATCCTCCGCAACCGCGCGACCCAAGTGGAAACCGTCCTCCCCCTCCTCGGTCTCGCCGAACGATTGAAAGCATTTGCGTGATGTGCTAGAGTCTCGGGATAATGACTGACGCAGGAACACGAGTCGAGGTACGGCGCGGGAAGAACGAGAGTTCTGCCGCGCTTATTCGCCGCTTCACCCGCCGCGCACAAACGCTCGGCATCGTACGCGCCGTGCGAAATGGCCGCTACTTCGAGCGCACGAAGTCGAAGAACGTCGGCCATAAGCGCGCCCTCATCTCGAAGGTTCGCCGCGAGACCTACAACGAGCTCGTGAAGCTCGGCAAGATCGATCCGGCCGCAAAGAAGACGCGCAAGGGCGGCAAGCGCTAAACGAGCATAATGGCCGTTGCCATCAAGAACCTCACACGGCGCAGGGTGGCGCCGCGTGCCGCGTTTACGGCGATTGCAACCCGAGTGCTTCCCCGCTTCGAGATTTCCCTCGTCTTCGTCGGGACGACGAGGGCGCGCACTCTCAATAAAAAGCTCCGCCGAAAGAATTACGTACCAAACGTGCTCTCCTACGCCCTCGGCCCGCGAAGCGGCGAGGTCATCATCTGCCTTGCTGAAGCCCAGAAGCAGGCGCCCAGCTACGGCATGAGCGAACGGGCGTTTGTCCTCTATTTATTTATCCACGGACTCTTGCATATAAAAGGATGGGCGCATGGTGCTACCATGGAGCTATGCGAACGAAAGCTTGTGGCAACGTTTGTCACAGGTGACGCGCGCTCCTTATCTCATGTCACGACGCATCGCAACCGGAATCGACATCGGCACGTACCAGGTAAAAATGGTCGTCGTCGAGGAACTCGCTGATACACACGGCGGGCGTCAGCTCCGCATCATCGGCACCGGCCTCGCTGAATCGAAAGGGTTGCGTCACGGCTATATCGTCAATAAAGAAGAGGTCGCCGCAAGCATCCGCGAAGCCAAGAAGCAGGCGGAGTATGCCGCTCGGGTGCCGATACGCGCCGGCTTCCTCGCTGTCGGCGGCATTTCGCTCGACGAGGCGCGCGCGACCGGGTCCGCCATCATTTCACGCGCTGACCAAGAGATTACCGCACTCGATGTCGAGAAGGCGGGAAAGGCCGCGCGCGAGGCGGCGGCGCCCGGATTCCTCAACCGACACGTTCTCCACAGCATTCCGCTCGAATATCGCGTCGACGGCGTAAAGGTGCTCGGCGATCCGCTCGGCATGAAGGGCGTCCGGCTCGAAGTCGATTACCTCTTTATCACCTGCCTTACCCAGCACGAAGAAGCGCTCGCCTCCGCAGTCGAAGAAGCGGATATCGAAATCATCGACCAAATGGCCTCCCCGCTCGCGGGTTCCTATGTCTTGCTTGAAGGCGATCAGAAGATGAAGGGATGCGTCCTTGCGAACATCGGCGCAGAGACTATCTCGATCGTCGTCTATGACGAGAACATTCCCGTATCCGTCAAAGTCTTCCCGATGGGGTCATCACATATCACCGACGATATCGCCCTCGGATTCCGCATCTCGCTTGAAGAAGCGGAACGGGTGAAGCTCGGGCGCCTCTCCGGAGCGATGTACCCGCGCAAAAAAGTCGATGACTTCATCGTCGGCCGACTCGCGGCGATGTTCGCGCTCATCGACAAACACCTAAAGTCGCTCGGCAGACGAGGCCCCCTACCCGCCGGCATCATCATCTCAGGCGGCGGCGCGGGCGTAGGAAACATCAGCGACATCGCCAAGGGCTCGTTGAAGTTGCCGGCGCGCCTCGCGGAGTTCCGCCTCTCGGCCGACACGAAGATCCGCGACGCGACGTGGGCAGTCGCCTACGGTCTCGCACTCTGGGGGCTCACCGGCGACACCAATGCGCCGAAAAGGAGTCTCGGTGCTTCCCTCGGAAAGTTTTTCCAACAATTTTTGCCCTGATATAACGAGTCGCATCGATAGATTGTCAATATTTGCATATTGCCCGGTTCTGTTAGTATAGCGGCTACAAGTATGTCCAAGCGCATTGAGCCCGAGATTGAGACATTCGCCCGCATTCGCGTCGTTGGTGTCGGTGGCTCCGGCAAGAATGCCATCAATCACATGATCGAGTCGAAGGTGCGCGGCGTCGAATTCATCGCCGTCAACTCCGATGCACAAGATCTCCATCGCTCGCTCGCGAAACGCAAGATCCACATCGGCAAGAATCTCACTCGCGGACTCGGCACCGGCATGAATCCCGAGCTCGGCAAGCGCGCGGCTGAGGAGACGCGACAAGAGATCCAAGAGGCGCTCTCCGGAAGCGACATGGTCTTCATCACCTGCGGCATGGGCGGCGGCACGGGTACCGGTGCTTCGGCTATCGTTGCGAAGATTGCAAAGGAGGTCGGCGCGCTCGTTATCGCCGTGGTCACGAAGCCGTTCTCGTTTGAAGGAGCCCATCGCAAGGATATCGCCGAACGCGGTCTCGCCGAACTGAAGAAAGAGGTCGACGCCTTCATCGTCATCCCCAACGACAAACTGCTTTCCATTGTCGATATGCAGACATCGGCTAAGAGCGCCTTCGCGATGTGCGACGAGATCTTGCGCCAGGCGGTGGAAGGCGTTTCCGACATCATCACGACGCCGGGAGATATCAATACCGACTTCAACGACATTAAGGCGATTATGGAGAGCGCGGGACCCGCGCTCATGGGCATCGGCGTCGCCGAAGGCGACGACCGCGCGAAGGAAGCCGCGAAGATGGCCGTTAATTCTCCTCTTCTCGACGTCTCGATCAGCGGCGCGAAGGGCATCCTCTTCGTCGTCGCAGGAAGCGACGACCTCGGCATCATGGAAGTGCAAGAAGCGGCAAAGGTCATCAACGAGTCCGTCGATAAAAATGCGAAGATCATCTTCGGCATGATGAAGGATGAAAAACTGAAAAAAGGCCAGATTCGCATCATCGTCATCGCGACCGGTTTCCCCGACACTTCGCCGCATATCCACACCGGACCGGAGCGTTCGCTCTTCGCGATGCCTGCCGAACGACGCGATGAGGAGCGCGGCCGCATTTATCATGAGATTCTCAAACGCGAAGAAAAGCCGGAAGAAGAAAAAGGTAAGGGTAAGCGCGTCGCAGAAGAAATAGCGCCGGCTCCGGTCGTCGAAAAGGAAGAGCCGATCGTAACGGCGACGCCGCACAAGCGCGAAGAGGCGCCGCCCGCACCGGAAGACGATGAGGCATGGGGCGCGATTCCGGCATTCCTCCGCAGGCATAAGAAGTAGGTCTTCGACCTACTTCTTCCTCCCTGCATTCGTTCGGGAAAATGAAATAAGAATTTCTTTTCCGCTCCCTCACTTGGTAGTAAGAAATAAGATCCGAAAGAAGACGGAAACGCGGGCGCTTGGACTCAAGCGCCCGCGTTCTGTTATACTGCCCGACATGTACGACCTCATTATTATTGGCGGCGGTCCTGCAGGCGTCGCCGCCGGCGTCTACGCGGCGCGCAAACGTTTGAAGACGGTGCTTATCACCGAAGAGATCGGCGGGCAGTCGACCGTCTCGGAGGGCATTGAAAACTGGGTCGGCTCGCCGAAAATACATGGCGCAGAACTCGCAAAGACATTTAAGGCGCATCTCGACGCGGTCAAGGGCGACGTCGTTGAACTCGCCCTTGGCGAACGCGTCACGAAGCTCGTGTCGGCCGCCGAGGGATTCACTGTAACGACAAAATCCGGCAAAGAATTCAGCGCAAAGGCGGTACTTATCGCGAGCGGCGCCGGCCGGCGCAAGCTCGACGTCCCGGGTGCCGAGAAATTTGAAAACAAGGGTGTTACCTACTGCGCCTCCTGCGACGGTCCTCTTTTTAGCGGCATGGACGTCGCCGTGGTCGGTGGCGGCAATGCCGGCTTCGAGACGGCGCTCCAGTTATTGGCGTATGCAAAATCGGTCACGCTCCTTCATCGGCACAAGGAGTTCAAGGCGGATGCGGTGACCATTGAGAAAGCGCGCGCGCATGCGAATATGCGCATCCTCGCACATGCCGAGCCGACCGAGGTGCTGGGAGAACAATTTGTCACTGGTCTTACATACCTCGATAAGGATTCGAATGAGACGAAGGAACTTTCTGTTTCCGGTATCTTCGTCGAGGCGGGCGTCATGCCGAACACCGATTTCGCCGAAGGGTTAGTGCCATTCGACGCGGTAAAACGCGTTATCGTCGACCCGCGCAATCAGCGCACAAGCGTGGAAGGCGTGTGGGCGGCCGGCGACGCCACCGACGAGCTCTACCACCAAAACAACATCGCCGCCGGCGACGGTGTCAAAGCGCTGGAGGACATCTATCTGTGGGTGAAAAGGCGCTAGCACCGGCATGATCAGCTCGCCGCGCATCTCAATCATCATCCCGACCCTGCGGGAGGAACAGTTTCTGGAACGCACGCTAGAGAACCTGAAGAATCTCACCCTCCCCCACGAAATCATCATCACCGACGGCGGGAGCACTGACCGCACGCTCGACATCGCGCGAGCGCACGATGCGAAGATAACCGTGTGGAGCGAGCCGCGCCGGCAGACCTTCGGCGAAGCGAAGAATGCCGGCGCCGCACTCGCGACCGGCGAATTCTTGGTGTTCATAGATGCGGACGTGCTGATCCCAGCGCCGGAGGAATTCTTTGCCGAGATGCTGGCGGCGTTTGATAAGAATCCACAATTGGCGGGAATGACCGTACCGCTTAAGCCATGGCCGGAAAATCATTCATGGACGGACGCGCTCATGAGTGCGCCCTTAAATTGGTTCTATATCATTTCAAATAACCTGTTCCATTCCGGCAATTCTTCCGGCGAATTCCAGATGATGCGCACCGACGCTTTCAGAAAGGCCGGCGGATTCGGAGAACACCTCGCCGCCGGAGAGGATAACGAGATGTTCCGCCGGCTCGCCGACCACGGTCGAACGCTCTCCTACTCTAAGCTCTGCGTGCGGCACTCGCTCCGCCGCCCGCACAAGCTCGGGTGGCTTCGCACGTATTTCATTTGGATTAAAAACGGGCTCTCGGTGTCGCTACATGGGAAAGCCGCGTACAAGGAGTGGTCGGTGGTGCGCTAAAAAGAGAAACCGCCGAGAGAAAACGTTCGGCGTTTTCTCACGGCGGTCTTTGTCAGTCTGGCACTTCTCCGTCCTTGTTGGGAAGCACCATGATGAGCACAGCGAGGAAAAAAGTCTTCATCCCTCCCCACACCCGACGATACAGCGGCTTGGGCGGCGAGTCGTCGTCTTCATCGGGGGAACCTATCAGTTCGTCCCGGAACGCCAGAACGAAGAGAACAGCTAAAGCTAACAGGACGAGACAGACCGGGGCGGCGATGAGATTGAGGCAGAAAGTCATCCACTGGCCTGCCGCGTGGAAATACCGCGCCATACTGTCGTTCATGAGATCCAGCGCAACCGCCAGCGCGGGCAGGACGATGAGTATGAGCGTAGCAGACAGACACGCAGCGATTATCTCCGACAGTGCCTCCGGTTGGACTCCGCGCACCTTCGCGACCAGATATACGCCAACCACCAGAGCACTGAGGGACGTAAGCACAAAACCTATCGCCCAGTACACTACCGCCCCCCACTTTCTGCTGTTTTTCATGCGACCTCCTTTCCGTGAGTTGGCTCTCTACGTGCGTAAAGAGCAGATTGGTTTCAGCCCTCATATATAGCAGATTTGTATCGTTTGTCAACTTTCTGGTATAGATGTAATGAAAAAAAGATTTTTGATAAATGCATCTGCCGAGTGATCCCAGGAATACCGGAGCGCTGTGACGCGACAATCCTCCGGCGAGAGAGTGAGGCACTTGAGCGCCGCTTCGCGCAGGTCGTCGCTCAGGTGGCCGTCCTTCCCTTCTGTGACAATGTCGCGCGGACCCATGACGGCGTGCGCCGCCACAGGGATCCCGCAGGCGAGCGCCTCTAACGCGACGAGACCGAAGGTCTCCGTCCTCGAAGGGAAGATGAATACGTCAGCGAGCGAGAGCCAGTCTACGAGCTCTTGTCCGCGCTTATAGCCGACGAATGTATGTGTATTCCCATACGTCCTCTCAAGTTTCGCCCGATCGGGACCGTCCCCTATGACGAGCTTCGTACCGGGCAGGTCGAGTTTCAAAAATTCTTCAGGACTTTTTTCCGGTGCGAGGCGGCTGAAATAGACAAAGACCGGCTTCGGTAAGGGAGGAAGCGGCGGTGCGGGATTGCGTTTAAAAAGCTCCGTGTCCACACCGAGCGGCACAACGACTATATGCTGGAGGCCTGCCGACTCCAATTCCCTCTTCAGACTAATCGTCGAGACTATCGTGCGGACGGCGGCGGCGTGGAATCGCCTGAGAAGGAGGTACACGGGGCGCAGGAGCCCGCGCAGGCGTATATCGACGTATAACTGGAGGTGGCTGTGGTACCACGTCGTGAAGGGTATGCCGCGCTTCATGCACACCGATCGAGCGGCCCATCCGAGCGGCCCTTCGGTCATGAGGTGGATCGCGTCCGGGGTACGCTCGTCAAGTATCTTCGCGATACGGCGGCGCGCGAAAAGCGCCAATCGAATTTCTGGATACATCGGCGTCGGGACCGTGAAGAATTGTCCGGGTTCGATGATGATGACCTCGAAGCCGCGCGCCTGTAACAGAGAAATATATGCATCCTGCACGCGCACGACTCCATTGACCTGGGGCGCCCACGCGTCGGTCACTAAGAGTATGGTGGTCATGGGTTCTCCTCTTCCGGGCGTGTTCCGCTTCCGATCTGCTGGTCAGACTCAAGAAGCTTCCTCCGCATGCGCCAACTGAAAATGTAATACCCGGTGATAGCGATCGCGGCGAAGGCGATCGCGTATTGCGCATTCTCGATGATATGGACGATGTTGCCCCCGAGGCTTTCGCCCAGATAGAATCCGGCGAACAGGAGTGTACCGTACTGAAGCACTGCGACGATGCTCCCGTAGAGAAAGAATTTTACAAGCGGCATCTTCACCATGCCGGCGACGACGATGAACGCCGAGGCGATGCCGTAGGAAAGCTTGCCGATGAACATCGTCCAACCGGGGCGGCGCTCCCACAAGACGCGCACCTGTTCGAGATGGTCCGTCGTGATACCGATCTTCAGGAGCATGCGTTTCGCAAACTTCGTGCGACCGCCGAAATGTCCGGCGGCATAATACGCGCCGTCGAGTCCGACGTCGCGGACGAAGAAGAGTGCCGCGAGGAAATACATATTGAAGAAGCCCGCCGAGGCGAGCGTGCCGGCGACAAAGGCGACCACCGGTCCTTCGATAAGCGACAACGGAATGAGTATCCAGTAGCGATACTGGAGAATAAGCTCCGTGATGAAGTCAACTGACATGGTCTGGTTCAGTTTATCACCACTTCAATACCCTGGGCGGAGGCGGGAGGATTCGAACCTCCGATACCCTTTCGAGCATACTAGTTTTCGAAACTAGCGCATTCGACCACTCTGCCACGCCTCCGTTACCCGCCATCCTAGCATTTCGGCGGAGAAATGATAAGTTTTACGTACGGCCTCATCGTCTAACGGTTAGGACAGCGCCCTTTCACGGCGTAAATCGGGGTTCGATTCCCCGTGAGGTCACAGCGTCTTGAGCGCAGCGGAAAACGCTGTGGCCTCACAGCACCGTAGGTGCGTGGGGAATCGAATGCCGCAGCGATGTTTTGTCAGCAGGCAAAACCGCGAGGCGGGGCCGAGAAAATTCACGAGCGACGGCGAGTGAATTATTCGTGGCCGAAACTGTAATCAGGGTTCCCCGTGAGGTCACCAAGGAGACCTGTTGCTTTAAAAGAGATGGTGAGTTATAGTGCGGGTTGCAAAAAGACCAGTGGTGGTCTTTTTGCTTTTTGTTCCCACCAATCGATCTGAGGAGGAAGTAATGCCTACGACACCGCACAATCCGCAGCAGGCGGCGGACCAGTTTGAGTCCGCGACAACCGGAAAGCCGGAGCCGCAAGACGACCACCAGCACCGGCACGTGATGGACTGGCCGCAACTGATGGCCGAAGAAGGACTTCCCATCCGCGGCTGATCTGCCCGCACTACCGCGCACCCTTCCGGGGTGCGCGTCTCTTATGATATAGTCCAGAACACGCGCGGCCTGACACACTGTAATGGCCTAACAAGACGACTATGTACTATGTTTACATACTCCGTAGCAAAAAAGATGAGAAGCTGTATACCGGTTATACAAACGATTTACGGCGTCGTCTTGCCGAACATGAAAAAGGCGAAAATAAAGCCACTCGTTCCCGTTTGCCATTCAATCTGATATATTACGAAGCGTACACGTCGCAGGCTGATGCAAAGGCACGAGAGTTTCGATTAAAGAACTCTCCGGGTGCCCGAACGGCCCTTAAGCGACGTTTACATGAGGGCCTGCGACAAGGCCATTCAGTGTGACAGGCGCGGTTAGCTCAGTTGGTAGAGCGCTACATTGACGTTGTAGATGTCGGGGGTTCGAATCCCTCACCGCGCACCATGCGACCGAAACGTCATACCGCCCCCAAGGGAACCCAGAAGGGCAAGGTCTATATCTACGGCAAACACGCACTCATGGAGGCGCTTCAAAACACGCCTAAGGTCATCCGCAAGGTATTTCTCGCGCCTGACCTGCGCGATACAGAACTCCGCGCACTCCTCGAGAATCACGCTATCCCGGCGGCGGCGCTCGGAGCCGGCGAAGGGAAAGAGATGGTGGGGAGAGATACGGCGCACCAAGGCGTCATCGCCATCATGAATCCCTCAGCCCTGCTCGTACCGTTCGATACCTTTCTGGCGACCCTCGATATAAAAAAGAATCCGGCGATTGCCGTTCTCGGCGAAGTGCAAGATCCGCACAATGTCGGCGCTATCATCCGCTCGGCCGCCGCCTTCGGCCTCGCCGGCGTCCTCATCCCCGAACACAATCAGGCGGGCGTCACCGGTGCCGTCGTGAAGACTTCTGCCGGTATGGCATTCCGCATTCCGCTCGTTTCTATAGGAAATGTGAACCACACGCTCGGCGTACTGAAAGAGAAAGGCTTCTGGATTTATGGCCTCGCCATGAAGGGGACGACGGCACTCGGCATCGATGCATTCGATGCGCCGAGCGCCTTTGTCATCGGGAACGAGGGTGCGGGGATACGCGAGAAGACGCTTGTCGCCTGCGATGTCACACTCTCGATACCGATCCACCCGCGGACCGAATCACTCAACGCGGCGGTCTCTGCCGCCGTCGTCTTCTACGAGTGGTCGAAGAAGCATCCGGAGGCAGTATCATGAAGCACGACCAACATTTGACTGCACTCCCCTGGAGCAACTACGAACTCCTTGATTCGGGCGATGGGATGAAGCTGGAGCGCTTCGGCGAGATACTGGTCGCGCGCCCTGAGACGCAGGCGCTGTGGAAGAAACAGAAGCCCGAGCTCTGGGAGACCGCGCACGCCGAGTTCGCCTTCCGCGACAAGAAAGGCGCGTGGACACTGAAGAAGCCGGTGCCCGAGTCGTGGTCGGTCGCGTGGAAGAGTGCAAAAGCGCTCGCGCGGCTCACCGGCTTCAAGCACACCGGCATCTTCCCCGAACAAGCGCCGAACTGGGAGTGGCTTGAGGAGCGCGTGAGAGCCATTTCGCCGCGACTGGGGACCGTGTCCGAGGGAGCAAGAAATGGCTCTCACGCGCCCACTGTGCTGAACCTCTTCGGCTACACGGGCATCGCGTCCGTCGTCGCCGCGCAGGCGGGCGCGTTTGTCACCCACGTGGACGCCTCGAAGCAGTCACTCGACTGGGCGCACGAAAACGCGAGAGCTTCCGGCGTCCCTGAAGACGCTGTCCGCTGGATACTCGACGACGCACTTAGCTTCGCGAAGCGTGAAGCGCGCCGCGGAGCACAATACGACGGCATCATCCTCGATCCGCCTGCCTTCGGCCGCGGCGCCAAGGGTGAGGTCTGGAAGATAGAAGAAGACCTCCCCGCCCTGCTCAAAGCGCTCAAAGAAATTTTCAGCGACACACCCGGCTCGTTCTTCCTTATAAACGGCTACGCCGCCGGCTACGCGCCGCGTTCCTTCGCCCAGGCGGTCGAGAGCACCTTCGGTGAGACTAACAGCGAGTGCGGCGAACTTTTCATACAGGAGGCGCATTCCGAGCGCGTCGTCCCCGCCGGCATCTATGTGCGCTTTGTGCGATAATCGAGAAATGACCGACAAACAGATTGTTGTGCTCTATCACGGGAAGTGCCCCGACGGCTTTGCGGGCGCCTATGCCGCATGGAAGAAGTTCGGCGATCTGGCCGACTACTTCCCCGTGGACCACGGTGACGCGCCGCCGGAAGGGCTGGAAGGTAAAGAAGTGTATCTCGTCGACTTCTGCTACGAGACCGCCGAACAGATGATGCTACTCGCAGGAGCGACAAAGCGCCTCGTCGTACTCGACCATCACGAGAGCGCCAAGACATTCGTCGAGAGCGCGCCCGAGCACGTGTATGACGAAACGCGTTCCGGCGCGACAATCGCGTGGAGCTACTTCCATCCCGATGCACCGATACCGCGCCTTATGACCTATCTTGAAGATGGCGATCTCTATCACTATGCCCTCCCTGAAACCCGCGACATATTTTCTTATTTGCTCGTCCTCCCCTTTGAGTTCCATGCATGGGACGAACTCGCACTCGGGCTTGAAGACGACACTACGCGCGGCGAGATACTGAAAAAAGCGGCCGCGTACACGGAGTTCTTCGAGGCGCTCGCGCAGTCGTCGGTGGAGCGGGCGAAGAAGGTGCGCTTCGAGGGCTACGAGGTGTACTTCGTCGCAACCCATCCGAATATCACGATGAAATCCTATGTCGGCAATCAACTCTATAAAAAACTTCCCCCGTTCGCCCTTATCGCGACCGCACACCCAAACGGCTTCGGCGTCTCCATCCGCGGCGACGGCTCGGTCGATGTCTCTAAGATAGCGGGGAAATATGGCGGCGGCGGGCACGCGGGCTCAGCCGGCTTCTTCATCTCAAACGACCGCGAGATGCCGTGGAAAGAGATAGACGGGTAGTACACTCAGATGAAAATCCTCGCCATTGAGACCTCGTGCGACGAGACCGCTATCGCAGTAGTGCAATGTGAGGGTGATGAGAAGAACGCGCAATTTACGGTGCTCGGGAATACACTCCTCTCACAGATAGAGATACATAGAGAGTATGGCGGGGTCTTCCCCGCCCTCGCCAAACGCGAACATGCGAAGAACCTCGTGCCGATTCTGGAAGCGGCGCTTGAGGAGGCGGAACTCTTACACGAAGACGTACAGGCTATCCCCGAAGAAACGCGCGCCGCTCTCGCGAAGATACTGGAGCGCGAACCGGGACTTGAAGAACAATTTTTTGAATTCGTCTCTGAGTGCGAGCCGCCAGAGATAGATATAATCGCCGTCACCGCAGGTCCCGGGCTCGAACCGGCGCTGTGGGTCGGCATCAACTTCGCGAGAGCGCTCGCGCTCCTCTGGGACAAGCCGCTCGTCGCGGTGAACCATATGGAGGGACACATTCTTGCCGCACTCGCCTCGTCGCGAGGTGACACCTTACAGATTAGCGACGTGAATCTACCGGTGCTCGCCCTTCTTATCTCGGGCGGACATACCGAACTCGTACTGATGAAAGAATGGCTTCAGTATGAGCTCATCGGGCAGACGCGCGACGACGCCGTCGGCGAAGCGTTCGACAAGGTCGCGCGCATGCTCGCGCTCCCCTACCCGGGCGGCCCTGAGATCTCCCGCCTCGCCGAAGAAACTAGGACATCCGATGTCCTAGTTTCTCAATTCACGCTCCCGCGCCCGATGATCCATGAGCAGAGCTGCGACTTCTCATTTGCTGGGTTGAAAA
>CAYJLK010000005.1:29471-50198 GCA_964371445.1 uncultured Candidatus Saccharibacteria bacterium
CCGCGCCCGATGATCCATGAGCAGAGCTGCGACTTCTCATTTGCTGGGTTGAAAACAGCCGTGCTGAATCTCTTGAAGAACCGTCCTGAATTAAATGAAGAAGAAAAGAAGCATCTCGCTCATGAATTTGAAAACGCCGTTACTGATGTGTTGTGGAAGAAGACGTCGCGCGCGCTTCTCGAGACCGGTGCGGCGACACTCGTCATCGGCGGGGGCGTTTCGGCAAACACGCATATCCGCCGCGTGTTCACGAAGAACATCAAGGATGAATACCCGCAGGTCACGTTCCGCATCCCCTCGCCCGCGCTCACGACCGACAACGCCATCATGATTGCGCTCGCCGGCTTCTATCGCGCTTCGCGCAAAGAATTCTCGACCGACATCACTGCAGACGGGAATCGCTCGCTCGTATCAACATAAAAAATCGGCAGGGGTTTCCTGCCGACTTCGTGTGCGCCCTCTGATTAGAAAAGGTCGCATGTCGCACCATGACGGGCACCGTTCGAGAGATCGATGACAACATCACACTGGTGCTCCCCTTTCGGTTTCGTCCACGCCACCCTCACCGGCGGATTGAATGCTCTGGAAATCCTTCGCACCATCTCCTTCTCGGTGAGACTGCCCTTCGCCACATCTCGCAACGCGCGCGAAATGTCGACGTCGGGTAAACCGGTCAAATCTGTTCCCATGATTCCTCCGCGAATAATACGTTACGAGATACCCCTACCTGAATTACCACCCCAGCCGCCTCCTGTCAATTCAGATCGGCACGGCGAGCATTTCGGCTCACATTTGCTATATTTTAGAGGCAATGCCTGAGAAATTCTTAAAACCCTACGAACCCGCCGCCACCGAGTCGCGCCTCTATGGCGAATGGGAGAAAAGCGGCCTGTTCAATCCGGACGAGTGTGTGAAGCAGGGAGTGACGAAGGCGGACGCACCCCCGTACTCCATCGTCCTCCCGCCGCCGAACGTCACCGGCCGCCTCCACATGGGGCACGCACTCATGCTCGCGGTCGAGGATATATTCATTCGGTATAAGCGCATGCGCGGTTTCCGCACGCTCTGGGTACCCGGCACCGACCACGCCGCAATCGCGACACAATCGGTTGTCGAGAAACAGATTAAGAAAGATGAGGGTCTCGGACGTCACGATCTCGGGCGCGACGAGCTCTTGAAACGTATCGAGGCGTTCGCCGCGGAGAGTCACGATACTATTGTTAACCAAGTAAAAACGATGGGCGCCTCGCTCGACTGGTCACGCGAGGCCTTCACCCTTGATGAGACGCGCACGAACGCCGTACGCAAGGTCTTTAAAGAAATGTATGACGCCGGACTTATTTATCGCGGATTGCGCATCGTCAACTGGGACCCGAAGGGTCAGACGACCATCTCGGACGACGAGATCGTCTACGAGGAACGCGCCGCCACGCTCTACACCTTCCGCTACAGTAAGGACTTCCCTATTCCTGTCGCAACGACGCGCCCTGAAACCAAGGTGGGCGATGTCGGCGTCGCTGTGCACCCAGACGATGCGCGCTATAAAGAATTTGTCGGCAAAGAATACGATGCGGTCTTTTGCGATGTCCCGATTCATATAACCGTCGTCGCCGATAAAGAGGTCGATCCGGCTTTCGGTACCGGCGCGGTCGGTCTCACGCCCGCCCACAGCCACACTGACTGGGACATCGCGGATCGGCATCAACTTCCGCACGAAGTCATCGTCATAAACGAATACGCGAAGATGACGGTAGACGGACGTCTAAGCGGCAAGAAGACCACCGAAGCGCGCGACGTGGTCGTCGAGTGGTTGAAGTCGGAAGGATTGCTCGAGAAAGAGGAGGATATCACACAGAACGTCGCGACCGCCGAGCGCACGGGCGGCATCATTGAACCCTTACCGAAGCTCCAGTGGTTCGTCGAGGTAAATAAAGAGGTTCCCGGCCGCGGGAAAACGCTGAAGGAACTCATGCTCGAGCCCGTTCGTTCCGGGGCTATCAAAATCGTCCCCGAACATTTCGAAAAAACCTACTTCCATTGGATAGAGAATCTGCGCGACTGGTGCATCAGCCGGCAGATCTGGTATGGACACCGCATTCCGGTCTGGTATCGGGGCGAGGATATTTCAGTAGGTATTGAACCGAAAGAGTCCGGGTGGATACAAGACGAGGATACCCTCGATACGTGGTTCTCTTCCGGCCTCTGGACCTTCTCCACGCTCGGCTGGCCCAACGACACGCTCGATCTTAAGACCTATCACCCGACCGACCTTCTCGAGACCGGATACGATATCCTCTTTTTCTGGATTGCGCGCATGGTACTCATGACCGAATTTGCGCTCGGCACTATCCCGTTCAAGACGGTCTATCTGCATGGACTCGTCCGCGACGCGCAAGGGCGCAAGATGTCGAAATCGCTTGGGAATAATCTCGACCCGCTCGATATCACGGCAAAATTTGGCGCGGATGCGGCGCGGATGGCGCTCATCGTCGGCAATACGCCGGGCACCGATATGCGCATCAGCGAGGACAAGGTGAAGGGCTACAAGCACTTCGCGAATAAGCTGTGGAACATCGCGCGGTTCATACTGGAGAATGCGGAGAGTGCTGATCTTAGCGCGCAACTCACCGAGAATGATGCGGCTATTATTGCGGCGTATGACGCTCTCACGAAAGACGTGACTGCCGATATAGAAGAGTTCCGCGTCTACCTGGCGGCAGAGAAGCTCTACCACTACGCGTGGCACGAACTCGCGGATAGGATTCTCGAAGAATCGAAACCGATCCTTGCGGGAAATGATGCAGCTGCGCGCGCGTCGCGCGCGCGTCTCCTCATAACGCTCCTTGACCGCACGCTCCGGCTCCTCCACCCTTTCATGCCGTTTGTGACCGAAGAGATATGGCAATCGATGCCGACTAGGGACGCGGCTTTCCTCATGGTCGCGGCATGGCCCGTTACAGATGCGTTAGAATAGAGACGTGACCTTTACCACGCTCGGCTATGCATTTCTCGGCGGTCTCTTGCCGTCCCTCATCTGGCTCTATTTCTTGCTGAAAGAAGACGCGAAACATCCTGAGCCAAAAAAACTCATCATCCTCACCTTTATCGCCGGCATGGTCGCCGTGCCGCTGGCGCTCCCGTTTGAACACTATGCAAAAAGTCATTTGAACGGAACCGTGTCTGTCTTAACCGCCTGGGCGCTCATCGAAGAGTTGCTGAAATATGTCATGGCGGCGTCATTCATCCTCTGGCGCAATGCGGTCGACGAAGCGCCCGATTATGTCATCTACATGATCACCGTGGCGCTCGGATTCGCCTCGGCAGAAAACATGCTCTTCCTCCTTGCACCGCTTTCAGACGGACAATTCGCGCCAGTACTCTTCACGGGAGATCTGCGCTTCCTCGGCTCTACCCTGCTTCACGTGATCGCCTCGGCGGCCATAGGTTTCGCCTTCGCTTTCTCAGACAGAAGCCATCCACTCGTGCGCATGAACGCGGCGGCGGGCGGACTTATCCTCGCCGTCTCATTGCACACTGCGTTCAACACGCTTATTATTAGCAAAGGTACTTCGACCACACTTGCTGCGCTCTTCCTCGTCTGGATGGTCGCGGTCATTTTCTTCGCAGCATTCGAGGTGCTTAAATATTTCCAGTATCGTAATCTCTCTACTACTAATTACCCGCTATGAATATGAAGCGCTCATTCTTCGAACGTCTCTCCGGCAGCTCGCCCTCCTCTGACGCTTTCGACTCGTTCGATGACGAGCTCCCCGTCACGAAGACTCCGTCGCACAAGGAAGCTCATTCGCGCGGAGGTGCAGCAAGCCGACCGGCACCACTCGATGACGACCTCCCAAACAGCGAAGGTCAGCTCCCGGTCGACGTACACCAGACTGCAAGCGATATCATCATCCGCGCCTTCGTCGCCGGTGTGCGCCCCGACGAGCTCGGTATTTCTATAAGCCGTGACAGAGTTGAGATCGAGGGCTCCCGTATGGAGCGCGAGCAGGTCTCCGGCCCCGACTATTTCACGCGCGAACTCTTCTGGGGCTCATTTTCGCGCGCTATCATGCTCCCGCAGGAAGTAGACGTCGAAGCGTCCTCGGCGAGCGCCAAAGACGGACTCTTAACTATCGTCCTCCCGAAACTCGATAAAGCGAAGCAGACGAAGTTGCGCGTAAAGGTAGGTTAGTCTGTTACTCCAGGGTGATCGTCGTCAACGCAGGCGGCTGAGTCGAGAGTACTACCGTAAAAGGAAGCCGTTCGATAAGGCGACCGTCGGCCGTTTCTATATTGACGCGCCACTTCCCCGCGACACTCACCGGTACTTCCGAGTAGCCGCGATACCCGCCGTCGCGGCCTCCGACGATTCCGTATGCAACGAACGCTTTCGATACCCATTGCTTCTTCTCCCGGTCGTACCATTGCCAGCGATGTATGATCGACGCTCCGAGCGTCGTCGGCGCGAACACAGAACTATAGACTGAGAGCGATTCTCCGGAAACCGCATGCAGTGTCGGGGAGAACCCGAGATATCGCACGCCCCACGATTGTCCCGTCTCGCTTTTTGCGAGATACGCACCAGGCACTCGCCACACTGCGTGATAGACGCCCGCTGCCTCAGACGAGAGCGGCAAGGGCGGCAGGATGTTGGTGAAATAGAATACGTTCATGATGATAAGTACACCAAGCGCGCCCATGCGGATGCGCCACACGTCAATAAGGAAGCGTTCACGCGCAAGCGTGCGCAGAAGCGCGGTAAACAGGGCGAAGGCGCCGATCGCCACGACGCCGCTCCCCAGGAAGGTCATCGTCCCGATAGTGCCGGTATACATCGGCAGGGCGAAGATCGCGTACGAATACAGTGCGAAAAAGAAGAGGACGCTCGTGAAGACGAGTCGAGCATGGTAGCGGTTGAAATATTCGCTCCCGAGAAATACCAGGAATATGAAGAGGAGGAATGGCCAGGAAGCCCCGAACACCGCCGAGCGTCCGTAGAAAATAACGAAACCGCTCCAGAAACCGCCGAGAGCAAATTGCGTCACCAAAGGGAGCAGGAGGCGGAGGCGCGCATACCACCCGATCGGCGCCGTGCGCATTTCGATCCAATGCAAGAGCGGGATCGAGATGAAACAGGCGGTCGCATATCCGGCAAAGAGCGCCTGCGTCTGCCAGAGGTCGATGCGCTCAAAGAAGAGGTTGTCGGCGACGAAGCCGGCGATCATCGCGAACGCGGAAAGGTGTCGCTCATACCGCTTCGCCCAGAGAAAGATCTTCTGTACCATGGTGGTGCTTGGACCCGGGCTCGAACCGGGGACCCCTTCCTCTTCAGGGAAGTGCTCTACCAACTGAGCTATCCAAGCCCGTACACTACATTCGGCGTTGCGAAGCGTGGTCATATAGGACGACAACGCCTCAAACCTATAGATAGTGCAGGTATCACCTATGTTACATCAATATCTGCTTCGCGAAAAGCCACGACGCCGGATGTAGTGTCCGGGCAAGCCTATTTGGCTTGGAAGGAGTTTAACAGCTTTTGCAGTTCGGCGGAAGTCGGGAAACCGAAGGGCCCGGACGTGGTCGTCCCCGACACTGCCGAGAACCGCGCGACAAATGGCTGGAGGTATTGCTGATACAGATAGAGCGGCAGGGCGAGCACGATAGCCCACACGATAATCGTGCCGATAACGCCGTACCACTGATGGCGCCGGATGGCACGAAGCATCTGATGATTATCTTTCGCGAGCGCGTGCGTTTGTTCGAGCAGCTGTTTCGATTCTGGATCCATATGCCTATAGTGTAGCAGACGAGTGCCCCTTCCAGGAGTCGGACCTGGATCAGCTCGTTAGGAGTGAGCCGTTCTATCCGTTGAACTAAAGGGGCTACTGTTTATGCGGTAATGCCAAGAGTCGACACGAGCCTCTCCTGATCAAAACCGATAATCATCTCATCACCAACGAAGATAACCGGCACACCCATCTGGCCGGACTTCTGAATCATTTCCTGGCGCTTTTCGAGATCGTGCGCAACGTCGAATTCAGTATAATTGACACCCTTTTCCTTAAGAAAATCCTTGGTCATCTGACAAAAATGGCAAGTCGGCGTGCTGTAAATGGTGACGGTTTTATTCATGTCTATAAAGTTATATGCCGAGTATACCACGCTACGTTATCCACAGAAACAGTGGTGCGGAATGGGAGAATCGAACTCCCGCCCGTTGCTTGGGAAATGAAAGTCCGTAGGACTTTCATCGATTTTCCGTAGGAAAACCGGTTCTGCCACTAAACTGTGCGGGTAGCGAGAATCGGACTCGCGTTTATTGCTTGGGAAGCAATCGTTCTACCACTGAACCATACCCGCATTTCTTATTCGCCTATTCGCGCGAATTAGAGAATACCGAACACTAAAACCAACTCAACAGCTTCTGCCACCAGGACTGCGTTGTCGTCGGCGTCGCGGTCGCCGGCGGCACCACCACGATAACCTCTTCTCCGGGTCGTGCAACTCCGAAGGTTGTCCTGATTGCCGCGTCTTTCCCGCGAGTCGTCTCGAGCGCGGCGAGATTCGCCTCAAGCATCGCCTTGCGCTCTTCAAGCGCCCGGTACTGCGCTTTCGCCTCGTTCGCTTCCGACACGGCGATGTGCGCCTTACCGGCGAGTCCCCAGATGCTCGACGCAAGCCAGAAGACGGCAAGGAGCAGGATGCCGATGAGGACTCCCTGTCGCCACTGTTTCGCGCGCATGAGGGGATTATAGCGCAACTCGCTTATTCAGCTGAAGACTGCACCATTTTCATAAAGACTTCTTCGGGGATATTCACCTTGCCCCTCCCGCGCTCGAGCATCTTCTTCTTGCCGCGCTTCTGCTTATCGAGGAGTTTATTCTTGCGCGAGACGTCACCGCCGTAGAGGTAGCCGGTGACGTCCTTGCGCATCGCGGAGAGACTTCTCGAGGCGATGATGCGTCCGAGCGCCTTACCCTGGATCTTCGTCGTGAAAAGCTGTTTCGGCAGGATGCCGTGGAGCTTCTCGACCATCTTCTCCGCTTCCTCTTCTACGCGCCGCCGCGCGATCACGCGCGCAAACGCGGGTACCGGCTCGTCGGCGACAAGCACGTCGAGCCGCACGACATCCGCCTCGCGCTCGGGAAGTATCTCGTATGAAAGCGACGCATACCCCGAAGAAATATTCTTCAATGTATCAAAGAACCCCCGCATCAGCTCTCGGAGCGGCATCTCGATCGTCATTTCGATACGGCCGTCGCCAAAGGTCTCACTCACCAACGTCTGAGCCTCATGATCGTAGAGCGTCTGGACCAGCGCGCTCATGCAGTCCGGCGGCGTAATGATGATAACCCGCGCCCACGGCTCTTCTATCTTCAGGATGTCGCCGTACTCGGGGAATTTTGCGGGCGTGTAGATTGTCTCGCGCACGCCGTTTGTCTTCGTGACTACGTAGGAGATCGTCGGAATGGTAACGATGAGTGTGAGGTTAAATTCGCGGCGGAGACGCTCGGTGATGATCTCGAGATGGAGGAGACCGAGAAAGCCGCAGCGGAATCCCCGCCCGAGCACGCCCGAAGATTCCTCTTCAAACGAGAGCGAGGAGTCGGAGAGCCGCAGCCGCTCAAGCGACTTTCGAAGGAGCGGCAGATCGTCCTGGCTCTCCGGATACACCGACGCCCAGACGACCGGGCGCACCCGTTCATAGCCCGGGAGAGCCGGCAAAAGGCTCTTTATAGCCCCGATAGTATCGCCGACGGCCACAACACCCGGTTCCTTGATGCCGGTCACGATATACCCGATCTCGCCCGCAGAAAGCGAGTCGGCAGGCGTCTCTCCGGGAGTGAAGATGCCGGTCTCAAGCGCGACAAACTCTTTCCCCGCCGCGCGAAATGCGAGCGGCTGACCTTTCTTGAAGGTCCCGTTGAACACGCGCAAGTAGACCGCGACGCCGCGATGCGTCGAATACGAAAAATCAAAAATAAGCCCGCGCGGTTCATCGCCCGCCGCCGCCTCGGCGTGGGGCGGCGGCACGCGCTTCACAATCGCCTCGAGCAATTCCTCAACTCCCTGCCCTGTTTTCCCTGAGACGGCGAGGACGTCGTCGGGGGATACGCGCACGAGCTTCGCGAGTTCGGCTTTCACTTCGTCCACACGCGCCGCCGGTGAATCTATTTTGGACACGACCGGGATGATGACACAGCCCTGCGCCTCGGCCATTGCGAGCGTCGTCAGGGTCTGCGCCTGGACGCCCTGCGTTGAATCCACGAGAAGCACGACGCCCTCGACCGCATGGAGCGCGCGCGAGACTTCATATGAAAAATCAATGTGTCCGGGCGTATCGATGAGGTTCAACGTATAGTCGCCGTATTGCATCCGTACTGGTTGCATCTTGATGGTGATACCGCGCTCGCGTTCAAGATCCATGCGGTCGAGCACTTGGTCGCGCATAAGGCGCTCGGGGATAGCTCCAGTGCGTTCAAGCATGCGATCAGCCAAGGTCGACTTCCCGTGGTCGACATGCGCGATGATAGAAAAATTCCTTATCTGGTCCTGGTTCACGGTTGTATCGGTTCCTCAGCAGAAGGCTCGAGCACTCCAGAGCGTCCGCCCGGCTCACGGATAAGTTTCCGGAGCGCGCCGGCGACGATCAAGAACTCTTCATTTTCGACGATGTAGAGCGCGAGCGCTGATGCGATAAGACCCACGATACCCGCAACGAGACCTTGCGTAAAGACCGCCATAAGCGTGGTCAGGGGTGCAATACCGCCCTCATATACCAGCGTGACATACGCCGCGACACCGCCGGCAAACGCCGCGAGAGAGCCGTCTACTATCGGCCGCAAAAGAGTGCGCGCAAGTTCAAGGGAAACGTTCCGGAGTGCGAAGAGCGAAAGAAGAGCGAGAAATATCTGTCCAAGCGTTGCGGCGAGCGCGATGAGCAAGATAGAAGTCCCTTGGACATCTCCGACCTTCAAATAGGCAGCGAGAGACGTCGGGAACCCTTCCGGAGGCAGTGCAAGAAAGAATACTGCGAGCAGTACGGTGAGCGCACCGCCCGCGCACTGATAGAAGAACGGCCTCCAGGATTGGCGCACCGCGTAGAGCGCACGAGAAAAGAGGAGTATGAGCCCTTGAGCGACCAGCCCCACGGCGAGAATGACTAGAAGCGCCGCAGTGAGACGCGTCGCATTCCAGTCGAACGCGCCGGTCCCGAGCACAACGCGCACGATGTGCGCCCGAAGCACGGCGATAAGCCCGAGTGCGACTAATGACCAGAGGATGACGTGCCGCGCGCTCGCGGAAAGTATATAGGTGAATTCACTCCGCTTCTCCGGAGCAGAAGCTCCGGAGAGTGCGGGGAATGCGGCGACGGCATACGAAGAGCCGATGAGCGCGAGCGGAACCGCTTCGAGATTACTTGCGAAGGTGAAGACGGAAACCGCACCCGTACCCACTCTTGATGCGAGAGCGGTCAAGAGAAGCGCCGTCACCGAACCCATACCGAGCGCGAGCGAGCGCGGTACGGAATCCCGAATCACCGATACCATGAGCGCATACGTGGGAACACGAAAGCGCGGCATCACTCCCGCTTCCATCACAATCGGAATATTTACCACGAGATAGGCGATTGCGCCGATAACAACGCCGAGACCGATACCCGGGAGACCCCAGAGCGGATAGAGGACAATGGTGCCGAGGATAATACCGAGATTGTAGAGCACCGGTGAGATGGCGAAGAGCACAAAACGGCGGTGCACCTGTGTGACGCTCCCCAGGATGCCCGAGAGACCGAGCAGGATCGGCTGCAGGAGCAAGATTCGAGCGAGCAGTACGAACTCATGGTGCTGCGGAGCTGTCGCGAAATTCGGATACAAGAACGCGAGGAAGCTCGGCATATAGAACGCAAGCACCACACAGATTAATCCGCCGGCGCCGAAAAGGAATGACGACGATTCGGAAAGAAGCCGGCGTGTCGATTCCCTATCCATCCCTGTAATACGCGGGATGAGCACATAGGCGCTCACGAGCGAAGCAACGAGGGCGAAAACGAGATCCGGCACCCGAAACGCCGCATAGTAGAGATCGAGCACCTGACCGGCACCGAACGTGTGTGCGAAGATTCTATCGCGCACAAGCGCGAGACCCTGCGACGCGAGGGTGAGTCCGGCAAGCAGATACGCGGCCTGATGCAGGCCACGTATCGGCGCGATGATGCGCACATACGCGGCTTTTTGAAAGCCGCGTATCGGTGCCACAATGCGCTCGTATGTCTCACGAACCATCGCCCTATAATACTCCAGTCGCCGCAGAGAGGCGAGGAGTACCGTTACTGCGCAACCGGCGCCGGCGTAATCGTCAGGAGATTCGCCGGGAACGGATTCTTCCCTGCTTCAAGCGATGTGAGCTGTGTCGCGACCGCTTCTGCATTGTCGGCCGACATAGCCGCGATCGCCTTCATTTCTGCGAGTGCGCTCTTCATATCACCCTGTTTCGCATATACCGCCGAGAGGAAGTAGCGCGCGTTCGCGAACTGAGGATTCGCGGCGACGGCTGCCGAGAGCGCGGCTGCGGCGTTCGCATAGTCGCTCTGCGCGGCGTAGAGGATGCCGACCTGGAAGAGGATGTTCGGATCATTCGGCTGGAAGTAGGCGGCCGCAAGCGCCGAAGCAAGCGCGCCCTTGACGTTGCCGTCCTGAACCTCGAGCTGCGAGAGGAGGAAGATGGCGGCTATGTAATCTTGCTTGAGCGTGATCGCGGCCTTCAGATCTTCCTGTGCGGCCTTCGTATCTTTGTTCGCGATATTGAGCTGTGCGAGCGTGTACGAGATCTGCGGATTGGTTGGATTCAATTCCTGAGCTTTCAAGTACGCGGTCTTCGCGCTGTCGTACGCGCCCGAAACGCCGAGCGGTACCGCCTGAGCGTAGAGATTGCCGAGCACGAGCCAGCTCTGATAATCGGAAGGGTTGAAGTTCGTTGCGGTCAGAGCGGCATTGATGCCTGCGGAAAGTGCCGCTTGGTACTCTTTCTGCGCCGTCGCCTTGTCCATAACCGTAGAAGCGGCTATCAGCCCGAGCCGCGCATTTGCAACGGCCGCTTGCATCTGGTATGCGGCAACGGAAGGAGCAAAGGTGATCGAACTTTGTGCCGCTTGATCGGCTCTGTCGAGATTAAGGTTCGCGTCCTGTTCAGTCGTAGCGCTATTGGCTGCGGAGAACGCGGCGGTCGCACTTCCGAATTGAGATACGGCGATGTAATGCTCGACAAGCGTGTACGCGCCGACCACCGACGAAAGCAGAAGGATCGTGAGCGAGAAGACAATAACAAAACCGAGACGCGGACTCCGCGAGAAGATGACGCCCCACTGCTCCCCGCGCGCCGCAAAGCGCGTCGTCGACACGAAGATACCTGCGAAGACGAAGGCGAGCATGAGGATTACCACGTTCGGCAAGTCAAACACGGCAGTCGTGAAGAGGTAGACCGCGCCGATGAAGGAGATGATCGAGACGTACCGGACGAACGGGTCCTGCGGCGTGCGCAGAATAAGCATGCGGAGCCCGAGCACGATAAGGAGACCGAGGAATGCGAGCCACGCGAGTGCGCCGACGATACCGGTGGTCACCAGAGAAGTCGGGATGAATCCGATACCAGAAGAGAAATCAACATTCCAGAAGACCGTGGAGTTGAGCGCCGTATCGCGATACTTGAGCCATTCGACGCCGAACGTGCCGGGGCCGGAACCGAAGACCGGTACGGTGCTATATGCCTTTTGAGCAACCGAGAAGGTCGACTGCCATGACGGGCGGACGTTGAGGACATTTACATTGAGCGTATCGGCGAGTGCGCCGCTGAGTGCGCCGCCGATAAGGAAGAACAACGATACCGCGAGGACGGAGAGCGGAAGAACGAGCGAACGATTCCCTTCATCCGCTTCAAGTGGAGCTTCGCTCAGGACGACCGCCTCATCGAGATCGGCGTCGCTGTTCTTCGAACCTCGTTGCATCACTGACTCGACGAAAAGACCGAGTGATACGAGTGCGAGCAGTATCCACACGAGTGAAGAGTTCGCGACCGCGAGCAGGAAGAGCGCGACAACGCCGCTTCCTACGAGTAGGCGATACGAACGCGACGAGAGTTCAAGGAACCGGAGCGTGATGAGAATAGCGATTACGCCGAGTCCGAGCAACGTCGCGAGATCCCCGAAGGAGCCGACGACCGAGAATGCCGGTGAAATCGTGTCCGGAGCGAATTGTCCGACGATAACGATGAGAAGTTCGATGACTGCGATAGCGCCGAATACATAGGCGGCGGCGCGGAAGAACGAGTGGTAATGCTCAGGGCGGCGTAGCACGAGCGCGGCGAGCGTGCCGAGACATGCCGCACTCAGCATGAAGCCGAGCGTATCAGGCTCGAGAGCTGTGCCCCAGAAAGCGTTGGCGAACGATACGCCCGAGAATGCGGCCGAGAGTGCATACGCGACAACCGGTAGCCAGAGCGCACCGAGAAGTATCGATGACGGGAAGATGATATTCCCGCGTGCGAGACGCGCGAGAATGTAGAGTGCGAAGGTGATGATCGTACCGGCGGCGAGCAAAAATGCCTTCGTCGTCGTGAATGGAACCGATGATGACGGTATGATTACGAACAAAGCTGCGGCGAGCGTGACAAAGAGTGCCCAGAGACTCACGGTATCAAGAGAACGACGACGCGGTACTGCTGCTGATTGCGGAGGCATGGTGGATGTATACTTTTAATTACCTGATGATAATACCTGCAAGTGTACCCCATACATCTCATGGTGCGATGCTTATCCACACATTATCGCGAGGTGTCACCTCGCGGTTCACAATATTTCCTTGACTCCGTAAGGTGACACCTTATACTTAGATATGACTATGAGGAATGAATCTTTTAAGATCGGCGAGTGGTACCATTGCTATAACCACAGCATCGATGGGCGTATCGCCTACGAAGATCCCCAGGATTATATCCGCTTCCTCGAACTTCTGTATCTAGCGAACGATGAGTCACCTCTTCGGCGCGAGGATAGAGGCGTACGCCCGTTCGAGGAAATCCTGGCTCTCCCCAGAGATAAGCCGCTTGTTACTATTGCCGCCTTCTGCCTGATGCCAAGTCGCTTTGATTTGGTAGTGAAAGAGGTTGTTGAAGGCGGTATTACGACCTTTATGCGAAAATTGGGAACAGCATATACCCTCTATTTCAACTCGCGGCATACGCGGAGAGGCAACCTCTTTCTGAAGCCCTTTCGATCGCGCCATATGCCTGTTACCCATTCACTTCAGCAACTCATAAGCTATGTGCACGCTAGTCCGGCAGTGCTCTACGAGCCGCAATGGAAAACCGATCACGTCGTCGACCCTCAATTCCTGGAAGAGCACCTGATCGCGTATCCCTATTCAAGCCTCGGTGCCCACACGGGCTCACGCACGACAAACGCTCCCATCCTATCTGCGGATATACTTTCTGCGGCACATACCGGCACGCTACAGAAGATGCTGCAAGAAGCACGGCGTTATTCTGCTGAATCCGGCATTTCTTAGGGTATACCCTCTGCACAGGTACCTTGGATGTGGTATAATCCAGGAGGACCAGGCTAGACAGCTGCCCTGTAGCAATACAGGGAGGAAAGTCCGAACACGGATCGCCGTAAGGCGGTAGAACGGTAATGGGTAATACCCATACATCGCGAGATGAGAGGTGACCACAGTGACGCCCTAAGCGAAAGCGAAGGGATTCCCTTCGGGGAATAATCCCGCCGTAAGGCGGGGGTGCAACGACCAAATCCTTACCCCCGTGCAAGGCCGTATCGAGAGCGCTTTGCGCTCTCGGGGTGCCGCTCGAGGCGTTGGGTAACCAACGTCCCAGATAAATAGCTGTTCACGACAGAATTCGGCTTATCGGTCCGGTCCACATACATGCGAAATCCCGCGCTCCTGCGCGGGATTTCGCTTTTCCGCAGCTCCTTAGATTATTTCGCAGGTGCCGCCGGCACAGGCAAGCTCCTTCTTCATTTCCGTCTCGTCGTGGAGTTCGTAGGCAACGAGTTTTGAATAATCAACCTCGGGGAAACGAGACATGCGCTCCTCATATTCCTCCTTCGTTATCGTCTCATACGGCGCGAGGCGGTAGATGTGGTTACTCCGCGGGAGGAAGGAAAGCCCGCCGATGATCTCCCAATTCTTCTGGATCCAGTCGACAACGCCGATCCATTCGTTCTCGCTCACCGAGACGGTCGCCGAGGGGTTGTGTTCGGTATAGTTGAGCTTCACCCGCTTCCAGTATTCGAGCTGGTCGAGTGCAGTGAGATCGTCCTTGAACCGCGCTTCCTTGGAATGATCGGGCGCCTTGACCGGGAACTCAAATACATAGGTATTCGCCTCTTCGAGTGACTGCCCCACTTCCGGATAATACGGTACGCCCTGGTCGCGCATCATCTTGAAGAGCGAGTCGGTCGCGCTAATGCGCACGCGGCGGATGTAGTATGGCGCATGACGCGGATGGATACCCGACGCGCAGTTAAAGGTCTGTGAGACCGTTCCCGAGGGCTTCACCGCGGTAATCGCCATCGAGCGCTCGATACCGAAGCGCTTCGCATAGGTGATGTTCGTCTTGATCGTCATGTCGCGGAGTTTGCGCATCACCTCGGGCTGTCGCGCTACCGGACTATCCCACTGTCCGGTGACTGAGACGCCGAGCAGCCGCTCCGCCTTATTGTGCTCGGTCCATTCCTTTGAAATATATCCGAACTTCGTCAGCGTCGACTGGTACGTGCCGATGAGTGCCGCGAGGCGTGCCTTGCGCAGAAGCGATGCTTCGGTGTCATCCGCGCGCGCGATAACTTCAGAAAGATTGCAGAATTGCTTCGACTGCAGGATGATCTCGGCGCACGGATTCGTGCCGATAGGACCGCGGACAACGCCGTCCTCGCCGATAAAGCCTATTTTCTTGAAATACTCGGTGCGCCGCTTTGGGAAGGTGACTGCGAGCGAACCGCGATTAAAGAGGCCTCGCTCGCCACTCCCGCTCTTCATAAGCGCGACCCATTCATCCATCAGCTCGGCATTGGTCGGCTGTACCTCATAGACGGCGGAGTTGTTTGCTACCGAACGGTGCGGATCAGTCATATAGAACTGCCCTTTCTTCGCGTCGCGCATCTCCACATCATCGAGATCGGAGAGCGATATCATCGCGGTGCGGCGCACGCCGCCTGCGACGACACACTCGCCGATCTTGCAGATGACGTCATGGACGTCAATCGAGCGCATGCGCCGCCCCTGGCGCCGCAGCACGCGCTCTCGAGTGAATGCGAGCAAGCTCTGAAGCGGTTCGGGACCGCTCGCCTTTCCACCCATGGTCTTGAGCCGGGCGCCGGCGGGACGTATCTGTGAATAATCAAACGTGATGTCCTTGCCTGCATACCACGTCTTGAGCCCGAGCGTCAGCGCGTCGCACCATCCCTCCTTCGAGTCGGCAATAACGTGTGTCGGCAACTTCTCGCCCCTCTGCTTCATAATCTGCGGGAGCTGTTCGACGTTCTGGCTCTCCACGGCGAAGCCCACGCCACATCCCTGCATCGAGAGGTACATAATCTCGGCGAAATCCTCGAGTTTGACCGGCGCGGTGAAGGTACAGTTATAGGCACACGCGTTGCAGCGGCGTGCCGCTTCGCCCGAGAACTGCATGAGCCGCATCGAGGGCATCACTTCTTGCTTCAGGATACCCATGCGCACTTCGGCATACTCTTTCTCGGTCAGTTTGTTGCCGAGATTTTCACGCATAAAGCTCACGTAGCGATCGACGGTCTCTACCCATGTCTCTCGGCGCCCTTCTTCAGGAATCCATTTCGCGTAGGTACGCAGGTAGACGAATTCACCGAGTGCGTTACCCGCAAAATATTTCTTGCTCTCCTCGGCAAGCTTTTTTACATGCTCCGGTATCTCCATGTGCGCGGCGCGGAGTTGAGCTCGCTTGTCGCGATAGAGAATATACGCCTTCGCCGTCTTCACATAATCATTGAGGATGAGATATTTCTCAACCGAGTCCTGCATGCCTTCGACGGTCGGGAGAAAACTCTTATACTTCTTCGCAAATCGCCCGAGCTCGCCCGCTACCTGGTGCGCCACCAGCACCGCATCCTCCTGTCCGCCCTCTCCCGCCTCGGTCATCGCCTTCCACACCGCTGAAGCAATCTTATCGAAGTCAAACGGCACGAGTCGTCCGTCGCGTTTCTCAATCTGCGGAATCATGTCGCGATAGCGAATCGTTTCTTTCGATACCGGCGGTTTTGAAGCGGCGACGGCGACCGTTCCGGTCTTCGTGTGGGCAGAAACTTTGGTGGCTTTTGACATGAGAAGATCGGTTAGTACGGTGCCAGTGATAATAAATTAATCCGTTAGAATTAGTGTACTCCTGCCTATGCGAAACGCTATTGTGGACAGCGTTATTCCGTAACGCGTTCGAAATTTTTCAACCTAAGCGGCGTGCCGGTCGCGATACTGTGCTCCCGTGCGAAGCCCGCAGCAGTCTCAAGGACATATCGCGCGGGTACAGCCGGATAAAAGACATTCGGGTAGGTCGAGGTCGCAACGTCTTGTGCGATAGAGACGACTTGTCCTTTATTGTCGAGCCAGAAGATGTCGAGCGGTACGAGCGTATCCTTCATCCAGAAGCCATATCTCTCGTCTCTTGGAAACACAAAGAGCATAGCCTCGTCCGGAGCGACGCTCTCTCGTCCGCCGAGACCGCGCGCGCGAGCGACGCTTGTTGTCGCATACTCGATTCTTAAGGACACTCCGCCGAATTCTCCAGCCGGAGCCGATAGAGAGGACGCGTCTCCCCCTACAAAGAAGAGAACAGTCGCGCTCGCCGCAATCGCGATGAAGAGCCCTCTGTGAAGGTACCGCGACATATAGATTCCTACTGTATCACGACTAGCGGAGACGCCCTTTCCAGAGGTCCCGTGTACATTGACATATAAGTAACTTAATGTTTCAATGGCGCTTGCAGTGCTCTTTCCATTCCACCCACCGGTGGCTCATAACCGCATTTCAGGAGAATACAGTATGCACCCATTACGAATCGTTGACGGAGTCAAACCTCCTTCGCAAAAGCCGTTCCTGCACCCGCAGGCAATCGTCTACCTTTTCCGTCCTGCAGAAACGGTTCCTGCAAAGGGCTTCGAGGAGGATAAGGATCGGAGTCTCTCCGCAGAGGGCGTCATGCAGTCCAAGAAACTCGGCGTCGTCATAGATGTACATCTCCGCTTCGACCAGGTCATCACGGCGGCGACAAAGCGTGCCCAGCGCACCGCGCGTGAAGCGCTCATTTCCAGATACCAGGGCGTGCCGTGGTATCGCGGGAAAGAACGGGAGCTCTATGGTCCGGCAGAAGAAAAGCACTTCAAGGCCCTGCTGGCGATAGAACAAGAAATCAAGTCGCGAAGAGCGATACATTTCCCTCCAATCGATCACGAGGAAGCCTTGCGGTCGAAGACGGACTTCCTGCTCGACCGCTTCAAACAGGAAACGCGCGAAGTCGTACGGTCGATACCGAGTATCGGCGAGAGGCTCTCAATCGCGATATTCAGCGACCCTATCGTCGATAATGCGGTTGCCGCAGCGCTGTTCCCGCAGCATGCGGCGGCACTCGAGACCATCGAGGTCGCCCCGTGCGACTGCATCAAGCTGTCGAGGATCGTCTGTCAGCACTTCCGTGCCTTCCCCTGAGGAGTACGGGGTTCCAGACGACAAAACGCCGGAGTAGAACCTCCGGCGTTTTCTATTTCAGGCGTTCGTTATTTACCCGCCTCGTCGTCAATCTGTTCGAGGCGTGTGAGGATAGTATCTTCCATCTTCTTCAAATGCTGTTTGAGCTTCTCCAAGATAATCTCTTCTTCCTGTGTCAGTTCACGCTTCTGCTTCGCTTTATGGAGGAGCGTTGCGAGCTCGTGAAGGTCATCCATGATGTGCTCGAAGTCATGTTGCACACCATGTCCGGAACGGACAGCGAACTCTTTCAACCAGCGGCGTAGGCGTGCGAGCCGGTACCACAGAACAAGAGCGACGGCGACGAGGAAGGCGATGACGGCGACGATCACGAACAAGAACAAGAGATACCCTAGTACGGTGCTTCCCCATCGAGCGAGCGGTGTACTCGACACCACAAATGTGCGCGGTTCAGTCGGAGGACTTATCGCTCCCACCACGTTCTTCGTCACTGCGGTGAAGGAGTAGGCTCCCGGAGCCAAACGCTTGGTCCATGCGAATGAGAACTCGCCTGACGCATCCGCAATCGCTGATTCGCTGTTCTCATTACCGCTCGAGTCCTTGATGGTTATCACTACATTCGCGTTTTGATACGTGGTGCCGGAAACCGCGAAGGATTCCCCGTCCGCAACCTGCTTGCTGTACTCACTGATAGTCGGCGGTTCGAGCGCCGCGATGGTGAGCGATACGGACTCGGTCGTGCTGTTTCCTGCGCGATCATACGCCTTTACCACAATCGTTTGTCGACCCGATTTCCCGACCGGGAGCACATAGGAGCCTCGTGCGGCTTCGTCCGGCTGTACCGTTACCGGAGCGGCGTCGCCAACCGACACGGTGTAGCGGTCGATACCCGAGGCCGCATCTGACGTCTCGAAGGAGATGATTGCTCGCGGGTCATTCGAATCGCTTTCATGAACTACTTGTATCGCGAACGGCTTCGGCGGCGTCGTGTCTATCTGGAACCGCATGTGGGCAATGGCGCCCCAACCGCTTGCATTCGCGAATTGCGCATGGAAGTAATACGCCCCGTCTCCGACATCAGAAAGCTGTTTATTGCTGATAGCGCCGTACAGCACGCTGGGCGAAGAGGCGGTACTCTTGTCATAGAGAAGCCGTACCGAAGTCACGCCTGACGGCACGTTCCAGGAGAAGAGCGGGTCGGCATTGTTATACCAGATGTTTGAATCGGGATGAGTCGGTGAAGAGATTCTTGGAGCTTGCGGTGTGCCTAATGCGGGTGTCGGTTGAACCGGTTTTTCTTCGGAAACCAGATTGAATTGGGCTTGCGCGCGCGTTTGCAGGATATCGGTGCCGTAACCATCGTTCGCTCTCACGGCTGCCGAGGAGAAAATCAGTGACGCTAGACCGGGACTGCGGACCCTGAAAGTGATATTGAGAAGTTTCCCCGAACTTCCGTTGAAGCCGGGGGTCGGAATACCGCCGTTAAAAGAGATGGTCCCAGCGCTGTTAGAAAAAGCCGGTTCTTCAACCCACAGAGAGAAAATAGAGCCGGATTTGCTCGTTGAAATGACTTCTAGAAGCGACGATGGAAAATGTATAACCGCGTCGGCATTATTTACCGATACCCCTTCCGTGTTGACGAGCACGCTCGCGTTCAGAATATTACCGACCGTGAAGTTTCCTGAAGAAGGGCTGAAATAAATCGTGGCTGCACTCGCGGTGCCGACTGTCAGGATGAAAAAGCAGAGTGCCGAAGCAATAAGTAAAAGTCCAGTACGTAGTGGATGTTCAATTTTCATTTTCTCTTCTTGCCCAAAGAAACAGTGTCACCATGACACAGTAATTATACCACCGAGGCATAGGTTACTATCGGCTGTTGACACGTTACCTGTCAGCGACACATACTCGTTTTTTCTTTTTCATCAAGTCCTTCTGGCATTTTATTTATTGCAAAGGCGCTGCTTCTTACTACTGCTTTTGCGCCATATATCTTCGATATTTTAATATAGTATGCTCCCGGCACAACATCCTCCCCCACTTTCCAGCTTATATGTTGCGAATCTTCTATGGTATTCTCTTTTGCCAAACCACTTATCTTTTGCTCGACGGGATCTCTCGTACCAGCATCAACAAGAGTGGCTTCTAATGAACGTATCGTCGTAGATGCCTGCCAAGAAATTGGATACGTGCAACCGATATACAACCCCACGTCTTTATGAAGGAACGTGAAAGATAATTCGGGGTCAGTAGATGTGGCAAACGCGTTAGTAGATACTTCCGGTGAGGTAGAGGCTAAAGTAGAGGCTGAAGTAGAGGCTACCTCAGCATTTTTTTTAAGAAATGAAGAAGCCGTCAGTGTGTTTGCGACAGATGCAGCGCTTAAATTATCAAATACACTATCAAACTGGCTGAGAGACCAATAGCCAAAAGACATAGTACCTCCAATCAAAATGGAACTTACTAAAGTAATGCGTATCAAATTTTTCATACTTTTCGGCTAAACAAAGAGAAAGTTACGTGTTCTTTTCCTCGCTCGAGAAACCTCTTCTCATGTATCTGATGGCCTCAGCGATACCTCGAGCAATCTCTGGAATTTTCTTTGGACCGAAAATCAAAACAAGAATAACGGCAAAAATAGTTAATTCTAGAGGTCCTAGTCCAAACATATTTGTTTCTATTATTTAATAATACTGTCACTTCATATAGTACCACGGGCGGCAACAGCAACAGAGACACCATCGCTCCTAATGGTGCACAATCCGTTGGTGGAAGTAAGGCGGTCAGCCGATTTTACTTATCTATGTAGGTCGTGTCACTTTTTTACCTCATCTGAAAACCCGCCCCTGATGAGTTAGATAGCTTCCCCAACATTTCGAGCAAGATCTGATACTTTCGTTGCTCCAAAGAACAGGATTATGAGACCGACCACGAGAATTACTTCAGTAGTTCCAAATCCGAACATAGTTGTTTCTATTATTTA
>CAYJLK010000006.1:0-44579 GCA_964371445.1 uncultured Candidatus Saccharibacteria bacterium
CTGACGCATGCCGGTGGGTAGAGCCATGAGAAGCATATCGTGGACCAGTCCATGAGCATTCGATAGCAGCCGCTGACACTCCTTCTCTGACAAGAATTTTGTCTCCGCCGGGGGACATTTCAGCCAAACGATCTTTGGTGGTGCTCCGTCTAGCTCAAGCCAGTCGTACGCCGTCACGAGGCACTTTCTTAACATCGTCAGATAGTTGTTGATCGTTTTGTGCTTGATACCCCTCGCTTGCTCGTGCGTCTTATATCGCTCGATGTCGCGGGCGGTGATTTCGGCAACAACTGTCCTGCCGAAGAACGGTACGAGCGAACCTTTCAGCCCCCACTTCTTATTCCGCTGCTCCGATGGCTTATTGTTCACTAAGGCGTACTCGTTATACCAACGCCAGCCAAATTGTTCGAACGTTTCATTGCGAGCCGATACTTGTTCAATGGGTTCACCTCGCATCAGCCGGTGTCGTAGCGTAGCTTCATAAGCACGTGCTCCCGCCTGTGTGTTCTCTGGGCTGCGTTTTCGATATCTGAGGTGATTGAACCTAAAGTCCACCCACCACGTTGTTCTTAATTGTCGTGCGCTCATATTTTATTTAGCCGATGGATTCCACCCGCACTCGTTGCAGATACGACATTAGATCGCTTTTGGAAAAACGAATGCTACCTCCGATCTTGATGAACGGAATACTCCGTTGCTGTAGCAGACGTCGCACTCCGGACACAGAGATTCTAAAGAGCCTCGCCACTTCGGCGATGGTCAATATCTCGGGTGTCGGACTGGAATCAACCGACATGTTATTCAGTTGTCAGGGAGCAGTACAAGCCCGGCAAAGCCGTCGAGCTTTGTAACTGTACCACCAGTCCTCGACCCCCAATTGGACAGGCTGGATATTCGCATAAACGCGCTCGGGTGCTAGGCGGCATGATCACTCTTGCGGGCCTCTATCCCGCGCTTAGTTTGCTGACTCCTGACTTCGCGCTCGAAGCACTTCATTTCTTCCTCAAACTGTTCGAATTGTTGTGCCAACCGATTCCACTCTTTGCGGGTAGGCATGAGTCTTTTCCTCTCTTCGTAACTTCGCTCTCTCTCAATCATTTCGCGTTGCTGTATCTCATTCATCCTCTTCCCATACTGTGCCAGCACTTTGGTGAACATGCTTTCTTCCTTCTGCCCCGAACCTAACTTCTTCTGCTTCTTCATATACTTTGGCGGCATTACCCGCAACTAAGGGAATAATACCCTCGTCCTTCTTGTGCTCATTGGTATGAGTCGTTGTAAAAAGAAAAAACGACGGCTAGGTTCGTCGGTTTACAAAACTGTATTACAAATTAAGTGCTACGAGCTGAATGAAAGACAGGAAATTACAATGAATGACAAGAAGATTACAAGAATGAATGGCAAAAGATTACAAGAATGAAGAAATTACCGCGAACCTGTCGGCATACTATTCTCTCAATCCAAGTTTGTCAAGGAATTTGTATCTTGCTGATAGTTACAACGCGGTCACTGTGAGACACGATCTGTATACCGGTCTCCTCAAGTGCGGTCTTCAGCCGGTTAATCTCTCTCATCAGCGCCGAAGGATTCTCCGGCAGCTGTTTATCCACAATCATTTCGTTCAATGCCAAATCCTTGAGTCGTTTAAGGAGCATCGTGGCTGTTCCTTCCCACGTATCACCCTCTATCTCGAGAAAGGCTACGATAAGCACGGCTACGACGTTGTCTCGCACCACCTCTGCACTCTGTGAGTTGATGTTGCGTGAGTAAGCCTGTAGGAATGCCTTCATGCCATACCCGAGCGACTCGGCTATTGAACAACCCCACAACGCAAAGTCGGCCATCCTCGGAAGTTCGTCCACCTTGATATGAGGTCGTAGCGTCATAGCTTGCGACACTGTATCGAAGATTGAGCCGAGAATCTTTGGACGCGCCGCTTCGAATTCAGCCATAAGATCGTATTCCTGCTTGTGGTGGCCTTTGGCAATTCGTTCAAGTTCGATAAGCAAACTCCGTTCAAGAAGGTCTGCACGGTTGCTGGCTATGTTGATGCCGTTTATACACACGTTCGCCATTACATAACGAATCACGTCTGAGTCGTCAGAGTAAAGTTCGCGCTTGCTGAATCCGCTGCCAGTTATCGCGCGACAAAGAAGGTCGGCGACCGAGTCGGGGATATCAGACACATTATCGAAAGCTAAATACGAGTGATGACTGAGCTGCTGAGCCAGTTCGCTCTCATGACGCGTTAAGCTCACAACTTCAATCTTGGATGGGTCAATAAGTCGGCGCGTAACTCGCGAGAGCGACGATTTGGCGCTACCTTGCGGACCGTAAATATAACAAGCGGGATGGGGCCATCCCGGAATGAACGATGCAATCAGGTGTACTAAGAAAAGCATCTGCTGATCGGAGTCTGTGATGTTCACGAATCGCAGCACATCCTTCACGTCCCCTCCACTTACCGGTGGGACTTGGGGAGCGAGATGCGAGAAGCGATGGAAGAGCAGAGGGACTTTGGTCTCAACGCTCCACCCGTCTTCTGTTATCTTCACGGCTCTCCATTTCGAATCCGCGAGGTCGTACCATATTGCATCAGGCGTTTGGGCGACTCGATTAAAGAGTCGATGCTCCTCGCGTTCGTTGATTGCCATCCCCTCGAGCAGACCGATTGCGTCTTTCATAGCCTCTCGTCCCGGCACTGTCTTCCCGTTGGTCCATTTGTAATAAGCGTTGGCAAGCCAGCGCGTGAAGGCACCGCTCCGGCACGGCCATATCTCCAAGTGATCTTCGATGGGAATCTGTACGTGAGCGGCACCGTATTCATCTTTGAATAGAACGATGTCACGATTCCCCAGTACCATTCTGACGAGGAGGGTGGCCTGCGACGGACCCTTCGGCTTATTGTCGGAAGCCATGATCTGCATCGTTTATCGCGCTATCCACGCCATTTGTGGGCGCTTCCGGGGTGTTCTTGTGTATATGCATTTTCTTATCAGAAGTGTCCACAAATGGCGCAAGTCGCGCGAACACACCCGACTCCATTTCAGCCAATACTGGCTTCGGCAGTCCCTGATCCGCGAATACAGTGTGGCTTGCAAAGATTTCCCATAACTTGGATCTCTCGTAATACGGAGTGCCGTCACCGGTCAGGTTCCATTCTTGGAATGCGCTCCATGCACGCGCTACGTTAGCTTTGTTCTCGAACGAAGCGTCCGACAAATACCATATGAACTTATTCGCATTTGTCTTGCGAACAGCCCTTTCGTATTCCAAGTATTCTGCCTCGGCTTCTTCAACCGAATCCGGCACGGGCCCCAGAGACATATAGTCGTTGCGTGGGGTAACGCGTGGAGGTCGTTTATTTTCATTTGTATTTGAAGTGCCGTTAGAGGCGATAAGATCTTTCATGATCGTTGAATGCAATTAATAAAGCCCGAAGAGGGATAGTGGCGGCGTTTTCGTATGACGTACGAGACTGTCCGCTACCCCTCCTTGGGCTCTAGCAATGCTATTGAGCGCCGATTCAGGCTCATACGTCATGCAAGTAGTGTGCCAGAGTCCACATATTGGCTTTGATTGTGTCAAGGTGAGCCGGATGTAGGGTCCACGTCAAAGCAGCGTTGTAATACGTCCGGATATATGCCGATTTAGCGCACGTATGTAAAAGATCTTTATGCCATTTAGCGAGCGTATGTGAGGTCGATCAGATCCAGTTCGACATGATAGTATTTATATACGTGCTGTTAGAGAGGCCTAAACCTCGCGACTTATGGGTCGTGGGGCATGGCCGAAAACCAGTCAAGAGTAAAGACCCCCATCATAGGGATTGCCTTGACTGGTCCTGCTGAGAAATCGGCAGTGGATGGCCCTAAAAAGCTGTCACCCTGTGGTGGGGATCTTTGCTACCTCCATCCAGGATTATTGGCCTCAGCTCAATATCCATGGAACCGCACACGATAAACACAAGACATGAAAAAAGTGAATGGGCGTCAACAAGTAGTCTCTGGACAGGTATAGCTTCTATCTTTCTATGGGGTTTCAGTATCGTTCCTATCCTAGCCATCATCTTCGGGATAACCGGGATTGTCCGCAAGGAGGACAGTTGGAAAGCCACTGTCGGTATTTTGTTGGGGATAGTCTTTCTAATCGTTCGGGTCTACGCCGGAACGAATCCGTTCATGTCAATTTGAATCAGATATGGAAAGAACATGACATGCACACAGCATCAGTGGGTCTTTGATAAGAGCGATGATGCGGGACATATGTACTGGCATTGTAAGAACTGTGGAGAAACGAAAGTGACCACCCCAAAATATGAACCCCCAAAAGATTAAACAGGCATCAGTGTGGGTTGGCACCGTCCTTGCATGGTCGGCTCTTGGGTTGTTCGTCATACTCATCGGCATAGCTTTATTCGCACGGCATGAAGAGCCCTCACCGCAATTAACGGCGTCGGCTGGTAGTGCGGCTTCGTCAACAACTGAAGCTACATTGATTGAGCTTGAGAAATCGTTTAAATGCCCGAATGATTACGCATCACCTGAAGAATATCTGAATGCGGCGGCTAAATTTGTTCACGACTTCAATCAAATCATCCCCAATTCAGCCAGTGCAGATTTGCTTGAGTATCGGCAACAACTTCTTGAATCGCATCAGTGCGAGCCCTCAAAATGGCTGTAGTAATAGGCATAGTTTCCGGGGCCAAAAGACCAATGAAAATGTAGACAAATCGTGCTAAAGTGCGCTTAATTAATATGAAAGCTTCGCCTATATTAAATTCTCCTTACTTTGAGCCCCTACAGCACTTTGGCTCCGATGATCGCGGTCTTACGGATGAAATAATTAGTTCCCGACGTCCAAGCTCGTCATACGTACCGGTTCCCCGTCAAAAGACGAAACAACTACAGCTCGCATTTAATACTGCGGAGGGTGCATTCGGAAAAGAATTACAGCGAGAGAACGACTTCGTCAACAAGATCAGAGCCAAAGTCAGCGAATGGCGTTCGCAGGGTTATTCGGGAGTGACAAAGACTACACGAGATTTGCTTACGTACTGGAAAGATGAAACACGGGAGAATAAATTGTTCTTCTGTCAGATCGAGGCGATGGAAACACTTATTTACATAAATGAGGTGGCCGAAAAAGCAGGGGAGCATTGGATATTGAATGAACTGAAGACAGCGAATAAGGAGGCGAACCCGGAGCTATTTCGTATTGCACTCAAGATGGCCACAGGGTCAGGAAAAACTGTCGTTATGGCGATGCTCATTGCTTACAATACGCTCAACAAGATCCGCTATCCACAAGACACCCGATTCACTGATGCGTTTGTCATTGTTGCCCCAGGTATCACTATTCGGGACCGATTGAATGTACTGCAGCCGAATAATCCAAACAACTACTATAAAGCCAGGGGTATCGTTTCGTATCAAGATTTCGAGCTATTGCAACAGGCCGTTATTGTCATTATCAATTATCACCAGCTTGAGTTGCGTACGAATCAGCGCTTTCAAATGGGTGCCGTGATGAAAGCTGCCGGTCTTATCGATGAGCAGGCCGTCAAAGAGAGTCCGAACGCTATGGTAAATCGAGTATTCAAGGCGGTGGCAGGTAAAGCACGTGTCCTCGTCATAAATGATGAAGCCCATCACTGCTATCGAGAGAAACCGACCGAGGAAAAGTTAGCGGGAGAGGAGAGAAAGGAAGCAGATGAGAATAACGAAGCGGCGAGAGTGTGGATTAGTGGTCTCGAGACCTTGTCGAAGAAGATGAATGTCAATGCAGTTATTGATTTGTCTGCCACGCCGTACTTTCTCCGTGGTTCAGGATACGATGAAGGCAAGCTTTTCCCGTGGGTAGCATCCGACTTCTCGCTTCTGGACGCACTTGAATCTGGAGTTGTGAAGATCCCCAGACTGCCGGTCACAGCCGATAACATCACCACGGGAGATGAACCGGAATTTCGTAATCTATGGTTGCACATCAGCGATAAACTTCCTAAAAAAGGAAAGAAGACCGGCGACTATAATCTCGACACTGTCCATTTACCGAATGAACTCCACGAAGCACTCGAATCACTCTATGGTAGTTACGAAGTCAATTATCGTTTGTACGAGAAGTACCGAGAGAAGGATCCAGCGGTGATGCCGCCGGTAATGATTGTTGTCTGTAATAACACGACGGTCTCTGAATTGGTATACCGGTGGATCGCAGGATTTGAACGGGAGACGGCAAGTGGCGCACTTAAGATAGAGAAAGGTAAACTTGAGATTTTCCGCAATGAGGACGGCGTTAGGGTTCTCGATAAACCAAACACACTTCTCATCGACAGTGCGCAACTAGAGAGCGGAAAGAGTATTGATGACGAATTTAAGCGTATTTTCGCCAGAGAGATCGAGGATTTCAGAAAAGAATACCGCCGCCGGTTCCAGGGTCGTGATGAACCAACGGATGAAGATCTTTTGCGGGAAGTCATGAACACTGTCGGCAAGCCGGGCAAGCTTGGTGAAAATATTAAATGCGTCGTCTCGGTATCGATGCTTACCGAAGGATGGGATGTAAACACCGTGACGCATATTCTTGGCATCCGTGCTTTCTCTACCCAGCTTCTATGTGAACAAGTAGTTGGACGAGCATTGCGCCGTGTTGATTACGCCGTAAATGAGGACGGCCTTCTGAGTCCAGAGTATGCAGAGGTATACGGTGTTCCATTCAGCTTCTTGCGCCCTCCTGAGGGTCCTACTCCGCCACAGCCTCCGAAAGTTATCCATAGAGTCCACTCAATTGAAGGAAGAGAAAAATATGAAATTACCTACCCTCGTGTGGACGGATATCGTTATGAAATTGATGAGGAAAGACTCGCCGCTAAATTCACGGATGAATCTAAGACCATTATCGAGAACGAACCTACAGAGGTCGTTATGGAGGGTCCTATCGGTGAAGAAGTAAGGGAGGGTCTCGAAAAAATTAAGGAACGCCGTGAGGGTGAAGTGATTATGAGACTTACGCAGGGACTTCTGCGTCGCTATTTTATTGATGCAGATGGTAATGAAAGGTATTGGCTCGGCCCGCAGTTGATGCATATCGCTGAAGAATACGTTAATAAGCATGTCGTATTGAAAGATCGGATGGTGATCGGGTATCTAACTGTTGGTGAGTATTTCTCTGGTGCGCTCACGAAGATACATCAAGCAATCGTCACAGAAAACCTAGCCGGTGGAAAAGAAAAGAAGGTTCTACCTATTCTCACTCCATACGACACCATCGGGTCTACACGCTATGTCGATTTCATCACAGCCAAAGAGGTGCAAGAGACAGTTAAGAGCCATATTAATTATGTTGTCGCCGACACTGAACAGTGGGAGCAGGGCGTAGCGAAGAGACTAGAGCAAATGCCGGAAGTGATTGCGTATGTGAAGAACCAGAATCTCGGCTTCACGATTCCGTATGAACATCAGGGAATCACTCACCAATACACACCAGACTTTGTTGCGAAAATAGAAATGCCGGACAAGCAGATACTAAATCTGCTGATAGAAGTAACCGGAAAGAAGGACGACAAGAAGATGCTTAAAATTAAGACTACTCGTGAGCTATGGGTACCGGCAATAAACAATGCCGAGAGATTCGGCCGATGGGACATACTCGAGATACAGGACATCCATGAGACGCAGAATCTTATCCGTGCGGCTATGGCCGGAGTAAGGGTACAATAGGAAACATATGGCGAGGACAAAGATTGCACTCCCGACGACTGCTGCGCCAGTAGAGAGTTACAAACACACTGGCAAGCGTGTGCGCATTCCAACACAAGAGGAGTCAGTTAAGCTTTCGCCTCGGGATAAACGCCCGGAGAAAAAGAAATACGCATATGATCCATCTCTTGATCCACGACTTGAATGGGCCGGTAAATCTGAAGCCGGAGAAGAGTTCAATGTAACGACTGTACCTATCTATGTGCAGGAAAAGATCTCACCAGAGGCACTCATCGCTCGTCTGAAGGCTGGTACCAACGATAGTTCGCAAACACTCCTTTTTGGTGAAACTGCTCACGAACAGATGGGCAAGGCGATTGACTTCTATAAACACGAAGACAACTGGCAGAACCGTATGGTACTCGGTGACTCGCTGCTAGTGATGAATTCATTGCTGGAAAAGGAGGGTATGAGGGGTAAGGTGCAGTGCGTGTATATCGACCCACCCTACGGAATTAAATTCGGTTCAAACTGGCAAGTCTCCACTAGAAAAAAGGAGGTCAAGGATAATAAAATCGATGATCTCATTCGTCAGCCAGAACAGATTAAGGCATTTAGAGACACATGGGAGCTTGGGATTCATTCGTACTTGTCTTATCTGCGTGACCGCCTTATTGCAGCCAGAGAGTTACTAACCGAGAGCGGTTCCTGCTTTGTGCAGATCAACGATGAAAACGTGCATCTCTTGCGGAATCTTCTAGACGAAGTTTTTGGCGCCGAGAATTTTGGTTCAATGATTACCTACAGAACCAGAAGTCCACTTGGTACAACAGGATTGGCAAAAGCCTGTGACTATCTGATCTGGTACTATCGTGATGCGGAAAAGGCAAAAATTAGGAATCTCTATATCCCTAAGTCTATACGTGATGACGAGTATTTTGATTCCATAGAGCTAGCTGACGGCACCCGGCGAAGAATGACTAGAGATGAGAGAAATGGTTTGATCCCTCTTCCTCAAGATGCACGTGTATATTCAGCACAAGGGCTATTATCCTCCGGACGAACGGAGAGCTGTGTTTTCCCATACAAGTACGGAGGGAAAGAGTATATGCCGGGTGGAAATCGCTCATGGCGTACACATCCTTCTGGTATGAAAAGACTTGATGAGAAAAAACGTCTTATCGGCCTTCAGACTGCATTACGTTTCGTACAGTATTTAGACGATTTTCCTTTTAAAGAATATTCCAACATTTGGTACGACACTTACGGAGAAACTGATCGGGTATACGCCGTTCAAACAAACACTGAAATTATCCAGCGAGCTTTGCTCATGAGTACTGACCCGGGGGACATAGTTGTTGATCCAACTTGTGGTTCTGGCACGACTGCTTATGTTGCCGAACAGTGGGGTCGCCGCTGGATTACCATAGACACATCACGTGTTGCATTGGCACTGGCTCGAACACGACTTATGACCGCAAAATTCTCCTACTTTAGGCTCAAGGAGGAAAAGAATATCTCGGCGGGGTTTGAGTACAAGACTGTCCCGCACGTTACTCTTAAATCTCTTGCGAATGATGAACAGCCTGATCAGGAGGTGTTATACGATCAGCCAATTGTGAATAAAGACATCGTGCGTGTGGCAGGTCCAATGACAGTGGAGTCGCTTTCGCCGCATCGAATATCAGATGCACAGGAGATGGTATCGTCGGAACGATTCGTGGAGACGGTGATTACAAACCTACGCACAGCAGGCGTTCAGACAGGACAGAAGGGCGCTCGGGTAGAATTCGAGAACCTAGACATCCTTCCGTCCGGCCCAGAAGTTCAGGCCGCCGGTGAATATATAACAACTGAAGGCCTTAAGAGAGTGGCTGTTGCTGTTGGTCCCGAATTCGGAAGCGTCGATGATGATTTCATCATGAGTGCCATAGCCGTCGCAAAAAGATTTGCGAAACTCTTGGTCGTAGCGGCGACATCGTTTGATGCTTCCGCCTTCTCCGTCGCAGAGGAACAGAACGGACTTCGTGTCATGCGAGTGAAGATAAATCCCGACCTCTCAATGGGAGATCTGCTTAAAAAGACCGGCTCTGGCAACCTCTTCATTGCGTTCGGGGAGCCGCAGGTAGAAGTGAAGGAGAAAAAGGACGGCATCACTGTGGAAGTGAAGGGTGTAGACGTTTATGATCCGGTAAAGAGCGAAATTCGTTCATCTGGAGACGGCGATCCGGAACACGATATTGCGGCATGGTTCATTGATACTAACTACAACGGAGAAGCATTCTTCGTCTGCCATGCTTACTTCCTGGGAGGCAATAAACCCTACGAGAAGCTCCAGAAGGCGCTTAAGGCCGACATACCGGAGGAGGTGTGGGACGAGCTCTACTCGACCGTCTCTAGGCCGTTTCCGAAGCCGACGACCGGTAAGATAGCGGTTAAAGTCATCAACCATTACGGTGACGAGGTGATGAAGGTCATCTCCATTTAAATCCGAAGAATGAACGAAGAACTCTTTGAGCTCGCAAAGGACAACGACCTAAGTCTTGACGAAGCGCAGGAGGTCCAAGATCTCGCCGATGAACTTAGTGTAGACATAGACGATGCGTATGAGATCTGGGAGGCGCAGTAGAGCAGCACAGCAGAAACGGCGACCACATGGATCGCCGTTAGCGCTTTGACTTAGCTCTTCAGACTCGCGATGGCTTCACTGGCCTCGCTCTTTGTAAGACTGTCGATATTCGCCATCCAACTCTCCCTTTGATCATTCGGAGCGCCCAAAAGGAGCGTCTTCAGATAATCTAGCTGTTTAAGCGTCGCTGGCTCGTGCGTCTCGTCTTGGGCTATGGCATACGTCTCGCCGGGTTGTCCCTGTGCGTCCTCCAGCCGCATGACATCTAGGGTCTTGCACGCTGAATTGATGGCCGACATGAGCGCGCCATTGAGAGAGGAGTAAAGAGCCCTGTCGATGCCCTTGTTGAGCCGAGACAGGGCCGTGGACCCGTGTCCGAGCCCAATCGGCTTGCCATCCATACGAAGCTCGCAAGTAACTGCGATAAGTCCGGGCGTCTTAAGTGCCGACATAGTGCCATGATCCGGAGAGAACGAGGCGGAGAGGCTGTATTTTGCCTGACACAGCTTGGCGAGCATCTGACGGACTGGATGCGTCGCGTCCTGGGTGTCCATCGCCTTCTCCCGCATCTGTTGCATCGGATGCGGCTGATAAGGAGAGCGGACCGGACGAGGTTTGTAAGTTGTTTGCATGGTTAACGATTCTTAAGGTGATAACGCCCCTCTGGTAGACGACCTCTATGGGTGCGCCTATAGCGAAGCCCATGGTAGCTAGCAGTTGATTCGCCAGCTTTACCATCGGTGTTCGATCGGTCCCCGGGGCGCGGGTGACGGTAATTCGCTTGGTGGTCATACGACCTTCTCCACCTGTTTTTTGTGGAACAGTAGAACGCTGCGGGGATAGCGCATCTGTACTTCTCCCTTGTCATTCTTCATCTCTATCACGGTGACGGAGCGGAACGCCTTCTCACCGCGCTTCACTCGGTAGCCGTAGTTAGCCCAACAGATAAAGGGCATAGCGTCACAGCTGGGGTCAAAGGATTCGGCGCACTCGTCACCGTATCTCTCCCGGACCTGTTCGCGCACAAGCTCGTACGTCTTCTCCGAACCACGGTATGGGCTCAGGAGCTTCTCTTGAATTGACTGCATGATGATCTGAAAGCACGCTCGCTTCGACTAGCTGCGAGCAAGAACTACTCGGTGCTGATGAATAATGATTAAAGTTCTTCATCCTCTGAGTCGTAGGCCGGTTGGGGGGGTGGACACTTCACCTCCTCCTCAGATCGAACCTCCTCTCTAAGTACTGGACCTGAGCCCGGCTGGGACGATTTCTCCATCGCGCGTCACATACAGAACGAAATAGAAGTACCTCCCCTAGGCCGAGGATTCTCGATGGTCAAAAAATATTTCTGCGCAAAAAACTCTATAAAAAGGTAGTGCTTATCTAAAAAATGTTAACGATACAAAGATTCCGCAAGCTCTTACCAGAACCTGACAGAAGTAACCTCTCCGAGGTAGAGGTTAAAAGGATTAAATATGCCGGGTATGGCTTTGCCAGTGCCACATTCGACCAGGGGCTAAGAAAGCGTAACCAGTAACACCCCCAGTTTGCACATGGAATCGAAAGGTTCATACTGTGGGACATGGCAGAGAAAATAGAAGCAACCACTACAGTGGTAGCCACACCGAATGAGACTACCGTTGCAGTCCGCGTGCTCAATACATTTGTCGATACCGTTATGGAGGACACTGATCTTGTGACTGTAGGGGCGCGTCTCAAGACAGCTATCATTGACCGTAACGATCTTTCCGAAGCGACGCTCCGGACGGCTATGTTCGGCGATAGCAATACATGATTAAAGTCGAACGGATCATCATTCAAGAGTTCCGAGGTATCCGAAATCTCACACTCGAGCTCGGAGGGAAAAACTTCGCTATATGTGGACCAAACGGGACAGGCAAAAGCGGTGTGGTCGATGCTCTTGAATTCGCCCTAACGGGAAGCATTTCTCGTCTAACAGGCAAAGGTCGTGGTGCATTGTCGGTTAAGACTCATGGGCCACATGTTGATAGTCGAGGTACCCCGGAGCGAGCACAGGTAACTTTAGATGTCGTTATACCTTCGCTCGACAACAAGAGTGTCCGTATCGTACGCAACGTTAAAACTCCTAATGCTCCCACCATCACGCCCAGCGACCCCAGTGTTAGAGCGGCCCTACTTCATGTTGAGGAACACCCAGAGTTTGTCCTTTCGCGTCGTGAAATAATTAAGTATGTACTTGCAGAACCAGGCGAGCGCTCCAAGGAACTCCAAGCACTCCTACGGCTCGATGAACTTGAGACGGTTCGAACCGTGCTTCAGAAGATAGCGAATGCATCTGAAAAGGAACTCAAACCGCTTGAGCAAGCGAACACTTCAGCCGTAGAAGCTCTTACTCGGGCGTTGGGTATTACTGAAGCGACACAAGAAAGTGTATTGACCGCTGTGAATGAGAAGAGAGCTGTGCTTTCACTGCCAGCCCTCACGAAACTTGATCCCGCCACATCCATTCGTGACGGACTCGAAAGTCTCCCCGGCGCCGCACCGTCCCGAGTACCAAAGGTACAGGCCAAGGCTGACTTGGTCGCAGCCAGAGCAGCTCTAGATGTCCTGTTCTCACCTGCGTTTGAAAGAGAGAAGGGTCTGGTTGCTGACGCTGTATCGAAATTGAAAGGTAATGAAGAAAACCTGAAAAAAGTGTCTCAAGACGATTTGCTACGTGCTGCGCTCGAACTTTTTAATGAGAAGACATGTCCTGTATGCGAAACGGAATGGGATCCGGAGTCCTTCAGAGCAATCGTAACCGCGCAGCGAGCAAGACTCGATGCTGCGACGAAAGAACGAGCCGCTGTTGAATCACTCATCGCACCTATTATCACCAAGATTGGAAACGTACGCGCGGCTCTAAACGTACTCATGCCCTACGGTCCGCTTTTCCTCGCGCCAGTGGATGTCACACAGATAGAAAAATACTGCAATCAGCTCTCAGTGAGGATTACACAACTACGGAAGTTCCTACCGCTTGACGAGACTCTCGCGTCCTTGAACATCGGTAGCGAAGAGTCCGGACAAGTTTCATCCGTGCTTGATAATATCGGCGTGGCTATAGAAGCAATCCCGGACCCCACTGACCGCGATGGTGCCCGTGAGTATCTCGTCCTTGGGCAGGAACGTTTGCAGGCATACAGAATAGCAGCGGCACGGTATAAGGTGGCAAAGAAACAGGTAGCCGTATCAAAACGAGTGTTCGAGATTTATGGCGTGGCCACAACCACTGCACTCGACGCAATTTACAAGCAGGTAGAAGCGGAGTTTCGCGGGTACTATCGTTTAATCAACAGCGACGACGAAAGCACGTTTGAAGCACAGCTCACCCCGTCTATAGGCAAACTTGGGTTCGAAGTGAACTTCTATGGCAGGGGGTTCTTCCCTCCGGGGGCTTACCACAGCGAAGGACATCAAGATGGCATGGGTCTTTGCTTATACCTAGCCCTCATGAAGCATCTCCTCGGAAAGGACGGATTTACATTCGCTGTACTCGACGATGTTCTCATGTCCGTCGACAAAGGACACCGCCGTGAAGTATGTAAACTTCTTCTGTCCGTTTTCCCAAATACACAGTTTGTTCTCACCACACATGACGGTGTGTGGTTGCGTTATATGAAAACGACGGGGCTCATTGAATCGCAAGCCGGGATAGAATTTCGTAAATGGAACGTCGATTGCGGACCCTCAGAATGGAGGACCGTGGATACCTGGTCTGAAATAGATGACCTTGTCTCAAAGAACGATGTGCGTGGAGCGGCCGCGTTGCTTCGGAATCAACTTGAACACCTTGCAGCGGAGTACTGCGCCCTCCTTGGGGGGCGCGTCACCTATCAGGGTGATGGCCACTACGAGCTTGGTGATCTCCTGCCGGGCGCTGTGGGTGCACTAGGAGCTCTATTTAAGAAAGCAAAGGCAGCAGCAAATAGCTGGGGCAACACAGAACTTGTCGCTGTAATCGATGAACAAGACAAGGCGTTCGCGACATCGGTAACGGCTGCTCTAGGTGAGCAGTGGCAGATTAACCCGCTCATTCACTACAACGAATGGGCAAATCTTGAACAGAATGATTTTACTCCCGTTGTAGCGGCATTCAAAGACCTAACGGCGCGCTTCGTCTGTGCAAAATGCAACGGGCTGATGTACATAACCTATTCGAATGGGGTGAAGGACACCCTCCGTTGTAGCTGCTCCGCGCTTAGTCTTAGTTTGGTTCCAAAGAAAGCAGCGATAAAGCAAATCTGACGCTGTGCCTATGACTTGCAACTCTTCGGTGCTGGGAGAAAAAGAAAGACTCGAACTTCGTGAGATCCTCCGTTTATCCATTGGAGACTACGCGAGTAAATTCTCCGAAGAGGACTTAGACGATCTTGGAGTAACACTACTCGAAGCAACGGCTATAGCTCTCAAAGCGCGCGCCGGGCAACATAAAGCCCCCGCTTTGTAGGAGGGGAGATTATGCTTCACCATTATCACTTCGCCTGTACTGCTCTGGTTAATAATCTCGCAAGCAATCCGGCTCGACTGCCGGTTGTTGCCTACGGGTTGCCCAAAAAGTGATAAAAGGTGATCAGAATTGATGACTGGTGAGTATGATTGAGAATCTACAATTTCGCAGGTATAACCTTGTGTTTACTCCTTAATCCAGTAATTGCTTGCTCGATTAGCTGTTGGCCCTAATGCCTCTCTCGCCGGTTCGATTCCGGCCCCCGCAACAAGATTGGAAAAGGCGCCATAAGGCGCCTTTTCCTTTACTTGTTGCGTGGGAACGAAGCGCCTGCGCGCTTCGCGTCCGGAATCGAATGACGGAGCATGTTTTGGTCAGCAGGCCAAAACGGCGAGTCTGTGCCCAGACCTCGCCGAACTGGTGAGGCGAGAGTTGAGGGAGATAAGCGTAATCGCGGTCCGGCCCCCGCAACACGGTTGTGACGCCAGGAACCAGTTCCTGTCCCTGTCAAAGTCGGTACAGTACCGGCGCCCCTGTTCAGCTAGAAAAGCCAGCAAAAACCACGAAAGTGGTTTTTGCGTTTTCAACAAATACAACATATTTCCAGTTCAATTCCGACTCTCGTATTCGGAGCATTTTCGTGTTGCAATCACATTAAAATTCACTCAATTTTGAGCATGGGCGCTGGAATCGAACTGGCCGCGCTCTGCATCTGCCTCGATTCTTATTTCCCGCCCCCGTGCGCGGGGGCGGGAATTGAACCTGACAGTGGATTAGTTTGAACCATTATGTCCATTTGCTCGATGGCGTCCCTCTTTTATTTCTCGGTAGAGAGTCTGGAGTTCATTGGCGATGCGTGTACTCCGAAATTGGTCGGCGGTTTGTTTCGCAGCGTCCGCCATGGTAAGACGTTTTTCTTCATTGCCGAGCAGGTCTTGTGCACAGGCAATCGCCTCGCTCGTCGTTGATACCAAGTACCCGTTTTCTCCATGACAGATGATTTCAGGCGCAACCCCGACAGAGAACGCAACTGGCACCAGACCTTGTGACATTCCCTCTACGAGGCTGAGCGAAAAGCCCTCGTAACGAGAAGGGAGAAAGAGAATGCTTCCATACAGCGGCGCAAGTGCTCCCGGAATAAGGTCCTTACGAAGATTGACGTACATATAATGTTTCGGAAAAGCGACTCGCAACCAATCTTTGAGTTTGCGATTCGTGGTCATACAGACGGTCGTTTTAGGTGTATCTGGGAAAGCTCGATAAAACTGAACCAGCCGAGACAGTCCCTTCAGTTTCAAGGTGAATACATCATTGCCGAGCCGACCAAGAAATACTAAGTGTGGAGATTGCCGTGTGACGTCGCGCGGAGGATCAAACCAATAATCCTCAATCGCGTTATGAATAACGTGAATATGGTCAATGCGGACACCCATATGAATAAGTTCATTGCGCACTTTTTGTGACGTGGCGATGCAGGCCGTTGCGCGTGTCGCCGCGATAGTCTCAATATCGGCGATATCCTCCATAGGTCTCAGTGTCTTAAGATCGAATTCCGGAATGATGCCAAGCCGTAGCAACTCCCTGAATACTCCACGCTCGTCGTCGGGTAAGTCAGAAGTGCGCGGAGTGGATTCGAGATATCCTCGCCCGGTCGATCCGAAATGACAAACGACCGGTACATTGAACGCGAGAAACGGGAGCGGCGTGTACGTCGTTCCCTGGATGATGTCGTATTTGAGCATGGCCTCCTTATGTTCAAGCAAGGAATAGAAGAACAGGATGTTAGCGAGGCCTTTTAAATGCACGGGTGCATCGGTGAGCTGTGTACGTGGATAGAAGTTGCGGACCTCTACGCCATGCCCTGCGAGAGCAGCAGCCATAAGCCGATTGATTTGCGCGGCTCCAGTGTGCACACCGGTGTGCACCTTCTTCTCATTATGGATAAAGGCAATCCGAATTCTCTTCGGAACGGATTTCTTGGAGACTCGCCTGACTGGTTCCGAGCGAAATAATCTCAACGCCGACCTGGTTGCGAGGTATGTGCGCGTCTCGAGTCCGTAGTTCTTTGGTTTTTGTGCCACGTACCAGAAAGGATAACACGGAGCTTCGATTGAACTCTGCACCAATAATGACGATGTATCGTTGTAGATAAGTGTTATTATTTACTTGATTACCCACCAATTAGCTTATATATGGACATATTTAAAAGTTCGACATTTACATGGTGGCAGGTCGGCCTTTTCAAGCTTTCGGTCGCCACGTTTAGCATTGCCATTGGGGCGTATTGGCGGGACGTATTCCTACCATACCTCACGACGATTATTGTCATTGCCGTCACCAGTGGGTTTTATGTAGGATACGTGTGGTTCAAACAACACTAGCCACAGCATAGAGATACGTCTAGTAGATATATGCCGGCCTTGCACCACCACCTAATCGATAAGTTTGCTTTAGCAAACGGATTTGTTTCAGGTATTGCGCTGTATCCGCAGGTATGGACAGTTCTCATGAGCGGGTCCACAGTCGACATCTCTTTATCGACCTTTATTCTCATTTTTTTCAATAGCGTTGTTTGGCTACTCTATGCTATTCACCGAGGTCTTATCTCGCTTGGTATTGCATCAGTTCTTAATATTGTAGCGAGCAGCATTCTTATTTTGGTTATTATTATCTTATAGATAAGAGTCGTGCGGCATTTGTCTAGAATGGTATCCTGTAACTATTATGGCGCTTTCTTGGTATGCGGAGAGGTTGGAGACTATTTTTAATACTCTCCAAACAAATGAGCACGGACTTAGTTCTGACAAGGCCGCACGACGACTGAAAGAAGATGGATTGAACGCTCTTCCTGAGACGAAACCCGATGGCTACCCGCTCATTTTCCTGAGGCAGTTCCAGAGCCCACTTATCTATATTCTACTTGCCGCAAGTGCCGCGGTATTTTTCTTAGGAGAAGTAGCCGATGGATCCATTATACTCGCAGTCCTTTTGTTTAATGCGATAGTCGGTACTATCCAGGAAGGAAAGGCGCAGAACACGCTTCGCGCACTCAAGCGTTATATAGAAACAACAGCAACTGTCGTGCGCGAGGGGATAGAGATTTCCATTCCTGACTATGAGGTAGTGCGAGGCGATATTCTCATGCTGCGAGAGGGAGAAAAGGTACCTTCTGACGCGCGTATTATTGTTGCAAACGGACTCAAGATAGACGAAGCATCGCTCACCGGTGAGTCCGAGCCGGTCGGGAAAACAGCTGAAGTGATTGGTACCAAAGAGCTCCCGGTCGCTGAGCAACGAAACATGGTATTCAAGGGAACCAATGTTGTTATCGGCAATGGTCAGGCGGTAGTCGTGACGACTGGCGTAAACACTGTTATCGGCACAATTGCGAAGGAAATTTCAACTATCGATACGGAGATACCGCTCAAGGCAAATATTCGTTATCTTTCTCGGGTCATCATTGCGGTGGTCGGGATGATTAGTATCACGCTTTTTATACTCGGGCTCATCAAGGGAGAAGAAATCATTACCATCTTTGCAACGGTCGTTTCGCTCGCCGTGTCGGTCATTCCTGAAGGACTTCCTATTGTCATCACACTCGTGCTTGCGACTAGCGTGTGGCGAATGTCGAAACGCAACGCACTCATAAAGAAATTGCAGGCCGTTGAAGCGCTCGGACAAGCGCGGATTATCGCGGTGGATAAAACCGGTACCATCACAAAGAATGAACTTGTCGTCCGGGAAGTGTGGACAGAAGAAAAGACTTTTTCAATCAGTGGGATCGGCTATGAGCCAGAAGGCAGTGTGATGATCGATGGATCGGTCGTGGATGCCGCCAATCACCCCGAATTGCTCCTTGTCGGCAAGATGGCGGCCCTTGGTGCCAGTGCGCGAGTGACTTTCTCTGAAGCGGAAAGTCGCTGGCGTGTGACCGGCGACCCGACTGAGGCGGCAATACGAGTTTTCGGAGAAAAAGTCGGATTTAAGAAAGATGACTTGTTGCATGAATCTACTCTCGTATCCGAAATTCCTTTCGACTACAAGCTTAAGTATCACGCCGCTCTTTCTGGCGCAGAAGGGGACAATCTCTTGATTATTAGCGGTGCACCCGAATCAATTCTTTCGCTGTGCACAAAGATTCGACGCGACGGCGGCACTCATCCGATGCAACACACAGATCGAAAAGAAGCCGAGGATATGTTCGAAACAATGTCGAGTCGAGGATTGCGAGTCGTGGCAGTGGCGATGCGTGAGAAATTCGCGGAGCTTCTTGAGCCCGATGCAGTCCGTGACCTCGCATTTGTCGGTTTTTTCGGCATGCAGGATATCCTGCGTCCAGAAGTTGCCGAAGCGATGATGAGAGCATCCTCCGCTGGTATCAAAGTAGTGATGATTACCGGCGATTACACACTCACTGCTCGCGCCATTGCTAAAGAAGCGGGTATTTGGCAAGAAGGCGATGAGTTGTTAACCGGCGTGATGATAGACAAGATGTCGGATGATGAATTGAAAGTGAGAGTCGCAAATGTGTCGGTCTATGCGCGAGTGACGCCGGAGCACAAATTGCGAATTATCAACGCCTACAAAAAGCGTGGGGAGATAATCGCGATGACCGGTGATGGTGTGAATGATGCCCCCTCTTTGGTAGCTGCCGACCTTGGTGTGGCGATGGGCAAGATTGGTACTGAAGTTGCGAAGGAAGCGGCAGACATTGTACTTCTGGATGACAATTTTGGCAGTATTATCTCTGCAGTTGAAGAAGGTAGAAGTATCTACAAGACCATCAAGAAAGTCATTTTGTATCTCTTCTCTACCAGCCTCGGTGAAGTGCTCACGATTACGGGGGCGCTCATACTTGGATACCCACTCCCGCTTCTCGCGGCACAAATCATCTGGCTCAATTTTGTTACCGACGGATTCCTCGATGTGGCGCTCGCAATGGAGCCAAAGGAGAGCGGACTGCTCTCGGGCACATTTGAGCCGCCGAAGAAGTATCTCGTCGATGGTCTTATGGTGCGGCGCATGATTTTTATGGCCCTCCCCATGATGTTCGGCACACTCTTCCTGTTCCAGAAGTATTTCGAGTCCGATATGGGAAAGGCGTGGACGATTTCACTCACGACACTTGCGGTCTTTCAATGGTTCAATGCATGGAACTGCCGTTCCGAAAGCAGGTCAGTCTTTCAAATGAATTTCTTCTCCAATAAATATTTGCTTGGCGCGACGGCGATAGTCATGTCTCTCCAGATGCTCGCGGTGTACAATCCCTTCTTCCAGCGATTCCTGCACACAGTACCACTTACTCTTTCTGAATGGCTGATGGCTATAACGGTAGCGACATCTATCATTTGGATGGAGGAGATTCGAAAGTTTTTCTATCGCAGAAGAAATGAAGGGTTGCGTCTGTTTTCTCCATCCCTGATTAATTCTTGATGGGCACCGGAATCGAACTGATTTCGCAGTCAAAATAGCGAGGACATACAAGACGAAGAAAGCCAGGAAGAGTCGCGACATATGCCGCGGCTTTTACGATATAATCAGTAGCGATGAGAAGAATAACTTCAATTCTCGGTCTCCTACTTTTCGCGTTGCCCTCGGTGTCCTCTGCGGCGGCGCTCACTCAACAGCAATCATCCAGCCTTATTGCCGTGGTGCAGTCGTCTCCCGGCACACCCGCAAGCGCCTTTGTTTCCCTTATAACCGCCTTCTCGAACATAACGGTAACTCAAGCAATCAGTCTCATTACCGTTGTTCAGGCCGCTCCCGGCGTGCCCGCAGATGCTTTTGTTGATTTGCTGACTTCTTTTACCGTTGATGCTGTCGCATCGCAACCGACTGCGCCAGCGAACGACCCGCCCGCAACACCGACGCACGCGCTCCCGACCGACAGCGTGTATCCCGCAGGCACGCCCGGTTTCGACATCTCCTTTAGTACGGTGTCGTACCCATCCACGTCGTTTGGCTTTGCGGTTATCGGCGCCACCGGCGGCAAGGCGTTTACGCATAACGCGCGTATGCCCTCACAGTTCAATTGGGCGCGAGCGAGCTCAGTGGTGGCGCCCACCATTTACCTGAACGTGAATGCGCCGTATGGAAGTTCGGCTACGATGGCGAACGTGAGTTCGCCGAAAGAATGCGATACGCACTTCGACGCGGCAGCCACCTCGGCATTTTCCGGCGGCACGTTCCCGGAGCCTACGGTTTGCGCCGGCTACAACTACGGCTACAACACTGCGAAAGACGCATACGCCTATGCATCAAAGCTGTGGTATTTTCCCGTGCGTTTCTGGTGGCTTGACGTTGAGGAGGCGAACAGCTGGTCCGACGATACGGCAGTGAATGGCGCGGTCATTCAAGGCGCGATTGATTATCTGAACACCGAAGGGGTACGAGCGGGCATCTACTCGGTGCCGTATATGTGGAGACTTATCGCGGGGAGCTCCTTCACGCCCACACAAACCATACACGGCGCCGCGGTTTCAATCCCCAGCTGGTATGCGATTGGTATCGCGAATCGCGTTGATGCGATAAACGCGTGCAAGACAAAATACGGGTTCTTTGCCGACAGTCCCATCTGGATTATCCAATACGTGGCGGACTCAGTCGCCGTAGACCAGAACATCGCTTGCTAGCGGTGCGGGACAAAGTGGCTGGTACACTGCTCCCCATGGACCGCGATACTTTTGAAAAGCTGGTGGAGGAGGGATTCTTGCTTTTGCCGGAGAAATTCCGCGCGAAGATTAAGAATGTCGCACTTCTGGTCGAGGATGAACCGTCGGAGGAGGTGCGTGCGCGAGAGGGCCTGACCGGAGATGAGACACTTCTCGGTTTGTATCAGGGCATTCCGAATACCGCGCGCGGTGACTCCTATGGCGTCGGCCCCACGCTCCCAGACACCATCACGCTCTATCAACTGCCGATAGAAGATGCGGCACACGAAGACGGAGTAGAGGTGCGCACCGTCATCGCCGAGACTATCTGGCACGAATACGCTCATTATTTCGGCATGGATGAAGACGAAGTGCGGCTGCGCGAAGAGGAGCGCGAGCCGTAGGCGCGCTGCGGCCATAGTTGAAATATTCTCTCTTTATTGGTGTACTTACCGGCAGTACCTACAAAGAAAGGGATAGCATGGAAAAACCTAGGCAAATCGTGCACAACGCTCACCAGGAATTATGGTTCCGGCCCAGCCCGGCTCTGCCTTTCGCTGTTCTTTCAGAGCTCTTTGAGAGAAAGGGGATGATTGCGACGCCCCGCCTCGGGGAGCGCGATTTTTCCCATCCGAAAGGGTATGTCCTGAATACTATGGCAACGGCGCGCCTCTTCGACGAACGTTGGAATGAATGCCTCCGCGAGGATGTGCTCATCACCAGAGTCGTGAGCAAGCCGCTCCGCGACTTCACCGATTCGGAAATGAAGGACACCGTCTATAGTTCGGTAGAGGCCGTACGGGAGGACCTCTCGTACTTCAATAAAGACGGGTCGGTTACGCTTGATGACACGGTCAGTCTTGTTGAATTTTCTCGCATTAACCACGGGGAGTAACCTATGAACATCGAATCATTGCTACAGGAGGGGATTGCGCGCGTGGCCGAACTCCCGCCGGATAATTGGCGGGAAGTATGCGGTACCGCACCTCTGACGGTTCCGCTCATCGCCGAGGATTATCCGGCGAAGACGGCGGTGATGTGGAACGCAATGTACCGAAGGCTCTTGGTGCCGGGCCGGAACATGATGCTTGTCGCTGACCCAAAGGATCTCGCGCGGATTGTGGAAGCATTCCGTACGGACCCGCGGTATCGGGGCGGCGGCGCCGGAGTCGGGTTCAAGGAAGCAATCATCCCGTATCTCGATGAGGTGACGCCGCTCGCGAAAGCGATGGGTGCCGTCAATATCATCAAGAAGGATGAACGCGGCCGGCTCATCGGCGACAACACCGATGGCGAGGGGTACGCGCGCTCTCTCGAGGGCATCCTTGCCGCAAAAGGGAGGGAGCTCTTCGGTGCGCGTGTTCTCATGCTCGGTGCGGGAGGTTCGGGACGGGCGATCAGTTTCGCGCTCGCGAATAAGGGTGCGCAGCTTGTCATCCTGAACCGTACCGAATCAAAGGCGCACGAACTCGCCGAGTCGCTGAACCGTTACTTCGAGACCGGTGCTTCGGTTGGCGGCGGGAGGGAGATGCTTCCTGCACTGCTTGCCAAGGCGAATGCTGTGGTATCGGTTATCGATGATGCGACATCGCCTCTGGACGCATACTCGACGATCGGCGACATGGAACTCCCGGTCACGCCGGAGTCCATTGCACGGAATCACGCCTCGGCGGAACAGCGCTTGCAGAAAGCGAAACGGTCGCTCGTTGTCTCGGACATTCGCATCCGCAAAGAAGAAACGCCCATGCTTGCACAGGCGCGGGCACTCGGGTTCGAGACACTCGACGGCATACCGATGGTCGTGAACCAAGGAGTCGCCGCTTTCTGGTGGCTCTACGCCGATGCACTCGCAAAGCGGAACGTACCGCAGGAGGACGTGGCAGAGACCATGCGTGCGGCCGCTGGATTGTGAACGCGCAGGTTCTTATGGGCCGGCTTCTTCGGAAGCCGGCTCTTTGTTTTTAGGAGACGGTATTTGTGGGGGAGCCGCTCGTGAAGTGCTGAATATTCTCAATGGTCGTGTCGAGGATGCGCTCGATTGCCTCGGTTGTGTTGAATGCGAGGTGCGGGGTCACGATGACGCGCGGGTGCTCAATGAGGTAATGATTCTCGAGCGTTGTTTTAAGCGACTCGGCGTTCGGGTGCGGCGCGGTGAGCAGTGACATTTCATCATCGAGTTCTCCCTCTTCTTCGAGTACGTCGAGTGCGGCGCCCGCGAGCACACCAGCCTTAAGCGCCTCAACAAGCGCATCGGTCTCGACGACCGCGCCGCGCGCGGTGTTGATGAGGTAGGTGCCTTTTTTGATAGAGCCGATATTTTCTTTGTTGAGGAGGTGATGCGTGTGCGCGTTGTAGGGAACATGGAGCGTGATGATGTCGGATTGCGCAAGCAGTTCAGGGAGTGTCGCGTAGGTGAAATTAAATTCTTTCGCGCGCGCAGGGTCGGGATGCGTCTCGAAGCCGAGCACCTTCATGCCAAAGCCGTTCGCCATGCGGATGACGTGTATGCCGATATGCCCGCACCCGATAACGCCGAGCGTCTTGCCGGCGAGGTCAAAGCCGCGCAGGCCGGTGGGCGAGAAGGCTCCGGTGCGCACGCGCTCATCCGCATCAATAATGCGCCTTGAGAGTGCGAGAAGGAGTGCGAAGGTGAACTCGGCAACCGTATTCTCGCCGTAGAAGGGGACATTACAGACCGTGATGCCGCGTGCCGAAGCTGCAGCGAGGTCAATATGGTCAAAGCCGGTAGAGCGGGTGGCGATGAGCTTCAGCTTAGGGAAACGGGACATCTCTGCCTCGCCGATCGTTGATTCTATAAAGGTGCAGAGTGCCTCGGCCTCCGAATCTGACAGGTCTGGGTAGGTAGCGAGCGACCCCTCATGGAAGTCGATGTCCTGTCCCTCAAGCCGCGCTCGCACATACGCATCCTCCCACGCCTCACCTGAAAAATAATGAATCTTCATATACTCTATTCTACACGGTCTCTCGCTTCCTGCTCGATAGCGAGGAGACGCTCATATTTCTCGAGGCGCTCCTTTTGCCCAAGGCCGCCGGCCTTGATGCCGTGGGCGCCGATACCATAGGCGAAGTCGCTGATGAAGGTATCGTCCGTTTCTCCCGAGCGGTGCGAGGCGACAGTCTCCCAGCCCTCCGCGTAGGTCGCCTGCACCGCCTCAATCGCTTCGCGCACGGTGCCGATCTGATTCGGCTTGATGAGGACGGCGTTTATTTCTCTGTGAGCCGCCGCTTCTTTAATGCGCGAGGGGTTCGTGACGGTGAGGTCGTCGCCGACGATGAGCACTTTCTCCCCGAGCTTTGCCGTGAGCTGAGTGAAATCGCTTTCCGCTTCTTCGTCAAATGGGTCCTCAATGGAGTGTATCGGATACTTCGCGGCGATACTCTCATATATGGTAGTGAGTTCGGCGGCGGTATAGGACTTGCCGAGTAATGTGTAGTTGCCGTCTTTGAAGAATTCGCTCGCGGCGGCGTCAATGGCGATAGATGTGCCGGGGAATTCCCGTACGAGCTCAGCAAGAATCTCAAACGGCTCCTCAAGCGTATCAAAGGTTGGTGCATAGCCGCCCTCGTCGCCCATCGGCACGTTCCCGAGTCGTCGCCCTAGCTTCGCGAATGCCTCGCGCGCGACAGGAAGCGCGGTACTCATCGCGCCCTCGACGACGAGAATGTATTCCTGGAAGGGGAGCGCAAAGTTAGCATGAACGCCACCGTTCATGACGTTTACATAGAGCCGTGGTGCGGAGGGCGTCGTCTTGGCGCGTGTCGCGATAGCTCTCCAGAGCGGCACGCTCGCCGCTTCAGCGAAAAGCCGAGTCGCGGCGATAGAAACCGAGAGGATCGCATTTGCGCCGAGGCGCGACTTGTTCGGCGTGCCGTCGAGCGTTATGAGGAGAGCGTCAATCTCGTCTGCAGTGGCGAAGTCCCGCCCGCTAAGCGCCTCGGCGATTACGCCGTTTACGTGCGCAATCGCCTGCGCGACTCCGCCGTCTGGGTCGCGCAGTTCGAGCGCCTCATGCTTCCCGGTGCTTTTGCCCGACGGGACCGATGCAGTCGTGATATGCGCGCCGGACGAGAGCGTCGTTTCTACCGTTGCTTTCCCTCGCGTGTCGGAGATGGCTCTCGCTTCGATGCGGTCGATCCTCATACTATGATGAAAGTTTTTCCTCGAGCTCGGCGATCGCTTCAATCGTCTTGACCACCGAGTCAGGGTTGAGCGACATGCTTTCGATACCTTCTTTCACGAGGAACTCGGCGAAGTCGGGCAAGTCGGACGGTCCCTGGCCGCAGATGCCGAGATATTTCCCGCGCCGCGAGCAGGTACGGATTATTTTTGCTATGAGTGCGCGCACTGCCTCGTCATTCTCATTTCCAATGTGCGTTACGATGCCGGAATCGCGGTCGAGACCCAGGGTAAGCTGGGTGAGGTCGTTACTTCCGATGGACATGCCGTCAAAGAGGTCCAGGAACTCCTCGTCCAGGATGATGTTTGACGGTATCTCGCACATCATATAGATGGGGGTCGCCTTCTTCTTGTTCTTTGCGAGCAGACGCGACGCGAGTCCGTTTGCCGCCATGATGCGGAGCACCTCCTCGGCCTCCTTTGTCGTGCGACAGAAGGGAATCATCGGGATGACGTTCGTCAGCCCCATCTCTTCGCGCACCTTCACGAGCGCGCGGCACTCAAGTTCAAAGGCCTTTTTAAATTTCGGGTCATAGTAGCGGGAGGCGCCGCGCCAGCCGAGCATCGGATTCTCCTCTTCCGGTTCGTATGCCTCACCGCCAAGGAGCGTAGCGTACTCGTTTGTCTTGAAGTCGGAGAAGCGCACGATGACCGGTCGTGGGTTGAACGCCGCGCCTATCTTTGCGATGCCGTACGCGAGGTTGTCTACATAGAATTCCACCGGGTCGCTCCATCCGGCCATCTTTTTCTGTATCGCGGCGCGCAGTTTTGGCGCGAGCTTCTTCATATTGAGGATGGCGAGCGGGTGAACGCCGATGTGGGAGGCGATGATAAACTCTTCGCGCGCGAGCCCGACGCCTTTCACCGGCAGAAACGAATTTTCAAAGGCGATGTCCGGCGAAGCGATGTTCACCATAATGTGTGTCTTCGTGTCGGGGAGGATGCCGAGTTTGTGTTCGCGCACCGTTATCTTTGCTTTTCCCGCGCTTACGACACCGTCACTGCCGGTCGTGTCCACCGTGACGAGCATGCCGTTTGTAAGCGCGCGTGTCGCGTTCCCTGAGCCGACGATGGCGGGGAGACCGAGCTCGCGACTGACGATGGCCGCGTGACTCGTGCGCCCGCCTTTATCGGTGACAATAGCCGACGCCATTTTCATAATCGGCTCCCAGTCCGGGTCGGTCATCGTCGTGACGAGGACCTCGCCCTTCTTGAACTGCCGTATCTGCTTGGGGTTTAGGATGATGTGCACATTTCCGGTCGCCACCTTGGAGCCAACCGAGATGCCGCGCACGAGCTCCTTGCCTTGACCGGAGACTTTATACTCGGTGAGCGTGGAGAAGTCGCGTCCCGCCTGCACGGTCTCGGGTCGCGCCTGTACGAGGAAGAGCTCGTTCGTGATGCCGTCTTTCGCCCATTCCATATCCATCGGTGTCCACTTCTTCGCGCGTTTTGAGTAATGTTCCTCTACGATGGCGCCCCAGGTTGCCATCGTGACGATTTCCTTGTCGGTGAGCACGAATCGCGTCGCGTCGCGTGCGGGCGTCGCGACAATCTTGGTCTGGATGATGCCGGCTTTGCCGGTATCGTAAATCATTTTTTTTGAATTCGTGCCGATTTTCTTCCAGATGACGGGTGACTTCACCTTTCCGATTTTTGATTTCACCACGAGGTATTCGTCCGGCGTCACGTGTCCCTGCACAATCATTTCTCCGAGGCCGTAGGTCGCGTTTACGACAACGACGTCGCGGAAACCACTTTCAGTATCCACGGTGAACATGACGCCCGAGGCGCCCTTGTCCGAACGGACCATCTTCTGCACGCCCACAGAAAGCGCGATCTTCATATGATCAAAGCCGCGGTCGGCGCGGTAGGAGATGGCGCGGTCGGTGAACAGCGACGCCATCGTCCAGACGGCCGCGCGGACGACATCCGGTGCGCCGCGGATGTTGAGGTAGGTCTCCTGCTCGCCGGCGAACGAGGCGCCCGGCAGGTCTTCGGCAGTGGCGCTTGAGCGCACGGCGACATCGGTGTCCTTACCATACTGTTTCTCCATGCGTGCATAGGCCTGTGCAATGGCTTTCTCAAGGTCTTGGGGGAGTGCCGCCCCGCGCATCTTCTCGCGTATGAGCTTTCCGGCATGCGCGAGCGCTTTCAGGTTTCTCGTATTAAGTCCCCGGAGCGTCTTCTCTATGAAAAGGTCGAGCCCCGTTTCCTTCAGGTAGTGGTAGTAGGCCGCGGCGGTGACGGCGAAGCCGTGCGGGATACGCACTCCCCTTGGCTCGAGCGCGCTGATAAGTTCGCCGAGCGAGGCGTTCTTTCCACCGACCTGCGCGACATCGTCCATCGTGACGTCTTCAAACCAGAGGATAAAAGGAGCTTTCATACGGTTTATTTTTTAAGCGCAATGATAAGGTCGGATACGTTTGATCCAGTATACCCGGTGAGGAGCGCATCGCCGGTCGCCCGGAAGAAATCATACGTGCGATGCTCACGGAGATATTCTTCGGGAGAGAGGTTCCCCTCGTGCGCATGCGCGCGTGTCGTCGCGTCGCCGATGGCTCCCGCGTATTCGGTATTGTCGCGCCCGTCGGAGGCGAACGGGAGGAGTAACTCACCCGGGTTGAGGTATTGAAGCGCGGCGAGCGCCATCTCCTGATTGCGACCGCCTCGTCCGTGCGCGTCGATACCGGTGACGGTGCTCTCGCCGGCGTAGAGGAGCGCGGTCTTTGCCGGCGTGTGATGGAGCTTCTCTGCGATCTCTGTGCCGAGCGCGCTCGCCTCGCCGGAAAATCGATCGTTGACGATCTGAGGCGTGTATCCGCGCTTCGCCGCTTCTTTTTGCATCGCGGCGAGAGCATCTTGATTGGTGAGGAGGAGCAGAGCAGTCACTCGGTCGAAATACTTCTGTTCCTTCGGCGTCTCCCTGAGTTCCAGAGCGGTCGAGGATGCGAGGCCGTAGCGCGCGAGAACCGCGCGCGCGTCGGCAACGGTCGACGTGTCGAGGATTGTCGGGCCTGAGGCTACGACGGTGATGTCGTTTCCCGGCACATCAGAGACGATAAGCGAGAGGACTTCGGCGGGGTATGCAGCAACGGCCAATCCGCCGCCGCGCGCGCGGGACATATGCTTTCGGACGGTATTCATATCTTGTATGGTCGCTCCCCGCTTCGTAAGTTCGTTCCAGAGCAGGCTTTCGTCCGTACACGTCATCGGCGCTTCGTGAGAACAGAGGAGCGTGGAGCCGCCGCCCGAGATGAGCATGATCACGAGATCGTGCTCGGTGCAGTCGGCGAGGAGGGTCATGATGCGCGCGGTCGCGGCCTCGTTCGCCTCGCTCGGCAGGGGATGCGTGCCGACATATGCCTCGATCTTGGTGAGAGACTGTCCGGCCGAGGATACGTCAAGGGCGATGCCTCCCGTGAGCCGGTCGCCAAAGAGCTTTTCTATCGCTTCGGCCGCGGTGAACGCGCATTTGCCGATGCCGATGAAGAACACTCTCCGTTTAGACAGGGGAGAGGTTTTCTCATTCACGCGGAGAGTGTCTCCCTCGATGCGGAGGGTGCGTGTGAGCGCGTCACCGACGTCGAGCGCCGCATATCCCGCTTCAACTATCGAGAGAGCATCAAGGCGCAGTTCGCTTGTCGCAAGCGCCTCGAAATTCTGTATACGGCGAGCCATTCTCTTCAGAATACTCTAGTTATGGGGTACTCCCTAGACGATTTTCTGGTAGAAGGTGGATTGTACCTGTTACACACAGGACGTACATTGACTTCTTTGACGTTAGTCGGTATATTCACAAGATATTTATTAGACTCTAGTTCGTCGAGAGACGTTGAGACAGAAATGGAAAAGCACTCATTTAATGGAAAAATCCTCATCATAGGATGCGGGAGTATTGGGCAGGGCGTGATACCGCTTCTGTTGAAGCATTTTACTATCACACCGGATCGCATGGCGATAGTGACTGCGGACAATCGTGGCGAGAATGTCGCCAAGGAATACGGAATACCGTTCGTCATCGATCCTCTGCTTGAGCACAACTATCAGGACATTGTGAAGCAGTATGTCGGCCCGGGTGATTACATCGTGAACGTTTCCGTTGATGTCTCATCGGCGGCGCTCATCGAATATTGCCTCCGCAACAAAATATTCTACATCGACACTGTCGTTGAACCATGGCTCGGTTATTACACTGATCCATCTCTTTCGGTTTCGGATCGCTCGAACTATGCGCTCCGCGAGCAGGCTTTGGCACTTCGCACGCTCGATCTCGGTGGTCCGCACACCACGGCCATTATCGCGCACGGCGCGAATCCCGGTCTCGTTTCTCATTTCGTGAAGGAAGCCATTCTTAATGTCGCACGGGACACCGGTCGCACGACGGAGGTGCCGAAGACGCGCGAGGCTTGGGCGCGCCTCGCGAAGGAGCTTGGCATCAAGGTCATTCATATTGCTGAACGTGATACACAGGTCTCTCCTATACCCAAGAAAATCGGCGAATTCGTGAATACCTGGTCCATCGACGGCTTCCACTCTGAGAGCTGTCAGCCATCCGAAATGGGGTGGGGGACACACGAGAAGACCGTTCCGGCTGACGGGCGCGAACATGACTTCGGCTCCAAGTGCGCCATCTATCTCGAGAAGCCGAGCTTCATGGTGAAGACGCGGAGCTGGACGCCGACCGCGAAGGCGCAGCACGGCTGGGTCGTGACGCATCATGAGTCCATCTCTATCGCCGATTATTTCACGCTCTTTGAAGACGGGAAGGCTGTGTATCGGCCGACAGTGCACTATGCTTATCACCCGTGCGACGGTGCGGTGCTCTCCCTCGACGAACTTGCAGCCAATAACGGCGAACTGCAGAAGGAACAGCGTCTCATCAATAGCGAGGTGCTACCGGGCGGCGTCGACGAGCTCGGTGTCCTCCTTATGGGTCACGCGAAAAACGCGTACTGGTATGGCTCGCGCCTCTCGATCGACGAAGCACGCAAAATCGCGCCGCACAACAACGCGACCAGCCTCCAGGTAACCTCGAGCATTGTCGGGGCGATGGCGTGGGCGCTCCAGAATCCGACCAAGGGCATCGTGGATGCCGACGAGATTGATCATGAGGTTCTCATGAATGTCGCGCGCCCGTATCTCGGCGAGATGATCGGCGAGTACACCGATTGGACACCGGTCCAAGGTCGCGGGAAGCTTTTCCCCGAGACGTTTGACGCCGAGGATCCGTGGCAGTTCGAGAACTTCAGGGTGTCCTAAGGCTTCGCGGGCAGAGTTTCTTGCAGTACGGCTGCGCATAGCGGTCGAGACCCCAATGCCCGGCGACGCGGTGGGCGAGCATGATGCCAAGCGCGAGCATGATGAGCGTCGGGTTGACGCTCACGGTGCCGGCAAGGAGGAAGTTGAACGCCATGAAGAAGGCGAAGAAGGCGGCAGTCCTCGTGCAGAGACCGACGATGAGCCCGAGTCCTATCAGTATCTCTCCGACGACGACGGCGTTTGACCAGACCATGACGTTCGGGAGTACGGCGCTCTGGAGGAACGAGGCGTACCACTGGTAGACGTCTGGGTGAGCGCCGACCGTTTTGCTGAGCGCTCCTTGGACGAAGCCTTGGAGCGCGGCGCCTGCTTCGCTACCGAACCACGCTGGACTCGCGACCTTCGCCCACCCGGCGATGAGGAACTCGTAGCCAAGGTAGAGGCGGACGAGGAACCAGAGCGGAGCGCTTTTCTTGCTGGTGAAGAGAGAATGAGCGAGAGCGGATTGTTCAATGGTGTATTTCATACTAGATAGTCTAGAGGAAGAAACGCGAAAAGGAAGTGCCCCTTGGGGAGTACTATTGGAGCATAAGAGGCTTCGAGGGCTACACCATCGATGCGAAGGGTACCGCCACCATGCGCGGGCTTTGGCGCGTATGCAAACCAGTGAGAGCCTAAAGCTCTCACTGGCCCGGAGATTTCATGGTATAGTGCTATCCATGCAGACGAAAATGCGCACCAATAGCCATCACGTCCCGGCTTTCAGTTCGAAAGCTGGTCTTCGCTATTCTTAATTCTGGAACAAGGATACCGAAAACGAGCTTTCGAGAGGAAGCTCGTTTTTATTTGTAGCAAATGCATATGAAGACCAGGAAATTACAGATCGGAATCATGGGCTCGGCACAGGACCTTAATTACGGGGATGCCTTGCGTGACCTTGCTTGTGAGCTCGGAAGGGAAGTCGCTCGGAGCGGAAATATCGTCGTGTACGGCGCTGAGAAAGACTATGATTCACTCTCGACGCAAGCAGCCCGCGGAGCCAAAGAAGCGGGAGGTACGACCGTCGGGGTTACATATGGTAAAAGCAAGGATATTTGGGAAAAGGAAGGGTACACTGATATTCTCATCGTGACCGGACTGGAGCGCGGGGGCGGTCGTGAATTCGTGCTCGTGAATTCGTGTGATGCAATCATCGCAATATCGGGAGGGTCGGGAACGCTTACCGAGATGGCCATTGCTTACCAAGCGAATATTCCTATCGTCGTCATGTCGAACACCGGAGGATGGGCGGAAAAACTTGGCGGGACCTATATCGATGCGCGGAATAGGTTAAAGGTAGAGGTCGCTACAACTCCGGAAGAGGCCGTTGCCAAGGTTCTAAAACTTATTCAGTAGAGTCGGGTTACTTTTCGCCCTCACGGACTTCGCGATGGGGAAGGACGGTACCGTCTTTATTGAGAATCTTCCGGGCTTCGAGGGCTACGCCATCGATGCGAAGGGTACCTTTTGTCGAGCTAACGGATGATTATTACTTTGGTTGCTGCGCACAAAGCTCCCGTATCGCTTCAATCGGATTACCGCTCTGCAGTTTCGCTGCGTCTAAGAGTTCCCAAGCACGTTTGAGACCGGGTAGCTCTCGCTCTTTGGCGAGAACGCGGTCAGTCTTTTCTTTTCCCCACAAGTAAAGCAGACCGGCTTCGGTGAATTTATTTATGATGAGGTGGTCCCGGGTGGCGAAGTCTTCGGTGCTAAATGCTTTCTGCACCGCGTCCCAAATCTTATCCGCGAGCGCGTCATTCTCCGGGAATAGGAAAAAGACATGGCAATACTCGTGGATGAGCGTAGCAAGCACGTCCTGATAGTCCGACTTTATGTGCACTGTGAGCGGGTCGGAGAATGGAGTAAACGTTCCTCTCGGGTGTACCACATACGCCGGAGTTTGATTCGGGAATTTAAATCCTAGCGAGGCATAGTACTCAAGCACTGCGGCCGCCTGTTCCCACTCTTTCTCGAGTTCCGCGCAGAAGGTGTACCCTTCGGTTATCTCTGCATCGGTCAGCATGACACCAGACGCAAGCGACAAGCTTGCATCATATACGGGGACATATTTGAGCAGTATCTTTTGGGCGGATTTGGTTGCCATATTGCGTTTAAGTATAAAAGAAAGGGGGCATCCTGTCGAAAGACAAGGATGCCCCGCGCCGTTACCTCGAGCAACGGTTGCAGCTGGATTGGCAACGAGCTGCCGAAGCCACTTTCACCTTTGCGCGATACGGCTTTCTCTTGATGCGCACTTAGATCACCTCCTTTCTGCGTTATGCAACGAAATGTGGAACGGCGGGATAGTCTCTCTCCCACCGCAAACCTAGCACTCCTAACCGTGGGTGTCCATATGCCTCCGTGGCGTAACCGAAGTTTATCGGAAGCAGGTCCGGGGCGATTGCCCGTATGACATGCAAACCGATATTCGGTCGAGCTGGAGTCATATCAACAATCCAGGGATTAACACGGTGTACAGCTTGTGTCACTGACATAACTACTTTTGGTAGCGTAGTCAGTCGTTCAGAGTCAAGGAGCCATTCGACGTGATGCCTGTATGCCGGATCCGCATACAGCGCTCCATGATCATCAACCGTACCAACGGCTTCAGGCTTGATTCCGCAAGGGTCTCGTTTTGACCACGTGAGCGCCATGAGTTCGGCCTCCGCAAAGGCTTTTCTCAAGGCAATCTCGTAGGTTTCGGCCGCCGCCGATCCGGATGACAACGCGGGTTTTTTCCGCATTGAATGGATCAGAACCACAACGACCGGTACCGTATCGGTCGAGATATCCAATACTGATACTTGATATCCCGCCGATTGCCAGAACCGTAGTCTGTTTCCAATGACTTGGGTGAGGTACTCGTCCGGAATTGCTCTGACCACCCTCTTCCCGTACCACGTCGTCATCAGAGCATCTCGCTCGATTAGTTCCAGCGTTGCGGACTGCACAGCGGTTTCCTTGCTCGAATGCACGGCGACCCCGTTTGAACTCGCCCAGATACAAGGTAGTCGCGAGAGTCGGTGCTGAATACCGCGTTGATAATAAACCGCATCGACCGGAATATTCATCGAGCTGCCGTCGACGTGTTTTTTGCCCACCACCCATTGCCAATTTACGTCCGGATCGAAGACGGAAAGTTCATGTTGGAACATGACTTGCTGCCCCTTCATGATTGGATAGATGTCATACGGATTCAGCCACTCATCATTCCGAATACTCACTGCCTTTTTCACGTTCCATGAAGCATAGAACATGCTGTCTGGTACGTATCGTTCCCACGCCTCAGCAAGTACTTTGAGATGCGCTTCTTCCCTCGACGTGCCTGTGGAAAAGGCGTTGCCAGTCCATTTCCGCTCTTCCTTCCTTTTTGTCGACACGACATATTGCGCCGAACCGACGTAGGGGGGGAAGTGGTAGCTACCCCTACCAATCTTGTCGACAGTTACGTTTCGGACGGGACCATGCGGAGCAAGAAGATATTTCTGCAAATGAGCGAGTGCGACTCCTTTCGGAGCCGGCGCTGCTTTCTTTGCGGGGATTCCAGCTATGATCGCAGTTAGGACCGCTTGCTTCGGGTAGGATAGTTGGAGGAACTTGGCAAGTACTCTGTCATTGTAACCGCCGTACTCGACAACCCCAATGCCTTGCTCGGCACTGAACACATAGGCGTTTTGAGCCATATGTCCAGCTTCGATCAACAGATGCCGATAGCTCCGATTCGAATACTTCTTCGCCGCACGTAGCATATCCGCCGCGACGAACACAACGAGCGAGCTGTTGAACAAGAGGTGGTCGTCTTCAAGAGCCGCTTGGAGCTCAACTTCGTCCAAATGATCCTGAATCTGTCCCAGCGTTCCATCATGTCTGCGGTACTCGTATATTCCTTTTCTCAAGGTCGCCGTCTCTTTCAAGACTGCAACCATGATACTCATTGGATACAGACCGCCTCCTGATGGCACGCTTCTTGATTCCGCTCGACCGTACATTGCTTCCAACAATCCCGATACCTGTCGGTCCGAAAATCCAGCCTGATCGAAATTCCGATCCGATTTCCTCTTCTTCAACAGTTCGAGGAAGGGCGATTCATTTCGTACAAGAGATATTGTTTTTGCGGCGGCATGCAGTTGAACGTCTTTGGTCTTGGCGAGATGCGCCAGCGAACGAGGACTGACTACGTGGGGGTAGACCATCGGATTAGCCGAGCCGAGATGGAATGCAGTGAAGATATTGCTGCTGTCTATCAAGACCCCGGCCCGCAGTAATCGGCTGATAATCCGCCGAACAAGTTTCGCAGCAACATCTCCCTGCAACATTTCCACGATTTCTTCAATGGAATCGTGTCCGGTGCAACACTTAAGTATTTTCAAGGTCGCACCGATGTTTCCTTGGAACTCGATAAGTTCACTTTCACCCAGGAAGGTTATGGCGTTCTTGCCGGACTGGTACCCGTAGAACCTTACTAACGGATGTTTCTCTGACATGATATTTTCTCCCAAGAAGAATGTTTCAAGGACAAATTTCTGAAAATCAGCGTAGCATAATTTTTTGAATAATCAACCCGGCATAAAACTCAGGAATGGGCGCCTTGGTAGTACAATACAGGGACGATGATGCCGCTTGATAGGAACGAGAGTTATTGGATGTTGGACGACGAACTCCTGGCCGCAGTGCGCGCGCCGGGCGCGCGCGAGCTCTCTACCTATCCGGACTATGACGAGTTGAAGAGCGCACTTGCAACGTATGCAGGCGTTGCTCCCGAGAATATACTCGTCACCCCTGGCTCTGACGCGGCGATAGAGCATATCGCACGCGCGTATGCGGGGAGTGGTGGGGGAGTGATACTGCCGGTGCCGACCTTCTACGGTTACGAATCTATCCTCGAGCGCGTCGGTGCGCAGGTCATTCCCGTTACGTATGAAGAGCGGAATGGTCGTTTCGTGTTCCCGCTCGCACGAACGCTCGAGGCGCTCGCGAGTGGCACGGCAAAGGCGCTCTTCCTCTGTCATCCGAACAATCCACTCGGTTGTCCGCTATCGAGCGAAGACATTTCGTCGCTCGTCGCGGCGGCGCGGGGAAGCGGGACGCTCATCGTCTCTGACGAAGCCTATTTCGAATTTTCGTCCGGTGCTTCATTCCTGCCGCATCTCGCCGAACTACCGAATCTCATCGTTCTCCGTTCGCTCTCAAAAGCGTTTGCGCTCTCGGGTGCACGTGTCGGGTACGCGATAGCCTCTGCGGATATCATACAAAAGGTGGGAAAGCTCATGCTCCCGTGGCCGGTCGCGCATATAAGCGTTGCCGCCGCGCTCGCTCTCATCTCGCGGGCAGACAAGGTAAAAGTACGGCGAGAATCAGTCATTGTAGCGCGTGGACATTTCTTAGAGGCGCTCCGTGCGGTCTCTCACGTGACGGCGTATTCATCGGAGACTAATTTCATTCTGGTACGCGTTCCTGATGCCGCGCGAGTCCGCGACGCGCTTCTTGCACAGGGTATCCGCGTCGCACTCGGCTCATCGATGAGTCGATTCCCGGAGGCGAGAGCGCTCCTGCGGGACACTCTGCGTATCGCCATCCCCGCCCCAGAATCCGAGGTATCCTGTATCGAGTCGCTACGAAGGATATTGCATTAATTACAGATATGTGTTATTATAAATTTCTATGAGTCTGACAAAAACGGTGCTGAAGAAAAAGCCACTCATCGTCGTTGGCGGGAAATTTTCTTCGCCTGCGCACTTCTTTAATGCCCTGCGCGCGCGCAAGAGTGCGGATTGGTTCCGAGCGGAAAAGAATCATCTCCTCGCTCTTTTCAAACGCATATCGCTCGAAGTGCCGGCATACCGACATTTCCTTCGTGAGAGCGGTGTACGTCGCGATACCATCCGTACGAGAGAAGACCTTGCTTCGGTGCCCGCAGTGACCAAGAAGAATTATCTGCAGAAGCATCCGTCCACGAGTCTGTTATGGCATGGCTCCATGCGTTCGCCACAGGTGCTCACGTCCACGTCCGGTTCGACCGGGAAGCCGACGTATTTCTCTCGTTCGCACGAGATTGACGAACATTCATCGTTTGTTCACGAACTCATTTTTCGCACGAGCTCGCTGAAGAAGGATAAATCCACACTCGTCATCGTCTGTTTCGGTATGGGTGTGTGGATCGGTGGGCTCATCACATACCAAGCCTTCGAGCTTATGGGTCGGCGCGGCTACCCGGTCTCCATCCTCACTCCCGGAATCAATAAGACCGAGATATTGAAGGCGCTGACCGATCTCGCGCCGCACTACGAGCAGATCATCCTCGCCGGCTATCCGCCGTTCCTGAAGGATGTTATCGACGAGGCGCTCGCACAGGGCATCACGTTCGCCAAGCACCGCATGATGCTTCTCTTTGCCGCAGAGGCATTCACCGAGAATTTCCGCGACCATCTCGCTAAGAAAGTCGGGATTGAAAATCCACTCACCGATGCAGTAAATATCTACGGGAGCGCTGACATCGGTACGATGGCGTTCGAGACCCCGTTTTCCATACTCGCGCGCCGGCTCGCGATGAAAGACAATAAACTTTTCGCCGACATATTCGGCAACATCACGAAGACGCCGACGTTCGCACAGTACATACCGGAGTTTGTTTCGTTTGAAGCGCCGAACGGCGAGATACTCATATCCGGGGATAGCGCGCTTCCGCTCCTGCGCTACTCCATCGGAGATCATGGCGGGGTCTACACCTTCCGCGAGCTCGTGGAGCGATACAGGGTGCACGGTATCGACCTTATGAAAGAAGCGCAGGCTGCTGGAATCCGCAAGCATGTGTATGAATTGCCGTTCGTGTACGTCTTTGAACGCATTGACTTGGCGACGACACTCTATGGCCTCCAGGTGTACCCCGAGACGATTAAAGAGGTCTTGCTTAAGAAGCACTTCGTCGACCACCTGACAGGCAAGCTTACGCTCATCACGAAATTCGACGACAATCAAGACCAGTATCTGGAAATCAATCTGGAGCAGAAACCGAAAAAGGAAGCGAGCAAGGCGTTCGCATCGGAACTGATTGCTGAAATCGTTAAGAGTTTGCGCGAGAAGAATTCTGAATTCCGAGAACTATCCAACTTCCTCGGGAAACGCGCAGAGCCGAAGCTCGTCTTCTGGCCGTATGAGGACTCGCTCTACTTCAAGCCGGGCATAAAGCAGTCGTGGGTAGTGCGGCAGTCGTAAACGGGGTGCGTGGTAGGATGAGGGGATGAAACCGGAACAACTCGATCGTTCACGAGAGTCTTTTTCTGTATTTCGCGACCGTCTGCAGCCGTCGAAGGTCATTGACCGCTACGATCTTCTTTTAGAAGATCTTTTTCTCATCCGTAACCCGCGTTTTAAATTCATCAAGGACCATACGAGCGAGGTGCGGGCGTTCACCGAGGAGTACCGAGCCGACAAGCCGCTTGAAGACGTGGGGGAGTGGTTCTATTTCCCGTGGAACACGACGCTCGTGCACTATCTGCCGCACGAGGAGCATCAGGAGATACGTACCGCGCGCAATCGCAATATCATCACGAAAGAGGAACAGGAAAAATTGTACGGTCTCACGGTCGCCTATGCGGGACTCTCGGTCGGCAGCCACGGCGCGCTCACCTTTGCGCTCATGGGCGGGGCACGGCGTATCAAGATCGCTGATCCCGATGAAGTCTCGCCCTCGAACCTGAACCGCATCCGCTTCGACTTCCTCGCCCTCGGGCGCAAGAAGACTGATCTCGTGCGCGAATATGTCTATCAACTGAATCCTTATGCCGAGATTGAGACGTTTGATACCGGCGTCACCGACGAGAACATGGACGCCTTCCTTTCTGGCGTAGATGTCCTCGTTGAAGAGACCGACAATTTGGAAATAAAAATACGGCTCCGGCTCGCGGCGCGCGAGCGCAGCATCCCCGTCGTTATGGCAACCGACAACGGCGACAACATTATCGTCGAAGTAGAGCGCTTCGATACCGACAAAACAAAACAGCTTTTCAACGGCGTTATCGGTGACGTGAGCGTGGAGATGTTCAAGTCCTTCACCCCCTCCGACTTGCCCAAGCTCGCGACAAAGATTGCTGGTCCGCACCTCGTTACCGAGCGCATGATGAGTTCGCTCCTTCAAGTCGGGCGCGAGATCTACTCGTGGCCGCAGCTCGGCGACGCCGCGACACTCTCGGGCGTCGCAATCGCCTATATCTTGAAGCGACTTGCGCTCGGACAGGCGGTGAATGAAGAGAAATGCGAGATTAGCCTGGACGCGCTCATTGATCCAGAGCATCATGCACCGCACGTGAAAGAGGCTCGGGAGACGGCACGGGCAGAATTCTTGGCGACGCTCGGTCTCTAGCTATGGATGGAGCGGAGAGAGAAAAGATAACGAAGATACTCACGGCTGCGGCTGCGGCTCCCTCAGGTGATAATTCTCAGCCGTGGCGTTTTGTCGTCAAAGGGAGAACAATAGAATTCCACTACATCCCTGAAAGAGACCACCCCATCTTGAACTACGAGGAGGGCGGTACTCTGATCGCGCTTGGCGCCGCGATACAGAACGCTGAGCTTGAAGCGCGCGCTGAGCGGTATGCGCCGCAGACGGAGTATCGCGAGAGTGGCTCGTGTGTCGCCGTGATGACCCTCAATGAGGGCGGTAGCCTGGACGAAGATTCCGCCTCACTCCAAAGAGCGATACGAGCACGGCACTCCAACAGAAAAGCGTACACGAAGGCTCCACTCTCGCCGGAAGTACGATTAGCGCTCTTGAGCGCGTCTCAGGAGGAGGATACGGGTCTGAAACTGTCACTGGTGGAATCAATCGACACGATGCGGATACTCTCGCGCGCGCTCACGACCATGGAAGAAACGGCGCTTGGGAATAAAAATCTCCACGAATTCTTTTTCAGCGAGATACTCTGGTCTGCTGAAGAGAATCGCGCAGGGAAACAGGGGCTCTACCTCAAGACGCTCGAGCTCCCGCCGCCGGCACAAGCGATGTTCCGGCTCCTGAAGCGTTGGGGTTTTGCGAGGCCCTTAGCCGCGATTGGTTTCCCGAAGATGGTGGCGCAGACAAATGCGAAGCAGAACGCATCGGCATCGGCATTCGGCGTCATCACCGCAAAGTGGTCGCGGCGCGCTACCTACCTTGATGTAGGGAAGATGATGGAACGTCTATGGCTTCGTGCTACCGCACAGGGATTATCGATGCAGATCGTGACCGGCATTACCTTCCTCGCACGTTCGCTCCAGACGCCTGAGGTAGCGCGACTCTTCAGTCCACAAGAACAAGAGAGGATTATCGCCGCACATGCGATAATAAAAAAGAATGTGGATGATACGCGCGAACCAATACTCATATTCCGTATCGGCACGGGTGAGAGTCCGACGGAGGTAAGTTATCGTCGTCCGCCTGAAATCGTCTTCAACTAATCATGCAAGCCTTTTCCAATCTCGACCTCCTCTCTGTCGGTGTCGCCGTTGCGGGTATCGGTTTGCTCGGTTTCGTTATCCTTTTCAATAACACCCGTTCGACGACGAATCGGTCTTTTTTCTATTTCACCCTGGTCACGGTCTGTTGGAGCATTCTCAATTATTCCTATTATCAGTTGCCGGCGGGCGATACCGCCCTGTGGCTCCTGCGGGGAGTCATGTGTTTTGCGACGTGGCATGCATTCACTTTTTTCCACCTGGCGTCTGTATTTCCAGAAGAGAATTACCGCCAGCCGCTCTCTCATACCTACGTGCTCATACCGATTGTCGGCGCAGTGTCGCTCCTGACGCTGACGCCGTATGTGTTTGAACGGATAAATGTGATTGGCGCCGGCGGGGCTATCGGTGGGGTAGAGAACGGCTCTGCTATCCCCGTGTTCGGGATGCTGGTGTTCTTCCTTATCATTTCGGGTATTTGGAAATTAATACGTAAGACGATGAAAGCGTCGAGAGAGCAACGGCGTCCGTATTCGCTGATGCTCTCTGGAATGATACTGACGTTTGTATTGCTCCTCACCTTCAACTTCTTCATCCCAGCAGTGTTCAATAATCCTCGCTTCATACCGCTCGGAGCCGTCTTCCTGCTCCCGTTCGTCATCATGACGTCGTACGCTATTTATCGTCATCATCTTTTCAATCTGAAAGTCGCGACCACGGCGTTCCTTGGGTTCATGGTGACCGTCTTCACATTCGTAAATGTCCTGTATTCGACCGATACGAGCGGAGTGGTCATCAACATCACTGCGTTTCTTATCGTGCTTATCGGGAGTATTCGTATCGTGCGGGACACGCTCAATCTCAAGAAACTTACGGAAGAGCTTCAGGCGACCAATGAGCGGCAGGAAGGACTCATCCACTTCATCGGGCACGAAGTGAAGGGATTCCTGACCAAGGCGGAAGGCGCATTCGCCTCGCTCTCTGAGGGCGACTTCGGGACATTGCCGAAAGAGCTGGAGCCGCTTGTTGAACACTCGCTTGTCGAGACGCGTCAGGGGTCGGCCTCGGTTGCGGCAATTCTGAAAGCGGCGAACCTGAAGAAGGGGACGGTCTCTTATACGAAGGCGCCGTTCGATCTGAAAGCGCTCGTCGCGGAGTCGGTCGAGAAAGAGAAGCTCGCGGCAGAGCAGAAAGGGCTCGCCCTCTCTTTCACTGCCGCCGACGCCTCGTACCAGATGACGGGCGACAAGGAGCAGATACTCGACCACGTGCTCCGCAATCTCATCCAGAACGCTATCAACTATACGCCGTCGGGCTCCGTCGTTATCTCGTTACACAAAGAGAATGGGAAGATCATGTTTGCGGTAAAGGATTCCGGCATCGGCATCACTGACGAAGACAAGAAGCGGCTCTTCACCGAGGGTGGTCACGGCAAGGATTCGCAGCGGGTGAACGTCCACTCCACCGGCTACGGCCTCTACATCGCCAAAAGCATCGTCGAAGCGCACGGCGGTACCGTCCGTGCCGAGAGTGAGGGGGCGGGGAAGGGTGCAACATTCATCGTCGAATTCCCTGCGTAGTTTCTCGAGTAGAGTGATATTATAATTACATGCATGTAGAAAAGAAAAAGCCGGCGCGCGTCGGGGCAGTGCTCCGCGCGTATAGCTCTGCCGCGTCTGCCTATCCGCGTCTCTTCAGTGCGGTCGTTCTCTCGACGATGACTATCGTGGCGGGCGAGATTGCCGCGCCGCTCTATTTGAGGAAGTTCGTCGACGTGCTTGCCGGCGGTACTGCCGTGCCGCATGTCCTTACTACCATCGCCTGGATACTGGGGGCATATGCGCTCGTCAATCTCGTCGCGTGGACGGGTCAGCGAGTGCGCATGGTGACCATCGGGCGACTTGAGGCACGCACGATGGCCGATCTCTACGACAAGGCGTTTACCTATCTTCTCGGGCATGCGCACGAATTTTTCATTTCCAATTTCACCGGCACCTTAACGCGCCGCGTGACGCGCTATGCGCGTTCCTTCGAATCGGTGTTCGACAACCTCATCATGAATCTCTTCCCGGCGCTCCTCTTTCTCGTCGGCGTGGTGGTGGTCTTGTCGCTTCGCAATATCTGGCTCGGCGCGGGGTTATTCGTCCTGACTGTTCTCTTTATTTATCTGCAATACCGGATGGTGATGTGGCTCCAGCCGCTACGGACCCGCCGTACTGAAGAAGACAGTCGTATGACTGGCGCGCTTTCTGATGCAGTATTGAACCACTCGACGATCACCTCCTTTGCGGCATTGCCGTATGAACGTTCCTACTTCAGCAAAGTGACGGACGGATGGCGCACCGCGACCCAGAGAGCGATGGATGCCTATGCGTTTATCTATGGCATCCAGGGCGCGTTCGCTCTCTTTATCGAGATTGCCATTCTCGGCGGGACCGCCTTTCTCTGGACGAAAGGTCTTCTCACTATTGGCGATTTCGTATTGGTGCAAATCTACATCATTGGTCTCTTAAATCAGGTCTGGGGTATCGGCCGCAATATGCGCCAACTGCACGACTCCTTCACCGAAGCGACCGAGATGCTCGACATTATGGAACTGCCGCATGAGGTGCAGGACGTTGCTGGCGCGAAACCGCTCTCGGTGCCAAATGGCGCCATTGCCTTTGACCGCGTGCGCTTCGAATATCAGGGTACGCACACCGTACTAGACGGCTTCGACCTTCGTGTACTGCCGCATGAAAAGATTGCGCTCATTGGCTCGTCGGGGGCGGGGAAGACGACGCTCGCCAAGCTTCTCCTGCGTCTCTACGACGTGAACGGCGGCGCGATACGCATCGACGGGAAAGATATCGCGCGAGTAACGCAGGAGAGCTTACGGAAGGCGATAGCCTTTGTCCCGCAGGAGCCGATGCTCTTCCACCGCACGCTTATGGAGAATATCCGCTACGGCAGGCAGGGAGCTACCGACGACGAGGTCATTGAGGCGGCTCGTCAGGCGCACTGCCACGAGTTTATTGCGCAGTACCCGGAAGGGTACGGGACGCTCGTCGGCGAACGTGGCGTGAAGCTCTCGGGTGGCGAGCGCCAGCGAGTCGCTATCGCGCGCGCTATCCTCAAGGATGCACCCATCCTTGTGCTCGACGAGGCGACCTCAAGTCTCGACTCAGAGTCGGAACGCCTTATTCAGGAGGCGCTCCTGCGTTTGATGGAAGGGAAGACCGTTATTGCTATAGCGCACCGACTCTCCACGGTGATGCACATGGACCGTCTTATTGTGCTTGAAAAGGGATCGGTCATCCTGTCGGGGACGCACAGCGAACTCCTTGAACAGGAGAGTAATCTCTATAAGAAGCTCTGGGAGATCCAGGCAGGTGGATTCATCAGGGCGGATTAGCTTTTCAAATGCGCGAGGGACGGGACTTGAACCCGCAACCTCCGCCGTGACAGGGCGGCGCTCTAACCAGTTGAGCTACCCCCGCATTTGCTTGCTTACGCAAGTAATTTCCATCCTACCAAAATCCTCAGAATTTTGTTAGTGTTCAACGATAAGCCGGTGTAGTTCAAGAGTTAGAACGAGGGACTCATAAACCCTAGACGGTGGCGCGACTCCACCCGCCGGCACTACAGAGAAAGCTTATTTACGCCCGACCGTACCGGTCTTCGAGGCGGTGAATGTCGCTTTCGTCGAAGTCGCCAAAGGCAATTTCTAGAAACGCCGTTCCCTCCGGACCGCCGGTAATCCGGTGCTCCTCGCCCCGCGTACCGAAGACGGCGTCTCCTTCGTGCACTTCCATATCTTTTCCGTTTACGTGCACGATGCCGGAGCCCCTGATGATGCGCCAGAACTCGTCGCGGTGTTCGTGTGTCTGCAGGCTGATAGCCCCGCCAGCGTTTACGGTGACAATCTTCACCGTCGTCTTCTCGTTGAGCGTGAAGCGCTCAAAATCGCCCCACGGGCGAATCTCTTTTTCGTAATGTGCAAGACCTTCCATGAGGGAAGTATATATCAAAAAATTGAAAGAATAGAGGAATTCGGCTAGTATGCGGGGGTGCGGTAAGCCGAGATAAGTAAGCTTGTCTCGGCGGCATTCGGAGAAAATAAAAGAGGACTTTCATTTTGCCCCTCATTTGCCGAGATAGCTCAGTTGGTAGAGCACGTCCATGGTAAGGACGAGGTCGTCGGTTCAATCCCGACTCTCGGCTC
>CAYJLK010000007.1:0-42423 GCA_964371445.1 uncultured Candidatus Saccharibacteria bacterium
TAGAGCACGTCCATGGTAAGGACGAGGTCGTCGGTTCAATCCCGACTCTCGGCTCCAAAATCAAACCCAAAGGCATTTCGCCGATGGAAGTGCGGGCGGCGCGGAGCGCCGCATAGGGGGAATGCGCATTTCCGCGCGCTTCGCGCGCGTGGAGGGAGAGGTTCAATCCGAAAATTTTTTGGAGGGAGGATTTTTTGGAGGGGTAGTTTTCAGAATGGGCGATTTCATCAAGACGCGAAGCGTCTGAAATCCATTCTCTGACAGGTTCAATCCACGCGGCGGGGGCTCGTTCAAGGCGGACGATTTGTTCCTCAATCGTCCGGCGCTCGCTCATAAGAGCGCGGCGGCGGGACAAGTACTCCTCGCGCTCCAAATCCTCGGCGACGTACATGTCCGTAAGGCGCGTAATCTGACGCGAAATGTCCACAACCTTGTCCCGGAGTCCTTGAACGGCCTCCGTCGCCGTTTGAGAGGCATTGGTGGCTTCTGTATCCAAGAGGGCAAACAACGGCGATACCCACTCCTTCGGCATCGCGTATTCGCAAAGAAGCGCCGAAAGTTGCGAATCCAATAATTCGCTTCGTATCGGCGCTTCTTTGCACTTCACGGCTTTAGACTTCCGCGTACAGCGGTAGTAGGTGTAGTGGTGGATATTGCCGTTGATTTGATGTTTCTCTTTCTTCTCGGCCGTGATGCTCATACCGCAGGAACAATGAAGCAGACCGCAATATGGGCTCGGATCATCTTTAATATCTGGTACGCGACCACGGCTGTGTAAAATCACATTCGCTTTGTCGTACAGCTCCTTTGAAATAATCGGCTCGTGCGTGCCTTCGTATATTTCGCCTGCGTAGCGGAAGTGACCGTAATAAAACGAGTTTTGCAAAATAAACGAGACTTGCGAGATGTGGATGCGTTTATTGCCCCGCGATAGCACTCCTCGGTTCTGGAGCATAGCGGCGAGGTCGTCGAGGGACACCTTGTTCGAGGCATAGAGCTCAAACAACTCGCGCACGAGCTTCGCGTTCTTCTGGTGTGTCTTGATAGTCTTCGTGCTCGGATCATTTAAATATCCAAATGGAGCAAGTCCGGGGTAAATACCCTGACGCGCTTTCTGTCTTAGCCCGCGAGATGTGTTCGCGCTCAACTGACGGATGTACTCGTTCGCCATACCAAGCTCCACCGACATCATTAGCACGTTGTCGTTAGGGAAGTGTGAACGGTCGTGCGTTTGAATATGACGAATCACACCCTGCTGAAGTAGCCACTGGATTTGCCCGCCATCCACCGGATTGCGCGCTAGTCGGTCTATCTTCCAACAAATAATGCCCTGCGCTTCGCCTTTCTGAATTCGCGCCATCATCTCGCCGAAGATCGGACGGCCCGGCATCTTCGCCGAGCGTTTTTCCACGAATACCTCAACGACGTTGAGTTGTTCACGCTTCGCGAGCGCCTGAAGCTCGGCGAGTTGCGCCTCAATAGAGAGTATCTGTTTATCCTCAACATCGGTGCTTTTGCGGGCGTAAAGAAAATATTTGTACATAAATTGTAATGGCCGTCCCGGTGCAATCAACTCAAGTCACCTTGAATTGTCCGAGACGGCCATTAAAAAAGGCGACTCACTGAGTTGATTGCCTCTAAATTATAGCAAAGACATCATCACGATGTCCCCTTAAACACATCTTGACTTGATGTGGTATGTGATGAGGAGTAGCATTCTCTTTATGTGGCTTACCCACAGGGGCCGTAAATGTTTTGAACTCGATCGCCGCGTCTTCAGGCGGCTCTTTAGTTACTATCCAGAAGAGAAACTGCTAGATAGGGCGATTCTTGCTGAAGCCCTCCGCGGGGACGAGATAACGAAAAGCGACCTTATGGACGAGGCAGAGAAGGCATTCATACCGTGGCAGATGTTTCTGCTTGGGTGGAACCGTTTGGTTGAGGAACTCGCCAATATCGAAGAAAACCGCCGAGACAAAATTCGTGTTGGTCGAGTCTCGACGCGTGGCTCAAGGGGAGATTCGGTTCCAAATCGTCTCTTCGACCGCTACATACGTGCACAGAATTTCTTGGTCTCGCACGGCACGTATTCGCGTAATGCATTCGCGGGAAGCCTCCGGGGTGTGTCCGTCGCTGATGCGGTGGGTATTCTTGCTAGTAGTTTCGCTATTGATATTAATTATTTCTGGGGTCGGGGCACAAAAGAAACAGCATTCAGTTATCTACTTGCTCGCGTGGAGTTAGGACAGATAAACGTTGCTTTGGGCACATCAGACTCACGACTTATGCCGCGCTCTGAAAACCATAAGGCGCTCTACAAAAACATAAGCGGCTTTTGCCTGCGGGACGAATTGGTCCCGTTCATTTTCGTGACTATGAATATGGCCGACGAAGAGGAGCCAGTTGGCCGTCAAATCTACACGCTCGTATATCTGCTCGCACTTGTTGGTCTCGACGTATATACGCTTACACGAGACTGGCGACCCGATTCAGTATCGCGCGGGCGAGGAACCACTTATCTGCGCCATGCACACGAAATCGCATCAGAGTTTTTAATGCCCTCAAAAGAACTCGAAATATATCGCGGTACTCGTATAACACATGAAATTGTGCAAAGAATCGGAGCTCGTCATAAACTCACTCCATCAGCCGTCTTATACAGACTTAGGAAAGAGCGGTACATTACCGCTGAAGAGGAGGTTGCTCTTGCTCCACCTGAATACAAAGGTCGGCCGGGGGGTCGCACAGCACATATCGAAAACGCCGTAAGAAAATTGAACGGACCGCTTGTTGTTGCAAGTGTGAATACTGGCGTCACGACGGGTTCAGTCAGCCAGAACCAAGCACAATACATACTCTTCGGTCGTATCCGTAGAAAAACCTGGCGCGAGTATCGAGCGCGAACCGGCGTATGATTCACGTACTGGATTGCAACTCCCTAATTCATCTGGAGGCCGTAAGGCGGCATGTTCGCGTTGAACACGAATGCGTCGTTCCTGATGAAATCAAAGAGGAGTTCCTCACTAATCTTGCGAGCGAAGCATGGTATAGGGCTTGTGTTTTCTCTCGCCACAACCTTGATGAGGTCGACTATCTTGCAGAATATGCACGTCTTCTCAATTCCTATGGAGATGTATCTTTTTTCAACCTTAAAGGTTTCGGTGACGTCGCCATTCTTGCAACGCTCAGTCTGCTAACACGTCAACTTCCAAAGACCAGTACGCTGTCAGCCAGCATCTTCCCGCAAGAAACTATTTGTTTGGTTTCCAACGATGCGAATCTCAGAAACTTTGCATCTAGGGAATTCCCAGGTTTAGTAAACATAAAAACGTGTGAGGATTTTGCGGCGGGAATATAAATCTGCTCCAAAGCTTCTGGAAAAGCCAAGGGAGCTTCGCTGGTTTCAGACCCGCCAGCGAAGGGGCTGGTGCGCGCACGGGAGGGTGGGGCAAGCACACTACAAGGATTTGTATTCGCATTCCCCTCCAAAAAATCCTCTCTCCAAAAAATTTTCGGATTGAACCTCTCCCTTCACGCGCGCGAAGCGCGCGGAAATGCGCATTCCCCCTATGCGGCGCTCCGCGCCGCCCGCACTTCCATCGGCGAAATGCCTTTGGGTTTGATTTTGGAGCCGAGAGTCGGGATTGGCGTCAAGTTCCTAAGCTCGCATGCTCGCTAAGGACTTCCTGCCCGGCCTCGCCTGTTCCGAAGACGGAACATGGCTCCGACTTTCAATCCCGAACACGCGATGCGCAGGCATCGCGTTCTTCGTCTCGCTTCGCTGAGACCCTATTAAAGCACGCTAGAACCTACTTCGCCCAACACCCGAACCAATGATTACTCGCCCGCTCGCAGACTCGCGGGCTCGCCGCCGCGGACGGCGGCCCCGAGCCCTGTCCGCGCATTTCTGTCTTCTGTCCGGTCAGGATTCGCGGGGGGTGTTCGGAATGCATGGAGCGGCAGGGCGAAGGGCTGTCTTTAGTTTATCACAAATATCTATATTTTGGATATTGACTTCTTGGATAGAGGATATAGCATATGAAGAAGTCGATCCACACGAAGGAATATGCCGTCTTTGTCGAGCGACTGCGGAAGGCTCGCGAGGAAGCAGGGTTGACACAGGTGCAAGTTGCCAAGAAATTGAAGCGCCCGCAGTCGCATATATCGAATGTAGAATCAGGACAGCAAAGAGTTGATGTCGTTGAATTGCAGAGGTTCGCGAAAATGTACGGAAAAGATATTGGCTATTTCATTAAATAATCTCACTATGAAGAAAATCACTTACGCGCTCGCCATACTGTTTTTCATACTGCCATCTGTATCGTCCGCAGCGGCTCTCACCCAACAGCAATCAACCAGTCTCATTGCCGTTGTTCAATCATCTCCCGGCACACCCGCGAGCGCCTTTATCTCCCTCATAACTGCTTTCTCGAACATAACGACAAATCAGGCTGCGAGCCTCATCACGGTCGTCCAATCGGCTCCCGGTGTGCCGGCAAATGCTTTTGTCAATCTTCTAACCTCTTTTACAGTCGACACCTCGACAACACAGACAATAACTCCTGCGATAACTCCAACAGTAACACCAAGCACGACGTCAGTAGTGCCAACGGCAACTACTCAATCGACGACTCCCATAACACAGCCAACTCTATCTTCACCCTCCATCCAAATTCCGAAAACCTCTTTTTCCTTTAATGGCAGCGAAGGAACCGCCAATACCTATGCTGTTAAAGTTGGCGACACGGTCCGATTGGGGTGGAGTACTCAATATTCCTATGGCGGAGAGTGTACTGCGAGCGGCGACTGGAATGGCAAAAAAATCGAGGGGAATTCAGAGAACTTAACATTCGCACAGACTGGTACATTCAACTACATCTTGACTTGCTTAAATGGTCGAACTGCAGAAAGAGGAACTAGCACGGCAACGATAACTGTAACTGCCCCTGTTGCAATCATTCCACAAACAGAAGTTAAATTTGAGACAGGGCTTCGTCCACTGGGCGGCGGTTCTGCATATGATGCTTATGTCTTTTACAATCGAACTAATAAGTATGTTGGATATAGCTCGGTGGCGGTGAAAGTCTGGAGAAATACTTCCTATACGTATACTTCCTCCACAGATGTAGTGGTGAAGATGGAAAACGATCGTTGGTCTCTCATGGGTTCGGTTGTGAAATCATCTAATGAAATTCTGGGAACTTCTGAAGACACAGCAACTACAGTAAACATTCCGTTGACGAACCCATCCAATTACTACTGCGGTCAATGCGGTTTTTATGTGGCACCGACAACCCGAGCCGATATAGGACACTCTGACGAGCTCCACTTTGAGGCACAAGGAGCCGACAGCGGACATGGAGTGGAGAACTATGTAATCAAGTTTGTCTCGTTCGGTGGAGAAACCTTCGGGACGAAGCCCACTTATCCCGGTTCTGGCGGAACAATATATACATTCGACTGAAATACGGACGCAACTGACAGAGGTAAGTTAGGGATCTATAAGCCCTCAAGATATCGCCATGCGGGTTAGTATTGCACGGGTTAAGTTACGCACCGCACCGCTCTATCCGACCTGGACGGCAGCATGTAGAATGAGTGTATGTACATGTGTCGTATGCACTTTTTAGAACAATGAGTCCCACAAACGATACAATCATCAGGAAAGCATTGCTCGAACAATTGAGCAAAGAGTACGCGGCGAATCCAGAATACCGCGTGATTCCAGAACTCGGACTATGGCACGGCGCGGCAAGGATAGATGTCGCCGTTGTAAATGGTGTTCTGCATGGATTTGAAATCAAAAGTGACCGCGACACACTCGCTCGCTTGCCCGAACAAAGAGAGGCATACAATTCTGTGTTTGATCAAGTGACTATCGTCGTAGGCAGTAGGCACTTTATCGAAGCATTTAAAATGATACCCGAATGGTGGGGTGTTCAAATAGCACATGTAGGCAAAGATGGCTCAGTCTTTTTTAACCAAATTCGAGAATCGAGGAGCAATCCAATGCAGGACGATATCTCAATTGCGCGATTATTAAGGAGACGAGAGGCTCTCGACCTGTTGGAAAGTGTCGGTATGGCAAATGGTTTCCATTCTAAATCACGAGACACAATATATGCGAAGGTAGTGGAAACAGTTGAACTGGAGACGTTAAAGTCCTACGTTAGGAATGTGCTTCAGGGTTCTCGCCAGGATTGGAGGTTTGGCGTGCAGCTAGCGTGATGTGGTGATTGATACCAATAGTTAGCCATGTAGGTGGACTTCCTGGTTTTGTATTACCCGGGCTAGCTATTCTGGATATCTCACCATCACCGAAGCTGAAGTTTGCGCCTTTATAGAATTTATCGAAGCTTTTCCCGGTCAATGTTTTTGCATGATCAATATATTGCTCTCGCCCCGGACCTTTCTTTCCAGTCTTACGGCTGATGTGGCCAGGCTTTGTTCCTCGGAAGATCCACCACTGGTCGTCAGCGGTATATCGCACGCTCGCGCTACCAATAGCGGCTACGTATTCATAGAAGGGATGCTGGATGGTGTAATCGGAAAACAGTGGCGTGCGCGATAGTCGCGTCTTGAGGTCGTTCCACAACTTCCAATCGAGTCGATCAAGCGGATGTGCTTCACCGGCCGCGAAGTTGGTTAAGTCTTTCGGGAAGACGCCGCCAGACACGATGAAGGTACGCCACTTCTGCAGGTCGGGAAGATTCTTTAATTTCTCTATAATGTCCGCGGTATCCGTATCTTGGTTAATAACACGAAGATCGACAAGCAAGTCCGTGTTTCCAATGTCCAGATGATTCTCCCTCACAAAATTCGTTACGTGGGATGAGAAATTTGTTTCTTTGAGATGAGACTTGTCGATTCGAATACACAGTCCATGTCCGCTCGATTTTGCGTAGTTGACTGCAACCGCACGGGTAGCTACATCAGCGTCCGTACCTGTCACAGGGATGATATATGTCACTGGAATTGAGAACAGATCTAGTGCGCTCGATGACGTGAGAATCTGTTCAAGCGAAGAGGCTCTGATGTCAGAATCGAGTTGCTGGACATCAATAAACGTAGGCATTTGACCACACGACTTCAACAGATTTTCAGCAACTTCCGGAAGAGCTTCTAAGAATTTCTCCTTGCGCGTCTTTGTAACGATAATCTTATCGTCTTTACGAGTGATTGACGGGGCTGGCATTACAAATTCTATCAGCGGGGTAACTTTCTCGCGGTCTTGAGGAAACAGCTTCTCTAAAGCCTTTATTTCGGCAGGTCGCCAACGCAGTATGGGGATGTAAGATTTAATAGTGGTCATAGTTAGTCGGTAAACTTCTCAGCAAAATACTTCTTAACGGACAGGTTTTTGTCATTGACGATTTTGTTCAGATAGAAGAAATTTTGATGTTTGAATCGAATCATCCCCGCTATGACTGCGGTTTGTACGCCAAGTTCATTGGCTAAGTCTTCTGTAGAAAATTGATTCGGCGTAGTCTTTGCTGCGCTCGTCTCCCATTTGCTTTCGGGAAGAATAGATTCTTCGGCAAGACCATCAGCTTCTTTTTCCCTGGAATCAATCTCAATACCGTCTTTGTCCTGTAACTTCTCGTCGTAGAAGGATTCAATACCGTTGCTGTAGTGAAGTGCAATGTGTGCGAGTTCGTGCATCAACGTAAACCAAAAATTATCAGGCCGATCGTGACGAATGGTGAGACCTACAACGGGATTGTCCTTATCTGCTAGGAATGTAGCGCCATCAAGATGTGTTTTGGGGAGATGTGGCTCGATAATTAATTTGATGCCGTTTTTCCTCAAATAGGCGTGCGCGAGAAGCGGACCATTATCTTTTGCGCTTAATCGTACAACTTCCTGCATAAAAGACAGGTCAACCGTCCCCTTTTTGTATTTGATAGGCATTTTTATCTTTTCTGCTTTTTGTAGCACGCGCAACCCCCATGCAAGCAATGCATTATTGTCGGTGCGAGGGGCCGAGCGAAAACTCGTTTTCCGGTATAAAACAGCTGGTTGGAAATTATCGAACAACGCGAAAAAACTACTGATTAATTCAGATTTCTCATATTCCTTTAGTGTCTTTATACCAAAGTATCCTCGCTGTTCCATTGTTCGTACGAGTGATGTGTCCCAGTTCTGAGATCTAAAATCTCTCGATGGTTTTTGTATAAGGACCTTGGCAGGAATACCCAGTCCGGTAGAGAGCGCTCTTACCATGTCGAGTGTGATCTGGCGTTTGCCGGAGAGAATTTCCGATACTCTACCTGCAGTACCGATGTATGGCACAAGATCCACAGGTTTAAGATTCGCCTGTTCCATACGGAATCTGATTGCTTCGATTGGGTCAGGAAGATGTTCGGGGAACGCCTTCGCTTCGTAATCTTTAACAAGTGCGGTGAGGAGAGTAAGACGGTCGGCGTCCGCAGACCCAGATTCAGGATCGCGGTCAATAAGTTCCTCAATGAGTGCGAGGGCGTGTCCGTAGTCTTCTTTCGTTTTGATTATTTTTATTTCGCTCATAGTATTTATTTGATCTCCCATTTTTCGTACTCCTTATGAGTGCCGATGGCCTTCACTATCACGATTCCGAGCTTGTAGGTAATCTTCACCCATAGTCGGTATCGATTATCGCGGATATCGAAGATGGCTTGCTGTTTGCCGGGAGTGTCTGCCCTGGGGAATTGTCTCTTGAGATCGTGGGGCGTTTGCCACACTGCTTCTTCGACTTCGGTCTCCCACTCCTCCACACGTGATTGGGCGTCGGGATGGTCTTTCTTGAAGGCATCCAGTAACTCTTTGCCAATTAGGTTCATAATTTGTAATATTCGTGGTACCTTCGGATTTGTTCCCGACATGGGAATGATATTCTAGGTGGCATAATAAGTCAAGTGTATGTACAGGGAGTCCCCGCCTACGCGCACGGGTGGGAGGAGTGTCGCGTCTGCGCAACACTCTGGGGCAAGCATTTGCACTCCGCCTCGGGCTGTTTCCGCTAGGAGCGGCCACTGCGCTTGGACGAACTCCTCCCCAGTCGAAGGCATAGAAACTAAAACACTCAATCAACGTACTAATGAAAACGAGGAAAGGGGTTGTGCGAAGGGCGGACTCCGAAGGAACGAGGAGGAGCCCGAGCTGGGGGAAGGATGCCTTCCTTCCCCCAAACAAGAGCCGCCCCGAGCTCTCGGCTAGCAAGCCGAGAGTGCGAGGAACAGGCGGCACAAAGGAACAAGGAGTTCGTAGCCCTAGCGGAAACAGCCCGAGGCGGATGCCGAGGGTGAATCTCCCATAGCAATGGACGCTCCGAAACGGCTCAAACAGCCAGAGACCATACTGAATGAATTTGTATTGAACGGCTCATTTCTTCCCATGTGAGCCGTTAGGCTGGGAAGATGAGCCGTTCCCCGAGCCCTGCCGCTCCATGCATTCCGAACACCCCCCGCGAATCCAGTCCGGACAGAAGACAGAAATGCGCGGACAGGGCTCGGGCGAGCGCGCGTAATCGCGCGCGAGAGCGCCGAGTCCGCGAGGCGCGAGAAGAAGGTCAATGAGCGAAATGGGTTCTAGCGTGCTTTAATAGAGATTCACGATTTGTTCAGGGGCAAAGCGAAGGGCTCTGATATAAAAAGAAGAAGCCCTACCGCTTTGGCGGTAGGACCTCGTGGCGTCGGCGTTATTCCACTGACAGGGGAGCGAAGGGCTCCAGGGGCTGAGTCCTGTCCGGGTTGAATTCGCCACCGGCGAAGTTGAGGTCTGCGTCGTTCGGTCCCGACTTTCTTTGAGCGGACCTGAGCAAATCCTCGGCTTCCACCTTCGTCACACCGACCACAGCGGCGACACGCTCCGATGCAGCCGCCATTGTGAATTCTCGTTCTGAGCTCATGTTTCCTCCTGGGTTTCGAAAAAGGTACTGCAATCCGTATCATATACTAAAGTGCGTTTCTGTCAAGTTCCCTGAAGAGGAGCTTTTTTAACTAGAAAATATGTGATAGAAATGAGTGACGCCGCCCTAGCTCAGTTGGTAGAGCAACCCCTTCGTAAGGGGTAGGTCCTCGGTTCAAATCCGAGGGGCGGCTCCAAAATAACGCAGTTGCGCGATTCGCGAAGAACTCGTACAGTGTGCGTATATGTCTATAGAAAATATTGGAGGAGCATCACGTAATACGCATAAACCGGGTCCGATAGAAGGAGGCATCATGCCCGAGATCGGTATCGACGAGTACGAGACGAAGATGAGCGCTCTTACCAAACAGCGTGAGGATTTCGAAAGAGGCATCGCCGAATATCAGGGGAATATGGATAAGGTCACGGCTCTGCGGGCAAAGTTGAATAAGCCTGATCTGTTTACCGATAAAGAAGCCAAAGAGACATGGAATAAATGGGTTCTCAACAAGAGCGAGTATGAGGGGAGTCTGAGGGGCGTGGAGAGTCAGATCAGAGCCTTAGAAGCGGAGCACGGGAAACTTCCTCAGTGAACGCAGTGATTAATGGCTGACGGAAAAGAAACAAGCAGCGAAACGCGGCTCGCACAACTCGAAGCGATGATGGCGTCGCCCGACTTCTGGGCGAACAAGGGAGAGGCGCAGGCGCTGGTGCAAGAATATCAAAATCTGAAAGAAGGCGGCACGGGCGATCCGCACGATGCGGGGAATGCGACTCTCGCTATCCTCGCCGGCGCCGGCGGGGACGACGCCGAGGACTTCGCGCGCATGCTCCGCCGGATGTACGAGGGCTATGCCGCTAGACGGGGCTGGCGCGTGCGCGAGCTCCACGCCAATGAAAACGACCACGGCGGATACCGCAACGTGATGCTAGAGATATCCGGCACAGGCGCCTATGGCCGCCTGCGGCACGAGGCGGGCGTGCACCGCCTCGTGCGCCAATCGCCGTTTAATGCGAATGCGAAGCGTCAGACGAGCTTCGCGCTGGTGGAGGTATTGCCGACCCTTGTCGCGAGCGACAAGGTGGAACTGCGACCGGACGATCTCGAGATACAATTCGCCCGCGCCGGAGGCGCGGGCGGTCAAAACGTGAACAAGCGCGAGACGGCGGTGCGCATCCTCCATAAGCCGACCAACCTTTCTGTGCACATTTCAAGCGAGCGCAGTCAGCTTGCCAACCGCGAGAAGGCGATGGAACTCCTGGCAGCAAAGATTTTTGCAAAAGAAGAGGCGGAGCGCGAGGCGGTAGCGAAGGGCCGCTCAATCGCCGCGACGACCGCGAACGAGTGGGGGAGCCAGATACGCTCTTATGTTCTCCACCCCTACAAGATGGTCAAGGACCACCGCACCGAGTACGAGTCTTCTCAGCCCGACAAGGTGCTTGAGGGTGACCTCGACGGCTTTATCGACGCCGCCGCCGCGCACTAGCGCAGGACCAGCGGGCTTATCCCCAGGTCGGGAGGTTCGTTTACGCCATTTTCTGGACGGGGACGATTTCGCTGGGGTACAATGAAGAGCGACAATGATTTATTTCGACAAGGTGACGAAGCGATATGGAGACACGGCGGCTCTCGAGGAGGTCACCATCTCTGTCGCCCCCAAGGAGTTCGTCTCCATCGTCGGCCACTCGGGCGCGGGGAAGACGACGCTTCTGAAGCTCCTCCTCGCCGAAGAGAGCCCCACCGAAGGCTCTGTTTTTTTTGAATCAATCGATATCAACGACCTGCCGAGCAGTGCGCTCCATCACTACCGCCGCAAGATCGGCATGGTGTTCCAGGATTTCCGCCTTATTCCCAACAAGACCGCCTATGAGAACATCGCCTTCGCGATGGAGGCGGCGGGTCGCACCGATGAAGAGATCTCAAGCGACGTGCCCTACATCCTCGAGCTCGTCAATCTCTCCGATAAGGCGCGCCATTTCCCCGATCAGCTCTCGGGCGGCGAGAAACAGAGGATCGCGATAGGTCGCGCCATCATCAATCAGCCGGATCTTATCGTCGCCGACGAGCCGACCGGCAACCTCGACCCCATCAACACCTACGAGGTCGTCGAGATATTGAAAAAGATCAACGAGCTCGGGACGACCATCATCATCACGACGCACAATAAGGGCGTGGTCGACGCCATCGGCAAGCGGGTCATCACCATCGACCGCGGCCGCCTGGTGCGCGACGACGCGGGTGGTAAGTACGTTTTATAGTTGTAGTATGAAGACATTATGAAATGGATGCTCACAAAGAGGATGTTGGTCGCGGGAGGAAAGAATTTCATCCGCGGCGGCGCGGTCTCTGCCGCGACCGTGCTCATCATGACCGTGACGCTCGCCATTATCGCCTCCCTCATCTTCCTTTCGGCGCTGCTGACCTTCACCTTAAACACGATCAACGACAAGGTCGACGTATCCGTATACTTCGTCACGACTGCGAGCGAGTCCGATATCCTCGTGGTGAAAGATCAGCTCGAGAAGTTGCCCCAAGTGGTGAACGTCTCCTACACATCCGCCGACGATGCGCTCATCGCGTTCCGCGAGCGTCACGCGACTGACCAGCTCACGCTCCAGGCGCTGAACGAGCTCGGCGGGAATCCGCTCGACGCTTCGCTTGAAGTGCAGGCGACGGATCCTTCGCAGTACGAGAGCATCGTCAGCTTCCTCGAAGCTTCGCCCGCGCTCTCTGCCGGGGGCACCTCTATCGTCGACCGCATCAACTATGCGCAGAACAAAGAGATCATCGACCGCCTCTCGCTCGCGATACAGGCGACGCGCGAAATCGGTTTCGCCGTCATCATCCTCTTCGCGCTCGCCTCGATCCTCATCGCCTTCGCGACCGTGCGTCTCGCCATCTACACCGCCAAGGAGGAGATCGCGGTTATGCGACTGGTGGGGGCGAGCAATATATACATCCAGGGACCGTTCGTCGTCACCGGCGTCATCACGGGTGTGTTCGCCGCGGTCGTCGTCCTCATCATGCTGTGGCCGGCGACGTGGTATGCGGGGCTGAAGACGATGGGGTGGTTTGGCGGATTCAATCTCGCGACGTACTATGGCGACCATTTCTTGTTGGTTTTCTCTATCCTCATGCTCTCGGGCATCCTGCTCGGGTCGGTCGCGTCGGTGCTCGCTATCAGTAGGTATCTGAAGGTCTGATATGTCAAAAGAAGGCCACAAATATATATTCGTCCTCGGCGGGGTGATGAGCGGCGTCGGGAAAGGCGTCGTCGCGAGCTCGGTCGGCCTCCTCTTGCAGCAGAAAGGGTATCCGGTGAATCTCGTAAAGGTCGATCCGTATCTGAATGTCGATGCGGGGACGATGAATCCGACCGAGCACGGGGAGGTATTTGTGCTTCGGAGCGGCATGGAGACGGACCAGGACATGGGCAACTACGAGCGCTTCCTCGGACGGGACCTCACCAACGAGGATTACATGACGAGCGGGATGGTGTACCAGTCGGTCATCGCTCGCGAGCGCTCCCTCGGCTACGGCGGAAAGTGCGTCGAGGCCATTCCACACGTCCGCGATGAGATCCTTCGGCGCATCGAGGCCGCGGCTTCCTACAACGGAAGCCGCGTTTCGGTTATCGAGATCGGCGGTACCATCGGCGACTTCCAGAATGCACTGTTTATCGAGGCAGCGCGCGTGCTGAAGATGAAATATCCAGATGATGTGCTCTTTGTGATGGTCTCGTACCTGCCGACGCCGGGTACCCTGGGCGAGATGAAGACGAAGCCGACTCAGACGGCGGTTCGCGATTTAAATTCATATGGCGTCCAGCCGGATTTCATCGTTGCGCGCTCCAAGGAGTCTGTCGATGAGAAGCGCAAGGAGAAGCTCGCTATTTCTTGTAACGTGCGCCGCGACCGCATCATCAGTGCGCCCGATATTTCGAGCATCTATGAGGCGCCTCTGAACTTCGAGAAGGACCGGCTTGGCGATGCGATGCTCGATGCGCTGAATCTGCCCGAGAAGCGCAAGGCGTCCTTGGCCGCGTGGAGGAAGTTTGCGCTTGCGGCAGTGAGCACAAAAGCGCCGGAGGTGTACATCGCCATCGTGGGTAAATATTTTGATACGGGCAACTTCGTACTCTCCGATGCGTACCTTTCGGTCATCGAGGCGATCAAGTTCTCCGCGGCGAAGCTGAATCGCCGTGCATCGATAACCTGGATCAATTCCAAGGATCTGGAAAAAGGCGGCGCTAAGGAGGTTGCGATGCTTAAGAAGTATCACGGCATCATCGTTCCGGGCGGCTTCGGCGAGACCGGCATCGAAGGGAAGCTGAGGGCGATCCAATATGCGCGCGAACATAAGATCCCGTATTTCGGTCTGTGCTACGGCATGCAGCTCATGGTCATCGAATATGCGCGCAACGTGTTGAAGCTGAAGGGAGCGCATACGACCGAGGTCCAAAAGAACTCCGAAGATCCGGTGGTGGACGTGATGCTCGAGCAAAAGAAGCACCTCTCCGACAATAAATACGGCGGCACGATGCGTCTCGGCTCGTATCCCTGCTACCTAAAGAAGAACACGATGGCGCGCGCGGCGTACAAGAAAGAGCTGGTAGATGAGCGTCACCGCCATCGCTACGAGATAAATTCGAAATACGTGAAGTCGCTTGAAGACGCCGGTCTCGTCTTCTCGGGCACGAGTCCCGACGGCGTTCTGATGGAGATCGCCGAGCTCCCGCGCTCAGTACACCCTTTCATGCTCGGTACGCAGTTCCACCCGGAGTTCCAGGCGCGCCCGCTTGCACCGCACCCCTTGTTTACCGAATTCCTCCGCGCCACCATAGCCCGCAAGCGGAAGAAGTAGAGTCTATTGACTGTTTCTGTTTAAGGCGGCATAGTGCCGAGAGATTTTCAACGCAGTACAAACGAAAGGAGCAGGTGCGATGAAAAAAGCGATGATGAGAGCCGCAAAGAAGATAGGAACCGCGAGGACTCCGCGAGTTCCGAACAAGACCGAGGGAGTCAAATCACCGGGCGAAGACAAGGCTCCTCCGGGAGTCGACGCATCCTTGGTGAATCTCTTTGATTCCACTGACGAAGCAGGCGAAGGGGATGATTCCTCCCTCGATGCCCAGACAGTCCGGAATCTGATGAGCTAAATACGCACGTTCGCTTCTTTTCCCCAAAAAAAGCCGTCCACTGTGGCGGCTTTTGACATTGGTTAGGGTGGTATACTTACCCCCACAGAAACGATGGGCGTTTACCCGATTATATATTTACTGTATGCGTACATTTAGGATTATGAGTGTCGTCGGTGCTTCAGCGCTTCTCCTGTCGGCGGGCGTTGCGTTCGCTGAGGAAAGGCCGGTGAATACCGCTCCGCGCGTCGAGGCGCGCAGTCTGCGCGCGGCGGCCGCGACAACGACGATGAACGCCGCGAAGCAAGCGGGACTCGAGAAGATGCAAGCCGCGCGTGAAGAAGCGAAGAAGCGGATGGAACTTTCGCGTGAAGAGGCGAAGACGCGTGTCGAAGCCGCACGTGAAGGTGCCAAGACGCGTGTCGAAGCGCAGAAAGAGAAGGCGGCACAGCGTCTCGCGGACATCCAGGACAAGACGAAGCTCCAGTTGGCGGAGAAAATGGCAGCTCAGTTCGAGCGTCTGAACAAGACGTGGACCGACCACTTCCTGAAGCTTTTGGAGCGCTATGACGAGGTCCTGCAGAAGATGCGGGATCGGGCGAGCACCGCCGCGAGCGCCGGGAGAGACGTCACCGCCGCGGATGCAGCAGTCCAGGCGGCGACCTCGGCGATCGAGAGCGCTCGCGCCGCGGTAGTCGCACAGGCGGCAAAGACGTATACGCTCGACACGACGGCCGTCACGACCACAGCTGCGACTTCGACCGCGAGCGGGCAGAGTGAAATATTAGCGGGACTCAGGACGGCGTTCCAGAACCTCCATAAAACGCTCTTCAACGACCTCTTCGCGCTGCGCGACGGCTCGATGAAGGATGCGCGCACCGCGGTGCAGAACGCTCTGCAGGCGCTGAGCAAGGTTCCCCAGGTCGACGATGATGACGGTGATGACGATGCGACCGCAACGACCACTGCAAATCAATAATTCTTAACATCGAAACTACTATGGACTATCAACCGATGGGTCAGGAGCCAAGTCCGGTCATGAATCAGGCACCGGCACCGATGCCGAGTCAGGGAAGTGCAAACGGTATCTGGTATGCCGTCGGTGTGGCCGTCGTGATCGCACTCGGACTCTGGTACTTCTATGGGACGAGCGCGCCGGCGACAACGACAGTCGAATCCACGGCCGTTGAGCAGACGGCACTTCCGGCGCTCACGGGCGGCAACACGACTGCCGATATCTCGGCCGATCTGAACCAGATTCCGGATACCGGGGCAGCACTCGATGCGGATGCCTCTGTGGCCGCAAGTGCGCTCTCAGGTCTCTAAACGAGCCTTCGTGAGAGAAAAATCGTCCCGCAAAAGCGGGACGATTTTTCGTATTGTTGGCTACCGAACTACGTTTGTATCAACAGCAGTTTCTTCCCGCGGCGCCATCCTTTGATTTCTGATTCTCGCTTCGAGGCTGACGATCTATTCGGGTATTGTTCGGTGTATACGATGCGTACAGCTTCTTTAGCACTGGTGTAATGACCGCCGATGCCGCTCTTGTGCTCTGCGAAGCGTCGCGCGACATCAGTTGTGATGCCGGTATACAGCGAACCATCTTTGCACTTCAGTATGTATACGAAATACATGAGACAAGAATACCGCACTGACGAAGTGCAAAAGCTGTCAAATTTGATAGAGTTCAGACACTACGAACCGTAGTGATTGCCAGATCGTCTAATGGTAGGACCTCAGACTCTGAATCTGAGTATCTTGGTTCGAATCCAAGTCTGGCAGCATGTATAGGAAACGTGCCTGCTTGGCACATTCTCCCCACTCTTCCAATAAAGCGCAGATTCGATACCGCCTAAAAGGGGCGCACTGGCGCCATATTTCAGTATGACAAACCCCTTTTAGGGGTATATCTTTAAAGAATGCCTCCAAAAGTACTTGACGCTACCCCAGAGAAACGATTGTTCTTATCAATCATCTCGGAATACGACCTAAGGCGGTCTATTTGTGAGCTTATAGATAATGCGATTGACCTATGGTCTAAGCACAAACGTGCCGACCTTGAAATAAAAATACTGGCTGATGAAAGGCAACAAGCAATCTCAATTGAGGATAACGCTGGCGGCATTGAAGAATCAAATTTGGACCACGTGGTCAGTCCTGGAAAGACAAGTAATGACATACATGATGATGTAATTGGATACTTCGGAGTAGGAAGCAAAAGAGCAGTGGTTGCTTTGGCACAGGACATTGCAATCCATTCAAGATTCCAGCACGAAAAACCCTATGTCGTGAAATTTGATGAGCACTGGATTACTCAAGATCCGGATTGGCATTTACCGTATGCGGAGTCGAGAAAAGTCCTCGACCCATTCACAACGCTTATCGAACTGAATAAATTGCGGGTACATATTACTGCTGAGGAAATAGAATACTTAAAGCAGCATATTCGGGAGGTATACGCAAAATTCCTCGATAGAGGAGCAATTATCGTGGTCAATGGTGAAAAACTTGCTGCAATGTCCTTTGACGACCAGTGGTCATACCCTCCCAATCTTTATCCGGCTAAATTTTCAGCCGTTATTCCAGTAGAGGATCGCTCAGTCGACGTCGAAATATTGGCTGGTCTGATCGACCATCCAGGAGACCCCGACAACTCGTATGGCGTTTTCGTTTATTGTAATAACCGGCTTATTGCGCGTGCACTTACTGATTTTGGCGTAGGGTTTTCGCCTGGCATGGTTGGGAACCCCCACTACAACATTTCGCTTGTTAGAACCATAGTGAAAATTAAAGGGCAATCACGTGACATGCCCTGGGACAGTAGCAAGTCTGGAATTAATACGAGGCACCCCGTTTTTCAAGCAATAAGGCAAGGAATTATCGATGCAACGAAGAGGTATGCTCAAGTCTCTCGTAGTCTGCAAGGAAAATGGGATACGGCTGTTTTCCCATTTAAGACCGGCCATGTCGTAGAGGAGCAACTCGACGCTATAAAAGGTATTCCAAAAATCTACTTGCCGACCCCTCCCGCCAGTCGGCAGAAATGGCACCAAAAGATTATTGCCGCGAACCAGGCGACTATTACAACAAGACCATGGTCTGCTGGACTGTTGGACAGTGTTATTGCAGTCGACTTGGTCTCAAAACTATCGTTGAACCAGAAAAATAGAATCGCTTTGATCCTTTTGGATAGCACTGTTGAGATAGCCTACAAAGAATATTTGGTTAACGAGCAGAATATTGGCGCAACGAAGTTCAAAAATATCTCGGAAAACAGAGTAGATATTCAATTAGAAGTTTTGAAACACATAAGCATTAGTCCGGCGGTGATTAAAAAGATTGACCATTACTACAAGTTAAGATGTGACCTAATCCACCAAAGGGCTACACCAAACGTGACAGATGCTCAAATTGATGACTACCGAACAATTGTGGAGCAGCTCTTGAGCGAAATGTTTGGACTCACACTTAACTAGAAGAAGCTCGGGTCGTTGGTAACAGTACGGTAACGAACTCCAAAATAGAAATTGTAATAAGTGTTTCGGGTATCAAAAGTGTGCGTGCTAGACGCGAACGTCGTTGATAAATGTCAGCTAGACTAGAAGGTGTGCCACCGCGGCACGTTCTCTCTCGAAGAAGGACGACAAGACGACGGGTGTAAGATGGAATAATGGATTTGCCAGATCACCTCCCGCCATCAACAAAGCGACTCATAGAACACGCGGACGAGCAGCTCAGACTTTTGAGCAAACTCGTGCTCGAAGGGCGGAAGCCTCCCGCCGGCGCGTATGGCTTCTTTCACTACAGTAGTCACACGCTATCAAGACTTGGTGACTGCGCCCGAATCTTGGATCGGCTGTATCACCAACGAGCAGAGCTATCCGCAGCTCATGCGAAAGAGGAACAGATAAGACCGGTCAACTGGCCACCCGGAACTCCATATCCGGCTGATGTCAACGCAGTTATGAAACGCAGTCACGAGCTGACACAATATATGCAGCTTGACATGGAGTCGCTGTATATCTTTGGTGTGACGCTTCTAGATCAGTGGAGCTTGCAAGCGCTTTCTATCGGCAATGTACACACCTTGCGCAAGCACCCTTTTGTTGAGCTAGTGGCGCATCTCGAAAGCGACTCGGCTAGTCCATTGGAACCACTTTGGGCGGCCCTTAAGCCACAGCTGCTCTGGTTACACTACCAGCTCCGATTCTACAGGAACCGCTTCATCATCCATCCGACGCGACCTTGGCAACGAGGGACAACAGCCTCTGTCTATGGAGACGATTTCAACCTTTTCATCCCTACGCCACCCGGGTGGCTCGACGACCGCGCCTTGGATGAACAGATCAAAACTTTGCTCCACTTGGCTCCAGAGCGTATTCGTAATGCGCCAGGCGATTATTGGGAGAAAGCACGCACTGGTCGGCTTATAGAGGTGCTCTTTGACGATATCGCCAAGTACCAGAAAAGCGACCGCGAAAAGATCGCCGAGTTCTTCGGGAGGAAAGGAGGCAGCACCCCCAGTTTCCAAGTAATCGGCAGCAGGCTATTTGAGTTTCTTGGCGCGGGCACTGAGATCCTTATCGACATCGCAAAAGCAAATTTGGCAAATATAGACCTCGGCCCACCTCACCACACTAGTCAAGAGATGTGGCAAGAGCGCGACGATTCCTAGTCCGAGGGCTTAGCGAATCGTTGCTGACACAGTCGTCCCTTCGCACTTCGCGCGAAGAACCTTGATGTTTTCAAGTATCTTATTGAGTTCCTCCTCGTCGCATTCCGTCATCTGCGTTCGAACGTCCTCGATGAATGCCAGCAGAGAGTGCCACACAAGCACATTCACTGGTCTTGCTGACCTTGAGAAGTGCGGTACTGTTATTGTGTCGTTGATGCATGATGGATTTCAACTCCTTTTCGCGCCACCTCTTTGTCTTCGCCCATCCGGACGATGAGATATATACCTGTGCATTCATCGAGAAGCTGGCGACAAAAGCTGAAGAGCCACATCTCCTGTATGTAACAAGTGGTGATTATCAAGGGACGGAATACGGTCCTGCAAGAGAGGAAGAAGCGCGGAAGTCTGCGCGATTGATGGGAGTCCCGCCCTCTCGAGTTCATTTTCTTAGAATTCCCGAGAGACAACTCATGAGTAGTTTGCCAGCGGTTGTTACTGGAATATCTCAGTTGATTACTGATATTCAGCCAGACTGCATCGTGTCGCATGACTTCGAAGGCGGACATAATGGGCACGATGCGGTAAGTTTCTGCACGTCTCAGGCGGCAATCTTGGCGTCACTCCCGCTCTATGTTTTCCCGGCCTACCGCGGCTGGCCTGAGAAGCGCGTCTGGAACCAATTTCTACCGGGAGTCAAAGCCACCGAAACCTTGGATCTCACTACCGAGCAACAGAAACTTCAAGACGAGATAATTGCCATTCATTCATCACAAGCAGACTTCTTCAATACAATTCGACGAAGCAGCAGTAACGATCTGCTCTCCATGAGAGAAGTCGTGCGCTATGTTGGTCAGCCAATAGACTACTCAGTTCCACCGGAATCCCAGCTTGGATACGAGTATCCCGGTAGCAAACTCCGATTCGACGATTTCAAATCGAGCGTTTTGTTGGTTTTGCAAAGTCACTCTCGAACCGCTTCTTAAGCGCACGGATGTTCTCTACGGTCTTTTTAACCTCGTCGTCCCTGCTCAGAAAGGTGCGAACGTCGTCGATGACTGCCAGCAAATGTTTGCTATACTGTACCCGTGGTACAGAGTCAGACACTACGACCTTATTTCTTGGCGTTGCTCCTCATCGGAGTATGCGTCCTCACGGCCGGCATCTTCTGGCCGTTTCTAAAGCCGCTCGCACTCGCGGCAGTATTCGCAGTCGTGCTCCAAGGGCTCTACGGCAGGATCTCTGCGCTGCTCGGCGGCTGGCCGAGCACGGCAGCGCTCCTGACGGTCGTCATGAGCGTCGTCCTTATCTTGCTCCCGCTCTCACTCGTCGGCGTGCTCGTCGGGAACGAAGCGCACGACCTGTATGTCTCGCTTGAAGCGGAGAACGGGCGGAGCACTATTGCAGAGATGGTTCTCCGCGTCGATGAGACATTCGGCGGCGTCATCCCGGGAGTCGGGGAGTTCTCGCGCAGCGCTTCGGTCGACATCGACACCTATACGAAAGAAGCGTTGCAGTGGATCACGGATCACGCGGGAGAGATCTTCTCGAGCGTCTCACAGCTCCTGCTCTCGTTCTTTATCTTCTTCATCGCGCTCTATTATCTCCTGCGCGACGGGAAGCGGGTGCGACAGATACTCATCGAGCTCTCTCCGCTCAATGATCGCGAAGACGCCGGCGTCTTCGATCGGCTCGAGCTCGCGGTCAATTCGGTCATCAAGGGTAATCTCGTCATCGCGCTTGTGCAGGGAGTCCTCACGACTGCCGGCTTCATGATCTTCGGCGTCCCGAACGCTATTCTCTGGGGGACAGTCGCGGCGGTCGCGGCGCTTATTCCCGGTATCGGGACAGGACTCGTCTTTATCCCCGCCATCGCCTTTCTCTTCTTCACCGAGGTGCCGGTCGCGGCGCTCGGGCTCTTTATCTGGGGTGCACTCGGTGTCGGACTCATCGACAATCTTCTCGGCCCCAAGCTCGTCGGGAGAGGGATGAAGCTCCATCCGCTCCTCGTGCTCCTCTCAGTCCTCGGCGGGCTCATGTACTTCGGTCCTGCCGGCATCTTCCTCGGTCCGCTGTCGCTCAGCCTCCTTTTCGCACTCCTCTCGATCTATGCTGACATTTCGCGTGTGGCGTAATCTGTTCATCCTTATCGTCATCGGCGGCATCGCGTTTGTGGTACTCCGCACAGGTACGCCCTCGGTGCCGGTCCCGGACCGTCCGGCGCCGTTCGCCACGGTTGCGTATTCCTGTTCGGCGAACAAGACGATGACGGCCGCCTACTACGCGGGCGAGGAGGCGCCGGCTCCGGTTCCCGGCGAGCCTCCTGTGCCGACGGGGAGCGTCGTACTCTCGCTCTCCGACGGGCGCGTCATGACGCTCGCGCGGACGCTCTCAGCCGACGGTATGCGCTACGCATCTGACGGCGAGTCGTTCATCTTCTGGAGCAGGGGCAACGGCGCGCTCGTGCTCGAGAATACTCAGGAGAAGTCGTATATCGGCTGTATCGCGGTCGCACCCGAGCCGACCGGGAAGAGTCTCCCGGTCGTCTACTCCAACAGCGGGATGGGATTCTCGCTCCGTCTGCCGAGCCTCGCCGGTTCGATCTCGAAGAATCATCTCGCAGGGTATAGCGCCGACGAGAAGTATCGCTACCAAGAGCTCGGTCCCGGGAAAGATATTGCAGGCATCAAGTTCACCATCCCCTCGACGATGGCGACGGGGACCAATCTCTCTTCCAATACCTATCTGAGCATCGAAGCAATTCCGGATAGTCCGATCTGTACCGCAGCGCTTTTTATCGAGCGGGGAATGACGGCGTATATGATTCCTGAAGGGAATGTGACCTATTCGATCGCGTCTTCTACCGGCGCGGCAGCCGGCAACCGCTACGACGAGACCGTGTATGCGCTCCCAGACACGAATCCCTGCTTCGCGGTCCGTTACTACGTCCACTACGGCGACATCGGGAATTATCCGAAGGGCGCGGTGCGCGAGTTCGATTATCGGGCACTCCTCGCCGAGTTTGATACCATCCGCCGCACGCTCGTCGTGCAATAGCTGCGTGGCGAGCCGTCACGCGGCTTGACAGTATTTTGGCGGTCGTGTAATCTCGCCCAATCGACCCACCTGGGCCGATTTCGCGTTTGTCCCTTCGGATGCGCGCGAAGATGTACCTTCAATCAACAACACGAGGAGCTTCAAATGCAGAAAAGCAACTTGGAACTGATCATCGGCGGCAGGAAAACCCTGGTCACCATCGTCGGCGGCATGAAGCCGGCCCACGGCCCCACGCTCGACGGCAAGGGAAAGGTCCAGAGCCTGAAGATCGGGCAGTCGCCGGAACACCCGGGCAAACTGCTCATGCAGGACGCGGGCGGCAACCCCTTCATGACCACCAAGGACGAGCTCTATGCGGCTCTCCTGCATGCGGCGCCCGAGTACGAAATCAAGGCAGTCAAGAAGCAGTAATCCGGCGCCGGCGCGAGCCAGCTCCAAGCTCCACACGGCGGGCACTCGTGCCCGCCGAACCCAGGCGCAATCTCTCCGAGATTGCGCCTGTATCTTTTTATACAGCGCGGGATAAGAGTATGAAAAAGGGCTGTTCCGCAGAAATCGCGGAACAGCCCCCGGTTGGTTCAGGACCCGATAAGCTCGAAGACGAGCACGCCCTTCACTTCCATATGGGCGGGGTATATCACCCGCAGCCCGGCCAGAACCTCGTCGCTGGTTGCCGCTCTCGGATCGATCCGCTGATATTTCTCGGTAAGAAGCATCGCGGCAAAGTCCGGGTACGGTCGTATGTCGATAACCCTGCGCCAGAATTTGTTCCGGATGAAAAGAGTATCTCCTCTGCGCACTCGTCGCGGTTGTCCGTCCCGAACGTACACCTCCAGATCCTTGCCTTCTGCAAAAAGCGGGAGGACAGCTCGTCTGACCCACCAGTCGTGCGAAACGCCGTCGCGTATCATATGGTTCCCCTTTGAAGTGAGCGGATTGACTGGGTGTACACTACCGCTCGCGCCTCGCGGCGTCCAGTCCGATTCGGGGGTAGTTTTTAGGACGGTTAGGAGTAGTATTGGTGTATGAATAACACCAAACTAGGGTTTTTGCCCGGATACGTCTCGTGGTTCACTATCGTGTTCGCGCTTCTCGCCATCGTCACCTTCTTCGCGGTCTCTAATCCGAGCGTACAATACGCAACGCGCATGGGATTTGGCTCTGGTGTGGGCTACTCAGAGAATACCGGCTCGGTGCCTCCGATGATGGATGCACAAGGCACCAGCGTAGCGTATCCGAACAAGGGCATGATGCGGCCGGATTATTATCCCTATCCGAGTCCGGAGGTTCCGGTGACCGACACGCGGGAGTTCTTAAAGATCTATTACAGCGCGTCGATGCAGACGCGCGACGTGCCCGCGCTCACGCGCCGCGTCGAGACGACCGTGCGCGGATATGACGGCCGCATCGACCAGGAGTCTAGCTCGGAGAAGTACGGGTATGTGAGCTTCGCGCTCCCGCAGGTCAAGTATGACGCCTTTCGCGCCGAGCTCGAGGGGCTCGTGGGGAGCCGCTTCCTTAAGGTCAATATTTCGTCTCAGAATCTGTTGTCGCAGAAGGTGAGTCTCGAAGAACAGCAGAAGCAGGCCGACACCGCGCTCGCCGATTATAAAACGGCGCGACAGAAGGTCGTGAGCGCGCACACAAGCGCGGTGCAGTCGCTCCAGGCGCAGATAGACAGCGCGAGCACATCTGAAAGCGCGAAGGCTCTGCTCCAGCTCCAGCTCGCGAAAGAGAATGCCGCATATGCGCAGAACCTGAGCAATGCGGACGCGAATATTAAATATGCGCAGGACTGGGCGAAGGCCGTGCAGACGCAGGACGCGACCTTGCTCGCAAACGTCGCGACGGTGACGGGCATCGTCTCGATAGGCTGGATAAGCCTCTGGGACATGGCGCTCCTCTACCTCCCCGGCTACTGGATACCGACCATCTTCGCCCTGCTCGCGCTCCTCTCCTTCACTGCCGACCGTCGTCGCTCGCTCTCCTTACTCGCCTAGAACAGGGTCCACCGATAATTCCCCTGAGGCGGGGTCTCGACGGTATACACGCAAATGACGGGTATATACTATAGACATTGCCAATAGGTAATTACACATAACTATGAACAAATCCTTATTGTATTTCGCAAGTGCCATAGCTTTGATTACCCCGGTGTCCGCACTCGCGGCGGAGTTCCGCACGGGCGAACAACCAGCGGTGCTCGCAAGCGAGAGTGTCACCGGAGACGTATACATTTTCGGTGGCAGTGCGACAAGCGCAGGATCCGTCTCGGGCGATGTTGTCGCGGGCGGCGGTAACATCGTCATCAGCGGAAATGTCGGTTCAGACGTGCTGACCGGCGGCGGCAACGTCACGATACTCTCCACTGTCGGCGACGACGTGCGGGCCGGCGGCGGCAATGTCGTCATACTGGGTAAGGTGGGCGGCGACGTCATCGTGGGCGGCGGGCAGGTGAACATCGGCGGAGCCGGCGTCGGCGGAGACGTGGTGGCGGGCGCCGGCACGATTCGGATAGACGCACCGGTCGCCGGCAGTCTGAAGATCGGCGGCGGGAATATCTACATCAACGCGCCGATCACGGGCGCGGTCACCATCATGGATGCAGATAAGGTGACACTCGGGCCTTCGGCGATTCTCTACGGAGATCTGTCGTATAAGGCGAAAAAGGAACTCGTTAAAGAGGACGGGGCGGAGGTGCGCGGAGAAGTGACGTATACGCCGCGCGCGGAGGGAAGGGCAGTGCCAGCTGCGATCATCGCCGGGCTCATCTCGGCGTGGATACTCGGTAAGTTTCTCGTCATACTTACCTGTGCACTCATCGTCGGTCTCCTGCTTCGCCGGTACAGCACAGAGGTCGTTACGAGAGCGACACAACGACCGCTCCTCGAGCTCGGTCGCGGACTACTCGTCCTTATCGCGCTCCCTATCGTGTCGATCATATTGTTGGTGACCGTACTCGGCATACCGTTCGGGATCCTCGGCATCATAGGCTTCGCCGCACTTCTGTTGTTCATGTGCATCATCGCGCCCATCATCGTCGGGAGTGTTGTGTGGAGCTACTTCTCGAACGGTGATATGGAGGTTACCTGGAAGACTATTCTAATCGGTGTGTTCGTCTTCCAGATTCTGGGATTTGTGCCGTTTGTCGGGTGGCTCGTACAGGCGATTGTCGCGCTCATCAGTGCAGGCGTCATAGCGTCTATCAAGTGGGAAGTGATACAACAGTGGAAATAAATAATTGAGTCGTGCGACAAAAGCGCCGCGGGTTACCGCGGCGCTTTTTCGTACGAAAAAGAGACGGCCCCGGCGAAACGCCGAGGCCGAAGTCGTTTTGCGCGGTCATTTTGCTATGACCTTCGCGAATTCGCGGACGCGGGACGGGTCCAACTCGGTGTGAGAAGAGCTGACGCCAGTCGCCACGAGGAAGCAGTCCACGTATTCCTTGTACGGAGCCACATTCTCCGGCGTCATCCCGCTCGCAACAGCGAGCGGGTGTTCACCGGCGGCAAATTTCATCATCCGCACTTTCTCCAGGTCGGGCGCAGACCCCGTCCGGCTGCCGCTTGTCGTGATGACGTCTACGAACGGCAGGGCCAGCTTCGTCACGCGCGCCGGGTCCGTCACGGCCGTTTGGTACTTGAACGCCACGCCGCCGAAATAGAGTCCCTTCCAGCGCGTGTACCGGTCGCGGTAGACAAGAAATTCCCGCGCCTCGGGCGATTCCCCGGCCTCGCTAATTCCGGCATTGTCCACCCACAGCCCTGCTGTAGTCCCGGGTATGAGTTCAAGCGCGCGCAGTGGGCCAACACCGAGCAGGTTAATCCCCACCCAGAAATCGGGGAACCACCTTCGTGCGAGCTTGAGAATGCCGAGCAGGCGGGTCGCGGTGATGGAATGGTTGATGATGAAGACGCCATCTGCGCCGTTTCGATGAGCGATGCCGATGTTGCGTAGCGCCTGGTCCTCGTCCTCCGCGTGCACCACTGCGAGGAAGGTATTGCGTTTCGGAAAGACTTTCCGGTAGTTCATTTTCAGCTCCTTTCGGCCTGTAAATAGCAGACCTCTGTAGAGAGCATGGCGCGTTGCTCCCGTCATGTCAATCAGATGGACTTTCCATCGGTTCGGGTGTAGGTTGTTCGCGGGGTTTCCAGTGTCCAACTTTCAGGAGTACGAGCATGAGCGATGGAAAGATTGAGTACCCGCGTTACTTGGTACAGGTAGGCGAGAAGGAGCCGGAATTTGTTCCGGCCGACGAAGCGGCAAGACTCCTCGGTGCTGAGCGGAGCGACGTCACGTTCCGCGGATCGGTCCAGGTAGGCGCCGACTACATCGTCGGCATGAGGTACAGCGACGTGGTCGTGGAACTCGGAATCGCCGATTAGCTTTTGTCCTTAGGCACATTAAAAAAGAGGAGCATGCTATGCCTGCACAATCGCTTGAAATTGACCTTCGGGGAAAGAGCCTCGACGAGGTCGTTCAGCTGTTAAGGAAAAGTGGTTTTTCCGCGAGTTCCACGGAGATTTCGCTGTGGAGCAACTGCGAGAAGGCCGCGCGCGGCGAGCCGCCCGGTCCGGCAGTGCGTGTTGTCTGGATTGAGGACGACGAAGAGAATCTGCTCACCGTGACTGCTTTTGACGCTAAGGTCACCACCCTCAAGCCAGGATTGCATCTGCATCTGGCTGACCGACCGGAAGGATTGTTGCCCGGACAGGATTGGTTCGTGGCCGACACGTTACAGGCATTCGCGTAAATGCGTCCGCAACAGGCGGTTCCCCTCCGGGGAACCGCCTGGTTTTTTAGAATGGTAGAACATGTACATGGAACAAGACACAAAAAACGGGAATTGTAGCGACTGCGGGAAGTGTTTTGGAATCAGGACATTAATCTCAGTGGTATACTGCGCCCATTAGCAGGTAATGCAGACACATATGAAGAAGATACTTATGGGCGTGGCGGCGGCGGCACTGTTTGGCGCGTCGGCGCTCCCGGCGCTCGCGGCAGGAAATATAGACGCCTATATGAACAATCCAGGCCGGATACAGGCAGGGGTAGTAGGCGCACAGTGCGGTTCGGGCGCCAGTTCAGGCTCGTTCGGTTATTTCGGCAAGGACTACAATATGGGCATCAAGACAGACCCGGTCAATCCGGGCGCGAATGGATACCAGACTGGTCTCAACAACAGTGGTGTGTGCGGTAATCGCTAAGATTGCACACAGAAGAAAAAGCGCAGTGCGGCGACCGAACGAGAGTGAGGAAGTACTGAGCCGAGCAACTGAACGGGAGTGAAAGCGTACTGAGCTCAGCAGAGCGAATGTGCACGGCGAATGTAGAGCGCGGCGCTTTTGTTGGTATACTTTGCGCATGAACTCCTACACCGCATATGCAGCGCTCATCAAGCCCTCGTGGGCGCCGCCTGCGTGGCTCTTTGGCCCCGTATGGACCGTGCTCTATGCGATTATCGCCATCTCGTTCGGCAAGGTGTTCTATCAGGCGTTTATCACCAAGACCTTGCCGTGGGTGGTTGCCCTGCCGTTTGCCCTCAACCTCGTCTTCAACTTCTCCTACACCTATCTCCAATTCGGGCTAAAGAATTACACCCTCGCCTCGGTCGACATCCTCCTCGTCCTCGGCACGCTCGTCTGGGCGATGGTCGCCGTCTATCCTTACCTGAAATGGGTCGCCCTCGCTAACATCCCGTATCTCTTATGGGTATCTTTTGCCACAGTGTTACAACTAACTGTTACCTACCTAAATCGTTAATACCTCCTCTGCTGTGCCCTGCGTAGCTTCAGCGGAGTAGGGGGTCACCTTCGCGACCGTCCTCCAGCTCACCGTCACGTATTTGAATAAGTGATTACACCGGTGTAGGCAAGATTTAACAAGGCTAATTAAGCGTTTACGAGGATGTTAAATAGTGTAAATTTGCTATCCACAATAACACTTGATTTAAGCCGAAATATCGTCTACCATGTTAAATAATCTGTATGGAGACTGAAAATAAGGCTCAGTTTAAGGATATCCCGTTGAGGCTCCTTGAGCCGACTTGGGATTCAGAGCTGGCAAGTGTCATACTCGAGCTCGAACAATTGCGAGTTAAGCGGCTGGGTGGACCAGTGCCGCCATATATATTTTTTCAATTGAAAGACATCTTTCAGATGCTCGAAAGTTTGGGATCAGCGCGTATAGAGGGGAATCGTACAACGCTCGCTGAATTCGTTGAACGTGTTATCGAACGTAAGGATCGTCATATCGATGGTGATGAACAAGTAAAGGAGATAGGTAATATCGAAGATACAATCGATTTTATCGAGAAACATGTGCATTCCGGCACTCTGATCACGCGCGCGTTGCTTTCAGAAATTCACAAAATGATTGTAAAGGAATTATCGCTACCTCCAAAGGGTGAGGGTTCTCGAAATCCCGGAGAATATCGTTCGATGTCAGTCACCATTCAAAAATCAGATCACATTCCTCTCGAACCAATACGGGTTCCAGAGTATATGGAAGAACTCATTAAGTTTGTGAATACGCCTGTTGAATCAAAGAATGACCTACTCGTTACGGCTCTTGCTCACCATCGTGCCGCGTGGATACACCCTTACGATAATGGAAATGGTCGAGCGATTCGCATGTTCACCTATGCTCTCCTTATCAAACAAGGGTTCGCCGTGAGTACCGGCCGGATTCTCAATCCGACAGCGATTTTCTGTAATGATCGCCAGCATTATTATGATATGTTGGCGCTTGCAGACTCTGGCGAATCAGACAAAGTCTTACAGTGGTGCGAGTATGTTCTGAAGGGTCTACGCGACGAGATCAAAAAGATTGACCGATTACTTGATGATAAATACATCACGCTTAAGATTCTCATGCCGTCACTTGATCTCGCTCTTGAAAGGAAGTTCATTACAGACCGAGAACACGCGATACTTCATACTGTGGTGACTAGTGAAGATATGGCAGTAAAATCAGTTGATATCGAGGCGGTCATTGGGGAAGTGTCTCCTGTCCACCGATCGCGTATCATTCGTGACTTGCGAGAGAAAGGGATGCTCAGACCCCTAAAGGAGGGGGGTCGGATTTATACGATCGGGTTTATGAATAATTACCTATTGCGGGCAGTCATGCGTATACTTGAGAGTGAAGGTTTCGTGCCGGCATCACTTAATGACAAGTAGTGATCGGTTTCCAAAAATGCAGATTTGTGGGATTATCCCTTCATGAAAGATAGTGAGGTCACCAAATTGGTCAAGCGAATAGTCGCTTTTAGAGAAGCCCGCGACTGGAAGCAGTTTCATAATCCAAAAGATTTGTCGCTCTCCCTAGTTCTTGAGGCGGCGGAGGTTATGGAGCATTTTCAATGGAAGAGCAAAGAAGAGATAGAGAAGTACGTCGTTGAAGCGAAAGGGGAGATTGGAGAGGAGCTTGCGGACGTTTTGTACTGGATTCTTTTGATGAGCCACGACCTGGAAATTGATGTACTCGATGCGCTCGATAAGAAAATGGAAAAGAACGAGGCTAAGTATCCTGTTGAGAAAGCGAAAGGGAAGCACACGAAGTACAACAAGCTATAATTTATGATTCAAATCGAAACGTTCCCATTCGAGAAAGACAAATTCGATCAACTGAAGGAGTATCACTACGGATTAAATTGGCCAGTCGTTTACATTCAAGAAAATGGTAGGGAGATGTACATTGGACAGACGACAGATGTATACGGTCGTAGTAAGCAGCACTACGAGAATCCAGACAGGGCTCGGCTGAAGAAAATTCATATTCTAACAGATGAAGAGTTTAACTTGTCATCGGCTTTTGATTTCGAGTCCCTACTAATTCAATACATTTCGGCAGAGGACACTTTCAAATTGCAAAACGGCAATGGCGGATTAATAAACCACAACTATTACGATAAGGAAAAGTATCAAGCGAAACTTGAAACGGTCTGGCCAAGTCTGCAAGCAAAAGGGTTGGTTAGAAAAGCAATTTCAGAAATTAAGAATAGCGAATTTTTCAAATACTCTCCGTATAAGGCATTGACTGAAGATCAGCTTCTCGTCGCTACGAAAATTGAGAAAAGTATTAAGAAAGTTGATACAGGGTCTTACATTATTAATGGCGGTCCCGGAACAGGTAAATCCATTCTTGCTCTGTATCTCCTCAAGCGTTTAAAGGAAGGGAAGGACACAAAAGACTTGAGAATAGCCCTCGTCGTTCCCATGACCGGATTGCGCACTACACTGCAACGGGTAGTAAAACGTGTCTCAGGTCTCGGGTCCGAAATGGTCATAGGGCCGAGCGACGTTATGAAAAAGGAATACGACATCCTAATAATCGACGAAGCGCATAGATTACGTCGCCGAGTGAACTTGAGTAACTATGGCTCGTATGACTCGACTAATAAGAAATTAGGGCTTCCCAAAGAGGGGACACAGCTCGATTGGATTATGGCGTCGTCTAAACAGCAGATATTCTTTTACGACAGTCGACAAAGTGTTGTCCCTGCAGATCTACGTCCCGAAGGCCTAAAGGCATTAAAAGCAGAAGAATACACTCTGACTAGCCAAATGCGCATACAGGGCGGAGATGATTATTTAAAATTTATCGACGATTTTCTCGAGCTCAAGTCTGCAAATGTTTTCAAGTCGACGAATTATGATTTTAAAATATACGAAGATCTGAAAGAAATGGTTCGAGACATAAAAAATAAAGATTCCGAGCATACGCTTGCGAGACTTGTTGCCGGGTACGCATGGTCTTGGAGTACAAAGGGGGGTAAGGAGGGCTACGACATTGAAATAGAGGGCATTAAGTTGGTATGGAATAGTAAAAATATCGACTGGGTAAACTCTAAAAACGCTGTGAATGAGGTTGGCTGCATACACACCATTCAGGGGTACGATTTAAATTATGCAGGCGTTATTATAGGGCCCGAACTTTCTTATGATGAAAACACAGATTCGATTCTTGTAGATGAAAAGAAATACAAGGATATAAATGGAAAGAGATCCATTACAGAGCCAGACGAATTAAAGCGATACATCATCAATATATACAAGACTTTACTGACGCGAGGAATCAAAGGGACATATGTGTATGTTGTGGATGAAAAATTACGGAATCGCCTGACACATTCTCAGCCAGAATCGCAAGAATCAAAAGAGGTTAAGTACACTGAGCCTGTGCTCTCACCAATCACTATGGATATGATTCGAGTGCCGCTCGTCGGGTCTGCTCCTTGCGGCAATCCGTTAGTGGGAGAACAGAATATTGAGGAATATATTTTAGTAGAGAAGTCGAAAATAAAAACTGGGTTTAAATATTTTATACTCAGAGCGGAAGGTGATTCGATGAATCTTGCTGGCATAAAAGATGGCGACCTTGTTTTATGTCGTCTGCAAGAAAAAGCTGAAACGGGTGATCGGGTTGTAGCCCTTTTGGGCGGTGAAAATGTCACTATTAAAGAATACGGTCCACGGGAAAACGGTATTCGTTTGCTAATTCCTAAGAGTACAAATAAAAAGCATATGCCGATTACTCCCGACGAGGGTGACAGTGTGCAGGGGATTGTTCAAGAAGTTATAAAATCGGGCGATTGACGAAATTGCATATCCGATCAAGGATCGGGGGATGTGGACTACTGAATATCGGGAAGCAAGGCGAGCGCTCCCGAAGTTGCGGCAGGCCGTGAAGAATCCAAAAATTCTTCCCGAATTTCTCGAGGCACTTATCACCGTCAAAGGTCATGCGTGGTGTATGGATGTGAAGTCCGAACGACGCAAGATGGCGAAATTGATAAGTAGGGAAATTAAATCTTTGCAGTGAGAGTCTAAAGCTCTCGGCTGGGGTACAATACCCCCATGAAGCGCCTGGTTTCCTTAGGTATGTTCGGCGGCGCGGCGCTCGCGGCGTTCATCCTCGTAACCAATGCCTACATAGCATTCTCGACGCAGGCGTACATCTACCAGAGTGCGGCTACTGCGAGAAGCGCCGAGGTCGTGCTGATTCCTGGTGCGGCGATTCTCGCGGACGGTAAGCCCTCACCTATCTTCATCGACCGTGTGGACGCGGCTATCGAGATCTATACCGCAGGGAAGGTGGCGAAGATACTCGTCTCAGGCGACAACAGCACCGTAAGCCATAACGAAGTGAATCCGGTCCGCCTCTACCTGCTCAGTAAAGGCATTCCAGACGAAGACATATTCCTCGACCACGCGGGCTTCGATACCTATAGCAGTATGTATCGCGCCCGCGCCATCTTCGGTATTTCCTCTATGCTCATCGCGACACAATCCTTCCACTTGCCGCGCGCGATCTTCATCGCACGAGAACTCGGGATAGACGCCTACGGGGTGAATGCCGATAGCGGTCATATTCTCTTGCGCAATTACGTCCGCGAGACATTCTCAGACGAGAAGGCGCTCTTTGACATTGTCTTCCATACACGGCCGAAATATCTCGGCAACACGATACCTATCATGGGCGACGGCCGAGACTACCCATAAGCATTCACCAGAGAGTGAGTTAGAATGGACTGATGAAGATACTCTTTCTTGATACGGAGACGACGGGGAATGGCGATAAGGACCGGCTGGTCCAGCTCGCGGTAAAGGAGCGCTATATAGACGAGCCCTTGGTAAACGCGACCTATAAGCCGCCGGTGCCGATCTCGATAGAGTCGATGGCGATACACCACATCACCGAGCGGATGGTCGCGGCGCGGCCGGCTTTCCAGGCCGCGCCGGAGTATTCGAGCTTAAAGGATCTCCTCGAGAGCGACGAAGTGGTCGTCGTCGCGCACAATGCCGCCTTTGACCTCGCGATGCTCGCGCGCGAGGGGATCGTGCCTCGTCGGACCATCTGCACCTATAAGCTCGCCTACGCGCTCGACCCAAACGACGTGATGCCGAATTATCGGCTCCAATATCTGCGCTATCTCTTGGATCTCGATGTCGAGGCCGAGGCGCACGACGCCTGGGGTGACGTGCTGGTGCTCGAAGCGCTCTTCGAGCGGCTTGCCGATAAGATGAAGGAGCGCCACGGGACAGAGGAGGCGGCGCTCGAGGCGATGCTCGCGATAGCGGCACGCCCGATGCTCTTTACCACGCTCCGCTTCGGCAAGTACAGCGGCAAGAAGATAGAAGAGGTCGCCACAACCGACCGAGGCTATCTGGAATGGCTCCTGAAGGAGAAAGAGAAGGATCCGGTGGGAGAAGCAGACTGGATATATACGCTCAAACATCATCTCACCTGAAGAGGTGTACTATAGATATATGAAAGGATTTGTCACCAACATCGAACAGGCATCGCTTGAAAATGAATACTTCAGAAAGGTGCTCTACACCGACGAGCGCGTCCAGCTGGTCGTGATGAGCTTGAAGCCGAACGAAGATATCGGCGAAGAAGTGCACCAGCTCGATCAGTTTATCCGCGTGGAGGCGGGCGAGGGGAGTGCGATCCTCGACGGCGTTACCCACGAGCTCAAAGACGGTTTCGCGATAGTCGTACCCAAGGGCACCCTGCACAACATCGTCAACACGTCTTCGACCGAACCGATGAAGCTCTACACGATCTACGCGCCGCCGAATCATAAGGACGGCACGGTGCACGAGACGAAGGCGGATGCCGAGGCCGACGAGGCCGAGCACTTCGACGGCACAACGAGCGAATAATAGTAAGTCAGAATCGCCGCCGCCGGCCACTGTCATTCTAGTGTTTTGCAAAAAACTGAAATGATATACTGGAGGATATGGCGACGAACTACCGGCAGATCGAGAGGGTGGTAAAGGGGTTTGCGAATCATCGGCGGCTGCAGATATTGGAATTGCTGAAGGAGCAGCCGGAACTCTCGGTGGATGACATCGCGGAGAAGCTTCGCATCGGGTATGAAAACGCGTCAGACCATATCCGCAAGATGGCCGCCGCCGGCTTGGTGTTGAAGCGCAGTGATGGTCCCTCTGTCCGGCACAAGCTCACGCCCCGCGCCGAATCTATTCTAGTGTTTTGCAAAAAACTGCAATAAGGATGGCGCGGGAGGTAATGGGAAATGGAGGATTGGGCGGTGTACAATTTGGGTATGGAAAACGATACAAAAATGGGCGGGTGCTGTGGCAAGAAGAATGGTTGGGAGAAGTGCGGGGGCGGCTCGTCTGGGGCGGTCTATGGGCTCGGGTTCATCGGCGCGGCGATTTATTATATCCAGGGCGCGCCGACATTTTGGGCCGGAGCAGTCGGGCTCTTAAAGGCACTCGCGTGGCCGGCGTTCTTTGTCTATCACGCGCTCGCGTACTTCGGCATTTAACTATGCGATTTGAATCGACTCCGCAGACGAGTGCGACGCCCTCGGTGGGAGAAGGGCATGAGGCGCACCTCGTCGGCGACTATGCCGCTCCTTCGCTTCACGAACGCGAGGAACACGCCAAGGAGGTCGCCAAGCTCGAGGCAGCGATGCGCGACCTCGAGACCGAGATACGCGAGATGCCGCCCTTGGGTCGGCTCAAGGCGGCCATTGCCGGGCATCCTGAGAGCACGAGGCTCGAGAAGCTGCGCACCGAGCTTAAGCATCTCCGAGGCAATCCGCGCTTTGCCGAAGAGGCATATGTGAAGCATTAGTAGTTCGACGGTCGCACGACTGAATAAAGGAAGCCCGCGCGAAGCGCGGGCCTTTCAATGCACGTCGGTTTAATGCAGAACCCTTTTTGCGGGAGCGTCTCCGAGCGCACCTTCAAAACGAGAGACGATATCTTTTTCCTCTTTGAGTTCTCTGCGGATTCGGTCGAAAAACTCGATTTTCTCCTTCTCCATTGTTGCGAAGATTTCGTCGAGCTCGTCGTTCTTGAGCTCGAATCCGCTCGTTGCGATCGTGCGCATGTATTCGGGCGCCGCGCCCGCCGAGACCTTCCCGTCGTGCACCAATTTCGCCAGCACCTTCATGCCTTTAGAAACGGTTGCAAACTGCTCGCTTTCAGTACCGTCCGCGCAGGTAATCCATCCGTGACGGTACCTGCAGGAGGGACAGCATGATACGGAGGCTGTGTGTGCAGAATCGCTCATTGCTCTCTCCCTTTTGGCTATGCACCTCTCGGCAGTTAAGCGCTCCCTGGAGCGCCTGTCAATAACGCGCAAAGCGCAGAGGCGGGACGACCGAATAAGACCCTTGCCGACAAGTGGTATCCTATAGGTATGGAAAGCCCAGAACACAGCCCGGAGAGAATAGACCATATCATCTCAGAGACCGGAGAGAGACTGCACGAGCTATTTCGCGAGGGATACCACGAGGCCGACATCAAGGCTTCGCGCACCTTTTACCGCCCGGGCGCAGGATATACAGAATATCCGATGCACAAGAGCGCCGCAGAAGAAGCTCGCATGGAAGTCTGGGAGGCGAACGAGCTCCTGGCGAATAAGGCAAGTCGGGGCGCGCTTGAGAAGGCGCTTGTGCTTCTGGACACCGCAGTCGCGATCCACAACGACCCCAAATATCGGAAGCTCCGCCAGACTGTCGTGCGCCGTCTCGGCGAGACAGAGAGCTAGTCCCGCACCGTGACGGGCGTGCCGAGGTCGGCCCACAGGTAGAGCTTCTTCGCCTGCTCCGGCGGCAGGTTCACGCACCCGTGCGACCATGGCTGGCCGAAGTTGTCGTGCCAGTAGGCGCCGTGGATAGCACCGCCCTGGTAGGTGAAGTAGAGATCCCACGGCACGCCGGGGAGATCATAATATTGGTCCGATATCTCCGGCAAAGGCCCCTGCATATAACTGTCGGGCATCTTCCGGTAGATCCAGAACTGTCCTCGCGGCGTCGGAGTGAACTCCAGACCGGTAGAGATAGGTTGCTGCATGAAGAGCTCTCCGCCCTCATAGGCATAGAGCATCTGTTTCGTGCGATCGATGATGATGCGTTTCGCGCTCGCGAGGTTCGGTTCGTCTGTTGTCTCGCGCAGGTTCTCACTCTCGAACCACTGCACGTAGTCGGCGGCCACGTACCAGTCTCCGACTACTCGTTCCGGATAACGGATGTAGTCGTCAAATCCGATCTTGTACCACGTGCGCCCGTCTTCGGCGACCGTCGTCGACGCCACCTTCAGCACTATGCCGGTGCGCAGCGGCATCACGACGGGGAATTGGACTCCCGGTCCGGAGCGCATATTCACGCACGTACCTTCGTAGTGCGGCCCGCATCCGTCAGTCACTTCTATATATTCTGCAGATCGGGGTTTGGCGAGGACGTCTTCGAGCATGCCGAGCGGCATCGCCACGACGCTCGGCTGAGGGGACGGCGAGGGTTCTTCGAGCGCAATGCCGTAGAACGTGATGGCCGCTAACGCGACCACCCCAAAAGGCAGGGTATACGGCAAGGATGTATTCACAAGCTCATTCTAGAGTGTTTTCGCTACGGTACAACCTCGTAGTCGCCGCAGGTCAATGGTTGATAAGGACTTGCACTCTTCGTTTTTGGCGTACCATGGTAACGGGTCCCGGTCGGTATGGCCGGGAATGGCGTTTGACACAACCAAGAAGAGAGAGGGGAACATGGACCAGATCGGATTCGTACAAGAAGTGCAAGAACGCGGTGGAACCCGAGAGTTCACAGACGCTCCGATGAGACCGCTCATCGGACACAACGCGCGAGCGAAAGGAGAACGGAGAAGTGAAGCAGAAGTCGCGGCGGACATCACCCGAGCTCAAATGGGCGATACGAGCGCTCGCGATCGGCTCCTCGCCGATTACGAGCGGATGATAGGCAAGCTGGTGTTCGGGTATGTCCGGAAGGGGATACCCGACCGCACGAGGGTGCTCGAAGCGGAAGATCTGCGGCAATGCGGCAGAGTGGCATTGCTCGAATCGATCGGGAGCTTCGATCAGAAGAAGGGGATCCCGTTCAGTACGCATGCGTACCTGCGCATCAGAAACGCACTGCTCGTCGAGATCGGTGCGTCATATATCCTGACCTCCGGATACCCCCAGTCGCGTTCGATAAGCAAGCGAGTGCAACAGTTTGGACGGCGGGTAGATACTGTCGCGCGCCGTCTCGGGCGCGAACCGCGGCAGAACGAGCTGTATGCGGGGCTTTCGAAATCGGAGCAACACACCCTGTTGCACGCCGAGTCGGTCGTAGCGATGGCACGTTCGAGGCCGGGCGCTCAAGGGGGCAGCGAAGTGGATTGGGAATCGTTTCCGGACGGGAAGCAGGTAGGCCCGGAGACGGCTCTGTCGCGCAAGGAGGAACGGGAGTTGGCCGCGAAGCTCATCAAAACGTTTCCCTGGCTCTTGACCGGGGCTGAGCGTCAAGCGGTCGAGCTGTACCTCTTCGTGAATGAGGGCGGACGGAGTTTGAATTTCTCAGAAATCGGCAAGGTGATGGACAAGTCCAGTGCGCGCGCGTATCAGGCGTATCGCAATGCACTTACCAAACTGCGGGAGTACTTCGTCAGTCAGTTCGGACCTTTTGCACGATAGATCGCCCATGCCGACCCTCTCTCTTCGACTCGAAAAGCCGCCTTGGTATGTTTGGGCGGCTTCATTTTTTATACGACGCTTGGGTTGGGAACAGGGTTGCCGAAAAGGGGCAGGGCAGGGGGTATACTTATTGCATTACCAATCATTGATTCGCTATGGAGATTTCACTTGTGGTCGCAAAAGTGCTGGGAGTATATCTGATCGTCAGCGGTCTCTTCCTTATCTTCCGCGGGAAGACGGTCCCGCAGTTACTCAGAGATTTTTTCGACCATCCGGCCATCATGTACCTCACCGGCGTCATCCTCATATTCCTCTCGACGCTCATGCTTCTTGAGAACAACATATGGGACGGTACCTGGCGCTCGGTGGTCACCGCCTTCACCTGGCTCATCCTCCTGAAGGGTCTGCTCTACATCTTCGCCCCGCACTTCATCCAGAGAATGGCGGATAAGAAGCTCCTCGAGACCGTGAGCACCTACGGGCTCATCGCAGTCATCGTCGGCGTCTCTCTCTTCTATCTCGGCTGAGATTCGCGGAGAGCCAACTCTCCGCGCTGATTTGCTATACTCCGCTGATGAAAGTCAATTCGGCGGAATTTGTGAAAGGGATTATCGGGACGGATAGCATCCTGTCTGACGGCGTGCCGGAGGTTGCCTTTGTCGGCCGCTCGAATGTGGGGAAGTCGAGCATCATCAACGCGCTCGTGCACCGCAAGGACCTCGTAAAGACGAGCAAGGAGCCCGGCAAGACGACGGAGATAAATTTCTTCAGGATCAACCGGGGGGCATGCTACTTCGTCGACCTGCCCGGCTACGGCTACGCGAAGAAGTCGCCGAAAGAAAAAGAGAAGATCGAGAAACTCATCCTGTGGTACCTGATGTATTCTGGCGCGCGGCCGCAGAAGGTGGCGCTCATCCTCGATATACAGGCCGGGCTGACCGAGTTCGACGGAGAGATGCTCCGCGTGCTCCGCGAGAAGGGTCACCCCTGCATCATCATCGCGAACAAAGCCGATAAGCTGAATCAGAAGGAGCTTTCAGCTCGCCTGCGCGCGATCAAGGAGGCGTCGCACGAGACGGCGGTCTTCTCATATTCCGCCGTCGATATGAAGGGAACCGACGCACTCCTCGACGCGATTTTCCAGTAAGGGAGCACGCGTACTTATTTCATCCCGATCTGCGTGAGGAAGGTCGCGAGCTCGTCGCCAACGATGGCGCGCCATGCGCCCGGCTTGAGGTCTTCGAGTCGCACATTGAGGATGCGCACACGTTCGAGCTCGACGACCGTGTTGTGGAGTGCCGCGACCATGCGGCGTATCTGATGCTTCTTGCCTTCGGTGAGCGTGATATTGAAACTCTTCGGACCAGTCTTACGCACGACGCAGGGCTTGGTGAGATACCCCTCGATGTCGACACCCGCTTCCATCGTCTTCTTGAAGCTCTCGCGCAGCGTCTCCTGGACGCGCACGCGGTACTCCTTGTCGTGGTCATAGGTCGGGCTGAGGAGACGGTCGGTCACGCGGCCGTCGTTGGTGAGGATGATAAGCCCGCTCGAATCCTTGTCGAGGCGACCGATCGGGAAGACGTCCGGCGATAATGCGGCGCTCTGTTTGATGTCCTGTTCACCAAGTTGCGGCGAATGGGTGATGACGCCGATGGGTTTATTGTAGGCGTAATAGAGGTACTTCTTCGGCGCAGTCTTGCCGCGGAGCTCGACAGTGTCGCCCTCCTGCACCTTCTCGCCGAGTACGGCGACGCGACCGTTGATGAGTACCTTCCCCTTGGCGACGAGCTCATCTGCGCCGCGGCGCGTCGCGAACCCCGCGTGGGCGAGGTATTTATTGATGCGCATCGGGTATCCCTCTTTCGGCTCTGGAGGGGCTTTTGTAAGTTTCGGCATATTCGGCACTATACGCTAGTTTTCCTTAATAAAAAAAGCCACCCGATGCGTAGGCATCGGGGGTGTGAAAGGGCGGGATTAGTCGAACAGCTCGTGATTCGTCTCGGCATACGGATACATGAACAAATAGGCCGAGTACAGTTTCTGCAGATATTCAGGCGAGAGACGATCATTCCGCCCGAGCAGTTCTGCCGCCAGCTTCGCGAATTCGGGCTGAGCCATCATGCACCAAAGGTAGGCGGTCTTGGAACGGTATATGTCGCCGAACGTGCTTTCCCCGACCGGTCCCACGAAGTGCAGATAGAAAGCCTTGCTTTCCTCCTCGAATTCTTCAAACGAGAGGAGCTTGTCTCTGTTCATCTGAGTGCCCTCCGGTTATCAACTCGCTGCATTATACTCTATAACAAATTAAAAGTCAAATATCCTGTTTCCTCTTTTAGTAGAAGTGAGTTATGGTGAGCTGATGGCCCGCGAAGAAAGCGTTCTGCGCTTTGAGAAAGTGTCGTTTGAATACGGGCACAACAAACCAATCCTCGACGAGGTGAACTTCGTGCTGCGACGCGGAATGAAGATGGCGGTGATGGGTCAGAACGGCGCGGGGAAGTCGACGCTCTTTTCACTCATGACCGGCGAGCTTACGCCCGAGTCGGGCGAGATACATACGAGCCACGGAGTACACATAGCGACGGCGGCACAGGTGATACCGCGTGACCGTCTCGAGCTCTCGGTGCGCGAGTTCTTCCAAAAATGCTTCGATAAGCCGGTATATGACATCGACCCGCGCATCGACGATGTGCTCGAGGTGGTGAATCTGAAAGGCCATACCAAGGTGCATGACCGCATCGTGAAGAGCTTCTCGGGCGGGCAGCAGGCGCGTCTTCTCTTGGCCTCCGCACTCATCCGCAAGCCCGACCTCCTTCTCCTCGACGAACCGACCAACAATCTCGACAAGTCCGGCATCGAGCACCTCACGACGTTCCTGGTGGACTACCCCGGTACGTGCGTCGTGATCTCGCACGACGCCGAATTCCTCAACGCCTTTACGACCGGCGTCCTCTACCTCGACGTCTTCACGAAGAAGATTGAACAGTACCCGGGGAACTATCACGATGTGCAGCGCGACATCCTCGCGCGCATCGATAAGGAGAACCGCGCAAATGCCCAGCTCGAGAAAAAGATTCAGGAGAACAAGGACAAGGCAAACTTCTTTGCACAGAAGGGCGGGAAGATGCGCCTCGTCGCGAAGAAAATGCGCACCGAGGTCGAGGAGATGGAGGAGGCGAAGGTGGATGTGCGCAAAGAGGATCGGACCATCCGGCCGTTTACGATACCGGCACAGGAACACTTAAGCGGCACCGTGCTCGCGCTCACTTCGTATACCGTGCAGTCGCCGAAAGGGAAGCCCGTCACGAAGAAGACGAACATTGCATTGCGGAAGAATCAGCATCTCCTCTTGCGCGGTCCAAACGGCATCGGCAAGACGACCCTGCTCGAAGCCATCGCGCGCGGTGTCGCAGAGGGAACCGTCATCGCAGATGGCGTGAAGGTCGGCTACTATCGCCAGGATTTTTCCACGCTCGACTTCGACCAGACGGTGCTTGAGGCGTTGCGGCATGCGGTTGCGCGGCCGGACGAGGAGCGCCTGCGCACCATTGCCGCCGGCTTCCTCATCACCGGAGACACGATTCATACGAAGATCGGCAGTCTCTCCGAAGGGCAGAAAGGGCTTGTCGCCTTCGCCTCTCTGGTGCTCGAGCGCCCCGGACTCCTCATTCTCGACGAACCGACAAATCACATCAACTTCCGCCACCTGCCCGTCATCGCCAAAGCGCTTGACCAGTATCAAGGCGCGATGATACTCGTCTCCCACGTGAGCGAATTTGTCGCGCAGGTACGCGTCGACGAGATACTCGACTTGGGGAAGTAGCCGCATTGCATAAGATGCGTTCGTGTTGTATATTGAAGCGACAGCCCGCGCGGCTATTTATTTTTACTACCAAGCGAAGCGAATCAAATGAGAATTGTGATTGTCATTTGTGAGCGAGCGTAGGGAGAAAGCTTACTTATGGAAATCAGGAACATCGCTATCATCGCGCACGTCGACCACGGGAAGACGGCGCTCACCGACGCCATATTGAAGCAGACGGGCGCGGCGGCGGAGGGCACGACGATGGACACGAACGCGCTCGAACAAGAGCGCGGCATCACCATTTACGCCAAGAATGCGGCAGTCGAATATAAAGGTACGAAGATCAATATTGTCGATACGCCCGGACACGCGGACTTCGGGAGCGAAGTCGAGCGCGTGCTCCGCTC
>CAYJLK010000008.1:0-10371 GCA_964371445.1 uncultured Candidatus Saccharibacteria bacterium
CGCTTAGGACGTGGCGGAGCAATCCATTGGAGGTTCGAGTCCTCTCCCCAGCACCTGTTAACGAAGAACCGCTTTCTCGACCCGTATCGTTTTCCCGAAGAGTTTGCCTCCGAGGATCTTGAATCGGTCGGTGCGGTCAGTCGTATAGAAATGGACGTTCGGTTTCTGACTGAGCGTCTCCTCGATCTCGGGGTGCCTCACGAGATAAGACGCCAATTTTTTCGGCACGACTCTCGATTCTGACACGAGAGCGATATCTGGCCCGATGATGCCGCGTATCTTCTTTTCCAGTATGCCGTAATGCGTGCAACCGAGGATGAGCGTGTCGATATTCTTGCGGAGCAGGGGCTGCAGGTATCTCGCGAGGATAGTTCCCATTTCCGGAGAGTGCTGTTCGCCCGCTTCGACGAGCGGCACAAGCAGGGGACACGCCTTTTGAAATACCCGTATGCCCGCATCGAGCTTCGCGAGTTCTCGGACGAATTTTTTTGACGCAACAGTGCTCGCCGTTGCGATGATGCCCACTCTGCGATTTTTTGTCTTTTGCGCCGTTTCCTCTGCCGCGGGGATAAGGACGCCGAGCACTTTTTTCTTGGCGCCATATTCCTGCTGTATCTTCCTCAGCGCTTCGCTCGATGCAGTGTTGCAGGCGATGATGACGATGCCGCAGTCGCGGCGGAAGAGGAAGTCCATCGCTTGTTTCGTATAGGTATAAATCGTCTCCTGCGGCCGATCGCCGTAGGGCGCGCGGGCGGTATCGCCGAGATACACATATTCATAGTTCGGCAGGGCAGATACGATAGAACGCAGGACGTGGAGCCCGCCGAAACCGGAATCGAATACCCCTATGCGCTTACGCCTTTTTGCCATTTTGTACCAAGGGTGGGACTCGAACCCACATGAAGGTTTTTAGGCCCTCTCAGGATTTTAAGTCCTGTGCGTCTACCATTCCGCCACCTTGGCAAGCGAGGATCGACAAACCGTGCTTGCATGAGTTTGCCATCCGAGCGCGGCCAAGGCAAGCCTACTTACCTTGGCATCTTCGCATTTTACACGTCTGAGGCCCGGGCGGGAATTGGCCACGAATAATTCGCTCGCCGTCGCTCGCGAATTTTCTCGGCCCCGCCTCGCGGTTTCGCCTGCTGGCGAAACATTGCTCCGGCATTCAATTCACGCCGCTCGACGCTTCGCGTCTGCGCTTGAGGCCCGGGCGGGAATTGAACCCGCGCATAACGGTTTTGCAGACCGTCGCGTTACCACTTCGCCACCGGGCCGTCTCCCGATAATACTAGATTTTAGGAACTTCGCCCGTTTGTTCGCCGTTATCAAGCATGAAGTCGATGCGCGGGAGACGCAAGCGCGCATGCTGTTTTAAATGATCAGAGAATGCTTCGCGCTGACGCTCGAGGAAGGCGAGCGCCGCGCGCGCCTTCTCGATAGGGAAGACGCTCACGAAGACCATGATGCGGTCGCCGTGCGCGACGCTTTGAGCGCGGATGACGGTGATCAAGGACTCGCTCCCAGCCTCACGTGCGATGAATTGTGCGGCCTCGCGCGCAACTATCTCGGCGGCACGCGAGCTCTCTTTACGCGGTTCGCGCGTTCGGCGGTCGGGGCTCGCCCCGTTTGAAATCCGATTTCTAATGGGGTTCATGCGTCAATGACGGAAAATGCAATAAGCTCGTCGCCGTAGCTCGCCTGTTCGCGGCACTCGATCTCGGTGCCGAAGTCGCCCTCAGTCTTAATCTCTTTGACGTCAGCGCGCGCCTGCTGGAGATTCCCGATGCTCCCGCGCGCGATCTCCTCGCCCTTGCGTACTATCTTCACCCGATTCCCGACCGTGAGGATACCCGATACGTACCGCGCGCCGAGAACCTGCTTCTTCGCACCGGAGGAAAAGGGCTTGAGCACCAGCGCCCGCCCGAGTTCCTTTTCAGAGGAGATTGAGGGTACGCACGCTTCGAGAAGTTCTTGTATCTTTTTTGAAAGTTCGTAAATAATCGAAAAAGAAAGAATGGGGATATGTTCGCGGAGCGCGAGGTCGCTCGCGATCGCATCGGTCGAGACATTGAAGGCGATGATCGTCCCGCCTGAAGCGTGAGCGCTCTTGACGTCGGTCTCGGAGACCGACCCGACGCCCGAGGACACGATGCGAACGAGTGCGCGCTCATGGGTAATCTTCTTCAACTCGTGAATAATCGCGTCGATGGAGCCGGCGACGTCCGCCTTCACGATGAGCGGGAGCTCGGTGATACCTTCAACTGCCGCACTGCGCTCGGGTATCGCTGAAAGCTCTTTTGCATGCTCTTTTGCGAGCGCCTCCGCCTCTTTCTTGCTCTTGGTGATGTTGAAAAGAGATCCGGCGCTCGGCAATTTGCTGAATCCTGAGATTCGCACCGGCTCTGAAGCGCCTGCGGTCTCTATGCGCGTGCCGCGGAAATCTTCGATGAATCGTACAGGGGCGTATGCATCGCCCGCGACGACGAATCCGTCCTTTGTGAGCGTCCCGTCCTTCATGATGAGCGTCGCCGATGCGCCGCGTTTCGAATCCTGCGTTGATTCGAGCACGAAGCCGGTCGCGCTCGCTTCAGAGTCGGCGGTGAGCTCCGCGAGGTCTGAAGCGAGAAGGACGAGGTCAAGAAGTTCCGGTATCCCTTCGCCGGTCTTGGAAGAGACGAGTGCGTAGGCGATATCGCCGCCCATGCCTTCGATGAATATGCCGTGCTCGATGAGCGAGTTCTTCGTATGTCCGACGTCCGCGTTGTTCTTGTCGATCTTCGTAATCGCGATGAGATAAGGGATGTTCGCCTCGGTAATCGCCGCGAGCGCATCAAGCGTTTGCGGCATCACGCCCTCGTCTGCCGCGACGACGAGGATAGCGATGTCTGCCGCCGCCGCGCCGCGGGTGCGCAGCGCTTTGAAGGCTTCGTGTCCGGGCGTATCCAGGAAGGTGACGCGGCGGCTGTTATGCTCGGCGATGTATGCGGCGACGTGCTGAGTGATGCCGCCCGCTTCGCCCGCGACGATATTCGCCTTCCGGATGTAATCCAGAAGCGAAGACTTCCCATGATCTATGTGGCCCATCACCGCGATGACGGGCGGTCGTGGTACCCGCGCCATAAGAACTCTATTTCATCACAAAAATGACATAATTGCAACGTGTGCCGAACGTTGCGGAGGCATCTCGTGTAGAATACCTGCATGTGGTGGAGGCGGAGAACGTATCTCGATTATGCAGCGGGTTTCCGCGGGAATCCGTCGTCGGCACACGAAGAAGGCCGAAGGTCCCGAAAACAGCTTGAGGGAGCGCGTACACAAATTGCCCGACTGCTCGAAGCGCAAGCGGATGATGTCATCTTCACTAGCGGGGCGACAGAGGCGAACGCGCTCGCGATACTCGGGACGGTGCGGGCGCTCCGCCGCGAAGCCGGGTCTGATGCACCGGGCAGAAATAATATGCACGTGCTCTATCTGCCGAGCGCGCATGCCTCGATTGTCGAGAATATGAATCTGCTCGCCGAAGAGGGCGTATCGGTAGAGGCGCTCCCGATTAAGGAATACCGCGTCGACAGCGAGGCGCTCGCGAAAATGATCCGACCCGAGACGGTACTCGTATCGATGGATGCCGTGTGCGGCGAGACGGGCGTGGTATGGAATACGCGCGAAGTTGCGGAAGTGTTACGGAAGACGCAGAGCGGGGACGCGCCTTTTTTGTTCGCTCGAGGCACTGCAGCCACTCATAAAAAAGTTCGCATCCCCGCTCTGCTTCATGTCGACGCGAGTCAGGCGCCTTTGACCGAGAAAATAACCCGTGCGCACTTCGGTGCGGATATCATGACACTTGATGGTTCAAAGGTTGGCGTGCGCGGCATCGGCGCGCTTGTCGCGCACCGCACGATTGCGCTTGAACCGCTCTACCGAGGTGGCGGACAGGAACGCGGAGTGCGCTCCGGGAGCGAAGCGCCGGAGCTCGCACAGAGCTTTGCGAGAGCACTCTCTGTCGCCGTATCTGGTCGCGAAGCGTTTCGCGCCTCTGCAGAGCGTGAACGAGCGCGGCTCGTTGAGAATATTGTGAAAGATATTCCGAATGTGCGGGTGAATGAATCGCGCACCCAAGCGCCAAACATTCTCAATCTTTCGTTCCCGGGAAGGGACACCGATTACCTCGTCGCGCTGCTCGACGAAGCAGGCTTCGCCGTCTCGACGCGGAGCGCCTGCGAGACCGATTCGGAGGAAGGATCGCGGGCTGTCCTTGCCCTTACCAATGATCCCGAGAGGGCGCGCGCGACGCTCAGGATCTCCTGGGATCCGTCGGTGCGCGGCCATGCGTTGACTCGTTTTGCCGAGGCGCTTGCGCGGGAGGTTGCATTTATTGACAGCGGCGGTCGCGGGTAGCATTATAGTCATATGAACATAGAGGAACTCTCAAAATCCCAGCTTATTCTTCTCACGATTTTGGTGAACTTCGTGACCTCAGTCGCGACCGGCATCCTAACGGTCTCGCTCCTCGATCATGCGCCGGCCTTCGTGACTCAGACGGTGAATCGCGTTGTCGAGCACACGATTGAAACGGTTGCCGCTGCCGCTCCCGCCATCACCATTCAGGCGCCGGCGCCGTCGAATCAAGATCTCGTTACTGCCGCTATCGGAGCCGACGCGATGCGCGCCGTCGCTATTTATTCGGCAAAGACCGGCACCTCGACGCCGTCAGTGAGCATCGGCACGTATCTCTCGAAGTCGCGCGCCGTTGTGACCGCCTTTCAAGACGTGTTGCCCAAGGAAGCGCTCATTGAGTTTACGGACGGTTCCTTTATCGCCGCATCTCTCGCGCATCAAGGGAAGGGTATTGCAATCTACGGTTTTGCCGACGATGCGGATCTGCCGAAGATGACCTCGCCGATTCTCATTGCCGCGAGCGAATTGAAGCTCGGACAGACTGCGCTCGCGCTCGGTGCCGACGGATCCGCTTCGACCGGAATCATTGCGCGCGTGAGCTCGAAGGGCGTGCACACCACCTTGCCGGATATAGGCGTCGGCAGCGCCGCAGTCGACCTCTCGGGCAACCTTATCGGCATCGCCGATGGCGTCACTGCTGGTTTCCTTATCAGCGCGGGCACCATAACGACGCTTCTGAATGCGACCTCCACGACCGCAACCTCGACTGCCGCAGTAAGGTAATTACCGTATTATTTTTACCTATGCCTCCTTTTAACAATTTCACTACGAAAGCCAAAGAAGCGGTGCGACGCGCGCACGAGCTCGCGATAGAACGCGGACAGAATCATGTCTCGCCGCTTCATCTACTCGCCGCCCTAGTGCTCCAGGAAGAATCGCTTGTGTTCTCGATACTCGACCGGATGGAAGTCGATACCATCATGCTCGCCGACGCGGTGCTCGAACATCTGGAGGCTCCCGAGAGCGCCTCAGTGCTCTCGCCCTCATATCAGATCTACCTCACGCCCGACCTCGCACAGGCGCTCGAGACGTCGGGCAAGATCGCCGCGCGCATGAACGACACCTTCGTCGGCACAGAACATCTCTTCCTCGCCGTAATCGAACATCCGGGTCCGGCGGCAGATCTTCTCGCGCGCTTTTCGATCGGGCGCGATGCGGCGTTGGCGATTCTCAAAGAGCTGAAAAGTTCGAAAGAGGGTACGGGCGCGGAGCCGAAGCGTTTCCGCGCGCTCGCCAAGTATGCGCGCAACCTCACCAAGCTTGCTGCCGAGAATAAACTCGATCCGGTCATCGGTCGCGATACCGAGATCAATCGGGTCATCCAGATCCTCGCCCGCCGCACCAAGAACAATCCGGTCCTCATCGGCGAGGCCGGTGTGGGGAAGACCGCCATCGCCGAAGGGCTCGCCGCGCGCATGGCGCAAGGTGATGTTCCCGAGATGCTCAAGGGCAAGGAGCTTCTCTCGCTCGACCTCGGGCTCATGATTGCCGGCACCAAGTATCGCGGCGAGTTCGAAGAGCGCATGAAGAACGTGATGAAGGAGGTGGAACGCGCGGAAGGGAAGGTGATCCTCTTCGTGGATGAGCTTCACACGCTCGTCGGCGCGGGCGGCGCCGAAGGCTCGCTTGATGCGTCGAATATGCTCAAACCTGCGCTCAGTCGCGGCGAGATACGCGTGATCGGCGCGACGACGCTCAAGGAATATCAGAAATATATCGAGAAAGATGCGGCGCTTACTCGGCGCTTTCAGTCCGTGTTCGTGTCAGAACCGACGATTGAAGACGGCATCGCGATTTTGCGCGGGCTCCGCGACAAGTACGAGCTGTATCACGGCGTACGCATCACCGACGGCGCCATCGTCGCGGCCGTCGAGCTTTCTTCTCGCTATATCAGCGATCGGTTCCTCCCCGACAAAGCCATCGACCTCATCGACGAAGCTGCCTCTGGACTGCGCATTGCGCTCGAGAACAAACCGCCGCTTCTCGAAGAGACTGACCGCAAGATTCGCCGGTTCGAGATTGAACGTCAGGCGCTTCAGAAAGATCTGGAGGGCGAGCATGCAAAAGAAATAAAAGAACGCATCAAGATTATCGATAAAGAGATCGCCGACCTGAAGGAGAAGACCAGCGAGCTTGAGCTGAAGTGGAAGAACGAGAAGGAGGTGCTTATCGGGATCCGCGCGGCGAAGACCGAACTCGAAGCGCTGAAGGTGCAGGCGGATAACGCCGAGATAGCCGCTGACCTCGGCACGGTCGCAGAAATCCGATACGGCAAGATTCCGCACATCCAGAGAGACCTCGAAACGAAGTTGAAGCGCCTGAAGACACTTCAGAAATCGCGCCGCGTCCTCAACGAAGAGGTCGCAGAACAAGACATCGCGGCAGTGGTGAGCCGCTGGACGGGTATCCCCGTCGCACGCATGCTCGAGGAGGAAGCCGCGAAACTTTCCCGCATGGAAGCGGCGCTCAAGGGGAGCATCATCGGCCAAGACGGAGCGGTGAAGAAGGTCGTGGACGCGGTGAAGCGCTCGCGCGTGGGCATTTCTGATCCGAACCGTCCTATCGGCTCCTTCCTTTTTCTCGGACCGACCGGTGTGGGGAAGACCGAGCTCTCGCGCAAACTCGCGGAATTTATGTTTAATGATACAGAAGCGCTTGTGCGGGTGGATATGAGCGAGTTTATGGAGAAGCACTCGGTGGCGAAGCTGATCGGCGCGCCGCCGGGCTACGTGGGCTACGAGGAGTCCGGTACCTTGACCGAGCGCATCCGGCACCGCCCGTATGCGGTCGTACTCTTCGACGAGATCGAGAAGGCGCATCCAGAGGTGTTCAATATCCTGCTTCAGGTGCTCGACTCGGGCCACCTCACCGACGGTAAGGGGCGCAAGGTCAATTTCAAAAATACGATTATCGTGCTCACGAGCAATATCGGCGGCGAGTTCATCGATCGGCTCGCGCACATCGGCTTCGGCACTGCCGACGCGACCGACGCGACGCGTTACGAGGAGACGAAAGCGAAGGTGATGGACGCACTCAAGGAACACTTCCGCCCCGAGTTCCTCAACCGTCTCGACGACATTATCATCTTCGACGTACTCGCGAAGGAGGCGCTCACGCGCATCGTGGACACGCAGGTGGAGGAGGTGATGAAGCGCCTCTCGCAGAAGCGCATCGCGCTTTCATTTTCTCCTGAAGTGCGGCAATGGCTCGCGGAGAGGGGCTATAACCCGCAGTATGGCGCGCGCCCCCTGCGTCGGACGATTCAGGATAAGATACTCACGCCGCTTGCGTCCTTGATGGTGGATCGGGGGCTTATGGAGGGTGGTACGGTCTCGGTATCTATCAAGAACGACGAGCCGTATTTCGACGTGAAGAAGAAAACAGTGAGGAATGGAAATAAAAAAGAAGCTGTGGTAGCATAGTCCGTATGTCACAAGATCGCCTGCTCCGGCTCAAGTCCACGAAGTCCAATCACGTCATCTGGACCCGCAAGAATAAAAAGACCGTCGAACGCAAGATCGAGGTCACAAAGTTCGACCCCACGCTCCGCAAGCGGGTGCTTTTCAAAGAGACGAAGAAATGAATCAAAAACCGCCCCAAGGGGCGGTTTTTGATTCGGCGCGGTACAATACCTCAATCTATGTCGATAATCGAAGAAGTAAAATCGGGGAATGCACAGCTTCTGGACGTGCGCACGCTTGAAGAATGGCAGAGCGGACATGCTGAACATGCGTTACATGTTCCTGTGGAGGCTCTATTGAGCGGTAACGTAGAGGGAATTGTTCCCTCGAAGAAAATATATCTTTACTGCCGATCAGGCGGAAGAGCTGGAGTTGCAACTGAATATCTGCAAAGCCGTGGATTTCAGGCTGAAAATGTCGGCGGCTTGAATGATTGGCTGCGTGCCGGCGGCACGCTTGCGACGTCTTGATGCGGGCTTACGAAGCCTGGACTGGAACAGGATCGAGCGAACTATCCTGAGATGGAAGAGGGTGTGGGTCGAAATGCGAGAAAAAGGATGGTACTACACCAAATAACGTTAGAAAGTGAAAAGAGATATTCCTGGGGCACCCAGCGAGTAACGACAATCAGGTTTAGAGAGTAGGCGAGAGCGCTTATCATCCAAGCGAGCTTGTCCTCTGTTTCGGGGTGGCGGTAAAGTTTCGTCGCTATGGTTACGTAGCCAAACATATCGATGAGAATGTTGAGTATGAGCGCGTACCAAGCATTTTCCGTTTGCCACCACAAGAATAGACCTACTACCGAAAGAATGAGCATTGAGACATCCACTCGAGTAAAACGGACGATCCCGTACTTCAGTGACAGGAGGGCAACTATAAAATGTAGAGACATGAAAGTTGCAATAAGCGGAAGCGAGTCTCTGGCTCCAAGTGAATAGGCGGAAGCTAAAACACAACCCATCGAAACGGTGAAGATGAACCAACCTGAAAAATTTGGTTTGGTTTTTCCTCTGAAAATCGAGACGATATATTTACCTTCAGCAAGAAGAGCCAGTCCAGATGCAATGAAAGTCACAGTTATTACCACAACGGAATAGTAGCAGGATTTCTACAGAATTGAGAGTTCGATTCTGTGTGCGTGAGCGCGTCAAATAACCCAGTAAATACAACCTAAAATATTTCGGCGGGCTTACGAATCCTGGGATGGAACACGATTGAGCGGACCATCCTCAAATGGAAGGGGGTGTTTGAGATGTATAAGATTATGGAATAAAAAGAAAGCCACCCCTCCGTCGAGACGAAGGGTTGGATTCCTTCGTCCCGCCAAAGTGGCGGCACATCTAGGCGACAGAGCAAATATGAACGTAGTCTCCATATTCCGATTCTATTGTTGCTGGCCACGGCTTTAACGTCACGACGCTTGCAAAGCACTTCTCGAACGCGGGCAGACGCTTCGCGAGCGGCGGCTTGAACTCATGCATCAGCACGTCGTTAGAGAGTATGTCCACTGTCCACTCGACGACTTTGTCGGGCGCACCGTTCCGGATGGTCTCCACTAGATACTCGTACCCGAGTTTCGCCGCTGCAAGCTTCCGTTCAGTTTCATCGGAATAGTTATCCACGTAGCAATCCGAGATGACTGCAAAGCCGCCCGGAGTCACGAGAGACGCGATACTGGCGAGCGCTGCTTCCTGTTGCTCATACGGAATGTGGTGCACGGCACCGGTGCATACCACAACGTCGAATCGTATTAATGGTCGCCAGGTCAAGACGTCGCCCTGTTCGAAAGAAACATTCGGATATGTTTCGTGGCCATACGATACGTATCGTTCATCGATATCGACCCCCTTCAGTATGAGGTCGCTCCGCTTTTGTGCGATCTGTCCGAGCAAGTAGCCGGGACCGCACATAATATCGAGCAGGTCGCCGTACTTGGGTGCGTGCGCGACGATATAGTCGAGTACTGCTTGTAGTGAAGTTCTGTACGGCCAGTAATGAAGACCTTCTTCGTACACCACTGACTCCGGTAATTGTTTCATTTGACCCTCCTAGGTCGAGCAGAATGAGTTGAACTAACACGGATTCGAGATCCGCTCCGAATATAATTTGCGCTAACAAAACGATTCTGTCAATCCCCCGTAATGGTTCAACAGCGTGGAAACATAAAGAGTTCGATTCCGTGTGAGGGGGTATGAAAAATAAACCAGTGAATACAACCTTTTAAAATTCTTCAGGCCCACCAGGACCGCGGATTACCGCTTATCTCCCTCGACTCGAACACTCGCCGTCGCTCGTGTTCGGTCTGGGCACCGCCTCACTGTTTTCGTCTGCTGACGAAAACGTGTTCCGGCGCTCCGATTCCTGGACGCGAGCGAAGCAGTTCGCTCGCTTGGGGCCCCGCAAAGAAATGACCCGTGCGGGGGGTTGTTTTTTTTGGGGGCGCCCGGGGGGGGGC
>CAYJLK010000008.1:10381-18640 GCA_964371445.1 uncultured Candidatus Saccharibacteria bacterium
CCCAAAAAAAAAAACCCCCGTTGGGTGTTTTTTTTTTTTGGGCGGCCCCACCAGGGATCGAACCTGGGCTGTCGGTTTTGGAGACCGATGTACTACCACTATACGATGGACCCGAAGTGAGGAAGAAACAAATGAGTGTCCCCAGTCATTCTTTCTCTCCGAACGAGGGTTCATATGCCTACATATGGACCCGTGTGTGCACGATACCAGATAGATGGGTGGGGGAAAAGCCGTTCCGAACTGGGCGGGGGGCGGTATGATAGGGATATGCGTTCTCGCGCCCCTCTGATAGCACTCTTATTCATCGTCGGTATGTTTGTATTGCCGCTTGCTGCGCACGCGGCAATACCGTTCTTCGGTCCCATCGTGCCGGATGCCGCGAATCGGTGCGCTCCGGGTTGGGGGATGGTCATCACGGTCATCAATAATATCATCCAGTTTCTCATTACGATTGCTATCGTCTTCGTCGCGCCGATTATGATCGCGTGGTCAGGGTTTCTCTTCGTGGTGAATCCTGTAAATGCCGCAGGGAAGGAACAGGCGAAGAAGATCCTGCAGCACACTGTCGTCGGCATCGTCATCGCGCTTGCCGGCTGGCTCGCCGTCGACGCGATTATGGTGGTGCTTTATAAGGGTTCAGAGGGTTCAACAAAATGGGGGACATGGTCGAATCTCGTCGGCTCGGGTGGTGCTGCTGATTGCATTCCGCTTGCCGGGAGTTTGAATCAAGTCAATGGACAAGGTGTGACCGGCGTGACTGGACAAGGCGGTGTCACTACGACGGCGGGACCAGGGCAATTAATCAACGGTTTTGCACTAGGATGTTCTGCATCAAATGATATGAATGCAAGGGACCTTGCGGCTGCCAGTGTCACTGGTCGTTCGAGCGCGAACTGTTGTACCAAAACTCAGTCCACGTGCACCTCGCTTGATGGGATGCAACAAAGCACGATTGATCAAATCAAGAGCATCCAAAATAAATGCGGGGGAGTTACTGTAACAGGAGGCACCGAGGTTGGGCATGCAAGCGAGGGTGGAACAGGTTCGCACAGTAGCGGTGCAAAAGTAGATACCGCCCAAAATCTCATTTCCTGTATTTCAGGAATTGCCGGAAGTGTACCCGTCAATCCTCCTTCGTTCGGTTCATCGCAAGTGAAAGATCGTTGCGGAAATATTTATACGTGGGAAGGGAATCACACAGATATCTATGTGCGATCTTCCTGTTCCTTATAAACTAGAACAACGGATGTCCTAGTTTGCGGAGCCATGCCTTCTGGCGGCGGGCATACTGCCAGAGCTTCGCCGAGAGAGTGGGAAGGATGGATGCTTCGGTTCGTTCGTCGCGCAAAAATTCGCCGACGATGCGGTATTCAAGTCCGAGTTCGTCCAGGCGTGTGTCGCCGACCTCCTCGCGCACGCGGCGCACTTCCTCTACGAGTCCACGCGCAAGCGCTTGTTCAAGCCGTGCATCAATTCTTTTCCTTAATTCTTCAACCGGCGGGTTGATGACGATCCATTCCACTTCATATTCTGGTACAAGGTGAGACCTTGTACCAGAAGTGCGCGCCGGAACCTTTCCTTTTGCTTTAATTATTTCAAGCGCGCGGATGAGTCGGCGGCGATTCCTCGGGTCCAATTCCGCAGCGCGGCGCGCGTCCGCGGAGCGGACGCGCGCAAAAAGCTCTTCGGTGGAGAGTTTCTCTAGCTCGGCGCGGAGCACGGGATTCTCGTTCACGCCCATCGGGAGCCCAAAGAGGAGCGCGTCGAAGTAGAAGTGTGTCCCGCCGACGAGGATAGGGAGCTTCCCGCGTGCTGAAATTTCTCTGATAAGGCGTGTTGCGTCGGCAACAAAGTCACCTGCAGAATAACTCTCGCGGGGATCATGAATATCGATGAGGTGGTGCGGCACGCCGCGCATCTCCTCTCGGGATATTTTCTCCGTGCCGATATCGAGTCCGCGGTACACCTGCCGCGAATCCACGGAAATAACCTCGCCACCGCGCGCGAGCGCCTCTTCGATCGCGCGGGCGGACTTGCCTGAGGCAGTCGGTCCCGCGATACAGAGAATCTTTGCCCTCATTGCGAGCGATGGTATCATGAGCCCCTACGTAATCAATAACGCTTATGAAAGAAACCAAGAGCAACTACTGTGAGAACTGCGGCGAGTTCCACGACGCGGTGCGCGATTATACCTCGCAGGTGAAGGTGGGCGAGACAGTGCCTGATTTCGAATTCGAGACCTATCATGCAGGAGAGATACGGACCATGAGCCTCTCGAAGCTTCGCGGAAAGTGGGTTGTCCTCGTCTTCTATCCCGCGGACTTCACCTTCATCTGCCCGACGGAACTTGAAGAGCTTGCGAAGCTCTATCCGAAGTTCCAGTCGCTGAACGCCGAGATTATCTCGGTTTCCTCCGACACCGTCTTTACCCATAAAGCGTGGCACAACGCTTCTCCTGCAATTGCAGAAATTAAATATCCGATGGCAGCCGATCCTTCCGGCAAGCTCTCGTATGCGTTCGGCGTTCTCATCGAAGGCGGCGAGGCGGTATTCACGCCTGATGAGGGGCTCGCGCTTCGCGGCTCCTTCATCATCGACCCTGCCGGCGTCTTACGCTCTATGGAAATCAATGATAACTCTATCGGCCGCAAAGGCTCAGAAACACTGCGCAAGCTCCAGGCGGCGCAGTATGTCGAGACGCATAAGGGTCAGGTCTGTCCCGCCTCCTGGGAGCCGGGCTCTGATACGCTCGAGCCAGGGCTTGATCTTGTCGGGAAACTCTAATGTGTGCCGGGAGAGGCTCGGTCACGCTTTACTAATTCGCTTCGCTCATAAGTATGCGCGACCCCGGCTCGGCATCGCTTCGCGATATGCCTCCGCCATTCGAGTCTCTCACGCACCATGCGCAGGCATGGTGCTTCCCGGCACAATATCTCGCTGTGCTCGTTATAGTGCCGGGAGAGAGACTCGAACTCTCATGACTCGCGTCGAGGGGTTTTGAATCCCTTGCGTCTACCAATTCCGCCATCCCGGCTCTAGTTTGCAGAGTATCATATGCTAAAATCTTTTACATGAAAGACGACGCGGCATATGTCCCGACCAAGTACGATTCGGTTTTCTGGATTGACGTCGAGCGTATCGTGCCGAATCCGTACCAGCCGCGTAAAGAGTTCAGCGAGGCCGGTCTCACATCGCTCGCCGAGAGCATCCGCCAATACGGCGTGCTCCAGCCGCTTGTCGTGAGTCGCAGCGAGGTCGAGAAGCCTGACGGCCTTGAAAGTGTCTATGAGCTCATCGCCGGCGAGCGGCGCCTCCGTGCGAGCAGGATCGCGGGCCTGCGGCAAGTGCCGGTCGTTATCCGCCAGGGCGACAACAATCTCACCAAGCTCGAACTCGCTATCATCGAGAACCTCCAGAGAGAAGACCTCAACGCGATCGACCGTGCGAAGGCGCTCCAGAAGCTTATCGACGAGTTCGGCATCTCGCACGCAGAATGCGCGGCAAAGATCGGCAAGAGCCGCGAGTACGTCTCGAACTCGCTCCGGCTGCTCTCCTTGCCCGAGCACATGCAGGCTGCTATCGTCGGGCGCGAAATCAGCGAGGGCCACGCACGCCCCTTAATGGCGCTCAACGATCGCCCCGAGGAACGTGAGACGCTCTTTAAAGAAATTATTTTAAAGCGGCTCCCGGTTCGCCAAGCCGAGCGTATCGCGCGTGCTATCGCGCAGGAACGTGTGCATAAATATAATCGCAAGTCGCCCGAGATGGTAGAGATCGAGAAGTCGCTCACCGAGACGCTTGGCACACGCGTCATCATCGAGACGAATGCCGAGGGTGGCCGACTCGTTATTGACTTCTTTTCGCCCGACGATCTCCAACAGCTGGTCGCGACACTCGCCACGCAACAGGAGGCCACTGCGACAGAAACTCCTTCTCCCGTTTTTCCGAATACGACACAGCTCTCAGGCGATCCTGTCCCTCCCGCCGCACCCGAAGAAGTTGATGATGACGGGCTGTATTCGATCAGCAACTTCTCGGTCTAAACTTTTTTCTTCCAGAGGTGCCGCTGCCGGCGCGCCGGCTTCGCCGTATCGGTCATGCCGAGCGCAGCGCGGATATGCCGGCGCGCGAGCGAGGTGCGCGCTATCTCGAGCCATTTCGGCGAAGGGTGCGCGGAGTCGCGTCGGAGTATCTCGACGACCTCGCCGTTGCCAAGTGTTGTATCAAAAGAGACGAGCTTACCGTTCACCTTCGCCCCCTGGAGATGGTCGCCGAGATCAGAGTGTATCGCATACGCAAAATCGATCGGCGTCGACTCTGCAGGCAGGTCGATAACGTCGCCCTGCGGCGTGAAGACGAAGACACGGTGCGAGAAGAAATCTTCTTTCAACCCCTCGACGAATTCTTCGGAACCGGCGACTTCTGTATGCGCTTCAGCGAGCTCGGCAAGCCAGGGCGGTATCTTCGCGACTCCCTGCACACCGCCTTCCTTCTTTGAAACTTTCATAAGCGAAGGGATGAGCGAGCGGATCCAGGAAAACGAGATCGCCGAGAATCTGCTTTTCTGAACGTCCTTCCCGAGTTTTTCAACCTCTTTTCCCAATTGTTTATAGGTCATGTGTGACGCGATGCCGAACTGCGCGCGCCGATGCATCTCCTCGGTGCGGATCTGTATCTCAACGATGCCCGCCTCGGGCGTCACGACGGTCGTATGAAGCGACTGGTAGCCGTTGGGCTTCGGAAAGGCGATGTAGTCCTTGAACTCGCCCGGGAGCGGCTTGTAGACCGCGTGCACAAGACCGAGCGTCGTATAACAGTCTTCGATGGTCGATACGACAATGCGCAGGGCGGCGATATCGTGGATGAGATTGATGTCGTCGCGCTTCCGCTTCAATTTCTGGTGCAGGCTCCAGAGCCCTTTCATGCGGATGTCGGTGCGGAACCCTCGCAGCCCTTTCTTTGTCAGTTCCTGCTTCAGCTCTTTCTGCATCTTCTTGAGACCTTCCTCCGTCTCCTGTGTCTTCAATTTGCGAACCTCGGCAGTGTGCGCGGCGGCGTCGGGGTCTACGAAAGGGAAGGCAAGGTCTTCGAGCGTGCTCTTCATCTTTCCCATGCCGAGTCGATCGGCAATCGGTGCATAGATCTCGAGCGTCTCAAGCGCGATGCGGCGACGCTTGTGTTCGGGCACGTGTTCCAGGGTCTGCATGTTGTGCTTGCGGTCGGCAAGCTTCACGATGAGTACGCGGATATCGCTTGCAGTCGCTACCATCAGTCGCCGGAGACTCTCTGCGTGGCGTTCGGCGCCGCGGTACTTGTGCGTGCCGAGCTTCGTCACGCCGTCGACGATGAAGAGCAGTTCCTTTCCGAATTCCTTTTCGACTTCCTCGCGCGAGACGCGGCCGTCTTCGACCGCGTCGTGGAGGAGACCCGCGGCAATGGTCGTCGCATCCATATTGTACTCGGCGAGGATCTTTGCGGTTGCGGACGCATGATTAAAGTATGGTTCACCCGAATAACGGACCTGACCCTCGTGCGCCTTTTTAGAATATTCATATGCCTTTGTGACAAAGGCAATGTCCTCAGGCGAGGCTTCCGACATTTCGCCAATAATCTCCTTGACGGTCGTCATAGGTGCTTACTATACACCCACTACCAAATCATTTCAGGTATTCGGCGGCTTCGGCGGGGGTGAGGGAAGAGGGATCAGTAGCTTCGGGGAGGTAGATGCGGCGGAGGCCTTTTTTCAGAAAGAGTCCCTGCTTTGATTTATAGAGCACGAGACTCTTCCCAGTGCGCGGGTGCTTGCCGATTTCTTTTACTATCTCGACACCTTTCGGCGGGAGTTTCGGCGCGGCGAGGAGGGCGAGAGCTGTATCGAGTGTGACGGTGTACGGGTCGCCCATCGCAGCTTTGAGCGAACGGAACTCGCCGTCGCTGCCGACATAGGGTCCGAAGCGTCCGGTGCTTGCAAAGACTTCCTTGCTGGTGGACGGATGTATCCCGAGTGCGCGCGGAAGGGAGAGGTATCTGACCGCATCGGCAAGCGTCACGTTCGCGAGGTCGGTGCCGGCGGGGATACTCGCGCGCTTGGCGGCCGTCTTCGGTCGTCCTTTTGTCCGCTTCGCGGGCTTCTTCTTTTTCTTCGCACTCGCCGTCTCTTCTTCTCCGGCGCTTTCGGTCGGAGTCTCGGCTTCTGACGTCGGGGTCGGAAGTGCCATCTCTACATACGGCCCGAAGCGTCCGGTTTTTATGAAAATATCAGCGCCAGTTTCCGGGTGGACGCCGATTGGCTCATCGCTCTTGAGCTCATGCCCGTCTTCGGTGCGCGCGCCGAGGCAGTCCGGATACTTCTTACAGCTCATGAAGACGCCCCCGCGGCCGAGCTTGAATTCCATGGGACTTCCGCAGAGCGGGCAGGGGAACTCCGCTGCCGCATCGCCGAGCGAGGTCGCTTTGGGAAGCTTATCCTTCGCACGCACCGCCTTCTCGAACGGGCCGTAGAAGGCGGTGAGCGTTTCGGTGTAGCCGCGCTCGCCTCGCGCTATCTCGTCGAGTTCGTTTTCCATTTCCGCCGTGAATGTATCACTCACATATTCGGGGAAATTTTCTTCAAGCCAGCCCGAGACGACCATGCCGGTCGCCGTCGGCTGGAGTGAGCGTCCGAGTTTCTCGACGTAGCCGCGATCGGCAATGGTCTTCATGATGGACGCATAGGTGGACGGTCTGCCGATGCCGCGCTTCTCGAGCTCCTTGATAAGTCCGGCTTCAGTATAGCGGTTTGGCGGTTCGGTCTGCTTCTCGAGGGCGCTGAGTGAAAGGAGCGTGAGCGCATCATCGATGGAGAGCTTCGGAAGTTCGAGATCCTCTCCGCGCGCTTTCGTATCGAGTGCGAGCCATCCGGGGAAGAGTGTGCGCGAGCCGCTTGCTGTGAAGAGCGGGATGTTCTTGGGGGCTTGCGAAGACGCAACCCCACTTGGATTTTTATAGTCGCTTTGCTCCTTAAAAATCTCGGCGTCAGCCTTTGCCGCGATGCCCGTGCGCATGATCTGCGCGGCGGACATCTGTGAAGCGATCGCGCGTATGCGGATCAGTTCATAGAGTTCGACCTCATCAGGTGTCGCACCCGCCCTTTCACGAGCGGCATCGGTGGGACGGATAGCTTCGTGCGCCTCCTGAGCGTTCTTGCTCGTCGTCTTATAGGCGCGTACCTGTACATAGTCTTTGCCGAACTCCTTTTCTATGACGCCAGCCATCTTCGCGACCGCCTCTTCGCCGAGATGTACCGAGTCAGTGCGCATGTAGGTGATGTGACCAGCTTCATACAATTTCTGCGCCGCACGCATAGAGCGCGAAGGCGCGAAACCGAGGCGCGTGGACGCGGTTTGCTGAAGAGTGGATGTAGTAAAGGGCGGCCGCGGATTCCGCTCCTCGGCTTTTTCGGTAATGGAGGCGACGCTCCACTTGGCGGTGCGTCCGGCCTGCACGATGCGTTCGGCCTCTTCCTTGGACGCGGGCTCTTTGGTGCAGGTCATCGCGATATCACCGGTTTTTGATTTGAAAAGTGCAGAAAGCACGAAATAGGTGACGGGTATAAATGCTTTAATCTCGCGCTCGCGCTCGGCGAGAATGCGGAGCGCGGGCGACTGTACCCGCCCTGCCGAGAGTCCGTAGCGCACTTTCTTCCAGATAAGCCCGGAGAGGTCGTAGCCGACGATGCGGTCGAGGACGCGCCGCGCTTCTTGCGCGCGGCGCAAATTCTCATCGATCAATCGCGGGTGCGCGAGCGCCTCGATAATGGCGGTCTTGGTGATCTCGTGGAAGACGACCCGCTGCGGCTTCGAGAGTCCGGCGACTTCCTTGATGTGCCAGGCAATCGCTTCGCCCTCGCGGTCGGGGTCGGTCGCGAGGTAGATCTCATCGGCCTTCTTTGCGGCGCGCTCTATCTTCTCGATTACTTCGCGCTTCTCGGCGGGAATGACGTAGCGTGGGATAAAGCCGCCCTCGATATCGACGGCGTCCTTGTTGCTCTTCGGTAGATCGCGCACGTGCCCGACCGAGGCGAGGACGGTGTAGTCCTTGCCGAGATAATGTCCTATGGTCCTCGCCTTTGTTGGCGATTCTACAATTAGTAGTCTTTTCATTTTTCGGTCGGCCTGCCCCGTGAGATGCCGTCCTCGGCTATCTCATGGGGCGACTCAACAATAAGTAATCTCTTCGTCACGCATTAACTCATAGCGCGCATACCTATATATGGTCAAG
>CAYJLK010000008.1:18740-29782 GCA_964371445.1 uncultured Candidatus Saccharibacteria bacterium
TACTGCATTCTTGATAGAGAACGAACGGGAGACGAGGATGTGGTCGAGCTGGGATTGCGACAGAGGATGCGTGATGCCGCCGGCAAGCGGATTGATCAATTCGTGTTCCACAAAACGCTTCTCAATATGGGTTCGTTCGCGTCGATATGAGAAAGAATCGCTCACGCTCCCGCCGAGGAGCCAATTTAAGAGCGACACAAACGGCGACTCAATGGTGTTGAAGTCGCCGCATACAATAGTGGATACGCTCGGGTCGCGCTCGGCCATAGATTGTTCGAATTCCTTCAGCCGCCACGCTGGCTGGGCGAGAACGAGGTGCAGATTAAATACGCGCACAGTGCCCACAGGCGTAGCGACATCTGCGAGGAGCGCTGCCCGATTCGTTCGCTTCGACCACCCGAGAGGACTTAGGAGCCACACGAGCGCCTTCGCTCGCCACGGGAGTTCAGGCCAATAATCCGGGAAAGAAATTCTCTTGCTTTGTATAATTTCATAGCGCGAAAGGATGACTACGCGGTGAGTGCTCGGCACTCTGAACAGGTGATTCGCGTCTACTGTCTCCACCAGATGGAAGGGGAGCGTTTGAAGTCGTTTGAGAAACTCGTCTGGGACTTCCTGCAGGCAGAAGATATCGAAGTCGCTGTTTGTAATAAACTCAAAAGCTCTGTCGAGCTCTTTGTTGCGGAACAGCATATTCCAAGAATAAATTTTCATGCGTTTGTGTTTATACGCGATGCCAGGCGCCGAATTCTTCTTTGATAAGTCCACGCAGTTCGAGGGCGACGAGCGCGGTCAACATCTCGCCCGCGGCGCCGGAGGCACCGCGAAGAATCTCGTCGCGGGTCATCGGTTCTTCAAGCATATTCCAGATAACCAATTCTGCATCTTCGAGGTCGCTCGGCGCCGCGCCCTGGGATGCGCCTTCGCGCGGAGGTATCCCGAGTGCTTCGAGGATGTGGAGCGGTTCAGCGACGAGTGCGGCGCCGAGCCGGATGAAGAGATGCGGACCGAAGGCGTGCGGGTCGCCGATTCTGTGCGGGATGCAGAGCAGGTCGCGATTGTATTCGCTTGCGAGCCGTGCGGTGATGAGCGTGCCGGACTTCGCTCCCGCCTCGATGACAAGCACGGCGTCGGAGAGTCCGACCATGAGCCTGTTGCGCTCGGGGAAGTAATACACGCGCGAGGATTCATCGGGCGGATACTCGGAGAGGAATCCGCCGCCGGCCTTTAGGATTTCTTTTGCGAAGGGTCGATTGCTCCGCGGATACAGCACCGCATCATCGAGACCGGATCCGGGCAACACCAGCGTATGGAGGCCTGCGGCGAGTGCAGCCTTGTGCGCGCATGTGTCTATGCCGAGCGCGAGACCGCTCACGACGGAGATAGGATACCCCGCGAGCCCTGCGATGAGACGTTCGCACGCTTCCTGCCCATAGCGCGTCATCGCCCGAGAGCCCACGACCGCGAGATATTTCGTCCCCGCGGGCGGGAGCGAACCGCGCAGCCACAGCCGTTTCGGCGGTTGGGGGATCTCCAAGAGTTGTGCAGGCCACTTTGCACGAGCCAGTTCGCGAATGTCCATAGGTGCAGTATAATACGGAGCACATGCTCGACATACATTTCATTCGGGAGAACACCGACATCATAAAAGCCGGTGCGGCGAAGAAGAAAATTGTGGTCGACATCGACCGCCTTATCGCGGTAGATGACGAACGCAAACTCCTGCGGCAGGAGCTCGAAGCGAAGCGCGCGGAGCAGAATCGCCGGAGCAATGAGATACAGATCACGAAGGATAAGGAGCGCGAGAAGATCATCGAACAGATGCAGCACTTGAAGGCCGGCATGGCGGAGGCCGAGGAGCGGCTGAAGGCGGTGATGGTCGAGTGGCAGAAGCTGATGCTCACGGTGCCGAACATCCCGGATATGTCGGTGCCCGATGGCGAGAGTGACGCCGACAATCTCGAAGTGAAGACATGGGGCACACCGACCGAATTTTCGTTTACACCCAAGGGTCATGTCGAGCTCATGACGGCGCTCGACATCGCCGATTTCGAGCGCGGGACGAAGGTCGCCGGATTCCGCGGATATTTCCTCAAGGGCGACGGTGTTCTGCTCGCGAACGCGGTGTGGCAGCTCGCACTCAAGCATTTCGGAGGCAAAGGGATGACCTTGATGAGCGTGCCGAGCCTAGTGCGTCGCGAGGCCTTCATGGGCACCGGGTACCTGCCGCAGGGCGAGGAGGATTTATATAAAACGCAGGACGGCGAATATCTCGCGGGTACTGCCGAGGTGGCGACGATGGGCTATTACATGGACGAGACGCTCGACGCGAGCGCATTTCCGGTGAAGTTCCTCGCATTCTCACCCTGCTTCCGCCGTGAGGCGGGTGCGCACGGCAAGGACGTCCGCGGGCTCATCCGCGTGCATGAATTCTTCAAATGGGAGCAGGTCGTTCTCTGTAAGGCGGAGCATGACGAATCGGTCCGTATGCATGAGTGGCTCAACCGCAATACCGAAGAGTTTATCGAGCTTCTGAATATTCCGTACCACACCGTCGCGAATTGCGGCGGCGACCTCGGGCTCGGGCAGGTCAAAAAGTATGATGTCGAACTCTGGGTGCCGGGTGAGAAGAAGTATCGGGAGATCAGCTCAGCGTCCTACTTCCACGACTTCCAGACACGCCGGCTCAATATCCGGTATCGCGATGCAGAGGGGAATATGCGCTTCCCGCATTCGCTGAATTCGACCGCGATACCGACGCCACGCATTCTTGTCTCCATCATTGAGAACTACCAGCAAGCGGACGGAACCATCAAGGTGCCCGAAGTACTGGTGCCGTATGTCGGTAAGACTTTCATCGGCGTCGCAAAATAGCGATCGTCTCGCCCTGCGCCGCCGCCTGCGGCGGCGGCGGGTTCTCACTGCGCTTAGCATCATCTTCGTCCTTCTCGTTGCGGGAATCGTCTACGAGCTTCGGCAAGAGACGACGAGGATCTCGCAGGTGCAGATATATGGTGCGGATCAATCGTTCGCAGATATCGCAACGGCGGCAATGCAAGGGTACTATCTCGGTCTCATCCCGCGCGACTCGACGTTCTTTTTCCCCGCGTCGCACATCCGCAGCGATATCATCAGTGCGCATCCCGATATCGCAGCCGTCTCCATCTTCAGGAACGGATTGACCGGACTTTCGATAAAGATAAACGACCGCACTCCCATCGCGCGCTGGTGCGGTCTCGCGCCCACAGATTTCGCTCCAGATCCGACGAACAGCCACGGGTCTGACGAGTATTGCTACGTCTTTGATGCGAGCGGCTTTATCTTCGCCGCGAGTTCGACCTCAACCAAGCCAATCAATACGTTCACACTGTATGCGCCGCTTGAAGGCGATGGTCTCGAGCCGCTCCGCGCGACCATCGCGCGCGCAGAGGAGCTCCCCGCGACGTTCGACTTCGCCCGGCAGCTCGATACGCTCGGCGCATCCGTCACGTACCTCGTCATTCGCGAAGACGAGGTCGACGACTATCTCGCAAGCGGCACGCGCATCACCTATGTGCTCGGACACGAGCAGGACGCGTTCACCGCGCTCGTGTCCGCGCGCGAGAATCTCAATCTCTCCGACGGCTCCATTGACTACGTTGATCTGCGCTTTGACGGTAAGGTATATGTAAAGAGGGAGGCAGGCGTGAATCAATGATTTCTGATACGGTGTTTGGATGAAATCGTTTTGGGGCAATCTTAAAAAGCCGTTTTTTGTCATGGCGCCGATGGCGGACGTGACCGATGTCGCGTTCCGCGCGCTGGTAGCCTCGCGTGGGGCGCCCGACGTGTTCTGGACCGAGTTCGTCTCCGCCGACGGCCTCTACCATACGCGCGAGATAGCGAAAATGAAGGACGCGGAGAATCCGCTGATGCGCGACCTCCTGTTTGATGCGAACGAGCGGCCGATTGTGGCGCAAATTTTCTCAAGCAAGCCGGAGATGATTACGTATGCGGCGAAGCTGGTTGCCGGGCTCGGCTTTGATGGCGTGGATATCAACATGGGTTGTCCGGACCGCGCTATTGAACGGCAGGGGTGCGGCGCCGCGATGATGAAGAACCCGGAGCTCGCCCGAGAGATTATCCGCGCGGCAAAGGCGGCGAGCGATGTGCCGGTCTCGGTGAAGACGCGTGTCGGCTATAACAAAGAATCGCTCAATGAGTGGCTCACCGCGCTTTTGGAAGAGTCACCTGCCGCTATCACGCTCCACTTGCGCACGCGCAAAGAGATGTCGCTTGTCCCCGCCGACTGGGAGCTCATGAAGCGGGCAGTGGAGATTCGCAATCGGGTGAATCCAAGCGTCCTACTTATCGGCAACGGCGACGTGCAGGACCTGGAGGACGGTCGCGCGAAGGTGGCGGAATCGGGGTGCGACGGCGCGATGCTGGGAAGGGCGATGTTCGGCAATCCGTGGGTTTTTGCCGGACGCAAGCCGGAGGATGTGCCGCTTCACGAAAAGCTCGCGGCGCTTGTAGAACTTGCACACGGATTTGAGAACATTTCGCCGCCGAAAAACTTTGCGATACTGAAGAAGCACATTAAGGCGTTCGTGACGGGCTTTGGCGGCGCGGCAGAGTTGCGCGCGCGCCTGATGCAGGCCGAGTCAGCGGAGGAGCTTGAGAGAATCGCGCTCTTGACAGGAACATGACGATGGTGTAGTATAGAGTATGTTCTGGGGTTGGGGCTCTCCTGCCTGCTAGGGACCTCCGAGCGCTTTCTTTGCTGACGTCTTCGCCAGCACCTCCGGGTCCGGTTTCGCAACAGCGATTCCGGGCCCTTTTTCTTTGTGCAGTTTGGTATACTCGGAGCACTATGGCGCATCAGTCTCTCTATCGGATGTATCGCCCCGCCACGTTCGCGGAGGTCGTGGGGCAGGAGCAGGTGACGAAGCCGCTTGAGGAAGCGGCCAGGGGAAAGAAGATCGGGCACGCCTACCTCTTTGCCGGCACGCGCGGGCTGGGGAAGACGAGCGTCGCGCGCATCTTCGCCGCCGCGATTGGTTGCACAGAAAATGATTTATATGAAGTGGACGCGGCGAGTAATAACAGCGTGGAGGACATTCGCTCCTTGACCGAGGGCGTGTACACGCTCCCGTTCGCCTCGCCCTACAAGGTATACATCCTCGACGAGGTGCATATGCTCTCCAAGGGCGCGTGGAACGCATTTCTCAAAACGCTTGAGGAGCCGCCCGCGCATGCGGTGTTCATTCTCGCGACGACCGAGCTCGCGAAGGTGCCGGAGACGGTGCAGTCGCGCTGTCAGGTATTTGAATTCAAGAAGCCGACACGTGCGGTGTTGGCGAAGATGACCGCTGTAGTTGCGAAGAAGGAGGGGTACGCGCTCGCTCCAGATGCCGCCGAGCTTATCGCCCTGCTTGGCGACGGCTCCTATCGCGACGCGCTCTCGGTCTTGCAGAAAGTGGTCGCGGGGGCGGAGGGGAAGTCGCTTTCGCGCGAGGAGGTGGAGGCGGCGACCGGCGCGCCACGCCGCGAGCAGGTGCACGCGCTCATAAGCGCGCTCGCCCAGGGCGAGCGCGGCAAAGCGCTGGAGGCGATTGAGAAGGCGGCAAAGGCCGATGTGGATATGAAGCTTTTCTTGGAGCTCGTGCTGGAGGCGCTCCGCGCCACGCTCCTTATCCGCTATGCGCCGGAGCTCCGCGCCTCGCTCGAGAGCGAGCTCGGCGCAGACGAGTTCTCGGCGCTTGATGCATTCGCAAAAGGAAAGGGGATCACGCACGCGGCGATGCTCGCCTTCCTCACTGCCGCCGACCGCATCCGCTACGCGCCCATTCCCGCACTCCCCTTAGAATTGGCTGTCTTGGAGTTGTTTCCTGAATAATGTTAAGAACCTGTATCAACAGCTCGTTTCTTCTCTAATTCGCGCGAATGGTAGAATAGTTACGTTATGGCGGATAAAGAACTTGAGCGGACACTGAAAGCTCTGGCGAACCGACGCCGACTCGCAATTTTGCGATTTCTAAAAAAAGAGAAAGAAGCAAATGTCGGCGATATCGCCGAAGAAATCAACCTCTCCTTTAAGGCGACCTCCAAACATCTCGGCGTTCTCTCCGCGGCAGGTATCGTGGACCGCGAACAACGGAGCCTTCAGATGTTTTACCGCCTTTCTCCGGACTGTCCGCCCCCAGCCCGTTCCGTCATCTCTATCCTTTAACCTTTCCGTCATTCTTATTCTCTAATTCGCGCGAATAGACGAATAGCGGGTATGAGGGCGGACGAATGGTGAAAGTAGTGGTAGAGTTTGGACATTGGGGAGTGGTGTAACTGGTAACACGCCTGCCTTTGGAGCAGGAGACTCTAGGATCGTTCCCTAGCTCCCCAGCAACCGAGCGATGAGCGAGAGCGTCCCGAGGATAGCAATCCGAGGGGCCAGTTTGAGATAGATTCGGGCTCCAATATCCCCTCTTTACTTCGGGGGTAGGGAGCATATTATGGGAACAATAACTATGAATGCATTGGCCACGAGCTCCTTACCAACTTCTGATGTGATCAGTTTGGTAAATAACGTTGCCGCCTTAAACCTTGGCTATCTCGGGATTTGCGTAACTATACTTGCTTTGCTTGGCGGAGCCACATACATATTCAATATTAAACCTTTTAAAGAAGCCCTAGAAAAGCAGGAAGGAACCCTTCTTTCCTTGAAAGAAGAAGTTGAAGCAAATCTATCGTCTTCGAAAGCTGAAATAAAAAGTGACCTGAGTGACTTTGAGAAAAGGCAAACGAATACAGTAAAGTCAGTTCTGGAGCAGGATAACGAAAAGCTTACATCGGATATCCAAGCCAGAATAGCGAATTTTGAGAGAGATCTGATTCAAAAGATAGATACTGTCTCAGGCGAAAAAGATACAAGTCTCAAGGTGGTTCTGCTAGCAGAAGTTGGTAACCAGATACGTGATTTGGAAAAGGCTTTGACGAGTGTTATTTCTATAAACAAGGCGAATTCTGAAAAAGAATCATCTACACTCAAATCTGAAATTGCTTCACTGAAGGAAGACCTTAAAGATACAAAAAGACGAACTAAAGAATTGGAGGTCTATAAATTTTCCAAAGAAGGACGAATGGGGGCAATTTATGGGGCAATCGAACTTTTAAAAGAAGCAATTGACGAAGACAGTTGGCGCATTGAATCTTATCTCGAGACTCTGAATAAAGAAATTGATGGAATTAATTTGGAAACAAATGTTGTAACTAAAATTGAAGAACAACTTACCAGATTAAGTACTAAGCTCAAGTATGCACCATTATTCGAAAAGATTCGCAAAAATTACCAAAGCAACTAGTCCGAGGAGGTCATGTAATGAGAGCCTAAAGCTCTCATTGTTGGTATAATACGGAGATATGAACAAAACATTGTGGATTGCCGTTATCGTCGTTGTCGCGGCGGGTGCGTTTGTCGTGCTTAATAAGAAGGAGGAGCCCGCCGCGCCGGCAGGCGCGGCGGATGCGCGAAACGCCACCTATGTGATTGAGGGTGTGCCGGTCACGCTCGTAGACGGTGTCGCTGAGACGCCTGCGGCGCTCGACTCCGCGTCTAAGGTCACTACGCGTTACTTCGGCAATAAGCTCACGACTGACCTCAACGGCGACGGTCGCGAGGATGTCGTATTCCTCATCACCCAGGAGCGCGGTGGCTCCGGCACCTTCTACTACGCCGTCGCCGCGCTCAACACCGCACAGGGCTACGTCGGCTCCGACGGATACCTCCTCGGCGATAGAGTTGCACCGCAGACGACCGAGGTGAGCCAGAACCCGCAGCAGGTGGGCGTCATCGTCGTAAATTATGCCGACCGCGCTCCGGGCGAGCCGATGACCGCGCGTCCGTCTGCGGGCAAGAGCGCCTATCTGAAGCTCGACACCGCTACGATGCGGTGGGGCATCGTCGTCCCCGATTTTGAAGGTGAATCAAGATGATTTAGGACATGACATGTCCTAAATTGAGAAACGTGTGCGCGGGCTCGGGAGTTATCAAGGAGGTATGACCGCCAATCCATTTGCACACGCTATCGTCGCCGCAGGGTATATCAGCATCCTGGTGACTGTCCTCTTCAATGCGCAGACGTTTAGCGACCAGGAGCTTGGGATGATAGCCCCCATCATGTTCCTGTCCACGCTCGTTTTGTCTGTCGCGCTGATGGGCTACCTCTTCTTCTACCAGCCCGTTCGGCTCATGATTGAGGGTAAACAAGAGGAGGCGGCGAAGTTTCTGCTCACGACTGTGGCGGCTTTTGCCGGCATCACGGCCACAATCATCATTGTGTGGTTTATCATCCGCACCCTGCTCTAGCGCCAAACGGTTCCGGCGGGACTGGAGCCGTTTGCTATACTCATCCTATGAAGCTTCTGCTCACTTCGGCTGGGATGACGAATGATGCTATCGCTAACGCACTCTCGGAACTTGCGGGGCGTCCGCTCTCCGAACTCTCCATCATTCATATACCGACCGCGATGAACTCGTGGGGCGACGATAAGGGTTGGGCCATAGACGACCTCGTGAATCTTCAGAAGCGACATTTTAAATCGCTCGACATCCTTGATATTGCGGCGGTTCCGCCGGAAGTCTGGAAGCCGCGCTTAGCGGCGGCCGATATTATTTCAGTCGGAGGAGGCGACGAGCAGTACCTGGCGAAAGTCTTTAGAGAAATTGGAATGAAGGAGTTCCTGCTCTCCATTCCTGAAAATAAAGTGTATATGGGCACGAGCGCGGGAAGCATGGTTGCCGGACGGTACTTGCCCTACGAAGTTCTTAAAATAATTTATCCGGAAGAAGATTTCGGCAATCTACTCGAAAACCCCATGGGCTTTTATGATTTTCTGTTCATACCCCATCTGAATTCAGAGTGGTTCACTCACGTAACGAAAGAAAATCTCGAAAAACTCAAAGAGAAATTTGAATACTCGGCATATGCGACCGATGATGAAACTGCAATTAAAATAAACGGCACGAGTATTGAGATCGTCGGGGAAGGTGACCATTGGGAATACCACAAGCAGGTATGACTCTTGAAAAGCTTCAGAAGTTCATAGATGAACAGGATGAGCTTTTCCGAACGGTGAAGACGGTCGGCTATTCTGAACGGGAGCGCGTGCTCGCACGCGCGGTGAAGCTGTCAGAGGAGGTGGGCGAACTCTCCGACGAGGTGCTCGCATCGCTCGGCGATCAGCGCACCGGGAAGATGGACGGGCGCGACCCGGACGCTCTTGGAGATGAGTTCGCCGACGTCGTTATCGTCGCCTTTCTGCTCGCGAAAAGCATGAACGTAGATATGTCGATAGCGCTCGCGCACAAGATAGAGAAGATTAAAGCGAGGCACAACAAACAGTTGTGACCTCCGCAGTGAGAGCTTCAGGCTCTCACTGCGATCGCGCCCTTTCATAGCTCTTTCGACGTGTTTCGGCTAGAATGAGCCCGACATGTCTATGAAAAAGCGAGGAGCGTACATCGGCGTGGGCGCGATCATGCTCGTATATGTCGTCGGCTTCTCCGGGCTCGCCATTTCGGAATACCGTTCAGCGACTGCCGACGATCCGGAGAAATTCATCCCGCTTCCGGAACTCGACAAGGCCGACTACAACGCGCGCATGCTCGCGCTCGCGCATATTGCGAGTACGACTGAGACTTTCTCAACCGCGTCCACGTCGGTCAGCGTTATTTCCACCACCACCCCTTCGCTCTGGCCCGTGGCGAGCGTGTATCCGAATGCGCGCGCCATCCTGCCGTTTCAGCGCATCGTCGCGTACTACGGCAACTTCTATTCCAAAGGCATGGGCGTGCTCGGCGAGTACCCAGAGGATGAACTGCTCGCGAAGCTCGCGAGCACGACCGCGCTCTGGTCCGCCGCCGACCCGGCGACGCCGGCTGTATCGGCTATCCATTACATCGCAGTCGTCGCACAGGCGACTGCGGGGAAAGAAGGGAAGTACATCCTGCGGATGCCGGACGACCAGATAGAACATGCATTGAAAATGGCGAGCAAGATACGCGGCATCGTGTTCTTGGACGTGCAGGTGGGGAAGAGCACGCTCGAGTATGAGCTCCCTCAGCTGGAAAAATATCTGAAGATGCCGCAGGTGCACCTAGGCATTGATCCCGAGTTTTCTATGAAGTTCGGCGACCGTCCGGGCACGGTTATCGGCACCTTTGACGCGGCTGACATTAATTATGCTGCCGAGTACCTCGCGAGGCTCGTGCGCGAGAACCAGCTCCCGCCGAAGGTGCTTGTGGTGCACCGCTTCACGTTTGATATGGTGACCAATTACCAGAACATACGTCCTTTGCCGGAAGTGCAGATCGTGATGGACATGGACGGCTTCGGTTCAAAAGCAAAAAAATATGGCACCTACAACCGCGTCGTTGCGCCCGAGCCGGTGCAGTTCACGGGCATCAAGTTGTTTTATAAAAACGATATCCGTCCGCCGGCAGACGGACTGCTCTCGCCCGCGGAGGTGCTGAAGCTCACTCCCGCTCCCATCTACATCCAGTATCAATAGCGTATATTTTCGCCATGAAACCCAGACACGAATTGCTTCACGAAGTCGCGATAACCGCCATAGTGGTAAAAGACGGGAAATATCTCATTACACGGCGCGTGATGAGCAAGAAGCGCTTCCCGGGCAAGTGGACCGTGCCGGGCGGCAAATTGGAAACGAGTGACTACACAGACCTGCCGAAAGATACCGAGGATTGCTGGTACAACGTGCTGGAGCGCGTGGTGCGCAGAGAAGTGAGAGAGGAAACGGGGCTTGAAATCAAGAACATTGCGTATGTCACGTCGCTCGCCACGATAGACAAAGAGGGCACTCCGGTACTCATTATCTCCTGCATGGCGGATTGGGAGAGCGGAGAGGTCACTCTCCAAGAAAGCGAGACGGATGCGTATGTCTGGGTTTCGCTCGAAGAGGCGAAGCAGTATGAACTCATCGGTGGAATCCTGGAAGAACTCCAAATGATCGATGCGCGCCGCAAGGGCGACCTGTCGGAGTGGAAG
>CAYJLK010000008.1:29882-31696 GCA_964371445.1 uncultured Candidatus Saccharibacteria bacterium
GATTGTCCTCATCTCGTGCGTAAGCAAAAAGCTCGAGAAACCAGCAAAGGTGCGCGATTTGTATGTAAGCCCGCTTTTTAAACTCAATCTCGCGTATGCACAGTCGCTTAAGCCAGATGCAATTTACATCCTCTCGGCTAAATACGGACTTGTGCCGCTCACCAGGGCGCTCTCTCCTTATAATGAGACGTTGAATACGAAACGAGTGCCGGAGATACGAATCTGGGCAGAAAAAGCGCTTTCGCAGTTGCGCCGAGTGGCAGATCTGAAGAACGACGAGTTCATCTTCTTGGCGGGGGAGCGCTATCGCCGGTTCATCGTGCCGAACATGCGGCATGCACGAGTTCCGCTCAAAGGCCTTGGTCTCGGGCGGCAGTTACAATTCCTAAAGCGCGCGCTTGCATGACAACCTGCGCCGCACTTCACCGCTTTGCACGCTCGCTTCCACGGCTCCGTTTTCCGTTTGGCGCGGAAGGCATTCCGGAGAACGGCATATATATTTTGTTTGAGAAAGGAGAACGCGCGCACGGCGGCGACCGCATCGTGCGCATCGGCACACACACGGGCAATGGACAGCTCCCGTCGCGTCTCAAACAGCACTTCAGTACGCCGAACAAAGACCGAAGCATCTTCCGCAAAAACATTGGCAGGGCGCTTCTCAATCGCGACGAGGACTCCTTCCTTGCTGACTGGGAACGGGACCTCACATCGCGCGTTGCGCGCGAGACGTATGGCGCGCACGTTAACGCTATCAAGCAGAAGCGGGTGGAAGGCCGAGTCTCAAAATATATCCAGAACAATTTCAGCTTTTCGGTTATCCGCATAAACAAGAAAGAAGACAGACTTCGTCTTGAGTCGGGCATCATTTCCTCCGTATCGCTTTGTTCCGCATGCAAGCCGAGTAAAAACTGGCTCGGCAATTTCTCTCCGAAAGAGAAAATTCGCGAGAGCGGGTTGTGGATAGTGAATGAACTCTATAAGAAACCGCTTAACGACAAGGACTTTACCTGCCTTAAAAGGGCCGTGCTATAATCGCCCGCATATGACTACCAACAACACCGAAAACAACAAATTTTTACCCGTCGCCGTCGTTGCCGCCGGCCTCTTAATCGCAGGAGCCGTCGTCTGGAACGGTCAGCGTCCCGCTCCGGCGGCACCCGCGGGAGCCGGGACGGGCACCGCACCTGTTGTTGATAGTAAGAATGTGGATATCAGCGGAGATCCGTATATAGGCAAGGCGGATGCGCCTTTGACCATTGCGCTCTGGAGCGATTACCAGTGCCCGTTCTGCAAGCGTTTTGAACAGGAGACTCTTCCGCAGATTATCAAAGACTACGTGGATGCCGGGAAAGTAAAGGTCGTCTTTATGGATTTCGTATTCCTCGGTGGTGACTCGGTTGACGCGGCAATCTATGGTCGTTCCGTTTGGAAGCTGTACCCGGAACAGTACTTCGCGTGGCGCACGGAGATGTACGACGCGCAGGACGAAGAGGGAGATCAGGGCTTCGGTGATGCTGCGTCCATTGATAAGCTCAATGCAACTATTGCCGGTCTTGACGCAGGGAAGATTGCTGCGGACGTGAAGGCGAACCGGGCAGCGTATCAGGAGGCTGTGGATGCCGACAAAGCCGAGGGTCAGAAGTCCGGCGTGAGTGCAACACCGTCTGCCGTCATCGGTACGCAGCTCATCCAGGGCGCGTATCCGTATCCGAACTTCCAGGCGGCGATAGACGCGGCGCTGAAATAGGGTTTTGGATTGAGGAACGCGCGGCAAGCGTTTGCAGTCGCGCGGTTGGTTTTAAATCTAGGTTTAA
>CAYJLK010000008.1:31706-40608 GCA_964371445.1 uncultured Candidatus Saccharibacteria bacterium
GGGTTTTGTTGCCCGCACCCCCCCCCTGGCTTCGCCGGGCCCGCGTTGGTGTATCATGCTCGTATGAACGTATTTCTCTTCGCGCTCGCCGCCTCCGTAGCTACCTTCATCGGCGGCTCCTTCGCGCTCCGATTCCGCGACCAGCTCCACCTCATCCTCGGCTTCTCTGCCGGCGCGGTTGCCGGCCTCGCCCTCTTCGATCTCCTACCGGAGGCGATCAGTCTCGGGATTGCGTACTACAGTGCCGAGACGCTTGCGCTCTTCGTCGCGGGCGGGTTCTTCGGCTATTTCATACTTGATCGGCTCATTCTTCTCCATACGCACGAAGAGGATGACGCAGAGAACATCCCGCGCGGGTTTTTCGGCGCGCTCACGCTCGCAACCCACAGCTTCCTCGATGGTATAGCGATCGGCATCGGCTTCCAGGTCTCTTCCGTTGTCGGTCTTGTGGTCACCGCCGCGGTGCTCACTCATGATTTCTCCGACGGTATCAATACCGTCAATCTTATATTGAAGAACGGCGGGAGCTGGAAGCAGGCTTTCAGATGGCTTCTTATCGACGCGGCGGCGCCGCTTCTCGGCGCCGCCTCTACGCTCTTCTTCACTATTCCTGAATCAGCTATCGGACTCGTGCTCGCCGTCTTCGTCGGCACCTTCCTCTATCTCTCGGCGAGCGATCTTATCCCCGAGAGCCATCACCGTCACCCGCGCGCGCTCACGACCATCATGACGCTTTTCGGTGCCGCTCTCATTTATCTCGTTGTGTATCTGGTATAATTTCCGCATATGAAACTATTTTTCCATTGGTTCGTTGCGGCGCTTTCGATTGGTATCGCGGCGTATCTTGTTCCGAATGTATCGGTTACGCTCGCGGGCGCACTTATCGCTGCTGTGGTGCTCGGCGCGCTCAATCTCTTCATCCGCCCGATTCTCGTTCTTCTCACACTCCCGATAACTATCGTTACGCTCGGTCTCTTCTCGTTCGTCATCAATGCGCTCCTCGTAATGCTCGCCTCGGCTGTCGTGCCAGGATTCTTCGTCGCTGGATTCTGGACGGCGCTTCTCTTCGCACTCGTGCTCTCCGTGGTGAACTGGGTCTTTAACCTCTGGAGCCGCAGTTAGACCGCGCGCTTACCGCGGATAACGTTGATGAGAATGGGGAAAAAAGAAAGTACGATGATGACGAGCGAGATAGGGAGGATGTAGCGCTCGCTTCCCGGGAGCACCGAGCCGAGCGAATAGCCGAGTAAGACCATTCCCGCACCCCACAACATTCCGCCAAGCATGTTGTAGGCGAGGAACTCCTTGTAGGTCATGCTCCCGATGCCGGCGAGGATCGGTGCGATGGTGCGCACGATGGGCACAAAGCGTGCGAGCACGACTGCGCGGCCGCCGTATGTCTGGAAGAAACGTTCGGTGCGCTTAAGATACTCCTGTTTAAAAAAGAAAGAATCCTTGCGTTTGAAGAAGTTTACGCCGACGTTCGCGCCAAACCAGTAGCCGACCGAGTCGCCGACTATCGCGGCGACGACGACAACGAATATGAGCGACCCGACGGAGAGGAAGTCTGCGGCGGCGAGTAGTCCCGCGGCGAAGAGGAGCGAATCGCCGGGGAGGAAGATGCCGACAAGCAACCCGCTCTCGGCGAAGACGGCGAGCGCGAGACCGAAGTAGCTGCCCGTTTTTATAATGGCAATCGGGTCGAGCTGTATACAGGCGAGAAGGAAATCAAGCATTCGAGTGCAGTATACTGTACGAAATGGAATCTACGCCGAAGTTGTCCACGCCTGAAGAGGAACTCGCCTATCTGCGCGAGCAGGTAACGCGCAAGGAAGCGGAGCTCGCCGAAGTTGGGAAAGCGCCCGGTACGGTCGAACGTGCGCGCATTATCTCCGAACAAATCTACGCGCATCATGCTGCGCCGGAGACGGTGCTTGTTCCCGAATATCGGATTAATGAAGTGACGAAGGACAGCGAAGCGGAGGCGATTCTCGCTGAACTCAATCTCGGCGGGAGCGAACAGGCGGTCAAGGGTTTGCAGAGGACGATGGAGGAAAAGGGCATCAAGAACGTGCTCGCCGTGCTCGAAAAACTGAACGATCCGCACGTCGCGGACGATTTCCACCGCTACCTCGTGCGCTATGTCGCGGCGGGGCTCCTCGCTCCTGGTGTCGACGAGACAGCACCACGTTTCAAAGCGCTTCATATGACGCTCTACGAGATCGCGCTGCCGGGTCCTAAGGGCGCCGAGCCGAATGCGCGTACAAAGACGCTCAAAGAGCTTATCTCCGGCATGGAACAGTTTTATGCGGGACTCCTGTCGGTCGAGAGCGCCGCGAACGGCGAGCCGCATTACTTCGCGCTCGAACTCGCCGTGCCCGCAGACAGTCCCGAACTCCAGTTCTATGCGGCGATACCGAACGGGAAGCGCAATCTCTTTGAAAAACAGCTCCTGGCGATATTTCCCGACGCGCACCTGGTGCCGCAGCCGTACGACTATAACGTCTTCTCCGAGGGCGGTGCCACGTTCGCTTCTGTTGCGCACCTCACCGAGAATCCCGCACTGCCGCTCAAGGATTACACCGACTTCGATTACGACCCGATTAACGCGATTACCAATGCGTTCGCGAAGATAGAGCACACAGGCGAGGGTGCGGCGCTCCAGATTATCATCGAGCCGCGCGGCGAACGGCACGTGAAGCATTATCGGAAGATTCTCCAGGCGCTCCGGAAGGGTGAGAAGCGCGCTTCGGCGTTTGGCACGCCTGAGACGGCGTTTGGTGAAGTAGTGCGAGATTTCAGCAGGACGCTTTTTTCGAATAAACCGAAGGATGAACAGAAGGCGAAGGAGGCTGAGACGCGCCAGATCGAAGCGAACAAGACGCATATCGAACAGGTAGAGAAGAAAATCGCAGCGCCCATCGTCGGCGCGACGATACGGCTCGTCGTTTCTTCAAAAAATGAACGCACAGCCGATCAGGTGCTCGGCGAACTTGAATCCGCGTTTAACCAGTTCGCGAATACGCAGGGAAACCGGATCGAATTTAAGCGTGCTGAGTCTCGAAGTGCGCGGGCGGTTTTTGACGAATTCTCTTTCCGCTTGCCCGACTCCACCACGCTCCCGCTGTCGCTTCGCGAACTCACGACTCTGTACCACTTCCCGCCGTCGGGCATCGAATCATCGCCACACCTGAAGCAAGCGCGCTTCACCCACGCTCCCGCACCCGCCACGCTCCCGCAGTCAGGTGCGCTTCTCGGTACTAATGTATATCGCGGAGCTGAGACGCGCGTGCACCTCGACCCCGAAGATCGCCTGCGCCATCTCTACATTATCGGTCAGACGGGCACCGGCAAGACCGGGCTCATGAAGTCGATGATTATCCAGGATATTAAAAATGGAGACGGCTGCTGCTTCATCGATCCGCACGGTTCCGACATTCTCGACATCCTCGCGGCTATACCGCCCGAGCGGTACGAGGACGTCATCTACTTCGACCCCGCCGATCTCTCGCGCCCATTCAGTCTCAACTTCCTCGAATACGATTTCTCGCGTCCCGAGCAGAAGACCTTTATCGTGAACGAACTCCTGATGATATTTAAGCGGCTCTATGGCGACGTGCCGGAAAGTATGGGACCGGCGTTCGAACAATACTTCCGCAACGCGACCCAGCTCGTGATGGAAGACCCTGCGAGCGGTTCTACCATCCTCGATATCGCGCGCGTGCTCTCGAATAGTGAATTCCGTCGCGAGAAGCTCGCGAAGAGCTTGAACCCAGTCATCAACCAATTTTGGAACGATATCGCGACGAAGGCGGGCGGCGATGCCTCGCTTGAGAACATCGTCCCCTACATCACCAACAAGTTTGACGATTTCACCGCAAACGACTTCATCCGCCCCATCGTCGGCCAGCAGGAGTCGTCATTTAAGTTCCGCGAAGTGATGGACACTAAGAAGATACTCCTCATCAACCTCTCGAAGGGTCGCTTGGGGGAGAAAAATGCGAACCTCCTCGGACTCATCATCGTCGGGAAGCTCTTTATGGCGGCGCTTTCGCGCGCCGATAATCCACGCGCGCCGTATCCGCCGTTCTACCTCTATATCGATGAGTTCCAGAATGTGACGACCGACTCGATTCCCGGCATCCTCTCGGAGGCGCGCAAATATAAGCTCGCGCTCACCGTGGCGCACCAGTTCCTCAGCCAGATAGAAGAGACGACGCGCGACGCCGTCTTCGGCAACGTCGGCAACATGGCGGTCTTCCGTGTCGGCGAGGAGGATGCAGAATTTTTTGCAAAACAATTTGCACCCGTGTTTGAAGCGCTGGACTTCGTGAACATTGAAAATCGAAATGCGTACGTGAAGATCCTCGCTGCCGGCGTGCCGCAGAAGCCGTTTGATATAAAGACGCCCGACCTGCCGCCCCTGAACTTGTCGCAAGTGGACGATCTCATCCACCTCTCTTCGCTCACCTACGGTCGCGACCGTGCTACCGTAGAGAACATGATTCGCGGGCGGTATTTGAAATAAGGTATGGCAACAAACGGAGAAGGCCCAGCGAAGAGAGGTAAAAAGGATTCATTGCTTGAAGAACTTGAGCAAGCGCATGCAGAAGTACTTAGTCGTCAGCAGTCTACTGACAAGAAAGTAATACCGCAGCAGTCTCCACAAGTCCCTGCAGCTGAGGCTGGTACACCGGAAAGCAAGCAAGCAGAAAGCAAGTTAGTAACCGATTTCAAAGCGTTTATTGCTGCTGCGGAAACAGAAAAGACGAAAGCACGGATGCAGGAGGAAACTGTTGAAGAGCTAAGGAATATAGCTGCAGCGAGAGCAGCGGCCACAGCGCCATCGGGCGTGGACGTCGACGCACCGACGCTTAAGATATCCGTGCCCGCCGAAGCTCCTGTTCCAGTCATATCGTCTGAAGCACAGAAGCTTGAAGCGGAAGAACAAGCCGAGATTGATAAAAGAATTGCGGCTGAACGAGCCGCGGAGGCGGAAGAAGGCGCCCGGTTGATTAAGGGGATGTTCGGTGCCACACAGAAACCTCAACAAGGCGTTACTGCAGAGGCTCAACCTTCGTCGACTAGAAAACCAAAAACAAGAGTCAGGCATTTTGAACCTCATGTCGAGGTGATGAGAAACTATGACGAAGAAGGACGCTCTGCCGTTCAGTCGAACTCACCGGTTCAGTCGTGGGGACCAAAGATAAAAAAAGGACCCGAATTGGACAAGAAGCCCAGCAAACGGAAATCGCACACGCCTCCGTTTGTGGTCGAAGTTCCTGGTTTCGAACAAGTGGAAACGAAGTCGGGGCTCGCTTGGACAGAATCAGAAATAGCGGTATCGCCACAGCCGCGCGAGCGGCGTGCATCCGCTCCGATTAATATCGAGCCACTGATTCAAGTTGAGACAAAGAAGCCGACTGACGAGCAATCTGGCGCAATGGAGTCTGTGACGGTTCCATTTGAGGGTGTTAAGAGAATCCTTTCTGAACAGCTCGGAGAGAAGGCACAGATCAATCGACTGGACGTATCAGATACGCCTGAAGGACTGCAGATACAAGCTGAGCTGCGCCACGGCGCAGCAGGCAAGATAAATATACAAGGGACCCTAGTCAGCGAAGGAGGTACGATCGGTGTAAGTGAACTGCAGGTAACGGCAGATCGGTTTGTAGGCAGGGCTCGGGCAGCTGTTGAAGAGGGGCTCGCAGGTATTGATGCTGCTATCAAGACCGAGCTTGAGCGGCAACATGGGAAACCAATCTCCACTCTGCAGGTAGGGCCGGCGGGGCTCATGGTTGAGTTCGCTCCTGCACCGGACGTTACCGAATCCAGCGGGAGAATAGAACCTACACTCGGTGCGGAACCACACGAAGAAATACCGGCGCCTGAAGGCACACCAAAGGAGTGGCGCGAGAAGCTGCGGGCGCTTATTGAAGGGGCGACGGAGAAGACGAAAGAGAAGGTGGAGTGGTGGAAGAACGCCGGAGAGCATCTCGTCCGGCGCAATACGGAGCTGGATGCACAGGCGGAGAAGCTCGGTGGGGTAGAGAGGATCTTCCGCACATGGGGCGAGAAATACAACAAGTTGCCGTTTAAATACAAGGTCGCGGTCGGCGCGAGTCTTGGTGTCGGTGCGGCGCTTTCAGCCGGGACGCTTGTTATGGCGCTTCCTCTACTCGGCATCGCCGCTCAGCGTGTCACCGGCCTAGCGACTATGTACCTGAAATTCGAAAAGAATTCGCATCAGGAGAAATGGGGGAAGGAAAAGGCAATGCTGAAGGCCGGTGTCTATACTGTCCTCCTCGGATTGGCGATGAAAGAGGCGATAGAGTATGCGAGTCAGACGGAGATTGCTCATGCGGCGCAAGCGAAGGTTGAGGGTTGGCTTGGGAACATGCTCGGGCACAAACCTGTGCCATCCGAACTGCCGAAAGTGGTCACAATGCCGGAACAGGCCTCTGCGGTCGCCCAAACTCCTCGCGTTGAAGCGCCTGTTACATCCGAACAACCAGCCGCCGCGATTGGCCACCAAGCGTCCGCAGACGTGCAGGCCGCTGCCATGTCTCCAAGACCCGAAGGTATGCCTGCTTCTGCTACAGCGCCAGAATCAACACCTCTGATTTCTGTCGCTGCAGAAGCCTCGCAGCCCGCGACCGCTCCGGAGGCTGTACCAGTAGCACAAGAAGCGAAGCCTCTTGCCGCCGCCGCTCCTGAAGTCAAAGAGCCTGCGGCTGCCGCGCCAGAGGTTGAGAAGCTCGAAGCCGACGAAGGGATTGTCGTCACCGAGATACAGATCCCGGTTCCCGAGCCGACCGAGCCCTTCGTCGCACCGATCGAGACTGTTGATACTCTTCATGCGCCGGCCGAAGTTTCAGCGGCGGCACCCGTAATAGAGCCTGAGGCTCCAGTAGCGGCTGTAGCCGACGAACTCCCGAAAGAAACGGTGACTTCGTGGCCGCCGATACCGAAGGAAGGTTTGATAGATTTGACCGAAGCCCAGGACGCGCATCAGCAGGAGCTCGATGCAGTGCGCGCCGATGGGATAGTTGAGGCGGCACCCGTAATAGAGCCTGAGGCTCCAGTAGCGGCTGTAGCCGACGAACTCCCGAAAGAAACGGTGACTTCGTGGCCGCCGATACCGAAGGAAGGTTTGATAGATTTGACCGAAGCCCAGGACGCGCATCAGCAGGAGCTCGATGCCGCCGCTACAATCGAAGAGCCTCGTTCGTCAGTCGAAACACCTGTCCTAGAGGCACAGCCTCTTCCAGTTGAAACCATCGTTACGCCGGACACGACGGTAGAAAGGGTCGATAGAACCAACGCCCCGGAATTTGTGAGTCAGCCACATGTCGAGACACCGTCAGTTTCTGTTCCCGAGGAGCAACCTCTCCCGGTCGAAGCTATTGTTTCGCCCGATACGACAGTAACGCCAGTCGATAGAGCGGATGCTCCGGAATTTGTGAGTCAGCCGCACGTGGAAACTCCTCCCGAGGCTCCTCTTGAGGCGCCGGTAAGTACACCTGCGCCAGCTGAACAGACCGTCAATATCATGCCGAATAAATTCGGCCTCACGATACCCTCGAACGAGACACATCTCTACGCCGGAGCGAACGGAAAGGATGTGTTTGTCTTCGGCGGTACGGCACAAGAGAAGGCAAGAGTGATGCTCGAGTTCTTCAAGGAGAATCCAACCAGGATTATCTACTCTGCAGATGAGACCGGCGCGAAGCGCATCCCGTGGCGATTTATCCAGGGCCAGCTGGTGCCGGACAAACCAGCTCAAGAAGGTTGGCTGTTCGCGCGGACGCTTCTGAGGGCACCATCGCCGGATGATCTGGCAAAAGTTATCAAATAACTCATGATATGATTTCACCCATGCAAGACGAACTCACCGCGCTTATTGCCGCCGACCTCGGCATCAAAGACCTTCCGCCCGAGGAGCAGCAGACGCTTATCACTCAGTTCGGCGAAGTCGCGCTCAAAGCGGCGATGCTCGCGGTGGTAGGGAAGCTTGCGGAGAATAAGCGCGAGGAGTTCGCGAAGCTTGCGGAAGCCGGGGATGCGACCGCACTCAAGACCTTCCTCGACCGCGAAGTTCCCGGGCATGAGGATATCGCGAAGGCCGCGGTCGCCGAGGAGGTGAAGCGATTTAAGGCCTTCCGGGCTCCGTAGTATACTGATACTGTAATATTACATAATATGAACCCAACCCAAACCGGCATTGCCACCGCACTCGCGCTCACCGTCGTCATCATGTTTTTCATTCTTCCGGGACTTTCACCGTTCAACGCACCGGTTCCTCTCGAAGCGGCGCCTCCTGAAACTCAGATTACTAATGATCAAACCACTGCAACCGCTATGCCTACCGACACAACGCCGATTACTGAACTTATGATGAGAGATACGGCCGTCGGTACGGGCGCCGTCGCAGAGGCGGGCGATACGGTGACGGTCAACTACGTCGGCGCGCTCAAGGACGGTACCATCTTCGATGCGTCTGCAAAGCACGGCGACACCGGCTTCACCTTTCCTCTCGGTGCGGGACAAGTGATTAAGGGGTGGGATCAAGGCGTCGCCGGCATGAAGGAGGGAGGGAAGCGCACACTCCTCATCCCCGCAGCGCTCGCGTATGGCAGCCAGGCCGTTGGAGACGTCATTCCCGCAAATTCCGACCTTATCTTCGAGGTGGAGCTCGTGAAGGTGCAAAAAGCGGCTCAGTGATATACAACTAGGGAATGAGCGCGCTCTCATTCCAGATAGAGGCACGGGCGCCGCGCAGCGGCGCCCGGGGGCGGGAGCATACCGTGGGCGCGCGCCTCCAGATCAAGAATACGTGCCGCCGCGGCGCGGCTCGAGCGCCTCGCGAGGCGCGCGGCGCGGCCACTCGGCCCAGGGGACT
>CAYJLK010000009.1:0-24947 GCA_964371445.1 uncultured Candidatus Saccharibacteria bacterium
GGGCAAGGCTTTATTTTTTTATACCGGTAGTATCCCCCTTGACCTCATCTGAAAAACCATTCCTGATGTGTCGTACGGCCTCACCGATACTCCGAGCAAGATCTGATACTTTTGTTGCTCCAAAAAACAGGATTATGAGACCGGCCACGAGAATTACTTCAGTAGTTCCAAATCCGAACATAGTTGTTTCTATTATTTAATAATACTGTCACTTCATAATGATACCACAGGCGGCAAGGGCAAGGCTTTATTTTTTTATACCGGTAGTATCCCCCTTGACCTCATCTGAAAACCCACCCCTGATGTGTCGTACAGCCTCACCGATACTTCGAGCAAGCTCTGGGATCTTTTTTGCACCGAAAAGCAACACCAGAACAAAGGCCAAAATAACTAACTCCCTAGGTCCTAGTCCTAACATACTTGTTTCTATTATTTAATAATATTGTCACTTCGTATAATACCACAAGTGGCACGGTCATCGCTATTAGAGATAGACCATCGGTTGGTGGAAGTAACGCGGTAAAAGAAAGCATTACAAAGTAGGCTACACGCCTCCAGTCTTTGAGGAGTTGGGATGTAATTATTCCCAGTTTTATAAGTAGAGTCAAGAGGAGGGGAAATTCAAAGACTAATCCCAACAGTGCGGAGGTGATAAACATTTGCGACAAAAATTGACCGATATTCCAAAAATTGGCAATCCCTAAGCGGACGTTGATGGAAGCCAGCATTTCTAAGGCAAAGGAAAGAATAAAAAACCCATAAGAAAATCCGATGATGAAAAGGCCGATACTTACAGGGATAGATTGCAATAATTTTATTCTCTCGTTTTTAGTTAATGCGGGTACAATGAAGATATAAAAGCTATAGATTATATAGGGAACACAAGCCATAATAGCCATAAAAAATCCGAAATCCATCGCGATATTGACAAACTGAAATGGTGAGGAAGCGGCGATGGTGACCTCGTCGAGGTGGACAAACTCCAATATTTTTTTCAGAATCATTCCGGTAGATGAAAAACCGACCACAAAGAATATGAGGAATAAGATTACCCCACGATACAATCGATGACGCAAATCTTCCAAAAATGGAAGAAATTTTTCTATGTTTTTATTCAGTTCTTCCAAGGTGGTTAATTAGGTGTTCCGGTAGCGGTCACCAGCGGAGTGGTAGCCGTGGTTGTTGTCGAAGTAGATGTAGTTGGTGTTGAGGTGGCGATCACCAGCGGGGTGGTAGTCGAAGTAGCCGTGGTTGTTGTCGAAGTAGCCGTGGCTGGTGTCGAAGTAGCTACTGGTATGGTTTCTTCGGTAGAGGTAACAGTCACTGGCGGGGTGGTAGTCGAAGTAGCAGTGGTTAGTGTTGAGGTGGCGGTCATTGGTGTCGAAGTAGCTACTGGTATGGTTTCTTCAGTTGCAATGACCGTCACCGGCGCTGTGGTGACTATGGCTGGTGTTGAGGTGGCGGTCACCGACGGGGTGGTAGTCGAAGTAGCCGTGGTTGGTGTTGAGGTGGCGGTCACTGGCGTTGTGGTAGAAGTAGTTGGTAGATTGGTAATAGTGGTCGTGGTCGAAGTAGTAATGACCGGTGTTGAAGTGGCCATGGACGTCATGGTTGGAGGTGTTGAAGTGGCCATGGACGTCATGGTTGGAGGTGTTGAAGTGGCCATAGGTTCAAGAACAGTTTCTAGGGGAGTTTCAGAGATAGTTGTTGATCCACGATGCCTGCTAAGCCACGCTGCTACGGCGGTCACACCCTCCTGCCATGAGTCGTAGGTTACCGTATCGCCAGCATCAGTATTACCCACATTACCCGGGTTAAGAGTACTTACCGCGAGCCCTGCAGTGCCAAAGCGCGAATCTTGTTCCATGATGGCCATCATGAGCCGAGCATCTACGCTGTAGGCGAGAGCAGCACTCATAACCATCTCCCCGGTAACCGGACTGCTCACATATTTGCTCCTGATATACTCCTCGATTTTTTCCACCGTATCCATCACTCCCATGTTGCTCAAAATATTCATTATTTTCTCTTCGTGCAAAGGGTCAGTAGCGTACGAAGTGATATCATATTCACCTAAAACAGCGACAGAACCATCGGTTATAACTTCTGCAAGGGTGGCCTCCTTAACCGCGGCAGATTTGGAGGTATCCACCAATAAGTTTAATTTATACAGAGTATCTTCCAGAGCGATGACCTCTTTATCAGCGACATTCATCCTTTCCAAATCGCCGCTCATCCTGGCATAATCTCTGGAAAGTTGAAATTCCCTTAACCTGTTGTTAAGTAGCTGGACAAGATCTTCTATCTTCATGCCAATAAATTATATCAGAGAAATACTGGTGTTCTGTCCTTTATAAACACACTATACCGGCCACTCTGCCCCAGTCTTCGACATGGAGGGGTCCTTGCGTATTTATTTCAACCCCAAGAATTTACCTACTGTTAAAAGCTTCTTTCCAACCAATTCGCCAAATGTCCCCGCATCAGTATTCCCCGTGATGAGGGCGCTCCAAGGGTTACCTGCGCCTCCAGCATCAGACAATGCCTTTCCGGTAGTCCCAGCGGTAAGATGGTCTGCTACTGCAGCATCCCAAACAGCATTTCTAATAAGACCAGTTGTATCCACTGTCGCTGTGGATGTATTAACCACTGAACACCACCCACAAATGATATAGGTGCTCGCCGTACAGGTAGGGTCGATGGTTACTGTGCCGCCAGTCAGATGTAATCGTGTTACAGAACCAGCGTGAGTACCGTTCATAAACTTAATGTTCCCATTGAAATTATCGAACACAAACTTCAATTGTGAGCCATTCTGGTCGAGGATGACCTCAGTATAGCCGGCATAACAATCGTGCATATCCGTCGTGTGCGAGCTCCCTATCACTGTTGCAAACGTAATAGGCCCAACGAGAGCGGTTTCTCTATAGTGACAATGTGCGTTGGATAGTTCGCCGACAACACAATTGATATAGTGCGATTCTCCTCCCTGTACTCCAGTAACATTACAATCTTTATACACGGTGTTTGTCGTGGTGCATCCAGACGTCAACGTCACAAGCGTTTTCGTAGTATTAAGCGTTGCTCCTTGGCCAATCAACACATAATTAGAGATATCGTCAGTCGCACCGACAACAAGATTGCCTAAGATATTGATTTCATCAAAACCGCGAGCAACTGCAATAGTCAATGCGTCAGCCAAATTATTTGAGGGCGCAGTTTCTGTACCTGTCGGATACGCTATCCCAGCCACTGCCCGCCCTGATATATTCCCGGTATCAATGGTCACATGGTCGTCGAACGCACCCGTCTGCACCTCCGTCACGTTGATGAGGCCCGCTGAATTGTTCGACAAAATCTGTACGGTACCCAGGTTTGTTTTCTCCAAAATGTTATTATTCGACCCCGTTAAGGCTATAGAATACGGGATGCCCGTCTCCTCGAAGGTGACTGTGTATGGACTAAGGATCTCAAGCACTCGTGAATACTGGATACCGCCCAAGAGCACGGTGGTGTTGTGATTGTGCGTTACTGGTTCATAGATGCCATCCTCACTGTCTTCCCAGTCTCTCAGGGCGAGACGAAACACATTGGTATTTAGTTGATAACTAACGCCTCCCTGAAAAGATAAAAATGATTGCGGGACGGAGATGACGTGCGTTAATGGATTTATTGAAATAGCCATACTAGATAATCATTATAATACTACGATTCATCTATTGACGCCCTTCATCATGCATCAAGAGTCAGGGATCAACTGGACTGTCACAGAAAGGCCAGAGGTGCTGTCTACTGTCCCCGAGATGGGAGCAGTCTTGTAGTAGGGGCCCGCACCGGACGCTAACCTAGCCCAGCCACTGATGGGCTGGCTTGCTGAGTAGGTGTAAGATGCCGAGATGTTGCCTGACCCATCGGTGACGTTGTTGATGATGACCCAGGTCCCAACCATAGTCCCCGACCCGGACGCCGGTGTCCCCGAGACTGTGACCGTGAGCGTCGTCAAACCGGTGACGGTGGCCTGGAAGGCTTGATTGTACTCAGGCTGGTCACAGCCCGAGATTTTCAGGTAGTCATTGGTCGCCAAGTTGTGGTTCGCAGCAAACGTGACCGTTGCCGTGGAACTAGATCGCGTGATGGAGTTGATGGTCTGATTGTAGGGTCTACCACTGGCAGTAGAGGTGACCGGAATATAGACCCTAGCACCAACGATGGCGGCAGCCGTATCGATGTCCTGGACGTGGATCGAGAGCGTCACCGGGTTAGACACGAGGGAAACGGTATCTCCCGCCCGAACCTTCTTATAGCTGATGGTGCCCGAACAACCAATAAGGTTAACCGTCCAAGTAACATTAGCCCCAGTGTCCGAAAAATACAGTGCCGAGTCATTACTACCGTTCGCAGCATTAAAGCCTGTGAAAGTGATGCCGCGAAGGGTATTACTTACAGGATCGGCCGAGGCACCAAACTGGATAGCATGATGGGCGTTGGTTCCCTTTGAGAAAGTCATATTGTCCAACTTCCCGTCTGTGTCAGTGGTGACATTCCAAATGAGAGCAGAGGCGTCAGCGGCGACAGTGGGGACGAGAACTTGTGTCCCCGTCATATTCGAACCGGCAGCGGTGATGGCATTGCAACCACGAAAGGTAGAATCCAAAACATCCGTGGCAGCCAAAAATGAAAAGGTGTCCATACCCGTGAATGAACAGGATGAAATGTTCACATCGGCGTTATCCGTGACTGTGACCGTGCCCCGCGAATTCGTACCCAGAGCGGTGAAGACGCACGAATCCCAGTCTACGCGGCTACTTGTGTTCTGAATCTCGATGGCATTAAACGAGGTGGCCGTCTTACGACTTACAGCGATGGCGATGCTCTTATTAGAATCGCGGAAATCTACAATCGTGCTTCCAGTCGTCCCCAAGAGGAGCTTGCCCTGTAGTTGGTAGCCACCCGAAATAGCCTGAAACTGGCCCCAGCGGGCGCCGATGGCGTCGTTCGTGGTTGCGCACCCGGCGAAGGTGGCGTAGCCGTTCGCGAGGTCGCCGTTCAAGATCGTGATGGTGCGCCCCCAGCGGAGCGCGTCCACAGCCATCGGGTTCCCCTTACCGATGTTGATGAGACAGTTGAAAATTGCGCCAAAATACTGCTTGGTGGCTGTTGGTGTGCCGATCGAGCCGTCCGCGGCCACAACAGCGTTGTCCGTCTCGATGGCGATGCACTGCCAACCGATATACGGGAAGAAGTTGTTACCGTCTACATACCAGTAACGATAGTTGGCCGACGTGTTTCCGATGAGGAGTCGAATACCACCGTTGGCATAGGTGTCGATGAGCGCGCCGGCGCCGACAAAGACCCAGCAGTAGAAGGCGTTGGGGCTGGTGATGGTGTGGGCCCCGGCATCCAAAATACCTATACCCGCGAGTGCTGGGGCGCCGGAAGCACCTGTGGACTTGGTACTTGCGTTCGTTCCCTGAACGAAGTTGTCCACGTCGGCATTGGTCAGAGTGCCGAGGACGGCACTTGTCGGTTCAGTGAAAGTGCCAGAACCGTCGTCAATATCGGTCAGATCAGTAGTATAGGTTGGCGCTGCCATAATGACAAATTATAACAAAAATCTAGCCCACATCGGGAATATTTGTTTATATCGCGTGCGTAGCTACCTCACCACTTTATTTTGAAAGATTCTTTCTGGCTTCTTCCTGGCTGTTTCTTCTCTTTAGGTTTTTCCCCAACCTTTTCTTCTGCAACATCCTTAACTTCTGCAGTTTCTTTTTCTTTTTTGTCTTTTTCTTCCACAGTAACAACACCAACAGATTTGGGATCCATAAATGCACCGCATTTATGAGCATCGCCATCATAGTACTTAAAACCGCACCTTGTACATTTTATTATTGTTCTTCCGCTTTTCTTCTTCTCTTCCATACATTTTATGCGTCAGAAACTGTAGACACTGTTGCACTACCGCCGGTTGAACCTAGGGTACCTGTCGTTCTCGCCGGTTTAATTGAGTCGGTGTAGTTCGGGCCAGTGCCGCCGAAGCGCGCCTCAATGAAGAGCGTCTGTGACACTGTCTGAATGGTGCTGTAGCTGATTGTTGCACCAGAAGCAGCGGCATCAATGTAGCTAATAAAGACCTTTCCTAGAGCTGGTGCGGGGTTAGTGCTGAAATCATGGGACGGTATAGTGAATGTGCTTGTGCCGGTATTTACTGCAGTATAAGCATGTAGGGTATAAGAGCCATCAGTACGTTCAATGCGGATACCTCCGACTCCTGTTGCAACCGCCGGCGTATTGGCCGGAATAGCCTCGGCAACAGTTATTGTTGTTACCGTAGTATTTATCGCGGCGGTGTGCGATAGCTGGTCATACTTTAATCCACCAGAGCCATCTTCTGGGCCAACAAGGACACGATAGCCAGATGCGACACCGCCGACGGTAAAGGTGACATTGTTCGGCGGTTGACGGGTAGTACCGTCAAGAGCTTGAAGTTTGTCATTAACTGCAAGGTCAGCATATTCAAGTGCGAAACCATAAGAACCTACAATAGACGAACCAGTTGAAGCCCCGCAGAAGGGTGCGGAGACGGTTTTTTCCGTCACCGGGCTGGTGATGGTGGTGGCGGTATTCGCGCCCTGCGTCAGCACAACGCCGTTCCCCGGCACTACACCGGTCAACAGTTGGATGTAGGTCAGCTTGTCGGTGGCGTCGTAGGCCAAAACCTGTCCGGTGCCACCCGTCCATGAGAGGGGCGTCGCTCCGCCCTCGACGAACGCACCGGGAGAGGCCGCCGCCACAGTCTCGATGGAGTGAGTGATGCCTCGGAACAGTTCGCCATCCAGTCCGTACAGGTCGTCGGTCGTGGCTCCGTTCCGAGTCAGCCACTTCATCCTCTCGTAGAACTCGTTGATGGTATAGTCGTAGGTAACGCCACCGTCGGTGCGGCTCCATTCGGAGTAGTACTCCTCGTTTACGGTATTGTTGTCAACGTCAATGAGATTGAATCCTGATGTAACGTTCGTTATCTCAGTCCACGTGGCGACCGTGCCTACTGCTGTAGTGTTGTTGAGGTCAGTTGCGTAGGTGAGCGGCACGACGTTGACTCCACGACCGGTAGACGGAATACGGAACTCACTGAAGGTCTTGCCCCACTCACGAGTGGTAAAGAGGAGCGCCCGGTTGTCGATGTCACCCGAACTGCCAACAAAGTCATGCACCTTGACCATGAAGCGCATCGCCGTACCCGTCGTGGGATCAGCATTGAGGCCAGCGAAGCTCTCACCGTTCGGTGTCGAGTTCCAGAACTTGGGGGTAAGAACAGCGCCGTTCTGGATCACGTTGACGACCACGCCACGGTTTGCTACAACGTTCACGCCGTCGTAGATGATCTGGTCCACGCCCACGGTGCCTTGAATGATGGAGCCGCCATAGATGAACTGGCTGGCCTTCGTCGTGTAGGCGTCGTCCAACGTGTAGCCGTTCGTCAGCGTGATGATGGTGTCGTACTTCTTGTCCGACGGATTGACCGTCGTGATATCCAGGTAGTCATTGTCTATTACAGAAGCACCGTCGGCCAAGTCTTGCAGCCATCGGTGGAGCTCCAACACGGTCACATAATTTGCATCCGCCACTCCATGATCAGGCCCGATGTAGCGAATCGCTTTGTTAACTTGTACCTGCCATTTAGTTGAATCTAACGCCATATATTTTTCTTACCTGAAGTATACACGCTAATTTTTAGTCCATTAGTCTTCAGGATGTCGGGGGTGTTGATAACTTTCATATTTTTTGATTATGCCCCCACACTAATTAAGGCTTAATTTGATTCTTCGTTTCAACCCTCCCAGAGCGCGTCCGAAAAGTTTCAACATATCTTCCCTGTGTTTGGCATCGCCCTCCGACTTATACGCTTCATAATAAATCAGTTCAAATGGTCTTCGAGATTTTGTTGACGTATTGCTACCTGAATTATGTTCTTCTAATCTTCGCTTGAGATCATTGGTGTAACCTATATACAGCTTGCCATCTTTTTCACTCTTCAAGATATACACATAGAACATAATTCAAAAGCCTTAATTAGTGTGGGGGTTATGAATAACTTAAAGTAGCGCGATTGTCCCACACTTGATTAAAAACTCCCGTACCGGCCCATTGGATAATGACGCCGGTAGTACTGTCGATCTTTTTTATACGCCATGCCTCGGCAGAGGTAGCTGTCCCGATTGCCGCTTCGCCCACATAGTCAACATCACCGACAGTCGCCATACGAAGGGTGAATTTAAAACCGCCAAAAGAAATCGTTTGCAGTGTGGTCTCGGTAGAAGCTGACGTCGGCAGTGTCGAACTCAAGACATCAACCTGGACATGCCTATCAGCATCTACGAGACCGCTTTTTGCCACATCTCCTGAATCGCTGAAGCTGTTACCGGCGGCGGGGAGGGAGGTGACCTTGACCTGCAGAGACCCGGTGTCAAAGGTCAGGTCTGAAGCTTTGAGGAGCCCCGAGACCGTTTCTTCGGTCGCAGGATTGATTCTGACATTAGAGGCATTTTTTACCCCGACAACGCCAGTTGTCGGTGAACTGCCCATGATGAGAGCATGAGCTTTGTTGGGTGAAAGCTGGGAAACGATGATGCCAGCGCCAGCAATACCCGCCACTTTCAAAAAGTTGCGTTTACTCTGGTCAGTAACCTTTGGTTCTTCCCCGTCTGGTGGCTCGAGGATAGTAGCTACCACACTTTCTGCCTCAGGCGTAACACGAGGCGGAGCAATCGGCCTTCGTATGAATACAAAAGAATCTGTATATGGTGAAAATACAGGAAAACTAGGTTTGACGATTGACTTTCGTATTAATACAAAAGAATCTGCATGTGGTAAAAACATATCTATAATCCGTCAACTTAAATTGTATCAGATGTTACCGTAGCAGATGTTCATTTCCACTGTGGAAAGTCTTAGGTGTGATATGCTTTTACCATCAAGGACGGGGAGAAGAAATTCTCATGAAGCACCACACATTCCATTTACTTTACTGTCTTGTATTTTTCGGTTTTTTTTCAATTTCTGTCGCGTCTGCTGCTAGTTATCAAAAAATCGCCCCTGGCGACACTGTCACCTTGGGTGAATTCGTCTTTGACGATGATTTTGTCGCGACTACAACAGCGTGCACTGTCGGTATAACTAGTCCCTTGAATGTGGAGGTAGTGCCGTCAACTACTCCGATGACGGCAAATACTGATGGCTGGCATTACTATAATTATACGACGGCGGAGAATGCTCCTTCTGGTGTCTGGCCGTCAGTGATGATTTGCGGGTCGGTAGCACGGGGAGACTTGGTTATGGTAGATAAGAGTTTTATCGTTGATTGGTCAGTCGTTTCAACGAGCACAATCAAGACGGTGGTTGATGAAAGTTTGACCGTGGCGACCTCTTCTCTGGCGGCAGTCATTGGTGCTAGCACCGAGGCCGCTATTGCCACAGCTTCATCAAGTTTGTTTGCCACACTTCCTGCTACGATCTGGTCATTTAGTAGTCGAACGCTCACGTCGTTTGGTACGTTAGTGGCTGACACTGCTTCGGCTGTTTGGACATCGGTGAGCCGTACTCTGACCGGTGCTGGACTTGACTCGGGCTCGCTGGCTACCCTCTCTGATGTACAAACAGCAACGAGTTCCCTTGCTTCAGCAATTACTGCGGGAACGGGAGCGGTGAATAGCAACACCGATGCGCAACTTCTTGCTGCCTCAACCTCCCTTGCTGCATTCATTACTGCCAACAGCAACGCAACGATTCTTGCAGCTTCTACGTCACTCGCTTCGTACCTAAGCGCCTACACGGATGCAGCGTCATCATCAATCGCCTCATTTGTGAACGCCAATACCAATAGCACGGTGCTCGCAGCCTCAACCTCACTGGCTGCATTCATTAATGCCAACACCAATACACAGACTGCGAATATAGCGAGTGCGATTAACCTTGTCACCGAATCAGCTTCTTCATCACTCGCCGCTTCAATTCAAACTGCATCTTCATCTGTCGTCTCTCAGATACTCTCATCCATCACCTCCATTCCGGCTAATGTGTGGGGCTATAGCACCCGCTCCCTCACCACCTTCGGTACTCTAGTGGCCGATGTGTGGACAAATACTACCCGCACCCTAACCGGTGCCGGTCTTGACTCGGGCTCGCTGGCTACCCTCTCTGATATCCAAACTGCCACAAGTTCTCTCGCTTCAGTCTTGACTGCCCAAATCCAAAGCGGCTCCACAGTGACCTTGTCCGACTTTGGAGAGACCACGGTCAACACTGCTTACAAAGCAAAATTACAGGTCTTAAATTATGCGACTATTCCAACGGATGCTGATTCCCTGCCAACCGTGGTTGTGACTGACCCCGTCGGAACGGTCCAAGTCCCAGCTGGCACAATGACCAAAGACTCAAATGGCACCTATAGTTATAGTTATAGTATTGGCGGTAGCGCCGTCGGTGGCGTCTGGGAGACCGTAGTTTCAGTTGTGATAAATGGCGAAACAGTCAAAGTGAATGACTATTGGAGCCTTTCTAGCTCACCCGCTGACGTTCAAATAATTGAAATTACAGATAAGGTTATACCGTTCATAACTGCCAATGTGAGGATAGACAACATGGGAACTGCGGCGAGCGACTTCTACTATGTGTACTGTATTGTAAGCAGTGCAGATAATTTGTGTGGTGGAAACGATGATGTAGATTCGGCATCAGATACGGCCTATATCAGTGCCGGAAGCTTTATAAACCTGGAATTGACCTTGGATGAAATGACGACAGCGGGGACGTATTGGTTTAAAGTCAAAGCGCGAGCCCTGGCTGAAACCAACTGGGCGGCATCCACTGAGCAATTTGTAGCAGAATCTGGGACGGTCACGCCGCCGCCTCCGCCGCCTCCTGCTGGCGGTGGTGGTGGTGGAGGAGGTGCCCCCGCGGCAGTTATCATACCGACGACTCCGGAAGCATCGTACAGCAGCGCTGACTTTAACAGGGACGGTAAGGTGAACTCCGTAGATTTCTCGATCTTGCTCGCATTCTGGCAAAAACAACCGCTATTCAAAAATCCTTATGTTGATATAAACAAAGACAACAAGGTTAACTCTGTGGACTTCTCGATCTTGCTCTATCAATGGAAAAAATAAGTATGAAAATAGCATCTAACAAAAAAATATACTTCTTCATTCTGATGTTTGGCACAGTTTTTTTGCCGGGCTCCGTGTTGGCTTCTTCTGTCTCTATAGACGCAGACCATTCAGAATTTTTTGTAGGCGACACCATACTGTTTAGTGTCCGTATTGATTCTGAAGGCAAAAACATAAATGCGGTTGAAGGCAGTGTTTTGTTGGATTATGTGGCAGACGCGGTTTCTTTGACCGATATTAATACCTCAGGTTCTACATTCTCCCTTTGGCCCAACAAACCTCTTCCATCGGAGGACAATACAAGCATTTCTTTTGCGGGTGGGTCTCCGGGCGGTCTCAACTCCAAAGATGCGGTTGTTTTCAATATTGTTTTGAAATTGCAACAAGCAGGACAGGTCACTCTCGCGCCTACTACTCTCTCTGTGTATCTCCATGACGGTAAGGGCACCAAAGATGAAGTACGTGTTAAAAATTTAGTTATAGACGTTCTGCCCAATATCTCAGGCACGAAGGCGGCTGATGATTGGAATACTATAATTTCAAACGACACGACACCGCCAGCACCATTTCTAATCTATGCGGGTCAAGAGGGGTCAGTTTTTGATGGTAAAAAGTTTTTGTCCTTCAGCACTACCGATGCACAATCAGGTATCGCGTATTATGAAGTACTGGAAGGTACGTTGCCTCCTGTTCGCAGTAGCGATACATATATTTTGCAAGAGCAAAATAAGTCGGTACAGGTGACCATTGTCGCTTATGACTCGGCGGGTAATGCCAGAGAGTCTATCTATAGTTCCGCTTCACCAAATTATAGTATGTACTTTGTTATAGGTATATTTGCCGTACTGATTCTTGTTTTTGTGATGTACAAAAAAAGGAAGAAGTTTTTCTAAAAATACGAGCGCGTAAGGCGGAGACGGAGAGATTCGAACTCTCGAGACCCTTTCGAGCCTGCCGCCTTTCCAAGGCGGTGGAATAAACCACTATCCGACGTCTCCGTATGTGACTGTTATACCAGAAAAAGTTTTATTGCGCTTGCTGATTGAGGAGCGCCTTGATGCGATCGGCGACGGGCGGATGTGTCGAAAAAAGTTTCTCTATCCACCCACCGGCGCCACCACTCTTCGCACCAAAAGGGCTGTTGATGAAAAGGTGTGCGGTCGCCGTGTTCGCGCTCCGCATCGGCGCGGTGTAGCCGCCTATCTTCCCCAGTGCGGAGGCAAGACCTTCGGGATATCGGGTAAGGAGCGCGCCCGAGGCGTCGGCGAGGAACTCGCGTCGGCGCGAAACGGCGAGCTGGATGAGCTTCGCGGCGACCGGCGCGAGCACGATGCCGACGACGGCGAGAATCATGAATATCGCGCTCGCACGCTTATCGTCGCTCTGTGCGCCGCCGTGGAGTGACATGCGCAGGAACAGGTCTGCAACAATAGCGACGAAACCGGCGAGCACGACCGCAACGGTCATGAGCAGTATGTCGCGATTCTTGATGTGTGAGAGCTCGTGCGCGATGACGCCCTCGAGTTCCGGACGTGTGAGCAGGGCGAGGAGACCGGTCGTCGCGCAGACGACGGCATGCTTCTCGTCGCGGCCGGTCGCAAAGGCATTTGGCGCCGGGTCGTCTATCACATAGAGCTTCGGGAGGGGCAGACCCGCCGTGATGGCGAGATTCTCGGTGACCGTGTAGAAGTCGAAGAATTCTTCACGCGTCGCCTTCCGCGCACGGTTGAGCGAGAGCACCAATTTGTCGGACTCCCAGTAGGCGTAGAAGTTCGTCGCAAAGGCGATGAACACAGCGATATAGAGAATCGCCGGGTTCCCGTAGTAATACGAGACGGCGTAGCCGACAGCGATGACGACAATCAAGAACCCGAGGATGAGCGCCCAGGTCCGGCGGATATTACTCGACCGTTGCTGATACAGGTTCATTTAGAACTGCACCTTCACGGGCTCTGCCGCAGCGGCATCGGCGGCGGCGAGCTCGAAGAGATCCATTGCCTTGAAACCGAAGGTAGAGGAGATGAGATTTCCCGGGAAGGACTGTAGGGCGGTGTTCAGCGTCATCACGGTTGTGTTGTAGAAGCGGCGCGCGGCCTGGATCTTGTCCTCGGTGTCGCCAAGCTCTTTCTGCAATTGGAGGAAGTTCTGGTTCGCCTTCAGGTCGGGATATGCTTCGGAGACGGCAAAGAGCGTCTTCAAGGCGCCTGTGAGCATATTTTCTGCCTGCGCTTTTTCAGCCGTAGAGCCTGCGCCCATCGCGGCGGCACGCGCCTTGGTCACGTTCTCAAAGGCACTCGCTTCGTGCGTCGCATACCCCTTCACGGTTTCGACCAAGTTCGGGATGAGGTCATAGCGGCGCTTCAACTGTACCGCGATATCGGCCCACGCTTCCTTCGCCTGATTCACGAGCGTAATAAAACGGTTATACGCAAAAATAACCCAGAGCACGACGACGGCGAGCACAATAAGTATGATGGTGGTAGTGTTCATACCCCGAGTATATCACTGGCTGAAATCAGCGAAAGTGTGTGAAGAAATAGGCTCCTATCGGTACGCACCAGGTGAGCCAGTCGATGACACCCTTCCTCCAGAGCTGCTGGTAGGTCCGACGCTGAAGATAGAACTCCTGAAATGAAATGAAGAGCACCGCGGCGAAAAGGAAGGCGTAGAGCGCGACGGTGCTCCCGAAGAGATACTGCGAGAGATACGCTGCACTAGCCAAGAACAGCACCGAACCGACAAAATGGAAGACTTGCCGATACGCATCCAGCTTGAACCCGTATCGGCCGGCGCCGTAGATGCGCTGGTAGCGCGCGAGGACGGCGTTGTAAGAACGAATGCCGCGCACCCATTGTCCGTCTACCTCCGTCTTAAACGGGTAGAGCCTATCCGGCAGTACCACGAGCGCGTGATACAGACCGCCGCGTTTTTTCTGCATACCGCTAGTGTACCCCGTGAGATAGAAAACCTAAATGATGAGGTGTGTATGCGAACTGTTATCTCACGGGGTGTACCGCGCGGGCAACCGCCTTAACCACGCGCGGATCCAAGAGGTCGGGGATAATCTTTGTAGGCGAAGGTCTCGCGACGAGCGCCGCGAGCGCGGAAGCGGCGCGCAGTTTCGTCGCCTCGGTGATTTTTTTCACCCCTTTGTCCAGGGCACCGCGGAAGATGCCCGGGAACACGAGCGCGTTATTGATCTGATTTGGGAAGTCGGAACGACCGGTTGCGATGACTGCCGCACCCGCCTTGCGGGCTTCACTCGGCATGATCTCCGGATCAGGATTCGCAAGCGCAAAAACGATACTGCGCGGCGCCATACTTGCAACGTGTTCGGTCTTTAAAAGTCCTTTGCCTGAAACTCCGACAAACACGTCTGCGCCCGCCATCACTTCCGCGAAACCGCCTTTCATTTTGCGCGGATTCGTGAGCGCAGCGAGCTCTTTCTTGTGCTCGTTCAGGCCAGCGCGGCCGGCGTAGATGGCGCCGGCGCGGTCAAGCAAGATAATGTCTTTCACACCCGCGGCAACCAGAAGTTTCGCGACCGCCGTACCGGCGGCGCCCGCACCGCTTATCACCACTCGAAGTTTCTTCATGTCTTTCTTCACCACCTGTGCGGCATTCATGAGTCCGGCAAGCACGACGATTGCCGTCCCGTGCTGATCATCATGCATGACCGGTATATCGAGTGCCTCGATGAGCCGCTTTTCAATAGCAAAGCATTTCGGCGAGGCGATATCCTCGAGATTGATGCCGCCGAAGGCGGGCGCAATCGCCTGGATGGTCCGCACGATCTCATCGGGATCTTGAGTATCGAGCACGATGGGCCACGCATCGACATCCGCTCTCTTCTTGAAGATGAGCGCCTTCCCTTCCATCACCGGGAGTGCGCCGTACGGACCGATGTTGCCGAGACCGAGCACCGCAGACCCGTCGGAAATAACCGCGACGCTGTTCTTCTTCACCGACAACAATCGCGCGTCCTCCGGATGTTTCGAAAGGTGAAGCGACGCGACACCCACGCCCGGCGTATACCAGAGCGAGAAGTCCTTTTTACTCGTAAGTTTCGTGCGCCCTTTTGTCTCGATGCGCGCACCCTGCTTCTTATAGGCGGCCAGTATTTGTTTAGATTTCGTATCCATAGAAATGCCAGTATACTCTACATGTGAACCCGGACGATACTGTTGACAAGCACTTCACCCGGCTCCGTACGGACCAGAAGCGGGCATTGCATAAACTCGGGATACGCACTATCCGCGACCTGCTCTACCATTTCCCCGCCCGCTACGAGAACGCAGGACCGACAGGGACAATCAGCGGCGTCGCACCCGGTACCGAAGTGACGCTCTACGGTACGGTGCGGAAGCCTGATATCAGGAAGACCTGGAAGAGCCGCCGGCCGATCGCTGAAGCGTATCTCGAAGACGCCTCAGGACGGATTAAGATGATGTGGTTCTCCCAGCCCTACATCGCGAAATCGCTTCACGACGGTATGGTAGTGAAAGTGAGCGGGAAGGTAGCCGGAACAGGAGCGAAGATATATCTCGCCAACCCCGCCATCGACCGGTCACCCGTCGCGCCCGATGCGGTACATTCTTCTCTTTTTTCGCAAGGTTTAACCTTGCGAAATGAACCCGCCTTGGAGACGGCACTGTACCCGATGTATCCGGAGAGTCAGGGCATCTCGTCACTCTGGCTCATGCATGCGATCCGAAAGGTGTTCGAGATGCACGCGCACGAACATATCGAGGATCCTCTCCCGAGCGATATCCTCGCGCGCTATAAGCTCCCGTCGCTCTCCTCGGCGCTCGTGTTCATACACGCGCCGCAACGGCTCGCCGACAGCACGGCCGCGCGCAAACGCTTCGCGTTCGAAGAAGTGTTCGCACTCCAGATCGTGATGCAACAGAGACGACGCGCACTCTTAAAGGAGGAGGCGCTGCCGGTTTCTGTCGACCGCAAAGCGCTTGCCGACTTCGTCGCGTCATTCCCCTTCCCTGCAACCGCCGCGCAGATGCGCGCTATCGAGTCTATCGTCGCCGACTTCGAAAAAACGCATCCGATGCTCAGACTCCTCGAAGGTGATGTGGGCAGCGGCAAGACCGCGGTCGCCGCGGCGACCGCCTACCTTGTCGCGACCTCGCTCCCGAAAGACCGTATCGCCGGCACGCTGCAGGTCGCCTACCTAGTCCCCACAGAAATCCTCGCGAAACAGCATTTCTCGACATTCGTCTCCTACTTCCGCGACCACCCGATCCCGATCGGTCTCATCACGGGGAGCGAGTGCCGCAAGTTTCCCTCCCGCGTGCGGTACGAAGAGTCGGCAAAACTCTCGAAGGCGGCATTTAAGAAGATGGTGGGCAATGGCGAGATACCCATTGTCATCGGTACGCACGCGCTCATTGAGAAATCGCTCTCCTTCAAATATTTCGCATACGCCATCATCGACGAACAACATCGTTTCGGCACGGTACATCGCCAGAAGCTCGCGACGAAGGGAGTGATAGCACCCCACCTCTTGTCGATGACGGCGACGCCCATCCCGCGCACGCTCGCGCTCACGATCTACGGCGATCTCGATCTCACGCTTCTCGACGAGATGCCTGCAGGAAGAAAACCAATCGTCACCGAAATACTCGAGTCCCAGAAACGCGAGCGCGCCTACGAGCGCGTGCGGGAGGAGCTCGCCGCCGGACACCAGGCATACGTTATCTGCCCGCGCATCGACGAACCCGACCCAGCGAAGGAGCTGGCGCTCCAGGCGAAGTCGGTCAAGGCTGAAGCCGCTCGCCTCTCACGCGACGTGTTCAAGCACGCGACGATAGATATCCTGCATAGCAAGATGAAGCCGGGAGATAAAGAAGAAGTAATGAAACGGTTTGAACATGGTGACATCGATATTCTCGTTGCGACCTCCGTCGTCGAAGTCGGCGTGAATGTCCCGAACGCGACCGTCATCCTCATCGAGGGCGCCGAACGTTTCGGGCTCGCCCAACTCCATCAGCTGCGCGGCCGCGTCATCCGCTCGACCCACCAGTCGTACTGCTTCGCTCTTCCCGAATCCTCTGGCGAGACGACCCGCGAGCGTATGAAAGCCTTTCAGAATGCAAAAAACGGCTTCGAGCTCGCCGAGTACGACTTAGCGCTGCGCGGTGCGGGCGAGCTTGTGGGCGGGCGCCAATGGGGCGTCTCAGATATCGCGATGGAGGCATTGAAGAACATTAAACTCGTGGAGGCGGCACGTACCGAGGCGGCGGCGCTCGTCGCTGCCGACCCTGATTTGCAGAATCATCCCGCCCTCTTACGGCGCGCTCGGACCGCCGATCGCGAGATGCATTTGGAGTAATTTGGTACGCCCGGAGGGACTCGAACCCCCAACAGACCGCGTATAAGGCGGTTGCTCTACCATTGAGCTACGGGCGTATTATCTAATCATATACCCTTTTCACTCTCTGCGGCAAACTCATCGCGAACGTAATCAAGTGCCATGCGTACATACTCTGCTATATCGCGATTACCATATATAAGATTGCAGGTGCCGTGGGTAAACTTCTGTGGATAGGATAGTCCGCTCCGGTTCGACGTCTTTACGTATGGCTTTCTGAATGAGGTGAGCGGTAAATCGAGGACTTTTGACCAGTAGCGCAATTCTCGCTGTACATTCATATCTGAATAAAGATGCACATACACCCGCAGACGGTTCCTAGGGACACCCAATAACTCCAACCACTGGATAAAGAAACGTATCATAGCCGGATCAGTATTTGAAAGCGAGGTACTTGCTGGCATTGTTTTTGCACCCTCTCCCCAATACAAAAAAAGTCCGGCAAGGAAAAGTTCTCTTTTGTTCAAAGTTCCAATATCTTTCGCGGCGCACTTCCGAACCTCTGTCCATCTATTCTCCCGTTTATGACGCATCGTATTACTGAAACGTTCTATGCGAACTGCGTTCCAATCACGCAATTCTCGCAATCGCTTTTCTGGGAGCGGCATATCGTGTAACCACAGACTCAAAGAACTCTTGCTCACATTGAGTTTCTCTTTGATTTGACTATAGCTCGCACCTTCTTTGCGCATACGAATCGCTTTTGATTTCTTTTCGAGAAGTGCCATAAATGAACCTTTATATACTAAGCATACAATAAGCGCTCTATAAATATGTCGAACATGTGGATAAGCAAATCGTAATCATAAAATTGAAAATACCGACGCAAAATGGTATGGTGCAGTCTGCTGTTGCTGTACCTTATCGTTTTTCAATCAACCGTAGTAGAGGGAGAAGAAATGGCAAAGGAGCTTTATCGGCAGGAACGTCACGCGAATCAGCGCGGCACACTCGGCCCGACATCAAGAACAGGACACAGCAGTTATCTCGGCTGGATCCTGGGATTCGAGAACCCGCTTCTCGTACGTTCCGCTATCAAGGGCGCGCCAATCAAGAAAAACGAAGAACCAAAAAAGTGAGGGGAAAGGCCTCACAAGAAACCCCGAGCATTGCCCGGGGTTTTGTATTTCTATATCTGCGGCGGCGCTATGACGATACCCTCTTCTTCTTTCTTCTTCGGCGTAATGCCGTTCGCAATCAGAATCTTTTCAAATTCATCGCGTTCGACGGTCTCCTTTTCGGTAAGTTCTTTTGCAATCGCGTCGAGCGCTTCGCGATGTTCGTTGATAACCGCGACGGCGCGCGCCTTCGCCTCCGTGATGATGCGCGATACCTCCTCGTCAATCTGCGCCGCGACCTTCTCGGAGTATGGCTCGTTCCCGAGCGCCCGTTCGCCAAAGGCGATAGGACCGAGCGTGTCGCTCATCCCGTAGCGGACGACCATGTCGCGCGCAATATTCGTGATTACCATAAGGTCGTTCGAGGGTCCGGTCGTGACATCGTCGAAGAGCAGCTCCTCCGCGACATAGCCGCCCAAGGTCGCACTGATATCGTCGAGGAATTGTTTCTTCGAGTGCATCCGCTTGTCCTCAAGCGGGAGCTTGAGCGTGTAGCCGGCCGCGCGCCCGCGGCTGATGATGGAAATCTTGTGCACCGGATCGGCATGCGGCAGTATCGAAGAGACGAGCGCGTGACCCGCCTCGTGGTACGCCGTGAGCTCCTTTTCTTTCTTCGAGAGCAGGTGGCTCTTCCGTTCCGGACCGAGCATCACTTTCTCTATCGAACGTATCAAATCATATTGCGTCACCTCCGTCCGACTCTCGCGCGCAGCGAGTATCGCCCCCTCGTTCATGAGCGAATACAGCTCGGCACCCGAGAAGCCCGGCGTGCGCTCGGCGATGACAGAGAGCGCCACGTCCGGACCCAAAGGCTTCTGGCGCGCATGGATCTGGAGTATCTCTTCGCGGTCACGGCGATCCGGCAGGTCAATTGTGACCCGTCGGTCGAAGCGCCCGGGGCGAAGCAAGGCAGGGTCGAGCACGTCAGGCCGGTTCGTCGCCGCCATCACCACCACCTTCTCCGTCGGCTCGAAACCGTCCATCTCGACGAGGATCTGGTTCAGGGTCTGCTCGCGCTCGTCGTTGCCGCCGCCGACGCCGGTACCACGCACGCGCCCGACCGCATCGATCTCGTCGACGAAGATGATGGCGGGGGCGGCCTTCTTCGCGAGCTGGAAGAGGTCGCGCACGCGACTAGCACCGACGCCGACGAACATCTCCACGAACTCGCTCCCCGAGATCGAGAAGAACGGCACGCCCGCCTCGCCGGCAACCGCACGCGCGAGCAGGGTCTTGCCGGTGCCGGGCGCGCCCATGAGGATAATGCCCTTCGGGATACGCGCACCGATATCGAGGAATTTTTTCGGGCTCTTGAGGAAGTCGACGATCTCGAGCAATTCTTCTTTTGCTTCGCGCGCGCCCGCGACGTCGGCGAACGTGACGCGCTGTGACGAATCGGCGGGATCGATGACGCGCGCCTTCGATTGTCCGAAGCTGAAGGCCTGCATCCCCGCCCCCTTCACCTGCCGCGTGAGGAACCAGAAGATGAATCCGATGAAAAGGAGCGGGAGGAGGAGCGGTGCGAGCGTGAGGAACCAGAATTGGAATCCCGATTGTCCTTGTATCGTGATGGACACTTTGGAAAGCTCCGCAGGCGTGACGCCGTAGGTTGCGAGCGTCTCCGGAAGTCCGGCAGACGGATCCTTGCGGGACGTCTTTGTCGAACCGTCGACATAGGAGAGTTCGAGCGAATCGCCGTTGACCGTGATAGCGCTTACCTTCCCTTCTGCGACATCGGCAGCAACTACCGAGAGCGACACGGTATCGCTCGGCCGCACGTAACTCGCGATAAGCGAATACACGCTCATCAGAAGGAGGAAGATGAGGACGGTGGTGACGAGATTGCCGAAGAACGAAGGACCGCCAAACCCCTTCAAACCGCGGCGGCCGCCCTTCTTCGGGAGTCCGGTCGCGGGCTGCAGTGCGGCCTTTTTATTCTTCGGTTTTTTAGGAGATACGGGCGCCATGAAAGGTACTATACTCTGTGTATGAGAGAAGAGAAAGTCGCAATCATCACGAGCGGCGGCGGTATGAAGTGCGCATATGGCGCCGGAGCGCTCGTCGCCCTCACCAAGAAGCTTGGTATCACCGAGCCCGACATTTTCATTTCCGCTTCGGGTTCGGTGGGCGCGATGTTCTATTACCTCGCCGGACAATACGACCACATCGAGAAAATCTGGCTGCGCTATCTCCCGTCGCCTGAAGTGGTGCGTCGGTTCCCGCCTCGGATCCAGGTCGATTACATCATCGACACTATTATGTGCAAAGAATTGCCGCTTGATGAACGCGCGTTCGCCACAGCGAAGACGCGCTGGTTCGTCCCGGTCACCGACATGGACACTGGTCGCACCGAATATATCAGCAACAATACGTGGTTCGACCCTTATGAAGTGATGCGCGCGGCAAAGGCAATTCCCTTCCTCTACGGCGGTGCGGTGCGACTCGGCGGACACTCGTTCGCTGATGGCGATCTGAATGTGAATATGGCCGGTCTGATCAGAAAGGCGCGCAAAGAAGGAGCGACAAAGATACTGGTCATCACCAATACCTTCGTACTCTCGGGTATCCTGAAATGGTTTACGCACCTCTACGCGTTCTTCGTCGGCCCGATGCTCCGACAATTGGTATTGAACGACACGAAACGCGCGCACTGGGATCACCTCCCCTCCGATGTCGAGATACTCGTCATCGGTCCCTCCTACCCGCTCCCGACCGGCATTATCTCTCGGAGCCGACGCAAAATAGCGCAGTCATATCAGATGGGCTGGGATGACCTGCTTGCAAAGCGTGCAGAAATAGCGAAACTGTTCTCATGACCCTCATCGCGAACAAAAAGGCTCATCTGAAATACGCCCCGCTTGAACACTATACGGCGGGTCTCGAACTCTTGGGCACCGAGGTAAAGGCGCTGCGCGAAAAGCAGGGCTCGCTCGAGGGAGCGCGCGTGGTGATACGCGGCGGCGAAGCGTTCATCGTCGGCATGACTATCCCCGCCTACCAAGTGGCGAACGCGCCGAAGAGTTATGACCCCGAACGAGCGCGCCGCCTTCTCCTTGCGAAGAAAGATATTGCAGCGCTCGCTACAGCCGAGTCAAAGAAGGGCTTGACAATTGTACCTCTTGAGGTGTATACTACAAAAAGGTTCATAAAGGCGCGCATCGCTATCGTCCGCGGCAAAGGAAAGTCAGACCGCCGCGAAGACCTGAAGAAGCGCGATGCGGAGCGCGAGACCGGACGGCTCTTGAAAAACAAATAAGCATCGCTCGCCTAAAGAATGGTTTCGGGCTAAAGTATTTTTTAGGGGGGTGACCGGCTTTGACGGTCTGTACTTTGAAAGACGTGCGACGCAGTGCACGCTCGTATGACACTCACAATCCAACGAGCAACCAAACTTGCCAAGAACACTCTTGCAAGCGTGAAGTCCCCGTACTTCGGTATGAAGGATTTTGCGTTCGCGTACGCGGTCGCCTAACGGCCACTCGCCTCGCGACATCCATCTTCTCCGGTTCCTACAGCGGGAAGAATGGGTGGAATGGTCTGTAAGATCGGTGCCCGGGCTCCCGGCCGGCGCGCTTAAATAAGGGATCGGGCAGGAATGGTTTCGTCCGCGTTCCTCGCATCCTGTCTTAAAGCTAACGCTGACTACGCGTCGTAGACTCGCTTTCAGAGCCAGATTCGGACTCGGGTTCAATTCCCGACATCTCCACAACTATAAACACAAAGGCCCAGAGTATCCCTCTGGGCCTTTCGTGTATGGATTTGAGCGGGTTCTAATGAGTTCCAGAGATCCCTGGACTACTTTTTAGATAAGGGCGGAAATTCAATACAGCCTCATAAATTTCTCTTTGATAAACACATAGAAGAAAACCCGACTAAGTAGCCAGAACATGGCACTGACTGCAAGGAATGAAAGACAATAAAACACAGCCTTAATCAGAGACGAATACATATCTCTGGACTCTAGTGTAAAGTTTCTAACCCAAAATGAACCATCGGGGCTCTTAAAAGAGTCGTCAATACTGTGGCCGGGGTATAGATTCTGAAACTCTTGACGCGTGAGTGTAATTCCCTTATCTGGGTTAGCAGTTGCGTATTTCGTTAGGAAATCGTTGGCCGCGATTTGAATTTTAGATTCAAAAACTCCTTCGTTTATCATTTGTGAGACTAAGAGAGAAAACTGCTGTTTCTGCTCGCCCGTAAGATATTTTTCTGTGGCGTTAGATTTCGACAAGAAATATGTAGCAGCATCACACTGCTTGTATAAAGACATATTTTCATTGTCCCAGATAATTCCAGGGTGTTCTATTTCTTTCCCGTTGTCACATCTTACGAAATATGACTGCTCCTCCGTTAAAGAGTAAGTCAGCGCAAACCCGACGAACTGCCAGAATATGAAAGATAGGATAAAAATCACCTTCAGAGCCCTATACCACCATCTCTGGTTAAGTGCTTCTCTGTCCATATACAAGAATCATACACCCATCTGCTTGATAGGAATCCACATCCACAAAGGAGGCCGCTAGTGTGCGCTACTGGCCTTATTTGTAACTAAGCTCATTTAGAGAACTTTGAAAGGATTGCTCTGCATCAATTTCTTTGTAAATACTCTCGTCGCAGATTATTTTCCTGAAGAAAGGAAATTCCATATTAACTTTATGTGTCGCGTTTGGATTAGGAACGTACGTAATACCATAATTACTCCATCCCCACCCATTTGGAACCAAACCCGCAGGATTTTGCGAAGTATAGATTACGCCACTCACATGTCTGTTTGCGGCATCTCTAAAACGTGCCACGGCAAACTCTGGCATTTCAGGTTTGTTTAGTGAAGGTTTAAATTGCAGTCCATGTTTATACGAACCATCAGTCATTCTAGTAATAGTCTCACAGCCAAGTCCGAATAATACTTGCCGTATGATGTAATTGTCCCGTGAAGTATAACCAACTGCCTTATGTGTATTAATTGCAATGATTAGCGGTTTGTTTCCATCATACGTCTTAGTTTTTGACTTATCATCGAAGCCCTGAAGAAATCGAAGTAGTACGGGTCTTTCTAAATCTTCAATCTTGCCATTCACTGTAGAAAAGTTATCTACCGAATAATCTGGCCTGACCGAACGAAGTGAAAGATTACCCGCTTCATCTGGTGCAACGGCTTCGATTTGAATCTGTTCTCCCGTTACTGTCTCCAATATAAAATCTGCGCCCGCTGGTTTCTTTTGAAGCAGTTTCCCCAAAGGGAAAAACATATCGCAAAGCAACATTTCCCATAAGCGGGAGCCAAACTTCTTTGAAATTTTATCAGCGAATCCTGAGTCTAGGTATTTATGAAATTTCTTGTAGTTTAAGTCTATGTATTGACTAACGGTAGCCCAAGAGTGCTCGGGATATGAAAGAATCCAAAGGAAGTCTGGGTCATAGTTAGGAAATTCCTTTTTAATTTGTCCGAAGCGCTTTGCCACCTCTTCATCTGAAAGGACATCCTTTAGACAACCTGCAAGTTCCTTTAATTTTGGATCTTTTATCTTTTCTAGTACGGATTGCATGTATTCCAGTTGCAATGAGAGTATACCAATTACTCCGATACAATCATGGGTTCTAATCTTTCCCTCCACAACCCTCAAGTGGTCGCACGTGCCACTCGGAGAAATCGAAATAGTCCAAGTTTGATACTCCTCCATATATCAAAGAGGTTCTAATAGCTATCAACGATTTCCACAAAATAACAAGCCGTAATCGACCATAGCGATTGACGAGCGCAGGCGAGGAAATACTGAGACCAGCAGGTCGAATGTACTATATTTTGTGCGAATCCCGAGCGAGCCCTTCTTAGGGCGACGAGGGGCTCCACAAAATGCAAAACCGCCTTCGGGCGGTTTTGCGTTTTCTACAAGAGGCAAACAGAGAATCGCCCGGGCATCAAAGCACGCGGGCGATTCTGTCGAGCCATTATGGCCACCAATTCCCTTCTTTCTTCGACTCGCGTGCGTAGTCGTACACCACATATACGCCGATGGCGAACGGATGACCGAGCATGAAACCAAATATAATGAATGAGAGAATCATACGTCCTCCTTTTCCTCATATTGGAAACAACCCCACTATAAATAGTAGCAGAGGGGGTGTCGTTATTTTCGCTTGACCACTGTCTACAAAAGGAATACGCTCGGGCCAGAGCAGTACAAATCAACCACAGGAGGAGTCATGGCAAGAGTACGTCAGCCAACACTGTCTCCCGACCTGTTCGGGGACAAAGCACGAGGCGTAAGTCTCCCAGAC
>CAYJLK010000010.1:0-19134 GCA_964371445.1 uncultured Candidatus Saccharibacteria bacterium
AAATGCTATATTGGCGGGACTATGGAAGTGGCCGTAATCAAGACCGGCGGGAAGCAGTATGTCGTCTCAAAGGGCGACACTATCGCTATTGAGAAGCTCCCGGGGGATTTGAAGAAGGGTGACACGGTTGTCTTTGGCGAGGTGCTCCTCGTCGACAACGGCTCGGACACGACCATCGGCGCGCCACTCATCAAGGGCGCGGAGGTCAAGGGCACCGTTGTTCTCGCCGGACTGGATAAGAAAGTCGAGGTGGTGAAGTATAAGCCGAAGAGCCGCTACTACAAGCGTAAAGGGCATCGCCAGCCGATACTCAAGGTGAAGATCGATTCGATTTCTTAAGTTCACTTTTCGAGAACAAGACCTACCAAGAGGCGTACAGCCTTGTGTTTGTTCGTATTACATAATCACATATATCACATGCAAATAGGAAGATGGAATCATCAGTCAGGAGGCGGCAGTTCCTCGCGGAGCTCGAGCGGCGGAAGTCGCCCGTATTCACCGCGCCCTTCATCCGGCGGCAGCTCAAGCGGTCCGCGCCGTTTCGGTAGTGACCGTGGTCCGTCCCGCGGCGGTAGTAGCTACGGTGCGCGCGGCGGATATGGTAGCCGCGGGCGCGCCCCGGCGCGCCGCGGAGGCTTAGGCTACTTAGGCGAGACCGAAGCCGAGATCTCGAAGTTTATGAACAAGACGGTCGTCACGACCTCGGAGCCGGTATTCGTCCCCGAGCACACGTTCGCGGACTTTGACATCAATGCCCACCTGAAAAAGAACATTGAGGTGCGCAAGTATGTCTCGCCGACGCCGATCCAGGACAAGGCGATTCCGCATGCGCTCCTCGGTCAGGACGTCGTCGGTCTCGCCGAGACCGGCACCGGTAAGACGGCAGCCTTCCTCATCCCGCTCATCGACAAGGTGATGAAGCAGAAAGGGGAGCGCGTGCTTATTATGGCGCCCACCCGCGAGCTCGCCGTGCAGATCGAGCACGAGCTCGCCGGCTTCGCCCGTGGGCTCGGCTTCCGCGGTATGGTCGCCGTCGGCGGTGCGAACATCGGTCCGCAGATATCTCAGCTTCGGCACGACCCGGCGTTCGTTATCGGCACGCCGGGACGCCTGAAGGACTTGATGGAGCGCAAGGCGCTCGTGCTCACCGGATTCGGCACCGTCGTTCTCGACGAGGCGGACCGCATGCTTGACATGGGCTTCATCGACGATATGCGCCTGATTCTTTCCAAGATGCGCAAGGAGCGCCACACGCTCTTCTTCTCGGCAACAATGTCAAAGGATATCGAACGGCTCATCGGCGACTTCCTCTCGAGCCCGGTCATCATCTCAGTCAAGACGCGCGACACGCCCTCGTCTGTCGATCAGGACGTTGTCCGTATCCCGCGCGGTAAGGATAAGTTCGACGTGCTTGTGGAGCTCCTCAAGGATCGCGACTTCAGCCGCGTGCTCGTCTTCGGACGCACCAAGTTCGGCGTGGAGAAGCTCGCGAAGGCGCTCTCGCGCCTCCACATCCACGCTGAGAGTATCCACGGCAATAAGACCCAAGGAGCGCGCCAGCGGGCGCTCGACGCCTTCAAGGCAGGGAAGGTGAGTGTGCTCGTTGCGACCGATGTCGCGGCGCGCGGCATCGACATCCCTGCCGTCTCGCACGTCATCAACTATGACTTGCCCAGCACCTACGAGGACTACGTGCACCGCATCGGTCGCACCGGCCGCGCGGAGATGAAAGGAAAGGCGCTCACCTTCGTGCAAGGACGCTAAACATTTTACGAAAAACAAGAAGCACCCGTGCGGGTGCTTTTTGTATGACAGCACTATTCTTTGTCGGCGAATACGACGAGCCGTCCGGAATAACTTTTTGAAACGGCATTCCATATTCCTTCACACGTGATGAGGTTGAGATGTGCCGTGCCGTCGGCTGAATAAAAGACGTCCTCCGCGCTCGCCGCCTCGGCGTAGATCCGGAGCTCGCGCACCACGAACGCGGTAGTCGTCCCCGTCGTGTCGACCACGTATAGGTAGTCTCCTTTGCGCAGGGTGTTGATGTTATCGAAAACCGACTGGGTATCATTTTTCCATCCGAAGTGCCCGTCAATCACTGCACTCCCTCTGTCTCCGGGGCGCGGGCCAAGATCGAACCACCCGACGTTCTCCGGGTCCTTAGGGGCGTCCATCGATCCGTCAGGGAGTAGTCCGACATATTCAACAGCAGCATCGACGTTGATCTTCGGTATGATGATGCGGACTGGGAGCGCTGTACCTTCCTGCAAAGTCTGAACACCAGAGACGGGGGAGGACGGTACTGAAGAGGACAGATCAAATATCAGAAAGAACATAATCGCCGTAGCACACACGATTCCCGTGATGCCGGCGATACGTGTTCTAAGCAACATGTTGGTTAAACGGTACGTTTGCGGAGGACGACTGCAATTGTAGTTACTACTACGAGAATACCGACCGTTATAACGACATTCCAAGGAGAACTTTTTTCACGGGGAGGGAGCCCGGTGTTGGGAAAACCGATTGAAGTGCCGAGCACTTGACCGGTACTGACGACGACCGTCGCATGTGCGAAAGCAATCGCGGTCAAGCCGTTTGCAGTACCTTCAGCCGTCGCCAGATTTGTCGTCGTCCGGGTAATGTTTGAGGTGCAGGTGAACTGCCACGTCTCGCTGCTCTCGAGCAGATTATTTTTGTTGAGGTCGCCCGGGTGCCCGACCACGCGGCCCGGCAGGCCGGTACACTTGTCGTCGACGATACTGACATCGCTCAAGGGCGCTACTCCAGGGTTGGTCACGGCATACGAGTAGGTAACCGGTCCGCCGCCTGCAGGAAGGATGGATACATTGGGGACTTTTGTGAGGTGAATCAGCGGGGGAGTTATCGGTAGGCCGACCACGACCGTGGCGTTCGCAGATTTATACATTTCTACGTTGTTCGAAGAACCGTGGACCGTCGCTGTATTCGTTTCGGTTTGAGAAACGGTCTTTGTACAGCGGTATACCCAGGTTTCTGTTATTTGGAGTTTCGAATCAGTATTGGTGTCGCCCGATATATATTGCACGGGGCTGCACTTGTTGTCCCTCACCCAGATATCGCTCAGCGGGTTCTGGATTGGATTGGTGATGGTGTAGGTGTAGGTAACCGGTCCAGGTCCAAGGGGGAGCGCGAGGGGGCTCGGCACCTTCACAATATCAATGAGCGGCAATACGCTCCAATAATCAACACCGCCGCCGGACTGGGAGATAACCGGCGAAGGAGGGAGCCCCACACAGGTCGCCTTGACGACGTTCGTGTTGTTCAGCGTCACCGCGGCGTTCCGTGCCAGAAGTCTGCCTTCAATCGTTGAACCGCCATTGTCGGTAATTGACGAGAAGGCTAGGACATTTCCTTTCAGGAGCGTTCCCGTCCCGAGCGTTGCAGAACTGCCGACTTGCCAGAAAACGTTGCAAGCTTGAGCGCCGTTGGTCAGGACCACAGAAGCTCCCGATGCGGTGGTAAGCGAAGATCCCGCCTGGAAGATGAAGACTGCGTTCGGATCACCTTGGCCATTGAGTGTCAGCGTCCCGGTGATACCCATCGTAGAGCCGGAATTGTAGACGCCCGGGGTGAGGGTATAGCCGGTGCCGGAGAAAGAGTCGATGGCGCTGGCGAGTACGGAAGTAGTCGGTATCTGTCCTGCGGCATTCGTGTAGGCTGTGGTCAGATTATCTTGAGCGGTCGTCAGAAGCACCGGATTATTCCCCGCACCACCTGCAGGACCGGTTGCGTCTACCGCGTATATCGTACCCGCGACCATGCCGGTAGTGAGTGCGGTGTAGAAGGTGCCGACGGCGGGACTGAGTCCGACGTCTCCACTAATAACAGAGGGGGTGGATGCCGTAATGAACGAACCGGCCAAGACCGCGAAGTCATCCGCTGCGCCGAGATTGACTGTCGTTGCGGCTCTTACCGGTACTGCTGTACCGACAAAAACGAACGCACCGAGAAGCATTACACCTGCAAGTAAGAATCCTTTGTTCAATTTTTTCATACAATAATTTGTTTAGTGCTGATAATTAATGCGTGCCGATATAGCCCCGCGTAATCGGCCCGAAATATCCCACGGCCGGGCTGATACCGACACTCGCCTGGAATTCGGCGAGCGCTGCACGGGTCAGCGAGCCGAAGTACGAGGTCGCGCCTACCTTTGAGAGGGCGAGGGCGGCCGAGCCTTTATTCTGGGAAATGAGGAATTGCTGGAGCGTGAATACGTCGTTGTTTTTACTGCCTGTACCAAGATTGGTCGCGATAGCCCGCACCTGCTGTCCGAAGAGAGAGGCGGGTGCGGCTGCTCCGGCGACAACCGATGAGGAGACGGCGCTATTGGTAATAGGCTGTCCCGCCGCGTTCGTGAATGCGCCGGTAGAGCTTACATAGACTACCTGCCCGTTCCCGAGCGTCATCATCTGACCTTGTCCCGAAGATGAGGTTGTCGTTTGGGTGGCGGTAGTAGTAGTGACGGGTACCGATGTTGGTGCTGGCGTCGAGGCGGGTGCCGGTGCCGGCGCGACAAATGCAGAGGTCGGCGCAGTGACTGTGCTTGAATCAAGTGTCACCGCTGTCTGCGCGAGTGCCCGGCCGTTAAGCGTTGCTCCCGTGTTGAGGACAATCGCTGTCTGGTCCAATATATTTCCGTTCATGACTGCAGTCGTACCGAGGGTCGTTTGACCGGCGACTTGCCAGAAGATATTTGCAGCTTGTGCACCACCGGCGAGAACGACGTGTACGCCGGAACTGACATTGAGATTTTGTGCTATTTGGAATATCCACACATCATTTCCACTTCCGGTGAGAGTGACATCTGTTGGGATGGTTACGCCGGTACTCCATGTGTAGACACCCGGGACCAGCGTCAGTCCACCGATATTGCCGGCACCCAGTTCAGTAACCGTGGACGCTCGTCCCGCCGCATCGGTATATGCCGTTTGCATATCGAGTATGGCGGTGGTGAGGTTCGCAGGAGTCGGGTTCGCATAGTCGGAGGCATAGACGTTGCCTGTCACCAAGGCCGAAGTAGAAAATGCGCCTGCTGCAGGCAACGAGAGCGCAAAACCGGTTATATAGCTTGCTGCCGCGGGGCTGACCCCCATATTCCCGGTAACGGCTGTGGTTCCGGTCGTTGAAATACCTGTTTTGGCGAGAATCGTGTAATTACCGGCGGCTCCCAGTGTAACTGTCGCAGGACCTGCCGCAAATGCAGAAAGAGGCACTAGAAGGCTAAAAGTGGTGGTGAGGGCGATTTTGTGTAATAGGTTCATACTTGTACTGCCGTCTCAAGGAGAGAGGCATTACAGCAGATTATTTCCGTGTCGGGGTATCGAGAAATGACTCTATGTCCGCGATAATCTCGTCAAGCCGGTGATCGGATTTGACATAGTATTTGCTTACTCCGGAGTGGAGATACGACTTTATGGTTTTAGGGCTTGCGGCATTCGAGACGACAAAAACAGGGACCGCAGTTGACCTACCGCCATTCGCTTTGAATTTATTTATGAAATCAAGGCCGTCTTCCTTGCCCAAGAGGTGGTGATCAAGCCAAATTGCGTCGATCCGCTCCAGCCGTTCAAGATAGTCAAGCGCCTGTTCTATAGTACGGACCGTAATGACACCAAGGTTGTTCTTCTCGATCTTTGCGTTAAATGCCTGTTCAACACTTCGCGCGGTAATAACGTTGAAGCCGTTCTTTTCAAGCTTCGCATTAATCACCTCAAGTAGAGGACGTTCATCTTCTATCACCAAGATAGCTTTCTTTTCTGAAGGTTTTTTATTCATAGTTATTTTATTGATTTTGTTGCTTCGTGCAAAGGGAGTGTGACATAAAAAGTGGTTCCTTTATCTCCCTTTTTACCGCCCGACCTAAACCAGATTTTTCCGCCGGTATTTTCAACAATTGACTTGACGATATAGAGCCCAAGGCCGGTTCCGTCGGTATCTTTATCCCGCACATTGTCGGCGCGGAATAGTTTGGTGAATATCTGCGCTTGCTGATTCTTCGGGATACCGTAGCCCGTGTCTGAGATTTTCAAGAGAACATTCTTTTTGTCTGCGAGCGTGATGGTGAAGTCGATCTTTCCGCCCTTGGCGGTGTATTTCACCGCATTGGACAGGATATTCTGCATCACCATGTGTAGGAGCCGGGGATCAGCCTGCATCAATGGAATACTTTTTTCGCAGGAAAAAGAGAATTGCAAATTCCGGTCGTTAATTTGTGATTTCTGTTCATTTATCACATTTTCCGTGAGAAGACAGATATCGACCGGTTCCGGCTCAATAGCAAAAGTCCCTAATTCAAGCGAGGCGACATTCAAAAGAGCATTCACCAGTTCAACCATCCGCTGATTGCTACGGTATACCTCATCAAGATATTTTTTTTGTTTCTCATTCAATTCGCCGACGTCCCGCTCAAGCAGCATCTCAGTGTACCAGTTCACGGTGGAGAGGGGAGTGCGCAGCTGGTGGCTCGCGAGTGAGACGAACTCAGTCTTTGCTTTGTCGATCTCTCGTTCGTAGGTGATGTCGCGGAATAGCTTAATAGTACCTATGATTTTCCCCTCAAGAATAACGGGCGTCGCCTTAATGGCAAACGGGAATCTTTCTTTGTCAGCCCGCTTGTAATAGGCAGTCGCGAGCGTCGCAGTAGCGGCACGGGTTGCAAGTACAATATTCACCGGATGTTTCTCTGGAGAAATGAGCGCGCCGTTCTCGTCTTCAAGCGGGAGAACGTCAAAGTATTTTTTTCCGACAACTTCTTTATTTTTCTTGCCGAGGAGTTTTTCGGCCATTTTGTTGATGAAGGTAATCTTTCCTTTTTCATCGGTGGCAAGCAGGCCGTCGCCGACCGAAAGCAGAATTGCCTCCTCCTTTACCCGCGCCATCTCAAGGCTTTTGGTGCGCTCGCGTACCTTCTCCTCAAGCGTCCCATAGAAATGCTTAAGCTTCTCCGCAGTCACCGCAAGCTTGCGTCGCGCTGTTTCTTTTTCGCGTGCCGTCACAACCAATTTGCGCCGCACATTCTCTTTTTCCTGCGCTGTAGCTGCGAGTTTTGCCGCAGTTACCACGAGCTTGCGCCGCACGCTCTCTTTCTCTCTCGCGGTCGCCGCGAGCTTCTCCGCAGTCACAGCCAACTTCTCTGCAGTCACAACCAGCTTCTCCGCAGTGACCGCGAGCTTGGCAGCAGTGACCGCGAGCTTGCGTCGCACTCGTTCTTTCTCTTTCGCCGTTGCGGCAAGTTCCTCCGCAGTTGACGCGAGCTTCTCAGCAGTCGCTACGAGTTTGTGCCGACGGGCGCTTTCTTTGGCTTGTGCCGTGGTGGCCAACCTCTCTGCGGTCACGGCGAGTTTTTCAGCCGTTATCTCAAGCTCGCGGCGTATCTTCTCTTTTTCTCTTGCGGTTACCGCAAGCTTGCGTCGCACCCCCTCTTTTACTTGCGCTATCACAGCGAGCTTTCTTGCCGTTGTCGCAAGCTTCTCCGCAGTGACCGCAAGCTTGCGTCGCACCTCCTCTTTCCCGGTAGCGAGGAGTTTTAAATGCAGGATTACCTGGTCAGCGCTCAGAAAGAGTGTTTTGTTGTCCATGGTGTTATCTCTCGAGTACTTCCTCGATTTTCCTTACAATGTCGTGGAGCTTCCAATCAGATTTAATAAGATAATGTGTCGTCGGTTCATCCACAAAACCGTTACTTAAATTTGTCAGAATGATGACAGGAACATTCTTACCCCACTTACTCTCGCGTATTTTCTTAAGCGCGGTCACTCCGTCCATCTCTGGCATAATGAGATCCAATAGGATACAGTCCGGACGCTTCAGAAGTGCTAGTCGCACCCCTTCCTTGCCGTTCCTTGCTTCAAGAGGGATGAACCCTTTCAGGCGCAAGATATCAACGACCGCAGAGCGAAGACTTTTTTCATCCTCGATTATTAAAATGGTGTTTTTTATTTTCATTACATGAGTTCTCGATCGTTGCCCATTTCAGAGAGGGCGCTCTTAGTACCAGAGCCGGATAGGTGGATGGAGTATTGCAGATTTGCCTTATATCTCCTAGCGGCGTATACTCACAACACGGTACTTCCTCCTTCGTGCAACATCACTGTAATCCTGATGGGTGCACATCTCCCAGGTATTGCATCGACGACTGTAATACATATGTCATAACATATTGCCGCGCTCGTCCTCATATATATGACTCTCAAAAAAGAGAGACAGCAACAGTCACTGTTGACCTCCGCCCACCACGACTATGAGAAGGGGCTGAATGCCCACGCCTTTTTCAAAGTGAATAATCGTGCGACGGGAGAAGACTTAGTGCAGGAGACTTTTATGAAGACTTGGGTATACCTGGTCAAAGGGGGAAAGATCGATGTAATGAAAGCATTTCTCTACCATGTCCTTAACAACCTTATCGTGGACGAGTATCGGAAGCGTAAAACCTCTTCGCTCGATGTCCTTCTGGAGAAAGGGTACGAACCGAGCGCGGATCATACCGAAAGTCTTTTAAATATACTGGACGGGAAAGCGGCAATACTCCTTATCCAGCGTCTCCCCGAACGGTATCAGAAGGTGATGCGCATGCGGTATGTACAGGACCTCACGCTCGCGGAGATTTCTCTCATCACCGGACAATCGAGAAACACTATCGCCGTGCAGTTGCATCGTGGTCTCATAAAATTGAGAGAGTTATATAACCATGCGCCAGTATGAGCGATTTTCTCAAAATGGACATATTCTTCTTCGTCGCGACTTTGGCGGTTGTTCTACTCGCTTCTGCCGGAACGTTTGTGTTGTGGCAGATCTCCCGCGTCCTGAAGCAGGTTGAGCACATCTCGAAGCAGGTTGCGGCAGAGAGCGACAGTATCCGCCTCGATCTTGCCGAAGTACGCGGCGATATTCGGAGGGGGAAAGGGAAGTTGAAATCACTCCTTGGTTTTTTTAACAAAACCGCGAAGCGGGCATCAAAAGGGGGGTGATGCGTACACATTTATTTCGTTAACCAAAACCACTATGAAAAAGACGATAAAAGCGAAGACAACGAGCGCAGGGAAGACCGCTTCGAGAATCGGCGCGGGATTAGTCGCAGCAGGTGCCGCAGCAGCGGCAGGCTACTACTTCTACGGGAGCACGCATGCGAAAAAGCATCGGAAGATCGCGGCGAAGTGGGCGGCAGACATGAAGAAGGAGGCAGTGAAGGAGGCAAAGAACCTCAAGAACGCTAGCCCCGAGGCGTTTGCCGCTGTCGTCGATCGCGTTGCGAAGACGTATCAGGGAGTCCGTTCGATAAAGGTAGGGGACGTGAAGCGCGCCGCGAACGAGCTTAAGGCGAACTGGGATATGATTCAGCGCGAGACAAAGCGCACAGTCCGTACAAGCGCCTCTCGCGCGAAAGCGACGGTGAAGCGTGCACAAAAGAGAGTAGGTAAGTAGTGCGCTGACTCGCGAGAAACGAACACCGCCCTCTGTATGAGGGCGGTGTTCTTTTCTGTCTGCTACTCCTGAACTACTCCTTGCTGTTCAAGTTCTCTCTCGATACTATCGAGGCGATCGAGGATTTCTTGGCTCGTATCTTTTTCGGCGCGCACCTCTTCTTCGGTCTTCTCTGCCAATTTTTTCTCATGTTTAAATCCGGAGAGCATAATGCTATCGCCGATAAAGAAGGAGACGAGGAGACCGGTCATAAGAAGGATGAGCAGTCCAAGCAGGATAGAACCGACGTCATTTAAAAAAGGGAAGAGACTCGCGGTTTCCCAGACGCCCTTCCAGAAGAGCACGATGCCGATACCGCCGATAATCGCATAGAGGATCGGGCGGTGGCTGAGCGAGATGCGCGTCTTGTCTTCGAGTCTGTCGAAGAAGTGTACGATATCTTTCATAATACTCATTCTAGCAAACTTCTTACCACCTCGCCCAGGATGTAAGCCTCTTGGGAGCGTAGTATCTGGCCTCGCTCATCTCATAAGCATGGGATACAAATCTGATAGTACCAATGGTTTTGTAGCAGCAGAGATACTGTTGACTGAATACAATCATCGTTCAAAAAATTATGTAAGTCTATTTTTAACACATTTTAAACGGCTTATATACAACATATCTCGTCTCGGCTAAACGGGATTAGCGTATCGCTCATATTTCAGCCTCTAGATGTATACGGATAGATATTCCTCTACAATCTTCAGTAAGGGACGTGAATCCAGCATCTCGCGACACAACTCTGAAGAGAGATCGTCGAAAGGGCATATTTATCTGTGGATTCCGCACCTCAGGTGACCTCCTACAAGCCTCATACAGCGATGTTGTGGTAGCCGAGCAGATTTAAGCAACACCTGAAAGTCTTTCTATACCATATAGGGTTTTAATATTGTGCGAAGATTAATGCCGATGCACGCGATGAATAAACTTTGATCAACTTTGGAGAAGATTTCAAACAAAATAAAAACTTATCCACTCATTGATATATAACAAGTGGAAATAATCAGTTATTATCTGATTAGTTTCGTTTTTAAAAATGAAGTCAAATTTAAACAAGAAAGATTTAATTTCAACCCGCTACGCCGGAAAAATTTCCGGATATACGTCAAGCTATTTGAGGCGTCTCGCTCGCTCGGGAGAAATCGAAGGTGTCCAAGTCGGCAGGGTCTGGATGGTGAAGCGTGGGTCGCTCGTTCACTTCATGGACGCGCAGGCCAAGCGCAAGGAGGAGCTCTCGCTCGCACGCTCGCAGGCGCATGCGGCGGAGTATCACGCGAAGCGTCCGGCCCCGTCTCGCGTAGTCGCCGAGACTATCAAGTCTCTGCCGCCGGAGCAGTTTGGAATCGCAGATTTTTTTGCACGTGCCCGAGTCGCATCGCTCTCTCTTGGGGTGCTCGCCTTCGTTGTGGGGTCGCTCGTGGTGCAGGGAGTCATCGCTCCGCAACTCGCGAAGATCGAGATACAACCGGCGGCGGTCGCTCTTGCGGAGTCGGGACTTTCTATCGGCGAAGGACTCGCCCTCGCGACCTATGAAGCAATCAGCGGACTCTTTGATTCGACAATAAGCGCGCTCGCGACGCTCTTTGCTCCGAAGCCGCAAATCATAGTCGTCGCGCCAACGCCGGAACAGAATAGAGAAAATAAAATATCGAATACAGAAAGCCCTGTCGCGATCTCTACACCACCGGTGCCGGCAGTTATCGCAGAGAAGCCCGCGACCATCATCGCGGGTCCTTCATATCCCACCTACGTCACGACACTCAACGGCGTCTCCGTCGCCGACGTCAAACAACTCCTCGCCTCTGAGCGCTCCACTATCCTCGCCACCGTCTCCGGCATGATCCAGCCAGTCGCCAATCAGACGGTACAGAACATCCAGACTATCCAGATGGTCAACAAGATCGAAGACCTCACGGGCCTCATCGTCAGAAACGGCGACTTCAGGGGCGGCACCTTCACCGGCACCGTCTCTGGCTCTCCCGCCATCAGCGCCACCTCAGGCAGCTTCAGCTCCCTCACTGCCGGCGACCTCACCTCGGGCACGCTCGTCGCCACCGGCGCCCTCACCTCCTACACGAGCGCGACCGCTCCCTTCTTCGTCGCGACCTCCACCACGGCGACCAGCACCTTCGCCGGTGGGCTCACCGTGGGTACGAGCAAGCTCGTCGTCGATTCGACGACGGGGAACGTGGGGATTGGGACGACGACACCGTCGGCAAACTTAGTCATCAACGGCACAACAGGGCAGACTGCAGACCTCCTACAGCTCTATAAGGGCACTGACCAACGCGCACTCGTCGATTCGGGTGGGAGTTTTCGTACGAAGGGGAGATATCAATTGCTCGAAAACGATGGCACTACAGTCATACAGGCTCTGTATCAGGAATCAAACATGTTGTACTTGAGGGCAGGGTCAACACTAAATCGGATTGCTGTGAAGGCGAGCGATATCACGAACATCGCAGTATTCGACGGAGCATCTCATAGCATCTCGATTGGTGTTGATTACGGTGCAGCTACCACGACAAACGGACTGCTCGTGCAAGGTTCGGTCGGCATCGGCACCACCTCGCCCTCAAGCGCCCTCGCTGTCTCCGGGGACTTCTTCCTCACGGGCAGCACCACCGTCACGGGCGCGGGCTCAGGCCTCACCTTCACCGGCACGGGGAACCATGACATCACCGCCCTTGGCGGCACGCTCCGCATCGGCTCTAACACCATCATCGGCAACATCGAAGCGCTCGACGACACGGTGGACATCGGCACTCCCTCCGTCCGCTTCGACAAGTTTTATGCGAATGAGGTGAACGCGACGACACTCGTGGGTACCATTGTCGGCGGCAATGTCTCAGCCGAAACGCTTACCATAAATTCTGACAACGCTTCTGCCGACACCGAGAACGCCTATCTCGCCTTTGAACGTGGTTCCATCTCGCCGAACGCCCTCCTCTCCTGGAACGCTGCAGAATCAGCGAAGCGCTTCGAGTTCAATCATCCGCTCTTCCTCCAGGACGCCTCTGCCTCCACCACCAACACGACCCTCACACTCCAGAGCGTCGCCGGGCAGACCGGCGACCTCTTCCGCATCTCCTCATCCTCCTCGGCAACCAACTTCCTCACCGTGACCGGTGCCGGAAATGTCGGGATTGGGACGGCAGGTCCGGCATATACGCTACACGTTAATTCCATATCGGGTACGGGTCTTGCTGTAGAAAATCCAAGCAGTATCGCGGTGCTCCAAATGTTGGGTAATGCTTCTTCTGCGGACGATATAAATTTTGGCATCTCGGGCGGAGCGGCCTACGGAGGGAAGATCCGGTATAACAACTCAACTGGCTTGATGCAGTTCTACACGGCGGCCACTCCCCGCGTAGCGATAGATGCGTCCGGCAACGTCGGCATCGGGACGACGAGTCCCGTGAGCAAGCTGAGTGTGGTGGGCGAATCAGCGCTAGCAGGAGGATTGAGTGTTGGTCTCGGGTATGCCGGGACGACGGCTCCAACTAATGGAATGATAATTCAAGGCAATGTCGGATTGGGGACAATGAGTCCTAGCGTTCTCGCTCAAATAACAGCTGCATCATCGAGTCCTCTTTACTTCAGCTCCACTTCCGCAGGGCCGAGAATCACCTTGAACTCTCCTGGTCCGACCAACTATATGAACATTGCGGTCAGAGGGGATGGGAGCAACTCGTATCTAGATTTAGGTTATTCAACGGGAATCAACACGGCCGGCACAGCAGTTTTGACAGTAAAGGATAACGGAAACGTCGGCATCGGGACGACGAGTCCTATGGGAAAGTTTGCAGTTAGCGGGCTCGGAGAAGGAAATCAATCTCTTGTATTTCGTACGGTCACTTCAGGATATACCAGCACGAGCGGCGGCGTACTCGAGTTAAATGATTATTACAATACCCAAACATTCGGCATCTTCACGGATAACGGTGGAAATTTCGGTATACAGAGGAAAGGCGGCATTCGGGCCATTACCATACCAACCAGCGACCTTGTTGGTATCGGGACCACGACGCCACTTTCCAAACTCGCGGTCTCGGGCGGAGCGTCAATCGGCGTCAACTACAACATCGCCGCGCCGACGAACGGCTTGATTGTGGAAGGGAATGTGGGAGTGGGGACTGCGAGCCCTGGGGCGAAGTTGGGCGTTGCCGGTGATGTCTATGTCACGGGTAGTAACAGCGGGAACACGGTTTTATGGATTGATAACAACTCTACTGCCAATGCTGATGCTATGTTGTACATGAGGACTCAAGGGGCGCAGGATTGGAGTCTTGGTGTAGATCGTTCTGATGGTAGTAAATTCAAATTTGCACAAAGTACTGCGTTGGGAACATCCGACAGAGTAACGATAGACACCATCGGCAACGTCGGAGTGGGGAGCACAACCCCCTGGGGGCAGTTGTCGGTCAACCCGAATGGAATCACAGGCCCGGCATTCGTGATCGGCTCCAGCACCGCCACCAACTTCATCGTCACGAACGGGGGGAATGTGGGCGTTGGGACGGCGGCACCCGGAGCGGCATTTGAGGTGAAAACAGCAACGGTTAATACCGCGGCGGCAATGCTGAAGGTAAATGCAAACGGAACAACACGATTTTATGTTGACGATAGTGGGAATGTACATACCTACTACAACGTCTTTGACGGCGGTTCGGGAGCTATCGGCTCGAACGGAAGTTTCGATACTTATTTCCGAGCAGGTCAGGCACAGAGTAACCCTACTATCGCTGTAGCCCAGAGAAATTTCCATTTCCAGACATGGGACGGATCTACATGGACAGAACCGATGACGGTATTAAACGGCGGCAACGTCGGCATCGGGACGACGAGTCCAGCAAGCAAGTTCGCCGTCTCGGGCGGCGCGTCGATCGGCGCGAATTACAACATCGTCGCGCCGACGAACGGCTTGATTGTGGAAGGGAATGTCGGCATCGGGACGACGAGTCCATACGCAAAGTTTGCTATCGAGGGCTCTTCTAATATTCCTCAGGCAATAATCAAGGGGAATTCCACCCAGACTAGTAGTCTCCTTGAACTGCAGGCGAGTACGGGTGCTCAGTATGCGGCGTGGACAATAAACACCGGAACCGCTACAAGCAGATTAACGACGAATAATCTAACTATAGACAACGGTTTAGCCGGAGCCGGTGGCGTAAGTTTGGTATTCAATGGCAACACGGCATCCCTGAATGCAAGTACCGGATTGACACTGTATGGTGGTACCTCGGGTAGTGTTGTTATGAATACAGGTGCGGGAGATGAAATATTCCAAACAAGTGGCGGTGTAGAAAGAATGAGAATCACTCAGGGCGGCAACACTGGCTTCGCCTCAACTTCGCCGTGGGCGCAGTTGAGTGTTAATCCGAACGGGATTACGGGTCCGGCGTTTGTCATCGGCTCGTCAACCGCGACCAACTTCATCGTGACGAATGGCGGGAATGTTGGCGTTGGGACGGTGGCGCCTTTGGCGACTCTTGATGTGAATGGTGTAATCAATGCCCGTACGTCCATATTTGCACAAGGACAAATGACGTCGGTGACTGGAGGCAAAGGCGTGATTGTTGATGGACCTGGTGGCACATATGGTCGTATTCAGGCGTTCGATTTTACGGCATCCACTTTGCCGCTCTCACTTAACCCGAACGGTGGCAACGTCGGCATCGGCACGACTGACCCATCGTTGGGAGGTACGCAGGGCTACAGTAGATTTACGGTAGCGGGGACAGACAATACTGCTCTTTATAGTGTTTTGGCATCAAATGCAGGTTCTGGAACCGCAGGAGTGGCTGTTGGTCGCACAGGAACAACCCCAAATACCTGGTATATGAACGTTCCTACGGGTTCCACCAATTTGCAATTCTATAGTGGCAACACAGGAGTCGGCGTTACGAATCTGACTTTGAAAGACGGCGGCAACGTCGGCATCGGGTCAACCACTCCCTGGGGTCAGTTGTCGGTGAACCCGAACGGCATCACTGGCCCGGCGTTCGTGGTGGGCTCCTCGACCGCGACGAACTTCATCGTGACGAACGGGGGGAACGTGGGGATCGGGACGAATAGTCCGGGGGCGAAGTTGGATGTGGTAAGTGGAACAACATACTCAGATATAGGTATCCAAAGTACGGGCGGTTTCAAGGCGAGAGGGGACGGACGAGTAGATGTTGGAAGTGCTTCGGGGCAAAATTCGTTCCTTAGCGTAAATAGAACAACGGGGAACTCAGTTGCAAGCCTTGCATATTTTGGAAATGAAGATGGACAGGATCTTCAAATTGGTTCCGGCCCAACGTATTTTAATTTAGCCGTAGTTGGTTCAAGCGGGAAAATGGCATTCGGGAATACTAGTGTGCTAGGTGAACAAGTGGTTCTAGATACAAGTACCGGCAATCTCGGCATTGGTACGACGAGTCCATTTGCTAAAGTTTCGATTGAAGCAACGGCCGGCTCTTACCCACTCGCGATCGGCTCCTCGACGGCTCCTGTGCTTACCGTCCTGCCGTCGGGCGGCATATCGGTCGGCACAATAGGAGAGACCATTGCCGGTTCTAGTTTCCTCGGCGCGCGCGGTGACCTCTTTGCTTCGGGGTCGGTCGGCTCCGAAGGGTATTTCTACACAGATACCGGTCTGAACGTAGGTGGTGTCGAAACGATTAGTTCGAGCCGTAGTCTTTTCAATCTTAGTGGAACGATTCGAGCAGGAAGCGGCGCGAGCTTGTCGTTCCAGACTAATGCTCTAAATACAGAGCATATGGTAATCACAACCACCGGCAACGTCGGCATCGGGACGACGAACCCAGGATACAAACTCGATGTCGCCGGATTCATCAATACCGACCAGTACTCGGGATATAAGCAGGCGGGAAATACGATTTTGTACGCGTCGACGACCAATTTCTCTACTCTCGTCGGAAACGGTGCTGGTGCGGCACTCCTCTCCGATGGTCTCTATAACACTGCGCTTGGTTATCAAGCGCTTAATGTAGCAACTTCTACTGACAATAACACCGCTATCGGTTACCAGGCGCTCAGAGCAAATACCACTGGTACTGATAATACCGCTTTAGGGTATATAGCGCTGGCACAGAATACGATAGGTAGCTACAATCTTGCCCTCGGCCGTTACGCTCTTAACGCTAACACTACAGGTTCCAGTAACGTAGCGGCAGGTTTCAACACTCTTCTCAATAATCAAATCGGAAGCCACAATATCGGTATTGGCGGAAGCGCCTTGCAAACTAACATTAGTGGGAATTACAACGTTGCAATTGGTTATGGCACCCTGATGCTCGGTAATGCTATCAGTGAAAATACTGCCGTCGGCTATAACGCCCTTAATGCGACCACCGTATCCGATAACTCTGCTTTCGGGTATCTTGCAGCGTCTCTAGGTACAACAGGCAGATTTAATACAGCGATAGGTATACAGACGCTCTACAACAACACAACCGGATTCGGAAATTCAGCTCTTGGACAGAACGCTCTTTACGACCTTAACATCACCGCTAATGATGGGACGGGTAACAATACTGCAGTTGGTTACAACACAGGACGGGGGATTATAACTGGCGTCAACAACACCATCATCGGTGCGAATGTAACCGGTCTTGCTTCAACTCTTTCCAACAACATAATTATCGCTGATGGCGCAGGGAATCAGAGAATAAATGTGGACAGTTCGGGCAACGTCGGCATCGGGACAACGAGTCCGGAGAATGCAAAATTAGATATCCGCGAAAGCGCTTCCGGCGCTTATGGCATTAAATTAACAAACAGAAATGGCTTTAGGACATGGGGATTCGCTGTTGATACTGACGCAGTTGATGATAATAAATTTTCAATAATTGATGTATCTGGGGTTCGTGCAAGGCTGACTATTGATACATCTGGCAACGTCGGCATCGGGACCACGAGTCCAGACTTGACCGGCGGAAGTACGGTTGATTTGACGGTCGGGTCTGCGGCCACAAGCGGTTTTATAAATATTGATGGCAGTTCTGCCGGACAATCACAGCTCCGTTACTACAATGCCGGCACATTTAAAAACGCCATATATATGCCAGGAAGCGATAGTAGTCTGCGTTTCTTCACTGTTGCCGCAAATGATGCTATGACAATCACCCAGTCTGGCAACGTCGGCATCGGGACGACGACGCCAAACCAAAAGCTCTCTATATTCAATTCAGCCGCTGATTCGGCGATTGAGTTCTCCTCGCTCACTGGCAACCCGTACAAATGGACTATCGGGCAGGATTATTCGGACGCGGGCAAGTTTAAGATCTCCTCTTCCTCTGCGCTCGGCACGAACGACCGTTTCGTCATCGACGGAGCAGGGAATGTGGGCATCGGGACGGCTAGTCCTGATAGCAATTTAACAATTCAGGGTTCTGCCGGCGGATCCCTACACGTTTTTGGGCCAAGTAATAATGCTTTCTTCCGTCTTGACAGAGGGATATCTTCACAGTTTGCCAGAATGACGTATGAGACAGCTGGTGTAACAGACTGGTCTTCTGGAACTTACGGCAGTATCGGAAGTGGGTCTGATTACTATATAGATTCTTCCGCTACCGGCGGTGTCGACTTCTTGATTACTAAAGCAACCGGAAATGTTGGCATCGGGACGACGACTCCAGGAGCTAGACTCCACGCTCTTGCGACTACTGAGCAGCTTCGGCTTGGGTACGACCAATCAAATTACCGTTCGTTTGTAGTTAATTCTTCGGGAGAGCTTTCCATAACCGGCTCCAACGGCGGCTCGGTAACGTTTGGGGGAGGGAATGATGAGATAGATATTAGATCGGGGGGTCTTATACTTCGAGATTCAGGATCGCTTGGTTACATTGGAGGGAGCCATGGACTGACTGTGAATCCGACTGGCAATGTGACGTTTGAAAACACTGGCAACGTCGGTATCGGGACGACGAGTCCGTGGGGGCAGTTGTCGGTCAACCCGAACGGCATCACCGGCCCGGCGTTCGTCGTCGGAAGCTCCACCGCCACCAACTTCATCGTGACGAATGGCGGGAATGTGGGGGTTGGGCTGACAACTCCGAGCTCAAAATTGACGGTGTTTGGGCAGAGTGTCGGTGCACCCTCCCTTTCTGGCATATTCACGGTTATCGGTTCGGCGACCAACGCTCTCCATATCGGTTCAGTTTCGTCATCACCATTTGGGATGTATCTCCAAACAAATGGTACACAATACCCGCTGCTCCTTAATCCTTCAGGGATTGCCGCCAACGGCGGCGGGGTTGTTGTCGGTGGGGCTAGCGCCGGTACGGCGGCCTTCGCGGTTATGAACGGCAACGTCGGCATCGGGACGACGACGCCGTCGGCTAAACTCAATATTTATAATGGCAATCTTTCCGTGGACGGTGGCAATATTGTTCAGCGTACGCTAGATGGAACTGTGCAAGGGCATATCTTTGACATTGCAAATCATCAGATGAGAGCCGTTGGTGTTGTTCAGTGGTCTGTCGGCAATGATGCTGGGACTTCTAAAGATCTCGGCATTTCTCGCGGCGCAACTGGAAAATTATACATTGGCAATGGGACACAGGGAGATTTCAGTGGGGCTCTGATAGCAGGCAACGTCGGCATCGGCACTACCTCGCCGTA
>CAYJLK010000011.1:0-7433 GCA_964371445.1 uncultured Candidatus Saccharibacteria bacterium
CGCTGGGGCTGCGCGAGAACGCCGGACGCGACGCCGGCAACCCGTTGCTCGGGTTCACGCTGCTGCCCGAGGTCGCGCTGATGCTCGTCGAGCGCCTGGTCGCCGCCAGCCGCGAGGCCGAGAGCATGGCCCACACCCTCAACCAAGCCCCCGCGCACCGCGCGGTTTAACCGAAAGGACGCCCATGACCACCGAACAACAAACCTACACCACGGCCTCCGGCGCACGCTACACGGCGCTGGGCCGGCAGATCCTGCTCGAAACGCTGCCTGCCGAGACCATGACACACAGCGGCCAGATCGCGCTGCCGAAAGACGCGCAGTATCAGGAGAGCATCGGCCGCGTCTGCGCCATCGGCCCCGACGTGCCGCCCGGGCTGATCGCGGTGGGCCAGTTGGTCATCTTCGACTGGCAGACCTCCGCCCCGGCGGCGAAGCTCCCCGACGATTTTTTCACTGTCGTCCCGGAGCAACTTCAGTACCGCTACGAGCCGCCGCCGGCCGCGGCCCCCGCCCAACAGAGCGAATGAAGGCCGCGACCACATGGACCGTCCGAAGCACAGCCGCAGCAGGCCGGGCTCCGAAAGCCCGAAGAGCAACCGCCACCACTGGCGGTGCGGCCCGGACGACGTCCGCACGCTGGCCGAGCACGAGCCGGACCGCCCGCGGACCCGGCGCGACTGCCTCGACGGCGGTGTCAACAGCGCGCGGCCGTGCCCGTGGGTCCGCTGCCGCTCTCACCTCGCGATCGACGTGCATCCGCAATCGGGCAGCATCAAGCCGAACCACCCGCTCGACGACTTCGACGCGATGCCCGCGACGTGCGCGCTCGACGTCGTCGCCGCGCACCCCGACGGGGTCACGCTGGAGACGGTCGCCGGCCTGCTCAACGTCACGCGCGAACGGGTGCGGCAAATCGAAGAGCGCGCGCTCGCCCGCCTGGCCGCGCGGACGCCCGGCGACGTGCTCGAAAATCCAGAGCCGGTGCCCACGCACCCCGTGGCATCCGGCATTCAAATCCGTCAACACGGGAGGTGACCGATGAAAGAGCAAGCCGAACACGAACGCGATCTGGCCGCCGCTGAAACCGAGCGCCACAAAATCGCGGAGGCCGGCGAAGCCGAGGCCGAGCGCCTGTTCGCGGCCATCGCCGCCGTGAAGTTCGACCGCCTCAACGCCCAGCGCCGGCAGTTCGAGAAATTCGGCCGGCACATCGAGTCACTGTGCGCACGGCTGCTGCGCGAGTTACGGGCCTGCTGCGCGCAGGACCTCCAAGTCACGGTCTCCGAGGTGACGCTGCTGACGTACCGCGACGACGAAGGTTTCATCATCGTGATCCCCACCGTCGCCGTCGTCGGACGGACGAAAAACGACACCCGCCTTGCGGGCGTGACGATGCGGGAGCCGGTGCGCGGCTACGCCGAGTTCACGAACCTCGTCGCCGACGTGCACGACTGGCTCGCCGAATGCCCGTGGCTGGCCCCGGCCGCCGAAACCACCCCCGAACCGCCGGCGATGCCGGCAGAAAGCGCGTAACCGATGGGCTTCGACGTGACCGCACAACCGCCGCCGAAGGGCATGATCACCTTCGAAACGCTGCTCAAGGGCGGCGTGCGCGACGAAATCGAAACCGCGCTCCACGACGTCGGCCAGTCGTTCCACAACCCGCGGCTGCCGGCGACGGCGAAGCGGCGCATCGTGGTCGAGATCACCACCTGGCGCGACGGCGAAACGAACTGCATCAAAGGCGCGACGCGCGTGCGCACCCACCTGCCCGACGAGGTGCCGACGCCGTTTATCGCGACGCTGACACAGGAGGGCCTCGCCGAGCGCCAGCCGGACCTCCCCGGCACCACGCCGCACGAGGACGGCGATGACGGCGCGGACGCGGCGGTCGATGCCGGCAGCAGCGCTGACGCTGAACCACTGCCGCTGTCCGGCTGGCAAAACCCGCACGAGCCGCTGCACGACCGCGTCGAGTTGCTGCTGCGCGAGTTGGGCAGCATGCCGCCGGCCGAGATCGCGAGCCGGCTGGAAGTCAATCCGCGCACGATGAAGCGCGAGTTGAAGGCGATGCTCGCGGCGAAGCGCATCAAACTGATTCCCGCCGACGCGACGAGCCTCGATGACGCGACGGCGGTCGCGCCGGGCTACTAACCACACCACCAAACCGGGCGACGCCCGGCAACCGAAGGAGAGAGTCCAATGGCAGATTTCAGCAGCTTCGCGGAACACAGCGGGCGCGTTGTCGCGGCGACGAACGACCCCGCCGACGGCAACGTGTCGATCGAAGTCATGAAGGCCGCCCGTGCCGCGCACGAGGTCCACCGCGCGTTCTGCGCGACGCAAACCGCCGGCTCGCCGGTGCCGGTGCAACCGCCGTGGGAGCGGGTTTCGCGCGAGCAACGGCTGTCGTACATCGACGGCGTCATCGCGATCTTCAGAAACCCGGCGCTGACGCCCGAGGATTCGCACGCGGGCTGGATGAAGGGCAAAGAGCGCGGCGGCTGGAAGTTCGGCCCGGTGAAGGACGAGGCGAAGAAAGAGCACCCGTGCCTGGTCGCCCACAACCAGCTTCCGCCCGAGCAGCGGGCCAAGGATGCGCTGTTCGGTGCCGTCGTGCGCGCGGTGTTGACCAACCCGGATGCGTTCGCGCTCACCTACAGCGACACTCCGTTGGCCGGCACCGAGCCGCCGCCGGTGAGCCCGACGGGTGGCAGCGATGCCGGGCCGGCCGACACGAGCCACACGGACGCCGGCAAGTCGACGACCTGACGATTTTCGGGCACGGCGGCAGGGCGTGGGCGATCACCCGTACCCCCCTGCGGGACTCACCCCGCCGCCGCTGCCCGATTTGGAGCGCGCAACATGACCCGCGACGAATTCATCGAAGAGGCCGTGCTGGACTGCCTGTCCGGGCTCGCCGTCGGTCTCCGCGAGCACGATGTGATCGACAATGTGCGAAGCTGCGCGATGCAGGACGCGCACGAGGAGGAAATCCGGGCGGCCCTGCTGCGCCTCGCCGGACGCAACGTCGTCGAGTTTCACCGCCGCTACGATCTCGTGTGGGAACTATCGAAGCCGCGGCCCGGGCAGCAACCGCTGCCGCTCGGCCGGCCCGGGAGAATGCCATGACCCCTCACGCCGTAACCTACGACCGCGCGGTCACCACCTGCCCGCGCAAGGGCAGCGAACTCGCCGCCGGCCGCTGCGTCCAGTTTCAGCGCCGCGAAGGCTGCGCCGCCGGCTGTCCCCACGCGGTGCGCGTCACGGGCCTGCGCCCGCTCGTCGAGCAACGGCCGCCCGAAACCAAGCGTTACCGCTACAAGGCGATCGAGCAGCGCGACGAGAAAATCGTCGCGTTCGTCGCGGAACGGCCCGAAACGACGTCAGACGACATCGCGCGGCGGTTTGGGCTCTCCCGCGCCCGCGCCGCGGAGTTGCTGTTCGGCCTCGCCACCGAGGGCCGCCTGCGGAAGAAATCGCGAAACCACCCCCACGGCTGGCGCATCTACCACTACACCGCCGGAGGTACGCCATGAGCCGCACCCCCGACCGCCTGACGCGCGACGAACGCGAGCAGCGCATCCTCGCCTACGTCCGCCGCAATCCGGGCAGCACGTCACGCCGCTGCGCGAGCGGCACCGGACTCAACCCGGGGAGCACCTGGCACGACATCGACCGGCTCGTCACCGCGCGGAAACTCCGCCGCGTCCGGGGGCGCGACCGCGTGAGCATGTTCTACCCACCGGAGGCCACATGAGCAGCGAACACTGGGGCACGCCCAACTGGCTGTTCGACGCGCTCGGCGCGGGCTTCGGCCCGTTCGACCTCGACCCGTGCGCCCGCAACGCCAGCGAGTCGAAGTGCGTGCGCTTCGTCACGCCCGGACTGGACGGCCTCGCGGAGCCGTGGCGTGGCGGCGGCGCGTTCGTCAATCCGCCGTTCGACAACCCGTCGCTCGAACGCTGGGCCGGCAAGTGCGCCGCCGAGCGTGCCGCGCCGGACAGCATCGCGCGCATCGTGCTGCTGGCGCCCGTCCGCCCGGCGCAGGCGTGGTGGCGCTACGCGATGCAGCAGGCCGACGCGCACATCTGGATCGACCAGCGCGTGCGGTTCGTCCCGCTCGACGGGCAAAAGGCGTCGTCGCCGAGCGGCGAAACGATGGCGTTCGGCTTCCGCCGCGCCGCGAAGCCGGGCCTCAAAGAGTCGCCGGTGACGTACATCCTGCACGTCGAGGGCCACCAGCGCCACCCCGAAACGCTCCGCACCCAACTGATTCACCTGTGAGGACACGCCAATGAGCAACGACGACAAAACGAACGCCCCCGGGTGCCCCGGCCCCGGCGACCTCGCCCGCACCATTGAGGCCGCGTGCGCCGAAATACGGGCCGCGACGCGCCTGCTCATCGACGCGCTCCGCCGGCAACCCGCGCCGCTGGACGCCGAACCGAAGGTGCGGTGTGGCGATGTGCACGAACCCGTGATCGCCGCCATGAAACGCACCATCGCCGCGCTCACCGCCGAGCGCGACGACGCCATCGCCCGCGCCGAGCGGGCCGAACGCACGCTTTGCCGTGTGAACGATATACTCCCGGAGCGCGTCGCGAAATGACCGCCGCCCGGCCAGAGCCGTTGCGCAAACTCGCGGAGTTACTTACCCTCGTCCGCGAACGCCTCGCCACGCCCGAAGGGAGCGCGCCATGCCCACCGCCGCCCGCACCGCCGCCGTCTACTTCCGCTACTCGACCCGGCAGCAGGACGCGACCTCGATCGACGCGCAACGCCGCGCCTGTGCCGCCCGCGCCGAACGGCTCGGCCGCGGCGGCGCCGTCGAACACGCCGACCCCGAGCGCTCCGGCGGCACCATCCACGGCCGAGCCGGCTACCTGCGACTGAAAGACGGCATCGCCGAAGGCCACTTCGACGTCGTGATTGTCGACGAGATCGCCCGCCTCGCCCGCGACACCCGCGAGGTGCTGGCGTTCCGCGACCTCTGCGCGTTCCACGGCGTCAAACTCCACGACACCCGCAGCGACATCGACTACGCCGCCGACGAGTCCCACATCTTCACCGCGCTGCAAGGCCTGCTCGCCGAGGACTACCGGCGGTCGATCGGCAAAAACACGCGCCGGACGATGGTCGACCGCGCGCACGCGGGCCTGCACACCGGCGGGTCGCACTTCGGTTACCGCAGCGTCGACGGCTTCGAACGCGACGAGCAGCGGCGCAAGCGCCCGCGCAAACGGCTGGAGATCGACCCGGCGACGGCGCCGATCGTGCGGCGCGTGTTCGCCTTGCGCTGCGAAGGCTGGGGTTGGCGGGCGATCGCGGCGCACCTCAACGACCCGGCGCGCGCCGACGCGGTGCTGGCCGCCTTCGCCGGCGCGCCGGTGCCCTGGCCGAGCCGCGGGCAGTTGCGCGACACCGGCGGCTGGACGATGGGCGCGGTCCGCGAGATCGTCCGCAACCCGAAATACAAAGGGGTCTGGCGCTACGGCGTGACGCGCAAGACGAAGCACCCCGAGACCGACCGCAAGATGTGCGTCCCGGCCCGCACGGCGCCGATCGTCGCGACGTGGCCCGAACTCGCCCTCGTCGACGCGGTGACGTGGCAGGTCGCGCAGCACGCCGGCATCACCGGCCGCCCGGCCGCCGCCGCCGTCGGACCGAAACAGGCCCACTACCTGCTCTCCGGGTTGCTGCGCTGCCCGATTTGTCACGCCGGGCTGACGATTCTCGGCGGCTCGAAACAGCGCACCGACGGCTCGACGATCCGCTACTACCGCTGCCCGGCCGCCGCCGAAAAACGATGCACATGGACCGCCGGGGTCAACCTCGAACGGGCCGAACAGGCGGTGCTCGGCGCGGTCCGCGACGTGTTCTCGACGCCCGAACGGCTGGCCGAGTTGACCGTGGCGATGACGCGCTACCTCGCCGATCACGACGCCGGCCAGGCCGACACCCGCGACCGGCTCGAAGGGCGGCAGGCCGCGCTGCGCGCGCGGCTGAACAACCTCGTCACGTCGCTCGGCGCCGTCGACGCCGGCCCGGCCCGCGAGGCCGTGGTCGCGCAGATCAACGCTTTCAACGTCGAGGCGGCGGCCGTCGCGGCCGAGCTGGCCGCGTTGCCGTCGGGCGTGACGCGGCTGGTGCAGCCGGCCGAGGTGCGGGGCCTGCTCGAGGCGCTGCCCGTGGCGCTTTCGGCGGGGCCGGCCGACGCGCGGGTGCGCGAGCTGGTGCACGGGCTGTTCGACGGGCCGTTGACGGTGGAGCCGACGGCCGAGCGTGACGCCGCGACGGGCCGGGCGCGCAACGGTTTCGTGCTCACCGGGGCGCTGACGTGCGCCGGACTGCTCACGGCCAGCACCGCTTCGGGCGGCCCGCATTCGGCTAAACGTTGGCTCCTCGGGAGGGAAGGCGAGGCCCGTAGCGATCTCGCGGGCGTCGTAATCCCCCTCGAAATCGCGGTCTGAAACCCGGCCGGGCTGGGGCCTCTCTGCCCCGGTCCGGCTTTTTCTGCGGCAGGAACGCCATGACGGCTATCACAACCCCCACCGGCACGCACCACACCGCGATCGAGTGGACGCATTTCCCCGGCTACACGGGCGCGACGCTCAACCCGTGGCGCGGGTGCTCGCACAAGAGCGCGGGGTGCCGGTTCTGCTACGCCGAACGTACGGCCGCCACGCGGCTCAGCGGATTCAACCCCGACGGCGACCCGCGACCGTACCACGGCATCGCCGAAATGCGCGACGGCCGGCCGCACTGGACCGGCGCGATCGAATTCCACCCCGAAGTGTTCGAAATCCCGCTGCGCACGCGCAAACCGACAGCCTACTTCGTTTCGATGAGCGACCCGTTTCACGAACGGGTTCCGTTCGGCGAGCTGGTGCGGCTACTGCATGTGTTTCAGCGGTGGTGCCCGCAACACCTGCTGCTGCTGCTGACGAAACGGCACGAGCGGCTGGCAGAATTCAACGCGCTGGTCGAATTCAACGCGGCTGCCACACAGGACGGCGGCGAGATTCGAGCCTACAGGGTGGAAAGCGACGAAACTATTGTGTCCGTCGCCCGTTTCCCGCTGTCCAACGTGCTCGTCGGGGTCAGCGTCGAGAATCAGGAGGCGGCCGACGCGCGCGTCCCGGCGTTGCTCGCGACGCGGAAACTGTGGGGCGGCGTGTTCGTGAGCTACGAGCCCGCGCTCGGCCCGGTGGACTTCGCCGATATAGCCATTGACGACCCGTCAGAGCCAGTGACGTTTCACAACGCCCTGAGCGGAGTGATCTGCATCGACGGGCGTGAACAGATCAACGGCCCGCGTCTCGATTGGGTGATCGCTGGCGGCGAGTCCGGCCCGCACGCCCGCCCCGCGCACCCGGAGTGGTTCCAATCCGTCCGTGACCAATGCGCGGAGGCCGGCGTGCCGTTTTT
>CAYJLK010000012.1:0-6954 GCA_964371445.1 uncultured Candidatus Saccharibacteria bacterium
AGAGCGGCGTGTTCACTGCGGTCGTTGCCGAGTTGCTAATCGAGAGGAGCGAGTATGGCGAGGTGGTACCGATGCCGACGTTGCCGCCACTATTGATGTAGCTTGATCCTCCGAATGAATCGAGTACGATTGTGTTGACCCCCGTATCGCTCAACGTGAAAGCGCCCCTTTCCGCATTTTCAGCAGAGCTCCCTCGAGGAATTATAGATCCTAAAGTATACAAACCGGTCGCCGAGACGAGATTAATACCAGTGTTTACCCCGGCCTTCACGGTGAGTGGCATATTCGGCGTCGTAGTGCCGATGCCGACGTTGCCACCAGAAAAGTAAAATGAATCAGCCGCGCCATTATTTGTCCATCCAAGGGAACCACTAGTTCCAGCATTATTAACGAAACCAATGCTAGGCATACCGACAGAGGTATGATTTCCTTCAAGTACTAAAGCGCCGTTACTACCAACAGTCCTGGATACATGTAACATGGCGTTTGGCGTCGTGGTGCCGATGCCGACGTTGCCCGTTTGCTTGATGACCATAAAATCTGCGACATTGTGGACGCCGGCAAACATATCACCGTTCCGTGCGAACCATTGCCAGACATTCGCAGATACCCCTGTCTTCATCTTGTAACCCGCAGCACTGACAACATTGTTGTCAGTATTATCAACCATAGCGAAGATGTTTCCTGCAACACTAGAACCGCTCACGCTAAGATTCCCCCATGGCGAGGTGGTGCCGACTCCGACGTTGCCGGCGGAGCGGTAGATGTCGGCGCCACTTACTGACCAGTTGGAGCCCGTACCTGGCGAGAGGAGCACTCCGTTACTGTAGACCGCCGTAGCATTTATCGTCCCCGCACCCATCGCGCCACCTGTCGGAGCACCAACTATGAAACTACCGTTGCTTGTAATCTGAGCTAAATCTCCTGCGCTGTTTATATTGAAATGATAGCCACCGCTGGATGAGTTGAAGTTTACGCTGTCTGGACCGTGCATATACCAAGCCGTACCGGCTGAAGTACCGCCAACGGCTACTTGGAAATAATCCCCTTCGTTGTTTACAACGCTAAAACCCGGATCAACTGCACCAGATGAGCCGACTACGTTTGCAGTATCGACGACTGTTAGTTTCGCTCCAGGCGTCGTCGTCCCGATGCCGACGTTGCCAGCCTGGGTGATACGCATTCTTTCTACCGGAACACCCGATCCATCCGGAGTCGTAAGGAACATAAGTCTGCCGGGCATATCTGCCACGCCGGGCGTACCATCAACCTCTGCGAAAATCTGCGCACCTTGATAATTGCTACCGGAACCAGTGCCATCATTACCATAAAATTGCAATCCGCCGAGCCTGTCCCCGCTTTGAACTATTAATGGAGAAGCCTGGCTTCCCCTGAGCCTCAAAAGATTGAGGTAGCTCCCGTCACTGGCGGTATTGTTATACGAATTCGCAGCAAATGTCGCGATACCTCCATCGGCTTGCGAACGAATTGTATTATTTCCGCTTGTGTAAGTATCCAGTCTCACACCCGGACTCGTCGTGCCGATGCCGACGAGGCCTCCTGCGTTTACCAGAAGTCGAGCCTGCCCAACTCCACGCTCGAAAATGTAGAAATTATCTCCACCATTATTACTAACGTCCGAGCCGATTTCCCATTCTGGAGTGCTCGAATGAAAAAATTCGATAAAAGCAGAGTTTGACGCTCCAGACTCAATTCGTTGACTTGTAAGCCCTGTGCCGGCAACGTGTAATTGTGTTCCCGGACTCGTCGTCCCGATGCCGACAAGGCCGGCCTGGGTGATGGTGATGGTGGAGGTGCCGGAGAGCGTGGAGCCGTTTGCGTTATAGAAGCCGATTTGACCCTGGGTGCCGACTGCCGCGGCCGCAGCGGCCGCGGTCTGAAGCGAGCCGTCGGGGAACTGGATCCCGCCCGTGGTGTAGATCTTGCCCGCGACCGAGAGCATCTGCGCCGGGCTCGTCGAACCGATGCCCAAATAACCTGAACTGTTTATGGTAGCCGCCACCGCCGTACCCGCATAGTTATATATATAGAGCTCGTTGCCAACACCGCCACCATTGTTATAAATCGACCACTTCGCGGTTTCGGCGTTCCTAAATACGATACCCGACTCATTCCCATCCGCATTCACGGTGAGATAAGTAGATCCGCTCGAATTGCTCAAGTGAAGTTTTGACGACGGCGTCGTCGTCCCAATCCCTACATTCCCGCTCGTCTGCTGAACGACGAACTGCGAGGTGCCGATGGCGAGCCCGTTAGTGCCGAGCGTGGAAGTGGCGGAGCGGGAGAGGTTGATGTTGCCGTCTGATGAAGTCAGGCCAACATCATTCAGATACATCGAGCCGGTGCCGGTGCGGAGTGTGCCCTTGACCCAAAGGTTGCTCGCGAAGGTGGAGGTGGCGTTTGCTCCTGTGCCGTTGACGTCGATGAAGCCGGCGAAGGTTGATGTGGCGGTAGTTGATGTCGCGGTGAAGTACGAACCGATGAAGTTGTTGCCGAGGATGTCGCCCGCGACTGAGAGCTTCGCATACGGACTCGTCGTCCCGATACCGACGTTGCCATTCGTAATTATCAATCCGTTGTGCGCAACGCCCGTTTTTCCGTTGTCGTTAAATGTAGGGGCGATGTACATCGCTGTCAGGCTATCTCCGTTCACGGTCGCGGTCATAGTTGTCTGCAAGTCAACCAACCGAGCGGCCGAACTTATGGCGTTAATGTTCTTACTCAAGTAAAGACCTGTGGGATAGAAGGTCGGTGATCCTCCTATCCAGAAACCTCCCGTAGAAGGAATACGCGCTTGTTCTGCCCCGGCGGTACTGAATTGCAGATAACCATTGCCGCTCCCATCGCTAGCTTCCTTTCTCCCAGCAATTTCTGCAAAAGTATAGACACTTGTTAAACCACTGCCATATCCTTGGAAGGCAATCGAGCTACCTACATCCTGTCCGGACGTAGTATTACTTTGAAGCCTTAACATACCCGAGCTTCCATTGGCCACGCTTGGACCGAAAAGATGTAGCGAAGTTCCGGGACTCGCCGTCCCAATCCCCACATTCCCGCCATTCGTCACGATGAAGTTGGTGGCGGTCGACGAGCCGACGACGAAGGCCGGGCCCGTGATGCCGTTCGGATTTACCGAGAGCTGACCCCACGGAGTAGTAGTGCCGATGCCAACGTTACCTGCTACCAGAGTTCCTAAACCGTTACCAACGACGGTGGTATCAACCGATACTTTACCCGCTGAAGGACGAGAGAGTACAGTGTCTGCACTCGCCCAACCCGTCCCAGATGTCCATGAAAAAATACCACTGCTCGGAACAACGGGTCCAGCAGAGGCAAGCCACCAGTTGGCGGTAGATGCGCCTGCGATTCTGACTTCCGTATAATAATTCCCCCCCACTAATTTCAGTTGACTTGTCCCGGTTCCAAGCGACACTGTTCCAGTCGCAGTGATGTTCGCAGCTAAAATATCTCCCGAAAAGAGACTGTTGCCCTGCACCGAAAGTGCTTGCGACGGACTCGTCGTCCCAATGCCGACATTGCCTTGTATGATTGCCCCGCCAGACGGTGGTGTGGCGCTGTTATACGAACTGCCGATCGTGATACCGCCCACGCCATTATTGTTTGCAAACTTAAACAAGCCGGAATTATCTGCGGATAGGTAGTAATCGGAGCCACTTCCGTATTGTTGCCACGCCGATGATCCGCGTGTATTAGTAAAAATATCTGTGATGCCAAGACTTCCGACAACTCCGAGTTTGTATCCCGGCGTCGTCGTCCCGATGCCGACGTTGCCGGTGCCAGTAATACGCATTTTCTCAGTCGTATTTGCATCAGTGGTGCCGCCGGTAAAGAATGCTAGGTTGTTGCCCTGTGTCGCGATGATGCTGCGGTTGTAAGTATCACCATCGGTGAGGATAAGCCCTGGGACGTTGCCTGGGACGTCGGCGCTTATATTGGAAATCAATTGGAACCGATATGCGCCTGCGGCATCATTAGCAAACCGATACTGAATGCCGGTCGGATTTATAAGAAGGTCGCTGGTGCCGCCACTGCTTACATCCAATTTCGCCTGCGGACTCGTCGTCCCGATACCGACGTTGCCTTCTACGATTAAGCCATTTGTAGGGGCAGCGGTTGTTTCATACCCAGTTCCAATTGCAGCATTTCCATAGACACCGAGAGTGCTACTAGGCCCTACCGCGCTTCCTCCTCCGACTTTCACTCGACCATTAGTCGTGTCGAAGTTGACGGAGTAGACCCCTCCATTGCCCAAGAGACCGATAAGGCCCGAGCTGCGCTGCTGGAAGATGAAGTTGGTCGAATTGTCGATCCACATCTGCATTTGGCCCTGCACCACGAGTTTATGCCCCGGCGTCGTCGTCCCGATGCCGACATTGCCGGTGGTATCTATTCTCATTCGCTCTAGCAAAGAACCACCGTTCGTAGTACTGAACGACAGAAGTCCATGAGTACTATCCGCACCCATATAACCGATGCCAGCCGTATCACCGCCTACACCATTAAAGGTTATCGCGCCCTGTGCATAACCTGAAGCCCCAAGAGTAATCCGGGTACTTGTATATAACGGCGAATTATTTTGATAGCCATACACATCGAGCTTTGCTGTCGGTGTCGTCGTCCCAATGCCGACGTTGCCTCCGAGCGGATTTAGGATGAGCGGATAATTGGTTGCACTGGCTGAGTTTCTTGTTTGGAGATACATGCCATAAGGAGAAGCTCCATATGAACCGATTCCGAGTTCGGCCCCATTACTTGCTGATACGGCGAAAATTCCATTAACTGCTGATGGAGTTAGGCTCGGATCAGCAGTTGTTCCAAGAATGGTCAGTTTTTGGAGCGGACTCGTCGTCCCTATACCCACATTCCCTGCGGCGGTGATGCGCATGCGCTCCACCATAGCGGTCGTGCCGCTATTGTTGGCCATCACGATATCACCGCGAGTACGCAGAACAAGGAAGTTATTGTCGGCGCTTGTCGGGCCTGAAAGAGTTATACCGCTACCAAAACCAGAAGCCGACCCGCCAGTGAGATACGACTCCGATGTCGGTACATCATTCGGATGGGTAACGAGATTGAAAGACCGACCACCTATGTCTCCTATCCGTAGACTTGTGTAGCCAGAGGTGGTGGTGCTAATGGTCACATTGTTGTATCCATTGGAATCAACAAAGATGGCCATTGTGGATTGGTTGGGCTGATTCCTGACATAAAGAGCAGTGGCCCCGGGGTTACTTATCCCAATCCCCACGTTCCCTTCCACAATCAAGCCGTTTGTCGGCGCGGCGATGTTGTAATTGGCGCCGATTGACGCGCCGCCCGAGACGGCGAGTTTACTGGCCGGACTCGTCGTCCCGATGCCGACGTTGCCACTAAAATAGTTAACGGTAGCAAAGGAGGAAAGGAGTGCACCGTTAGCGTTTATTTCAAAAATTCTGTTGGCTGATGCTGCTGTAGCTCCTTTTGATATTATAAATGAGCCATTGTTATACTGTGCCCCCTGTCCAACTCCAATATGCCAATCATACGCACCATTCCCTGTTTCTGAAAGCACAAATTGATTTTCGGCAGATGCAGATGTGATATGTAAAAGTCCTCTTGGCGTCGTCGTCCCGATGCCGACGTTGCCTGAGGAATCAATAGTGAGACGCGTGTTGTCCCCGTTCGTCCCAATAAGGAATTTGCCTGTTGCGCGAATAACTGTGTCTCCTGCCGCCGCAGCACTGAGAAGAGAACTACCGTCAGCCACGCCGATATAGGTTCCGGCTGTGCTCCCTCTCGTGAGCCGGATAAAAGGAAGCGACGTGTGCGTAATTCCGAGCGCTGCACCCGTATTCGCCTCGCCAATGCCGACATTACCGGTGAAGTAGCCCGCGCCAGCGACTGACAGCAACGCTGCCGGACTCGTCGTCCCGATACCAAGGTTTCCTGCATGATATGCATTGCCCGAGTTGTCTATTGAGAACTTCAGTTGGTTGGTATTCGTATAGAACTTGTAAGACGAATAGGTAGCCTGATTACCTACGAACTGTAACTCACCAGTAGCATTGACGCGTCCAATATCATAATTGTTTGCCGTGTCCTGTCCGAGTGCGAGTTGAAAGTTTGAGCTCGCAGACGATACAAGTGTTAGGGGTCTCGTCGGATTCGCCGTCCCAATTCCCACATTCCCGCTCGTCTGCTGAATAGTGAAGTTGTTTGGCCCTGTAATACCACCCGCGAAGGTGGAAGTGGCGGTAGTGGAGGTGGCGAAGATGGCGGCGACCTGCGGGGTCGATGAGGCGACAAGTGTGCCCGAGCCGTCGGTGGCGATAACCATGTTCTTGCCCAAGTCAGAGAATGTTGGTGTGCCGGAGAAGGCGATGCCCGCGCCGTATATCGTGCCATCCACTTCAAGATCTCCCGATACATATGCGGAGTTGTAGTAATTTCCGCTTGCGATGTTGTTTGGAGTGGATGAACCGACGGTGAGAAGAACGCGTGGAGTGGTAGTGCCAATGCCGACGAGACCAGCTGTTGGTGCAAGTAATGTAGTAGATGGACCAAACTGACCCAAGAGAGTTCCACCAGCATTATCGTAAAATGTTATACGTCCAATTGATGAGCCCTGACTAATTCTAAGTTCATTGGACTGATTAGAAATGGAGGTGGCAGATGATGCCGGGCCAAAACCTATAGCAGAACCAATTGTCGATGGAAGGGAAAGGTTATACTCCGGACTCGCAGTCCCAATCCCCACGTTCCCGTTCGCCAGCACGGTCATGAGGGTCGAGGTCGCATAGGCAGATGTGGAGGAGGCGATGCTGAACAAGGTGGACTGATACGTATCGGTTGCGCCCGCGTGGACAGAGAGCTTGGCATACGGCGAGGTAGTGCCGATGCCGACGTTGCCTGCTATCAGAGCCCCACTGAAAT
>CAYJLK010000013.1:0-6276 GCA_964371445.1 uncultured Candidatus Saccharibacteria bacterium
CCGAAGACAGTTTATTCATGGATATATCAACTGGTATAGCACGCTTTTCGTTTCAAGTTTAGAGAAATGTAATGTGTGGAATGGCGTATTTAGCGAGTTGTGGATACACTGAAGAGACGGGCGATTAGCTCAGTTGGTAGAGCAACCCCTTTACACGGGGAAGGTCGCAGGTCCGAGTCCTGCATCGCCCACAATTCCGGTGCTGAAAACAAAAAGCCGCAGCACCCCTCGGGGTCCACTACGACTTTCAGTCTTTAGCAATGCGGTCGAGTTTGTACATTAGGAAAAGATCTTTATCGTAGGCGTCTGGTCTATATGTCGTGCCTACGACAATGGTGCTCGGTTCAGTTGAAGAAATGAAGTACCCGTACCCTCTAATTACATAACAATCTGATGCTTCATCTCTACTGAGTGGGAGGCGGCTCGACTCCGGATTTTCTGCGCGATAGTGGTACTGAAACAACCGCGCAAGCGGGAGACTGTGAGTATTCAGTCCCAATACCAGTCCGAGTCTCTTATCCACGATGGGATACAATCGCTCGCCCGTAAGACGATGGACGACTTCCACTAAATCGCTCCCCTTTCGTTCGATAAGGCGCAAGAAACCGTTTTCATACAACTGCCCGAGCGTATGCGAGAGTAGCCCGTAGAAATGATTTTCCTTGTCGAGCAGTGTACGTACTTCGTCGATGTCCATCGCCGACTCCTTTCATCATGTGGTTGTTTGAGATAAACCAATTACTATCCGTGAGAAACCGTACTCCATTCCCCGCACGGAGTCTAGTGTTCACATCTTATTAAATAGGCATACGCTTTATACCTCAGCATATTATACAATCAGTCTATGGCGAAAAGAGGACCAAAACCGAGTGGCAAAGTCAAAATAAAGTGGTCGCCTGAGTTTGCGTATGCAATCGGTTTACTGACGGCAGACGGCTGCTTGTCAAAAGATGGGCGACATATTGATTTGACTTCAAAGGACAGAGCTCAGATTGTGCTGTTCAAAAAATGTCTTGGTCTCACAACAAAAGTAAGCGCAAAGAACTCCAGTGCTGGAAATAAGGCGTACCACACCCAATTTGGCGATGTATTGTTCTATCGGTTTCTTGAGAGCATCGGATTAACTCCAGCAAAGTCTAAAACAATTTCTTCCGTTTTGGTTCCGTCTCAATACTTTCTTGATTTTCTCAGAGGATACTTCGACGGTGACGGAAGTAGCTACTCCTACTATGATCCGACATACAAAAAGAGTTATCGATTTTATATATCTTTTACCTCAGCAAGCCCTACGTTCTTTGATTGGTTGCGCGCGGAAATAGACAACGTCTTAGGTATACATGGTTATCTTGGCTATAACCGCAACAATCCCTACGTTCAGCTGAAATTTTCAAAGAAAGAGACCCTACTACTCGCCGAAGGCATGTACTACGCGAAAGACCTTCCCTGTTTGAAGAGGAAGCATCTGAAAATTATGAAGTCTGTGCGTATCATCAATGCTTTAAAAAAGAAAAAACTTAGTGCTGCGGGGGAGACTTGAACTCCCAATCCCTTGCGGGAACTAGCTCCTGAAGCTAGCGTGTCTACCAATTTCACCACCGCAGCAACTCTCTCTGCTCGCTTGCGCCAGCTGTGCCCTCAGCTGGAATCGAACCAACATCGACGGCTTAGAAGTCCGCAGCTCTATCCATTGAGCTATGAGGGCGATCGCACCTCTCTAGCCTAACGTATTATCCCTTTCATTGCGACGGGTCGGCGTAGCGATAGACACCCGTCTCATACTTCGCTTCTTCGGCCGCGCGATTCTTGAAGATGACATGAATCGCGTCGAGTGAAGCGCGACTGAAGCCCGATGTCGCCTTCGGCGCCGTCGTGCCTATGACACCCCCATTCGCGACCGTGTCGAAGGCCCATATATTCCACACGATAATACCCGCGAGCACGATGACCGAGAACGTAATCAGTACCATCCAGTCGCGTACGGGATCTTGATATGCGCCCGCGCGCAGGCGCCTCGCATAGGTTCGTATCGTATCGAGAATAGTATTCATGGAGTGCTTGTTGCGGTCTTCCCGGGAACTGAGCCGACGCGAAGCTTCAGATTGGCGGACCACAGACTGTTCTTTTTGTCATACCCGGTAGAGAACGCCACTATCGAAATAGCGTACGGCGCATACTCGATGACCCCGACCGTGCGCATCACGGCATCAAACGTTCCTTTAATAGACAGGTCGAATGCGAGCATCGGTTGGGAGGATACGGTCTCGGTCGAGACGGAGAGCACACTGATGGCGGTCCCGAGCGAACGTCCGCGAGCCTCGAGACCGTCAATAAAGGATACGACACTGGTCTCCGGCACGAAGTAGCTTTGCACGGCCGCCTCATCGCCCGCTATCTCGGTAAACGCCGCTCTGGTGGTCGCCATACGGCTTACTGCTTCGGTCTTTATATCAATCCGGTCCTGCAGAACGGTCGCCGACGCGCTCTTAGCCGAGACGGTCGCATACCACGCTCCATACCCCGCAAGCGCGAGCGCGCTAATGACAATCGAGAGTATGAGGTGGATAAAAGGAGATTTCATGGCGCAAGCGTTACATTGATGGCGAAGTCGATATTGATATCCTTTGCATATGCGGAAACGGGAAGATCGGCAGAAAGCACCAATGCAGAACCTGAGAGTGCGAGCTGATAACTGCGGAGCGCGGCACGCGTGAGTGCGGTCCCTGACAGTTTCACTACGCCGGGAGTCTTTTCCTCAGCAGGCGTATAGCTAAACCCGGAAAGCGTGATGCCCGGACGCGGGAGCGCGAGTATTGAACGGACAATCGTGCTCGCCGACGGCGCATCTGCGAGCGCAATAAGCGCCTCGGCATTATGGCTCAGCGCGGAGAGACGCGACGAAAGAGCCGTTTCATTCGTCGCCGAGAGCGTCGATTCGATGTTCGCAAGATGCGCCTCCTTCGAACGCACACTCTCGGACAGGAACACGTATGTCGGGATCAGGAGCACCGCGGACACGACTGCAAGGGCGGTCACGAACCACACGGCGACGACGGCAAGACGCATCACGTACCCGCGCAGGAGCGCGGCACGGCGTTCGAGAGGGAGCAGGTCGGTGAGGTCGTTATGCATAGGATTCGACATTATCGCGGAGCGCGAGACCGATCGCCGTCGCATAGGCAAGCGACTCGGTGTAATCAAGCGTCGGAATCCACGAATCGCGCGGGGCTAAATTCGTGAACACATCGCCGGCGACAACCGGGATCCGCAACGACCCTTCGAGATATTCAGAAAATCCCCGGATCGAGGCGTTCCCGCCGGCAAGGATCGCCTGCGATACCGGCTCGTGGGCGCTCGTGGGCGCCGCCTTCCCCTGCCAATATTCGAGCCGGCGGGAGATCTCATCGCGGATTGCCGACACGGTCGAGAGCATCGCGGCGAGATAATCTTCATTTCCGGGGGCGGGCACGATGCCTCGTTCCACCTTCACCTTGCGTGCTTCGGCTTCTGTAACACCGAAATGTTTCTGCACGGCAAGCGTGAGCGCGTGCCCGCCGATGCCGAACGTCGTCGCGAAACGAGGTATGCGATTCGTGACGATCGTCATCTTGGTCGTCGTCTTCCCGACATCGATGATAAGCGTCGTGGAGGTGTCCCCCACAGGGAGGAGCGCGCGCGCCATTGCAAACGGTTCTCCTTCGAGCGAACGGACGCCGATGCGCGCTTCATCAAACACCGACAGCGTATCGTCGACAACGCGCCGTGCGAAGCCGATACCGGCGACACGGGTCCCTTCCTGCCCCCTTTGCCCCACGCTAACAATATCGAAATCCGTCTCGGATGGCGGGAGCGGGATGAGTTCATCGAGACGTTGTTCAACCGCGATGCGCCACTCCGCTTTTTTCGAACCCGGTACCACGGTCTCAAAGAGATACGACTTCGATTCGGGGAGCGCTACGTTTGCCGCAGAAATGCCGGCTACCCGCGTGGCAGTGACGAGTGCGGTGGCAATCGCCGATCGATCGATGATCTCTCCATCGGTATAGATGCCGAGCGGGAGCCGCACCTGCGCATACTCCCCGAGCTGGAGACCGTACGCGCCTTCGATAAGACGTACGACTTTCACGCCGCTCGTTGAGATATCAATGCCGGAAAGCGGAAGTGCTATATACCCCGGCGGCGCGAAGGCGGCGCGAAGACGTTCGCTGAAAACAGAAGACATAGCTAGAGTATAGCGCAACAAGGTTCAACCTTGATGCAGATTCCCACGGTTGACCCTTGCGGTACTAGTGAGCGCTCGTGCCGGGCGGTACGTCCCTGTCGGGCGAGAGAAACGCGAACGATTCTCCCGAGCCGACCGCGAACAGCATGCCGTCGCTTTCAAGTCCTCGTATCGTTCTCGGAACGAGATTCGTCACGAAGGCGAGCTGACGATTTACGAGCGACTCCGGTTCGCTCACGTACGCGGCGATGCCAGAAACAATCTGGCGCGGGCCGCCTTCCTCATTGAAATCGACCGTGAGCCGAAGGAGCTTGTCGGTCTCGGGCACACGTTCGGCGCTCCGCACGGTGCCGACCTGTACTTCTATCTTCCCAAACTCGTCTATAGATATGCGTTCTTTACTCATGGTCGGTGCGCGAAAGATAACTGGTAAGAATCAGCGCCGCGGCTGAAGCGTCGACATCTCCGCGGCGCTTCGGAGATCGCGATTTCATCTCTTTTTCCGGCGAGCGGCGAGCAAGGGCGCTCGTGAACACTTCTGATTCGAAAAAGACCGGCGTGCCCGAGCGCCGGGAGATCTGCTCGCCGAGCGCACTGGCCTCTGACGCGATCGGATTCTCGCCGCCTGCGAGATTTCTCGATTCTCCTATCACCACTGCGCCGATATTCTCCTTTGCGATAAGCTGGCAGAGCTCGTCAAGAAGCCGCGGCGTGCGAGGAATGATGCGGTACGGGAAGCCCATGGTCCCCGCTTCGTCAGAAAGGGCGAGGCCTATTTTCGAGCTGCCATAATCGATGCCGAGATATCGCATAGAAGCAGTGTGTGGTATAATCCGCGCATATGCAACCTTTCACACCATTGTATTCTCCGTTTGCGCCCGAGCTTATGCTCGCGCTGATTCCGCTCGTCATTGTCGTAGCGTTATGGACGGTTATCCTCAAAGGCTATGCACTCTGGAACGCCGCGCGAAATACCCAGAAGTGGTGGTTCATCGCCCTTCTCGTCGTAAACACGCTCGGCATCCTCGAGATCGTCTATCTCATCTGGTTCCGCCCGAAATCTGATATACACAAGACTGCGCCTGTGCAATCATCATCACCGCAGGCGTAAGTAATCGGGAGGGGTCGCATAGTGGTTTAGTGCACCGGTCTTGAAAACCGGAGTACCGCAAGGTACCGCGAGTTCGAATCTCGCCCCCTCCGCAAAAACAAGGAGTGAAACGACTATGCTTTTTGCAGGATGCCGAATGTACCCGTGAGGCGCCGCAGTTTTCTGATGCTATACTTTTCGCATGTCCCGCACTGCGCTCGTAGAATGGGAAGGGAGAGAATACGACCATAATCCGAAAAGCGCCGATTGGTATTGGGCGCTCGGCATCATCAGTGTTGCGGCGACGGTCGCGGCAATACTCTTCGGCAATTATCTGCTCGCGACTCTTGTCGTTATTGCCGCCGTCGCACTCGCGCTTCACGCTGAGAAAAAGCCCCCTCTGCATCGCTTCCAACTAGTCGAGCAGGGTATCGTCATCGGCAACGAATTCCACCCCTTCGATCGTATGATCTCTTTTTCCGTCCTTGAGGATGTCGCGGGAGAGTTCCCGCCGATGATCTCTATCAAAAATGAGAGCTGGCTCTCGCCGCACCTCATTATCCCGCTTGAAGGCGTCGATGCTGATATGATTTATACCTACTTCCTAGAGCATGTCGACGAAGGCGAGCACCCGCACACCTTTACCGATCTGGTAGCGGCGTGGCTCGGATTCTGATATACATTCAAGTATTGCTCCCGTCGTTCAATGGATAGGACATCTCCTTGCGGAGGAGACGATATCAGTTCGATTCTGGTCGGGAGCACAAATGCCGTTTCAGAGTTAAGATTAAAACGTTCGTCCTCGTAGTTGAATGGATACAATGCTTCCCTCCGAAGGAAGCGGTGCCGGTTCGATTCCGGCCGAGGACACAAAAAGAACGCGCGCCCCGTTTGGGCGCGCGGTGGTTTTTATTTTTGCCCTAGCGCGGGCGAGCCCCGGGGCGCGGCGCGCCGTATTGCGGGGACC
>CAYJLK010000014.1:0-5645 GCA_964371445.1 uncultured Candidatus Saccharibacteria bacterium
TCGATACGCCCGGACACGCGGACTTCGGGAGCGAAGTCGAGCGCGTGCTCCGCTCCATCGATTCGGTGCTCCTTATCGTCGACGCGCAAGAGGGACCGATGCCACAGACGCGCTTCGTGCTGAAAAAGTCTTTGGAACTCGGGTTGAAGCCCATCGTCGTGCTCAATAAGATCGACAAGCCTGCCGCTGACCCGGCGCGCTCGCACGACCAGGTACTCGAGCTCTTCCTCGAGCTCGGCGCCTCCGACGAGCAGAGTGATTTCCCGGTCGTGTACGCGATCGGGCGCGACGGTCGCGCGTCGTTAAACCCCGATGATCTCACCATGGGCGATGCGAAGGCGGGCATGGATCTCTCGGCGCTCCTCGACCTCATCCTCGAGAAGGTTCCGGCGGCAAACGCGACTGCCGATGCGGGCGCACCGCTCCTGCTCCAGCCGTTTAATCTCGCCTACGATAATTTCATGGGTCGCCTCGCGGTCGGCCGCATTTACGAAGGGACGATCCGCCCGAATCAACAGGTGTTTATCAAGAAACCGGACGGTACGACACGCACCGGCCGCACCACCAAGATATTTACCTTTAAAGGGCTCGAGCGTGTTGAGGCTCCCGAGGCGTCCGCCGGCGACATTGCACTCATCGCCGGACTCCCCGACATCTACATCGGCGAGACCGTGACGACAAACGAAGCGGCGGCGGCGCTGCCGGCTATCGCCGTGGACGAGCCGACCATCGCGCTCAACTTCCTCGTCAACAATTCTCCTTTCGCCGGGAAGGAGGGCAAGTATGTCACCAGCCGCCAGATACGCGACCGTCTGATGAAAGAGCTCGAGGTGAACGTCGGATTGAAGATCGATTTCGGAAGCGCAGAACTATTCCACGTGTCCGGCCGCGGCGAACTCCATATCGCGATCCTGCTCGAGAATATGCGCCGCGAAGGGTATGAGCTCCAGGTCTCCCAGCCGCACGTCATTATCCGCGAAGAGAACGGCGTGAAGCTCGAACCGTTTGAAGAAGTCATTATCGATACACCGTCAGAATTTCAAGGTGCGATTATTGAGAAGCTGGGTCAGCGCGCCTTCGTGCTCCAGAATCTCACTCAGCACGGCAATACCGTCCGTCTCACCCTGAACGGTCCGACGCGCGGACTCCTCGGCTACCGCAATATTTTCATCATTGATACGAAAGGCGAGGGTATCCTCTCTTCGCGCGTGCTCGGCTTCCAGCCGTATGCGGGCGAGATCAAGAAGCGTCAGGTTGGCTCGATGATATCGATGGCCTCCGGCAAGGCGCTCGGCTACGCACTCTGGTATCTCCAAGACCGCGGTCAGCTCTATATCAAACCGGCGACTGAGGTGTACGAGGGCATGGTGATCGGCAACACCGCCAAGGGCGAAGAGATGCAGGCGAATCCGACGAAGGGGAAGAATCAGTCCAACGTCCGCTCTTCGGGCATGGACGAGGCGCTCACGCTCGTGCCGATATTTGACCTCACGATTGAGCGCGGCATGGAGATTATGTCGGACGACGAATATCTGGAAATCACGCCGAAGAGTGTGCGTCTACGCAAGCAGTATTTAACGGAGAACGATCGCGCCAAGGCCCGCAGGTAAATACGAATCCCGGAACGAGTCCGGGATTGTAGTTGAAGAAACGGTTATTCGAAAGGAACTTCGTCAGTAGTGTGCTCGACACCGTAAATCAGTTTCGGCTGGCGGATCTCCTGCTCGCGGAGTGCTGAGTGGTGCGGACGAGCAATTTCGCCAGTTAACCACTCGAGAAGCTTCGCAAGAAGCGCCTTACCTTCTTTCCCTGAGCGCTGGAATCGTACGATATCATCGACCATCTTTGCGAATACGCCGTACATCGGTTGACGCTTGTTGATTCGGACGATGGGTCGCCCGTCGTTGACGTCCCCGTCCGCCAGATACTTATCGAGCGTGTGGAACAAAGTCCGATAGTATTCGGCTCTTGAGGTCAAACCTTCGTGTTCGGTAATGTCTCTCTGGATTTTCTCAAGCAGCCTTTGCCGCGCGGCTTCACGCACTTGCCACGCTGGGCCTGTTGCCGTCGTTTCCCGCCTGCCGCTGATATCAACCATCTCTGTACCTCGCTTTGGTTCGTGAATCGGGTGAATTGTCCGGGCAGACTGTATCACACAAATATCTATTTGCAATGCTTCATGAAAAAGCTATAGTTCGCTCATGGCGTCTGCGCGCGCGTTTGTCGAGGGCCTGCTTGAGAGAGCCGATGTCCGCATCGGCGGCGATCGTCCTCAGGACATCGCGGTGCACGACGAGCGGTTCTATAATCGCGTGATTCGTTACGGCACGCTAGGGTTAGGCGAGGCCCACATGGACGGTTGGTGGGACGCGAATAGCCTTGACGTATTTATTGACACAGTACTTCATGCGCGCTTGGAAAAAGAATTTAAGATAAATTTTGCGTCAGTTTCAACGATCGCAAAGGCGTTCCTTTTTAATCAGCAGTCGGGCAAAGATGCATACACGGTGGGCGAGGTGCACTACGACCTGGGAAACGACCTCTACTCGGCCATGCTCGGCAAACGCATGGTCTATACCTGCGGATATTGGAAAAAGATGAAGACACTCGACGAGGCACAGGAGGCGAAGCTCAATCTCGTCTGTAAGAAGATAGGTCTAAGGAAAGGCGACCGCATCCTCGACATCGGCTGCGGGTGGGGAAGCTTCGCGAAATATGCGGCAGAGAACTATGGCGCAGAAGTGGTCGGCATTACCATTTCAAAAGAGCAGGCAGAGCTTGCGCGCGAGCTCTGCGAGGGGCTGCCAGTCGAGATACGCGTCTGTGATTATCGAAACGTGAATGAGCCGTTCGACCACATTGTCTCCTTGGGTATGTTCGAGCATGTGGGCGTGAAGAATTATCGTGACTACTTCGAGGTCGCGAATCGTTGCCTCAAAGACGACGGTCTCTTCTTGCTTCACACTATTGGCTATAAAAAATCGCAACTTACGAGTGACCCGTGGATAAACAAATACATCTTTCCGGGCGGGGTGCTCCCTTCGCTCGCGCAGATAGGGAAGGCGACCGAAGGGCTCTTCATAGCGGAAGATCTGCACAACTTCGGTGCCGACTATGATAAGACGCTCATGGCGTGGTTTAAGAACTTTGACGCCGCGTGGCCAACATTAAAAAAGAAGTACGGCGAGCGATTTTATAGAATGTGGAAATATTATCTCCTTACCTGCGCAGGCGTCTTCCGCGCGCGCGAGTCACAGCTGTGGCAGATCGTCTTTTCAAAAGGCGGTGTCCCGGGCGGGTATAAACCGGTGCGGTAAGCAAAGCTTGCTCCCGGCACTTGCTCGGAAAAATCAAATAAGAATTTCTTTTTCTCTCGCTCGTTTGGTAGTAAAAAGAAAAGGCCCGCCGAATTACATCGTGGCGGGCCCTGGTGCCGACTGCCGTTCAGGCGGCGGCAAGGTACATTCGGATATCGGTGTGGAGTTTCGGCGACATCCTGCCGGCATCGACGAAGATGTCGAGCAGCTGGCTGATGGTGTACACCGAGTTGAGCGTACAATTCCATTCGCTTAGCTCGTTGCGACCCCCTTGTTCGCGGTCGATGAGTACCACGACGTCGGTGACTTCAATCGACTGTTCCCGCAGGATTTCGATCGCTTCGCGTTTGGAATCGGCACCGGTGATGAGGTCATCTACCAGCAGAACCTTTTCTACTTCGACGGGAACCTCGCCTGCAAGCGAAGCAATCCGGCGTTTGCCATCGTGTTCCCACTTGTTCATGGCGATGCATTTGGTCCCGGAGAGCCGTGCGAGCGCCTGCGCGAACGGGTCGCCCGCCCGCGGCACGCCGACAACTGCATCGAATTCCAGCGCATCCGGAAGGATGTGCCGCATGCAGTGCGCTGTCATCTCGACATGGTACTCAGTAAGCGGACCCGGTTTAGGATTGTCCGGCGTGCGGAGGTTGAAGAATATCGGCGAGAGCGGAGCGTCGGGATTTTTTTCGTGGAGCTTGAGCTTGAAACCCCGCTCCGTCCCGTGCGGTCCCTGCCGTTCTATAACGAGCGGGTGGTTGGAAGCGGCAGTGAGCACCGCCCCGACTGCTTCCAGTTCGAGCGCAAAGTCGCGCCATACCTGGCTATGCTGCACTATTGCATTCATACGTTCTCCTCTTGGTTGAAGTTCATGCGATTTCGGCGGCGAATGTGTCAAACGCCGCTACGGGGTCTACCGATTTTGTCACCTGGCTACCGGCGACAAGATAGGTCGCGCCGGCGGTGAGTGCTTGTTTCGGCGTTCCCGACCGTTTCTGCTGGCCGAGTGCCACGCCCGCAGAGCGGGTGCCGGGTACGGTGAATACCATATCGCGAAGGTCGCGGTGCGCCGACAGCATTCCCACTTCCTGTGCGGAACAGATGAGCCCTTTAATCCCAGCCTCCCTTGCCATGAGCGCAAAGTCGAGCACGATTTGATTGCGCGTTCGATCTTTACCGTAGGTGCGGTGGATTTCGCCATCGTCAAGCGACGTCAGGACCGTGACAGCCCAGATTTCCATAGGAACATCTTCGTTCCTGGAAAACTCGACTTTGGAAAAAGCGGCTTCGACAGCTGCCCGCATCATCGAGACTCCGCCGGAAGCGTGCACCGTGATGATGTCTGCACCATTTCGGACGAGTGCCTTCACACGCAAGCCCACGGTGTCTTTGGTATCGTGGGTCTTGTAGTCAACCCAGACCCGCTTCATCCCAGCTTTCTTGAGGATACTGATGACGTTCGGGCCCTCGGCGTCGTACAAGTCGTGAATCTTTGCTGCGTAACAACGATTGCCGACCCTGCTCGTGATGCTGACTGCATCCTCAAGCGACAAGCCGTCAAGCGCCAGGCAAATGCGTGATGTTTCCACTTTTCACCTCCTTCCGTTTTGTTAAGGATACATTGAATTACATCCGGGAAATCCGGCTAATTACAGGGGTCACAGTAGGGGAAGTCGCACAGAAAGTCAAAGTATAAAAAATCGTAGCCTCCGACCGTGTGGTCGGAGGCTAGCGAGCGATGCGCCCGGCTTGTTTGAGGAACTGTTCTTCCGCAACCACATCGTCCTGACCTTGCCGCGGCCAGGTTTTTTGACGGGTTTCGAGTTTTCGCTTCTGAAGCGTTATGACCTTGGCCGGCAGTATTACTTGTCCGACCAACACGCCATCTTTGACCGTGAGGTTAAGGCAACGAATTTCCGCGGTCAAGTCTTGGAGAAGCGCATTCATAATCCCGCCGGGAATCTTGAGGTTGACCAAGTCGTCCAGGGAAAGGTTCACTGTTGCCGTATTTTTCTGAACCTCGGTGACGAGGACGGTCACGAAGAGCGATTTCCGGGCTACGAAGCTTATCGTGCTTCCGGAGTTCCAATTCCTCCGGTCAACAAGCTTCTTGAGGACGCCCGAGGTCATCCGCCGCAGCGAGCGGCCGAATTGCTTTGCGGAAATCCTTACTATCTCGGCATACGTTTCCCAGGTGATGTCTGGGAGACTTACGCCTCGTGCTTTGTCCCCGAACAGGTCGGGAGACAGTGTGACCTGCCGTATTCTGGCCATATCGTCCCCCTCAGAAATGAAAGTGATTAGAATTGTTTGTACTGCTCTGGCCCGAGC
>CAYJLK010000015.1:0-4135 GCA_964371445.1 uncultured Candidatus Saccharibacteria bacterium
CCAGAATCTCGACGGTGCCGAGTCGTTCGTGTTCACGGCAGGCGGGCAGACCTGCGCCGTCAACAAAGACGTGGCGCGCGACACCGGCTACGACGTGAGCGTGACGTGGCGCGACGGCTCTCCGCTGACGTGCGACGTCGACGGTACGGCCGGCGTCAGCGCCGGGAACTACGCCACGGCGACGCTCGATGCGACCGGCTACATCGCCACCGACGCCACCGACTACGCGAGCGGTGTGCTCGCCAACGTGAGGGTGACGACGCGATGATCGCAATGTACGCCGCCGCTCTGATTCTGGCCGCCCAACTCTGGCAGGGCTGGTTCGTGGGCGAATGCCCGTCGTCGCCGAAGCTGCGCGAGTGCGCGCCCGGCCGGCCCTGCCGCACCGACTTCGTGCAGACCTATCCGGGGATCTGTGGAATGCGTGGTGACGACGCACAAGAGTTCGGCGCGCGGACGCTCGTGGCGACGACTTTTGACGCGGCGGTCGAGTACGCGGCTGCGCACGGCCTCGACACGCTCGAAACCGAAACCGGCCCGGTGCAGCTCGATGCCGTCTGGTTCGCGGGGGAGTGATGCTCGACGACGGGATCATTCAGCAGCTGCTTGCCGGCGCCGGCGGCGGTGGCGGCGTGGCGATGGCGTTTTGGTTCGTCGTGCGGAAGCTCGCCGGCGATGCCGCCGACGAAAAAGACAAGGCTGTGCTCGCCACGGTCGCGCGCGAGCGCATCACTCGCGACGATGCGTTCGGGATCGCGAAAGAGGTTTTCGAACGCGAGTCGAAGGCCTCCGCGCAGGAAATCAAGAGTCTCGCCGAGATCGTGAAGGCCAACGCCGTTCAATACGCGGACACGCTCAAGGCGCTCAACGACCTGCGCGTCGACGTGGCGGTGCTGCTCGAGCGCACCGACCCGGACAACCCACACAATCGTCGCCCCGGTGGCCCTCGTGATTGACCGCAGCGACATCGCGATCCCGGTCGCGCACTGCCGCGAGCGGCCCGGCGCTGTGATCCCGGCCGCGTTCGGCGCGCGCTGGTCCGGCGAGCACGCTTTCAGCAAGGATTTCTCGTTTCTCGTCGAACGGGCGCTCGACGGCCTGGGCGTGCGGACCGCGCTGCGCGCCTTCGACGCCGCGTACACCGAAAAGGCCGACAAGATCGCGTGGGTGCGCGCGCTGCGGCCGAAACTCGCGGTCGAGTTCCACCTCAACGCGCGCCCGGCCGGGGCGAGCCCGGCGTTCAAACCGCACTGGGTCGTGCTCTACCGTCGCGACGATCTCCCGGGTCTCGATGCGGCGCTGGCGCTGGCTGATGGCGTGCGGCGCACCCTGCCTTGGCCGGACTTCCGCGCCGGCGTCGTCGGCGTCCCCGATCGCGGCAAACCGTCGTACCGCTCGGCACCGATTCACCTCATGGAAGAACTCGCGTCGGCCGACGCGGAGAAACACGTCGCGGTGCTCGTGGCCGAGTTCGCGTTCGCCGACGAGCGGGCGCACGTCGACTGGCTCGACGTGCCCAGCTACCTCGAAACCCTCGCGTCGGCCGCCGCGCGCGGCCTCGCGAACTACCTGAAAGGTATCTGCCAATGACCAGCGAACCGTTCGTTCCCGGCAGCGCCGATGACCCCGTGCGCCGCTCGACCGCCGCCGCGTTGGCCGCCGCGCCCGACGTGCTGCTGCCCGAATCGTCGGACTGGTGGACGTCGCGCAAAAACTGGGCCGCGATCCTGGCCGCGCTGCTGGCGCTCGCCGGCGCCAACACCGGCTTCGTCGTGCCCGAGCAGGTTTACGAGGCGATCGGCGGCTACGTCGCCGGGCAGGTGGCGGCCGATATGGGGGGCAAGCGCAACGGCGAGTGGTGGAAGTCGCCGAAGCTGGCGCTTTCGGTGGCCCAGGTGGTCGCGCTGCTGGTCGCGGCGAACACCGGGTTCGTCATTCCGGCGATGGTGATCCACTTCCTGTCGGGTGCGACCGTCGCGCGCGGCCTGGTGGATATGCGCGCCCGGGCGACCGCGAACGCGCTGTAGGCGGCGTAAACCCCGTTTTTGGGGGTCTCGCGGCCGGGGTGTGGGAAACTGCACCCCGGCCTTTTGCGTCGATTCTAGACCCGTTCCCGTGCGTCTGGCGGGGTTTTGGTACGAAGTGCCAACCAGTCACGGCTTTTGAGCCGGTGGCAGACAATCGCGCGCAACGCCGGAAGGTCGACATGTTCGGCGATCCGTTGGGCCAGTTGTTCTTTGGTTTTCCCGCGGAAACCACGGTCTAGGCCGGCGCATTTCAACTCATCGAGCATTTCATCACGCCAGAGCAGCCGCGCGAGGTGTACCGGAACCTGTCCGGGGTTTTTCCGAGGCGCTCGCTGGTGGTGGAAATGGACACCGTCGCCGCAGCTCGCGACGATGATGCCCCACCAGGCAGGTATGTGTTCATGGATGGTTGCACTGCGGCGGTTTCCGCAGACGATTGTCATTTGATCGACGACGTAGTTGGCCAGCATTGCCTGCATCGGCAGCCGGGACAGCGAATCACGGTCGCTTTTTATTTCGAAACCGTGGATGTCGTCGTCGATGACGGCGACGTCAATGCGGGAACTGCCGTTGTAGATACCGAGTTCGTCGATAATCAGCGCACCGCCCGAGTGGTGCGCGGTCTTGAGCCACGGATGCAGCGCGTTTCGGATGATGGCATCCGTCGTCATCGTCATCGCTCCATGTCCTCTGCGGCTTGCTTGAAAGCCCGTTCGAATTCGCTCAGGCCGAATTGAATCTTGATGCCGAGTGTCGGTAGCGGACAGACATAAAGCGCTTTGAGCGTCCGATCCCAATACGCCCCGACCCACAGATCGTACCACCGAAAAAAGAACGTCAGGCGCATCGTCGTCACTCCTTTCGCGGCGGGGCCGCGGTGGTCACAGGTGCAAATCCTCCATCACCGCGCGGATGAAGATCGCCGCGACTTGCGGGACGATCGCGTTGCCGTAGGCGCGCAGGCGTCCCACTCGGCCGGGAACCCCATGAGCCAGCGGGAATGTGCCGGGTTCAACCGGCCGCCCGACGACGCCGCGCTTTTCGTCGCGGCAGGGAATCCAGTCGGCGGCGGACCAGAACCCCAGACCTGCCGGCCCAGCAAGGCGTTCATCGGTGCCGTGCCCGCGCTCGATCCGTCCTTGTGGTCGCGGCTCGTCGGCGTGCACCACGTCGCCGTTGCTGCTGCCGCCGGCAGACGGTCGGTCCCCTGACTCGGGCCGCCTTTCGGGCCGTCCTGCTGGCAAGGCGTCGGCCACGCCGTCTTGGCCGCGCCGCAGAGTTTGAGCGTTTTCTTGTCGTGGTTGCCCCGCGAGTAGCTCCATCCCGACCCGTTCGTGTCGTTCACGAGGGGTGTGGGCCACGAAATAAAGCCGCTGCCGGATGTGTGGCGCGCCTGCGCCCGCAGCGCACAGATCGGCCGCCCCGCAGGCGTAACCCGCGTTTTCCAGGTCAGCGCAAACAGCGTCGAGCCAGCCGAGTCCGTCAGCGCTCGCAACCTGCTCTCCAAAGACGACTGGAGGGCGGCACTCGGCGATGAGGCGGAACCACTCCGGCCAAAGGTGACGGTCATCGCGCGTCCCTTTACGCCGGCCCGCCGCTGAGAAAGGTTGGCATGGGCAACTGCCGGTCCAAACAGCGGTATCTGCCGGCCAGCCCGCGAGCCGGAGCGCGTAGTCCCAGCCGCCGATGCCGGCGAAGAAGTGGGTACGGGTGAAACCGGCGAGGTCTGCGGGCCGCACGTCGCGGATGTCGCGGCGATCGACGGTGCCGGGGCTGATGTGGTTGGCCTGCGCAAGGTTTTCGATCCAGTCCGCCGGATAGGCGTCGTGCTCGTTGTAGTAGGCGGTCACGCGGGCGCCTCGGCCAGCACGTCGACGAGCAGCTTGAGCAGCGTGTTCGTCTCGTTTTTGTGCGGCAACCCGGCCCGCATTCGCGCGACGATATCGATTGCGTGGGACTCAAGCTCCGCGGCGCGTTGCCGCCGCCGCGTGTCCGGCCCGATGTCGGCCGGGAGCGGCGGACTGGTTGCAGCGCTGGCGGCGTTCATCGTCGCACCTCCGGGAATTCGTTGTGCTCGCGGCCGTCACAGGTACACCCGCGTGCCGCGC
>CAYJLK010000016.1:0-3886 GCA_964371445.1 uncultured Candidatus Saccharibacteria bacterium
CGGCATCCGTTTCTGCGAAAACCTCATTCGTGGTTGCGGGCGAGAATCCGGGGAGCAAGCTCGTCGCCGCGGAGAAGCTCGATATTCCCGTCATCGGCGAAGAGGAGTTCCTTAAGAAGCTCGCGGCGTGATAGAGTGCGAATAATGACAACGACTGAAGAGGTGGTAAAGCTCGCGGCGCTCGCCCGCATTAAGCTCGAAGGCGCTGAACTCGCGGCGTTTACGAGCGAATTTGACGCGATTCTTGCATACGTCGGTCAGCTCGAGAAGCTTGAGGTACCTCGGGATGTGGGGGAAGAGAAGTCGCCCTTGCGCAATGTAATGCGCTCGGACGGCGAGCCGCATGCAACCGGCGCATTCACGAAGAAGCTCGCGGAGCAGTTCCCGACGCGGGAGGGCGATGCGCTTTCGGTGAAGCAGATTATTTCGCATGAATAAGAAACCGAACGAGATGACGATTGTGGAGGCTGCCCGCGCGCTGCGCGCGCGGGAACTCACCGTGCGCGAGTTGTGGGACGCGTGTGCGGCAGCCGCGCACGAGAAGAATCCCGAACTAAATGCGTTTTTGGAAATCTTCGACGCCGACGCCGACGCAATTGCGAAGGCGCAAGAACGCATTGAGAGTGAAGGAGATGCGGCACCGCTTCTTTGCGGCATCCCGCTTGCGATAAAAGACAATATTTTAATAGAAGGAAAGATCGCGAGCGCCGCCTCCAAGATGCTCGCGAACTATCGCGCGACCTACGACGCGACCGTCATTAGGAAATTGAAGGATGCCGGGGCGCTCTTTCTTGGTCGCACCAACATGGACGAGTTCGCGATGGGTTCATCGACCGAACATTCGGCATACGGACCGACGAAGAATCCGCACGACACTTCGCGTGTGCCGGGCGGTTCTTCCGGCGGCTCCGCGGCGGCCGTCGCCGCACACATGGTTATCGCTGCGCTCGGTTCCGACACCGGCGGTTCTATACGCCAGCCGGCGGCGCTGACCGGCATCGTGGGGTTGAAACCGACCTACGGCGCCGTCTCACGTTCGGGACTCATCGCGCTCGGTTCGTCGCTCGACCAGATAGGCCCTCTCGCGAAGACGGTAGAAGATGCGCGCATTCTCCACGATGCGATTGCCGGCCGCGACCCGCTCGACGCGACGACGATACCAGACGGGCTCTATCCTGCACGCGAAGTCAGCGAGCATCTGCGCATAGGGGTGCCGCGGCATCTGCTCGGCGAAGGCGTTGATGCAGACGTGCTCGCCGCCTTTCACGAGACGCTCGCCGCGCTCGAACGTGTCGGACACACGCTGGTCGACATCGAGTTGCCGACGAGCGCGCATGCGCTCGCCGCCTACTACGTCATCATGCCCGCCGAAGTTTCGACCAATCTCGCCCGCCTCGATGGCATGCGATACGGTCTCGCCCGCCGCGGAGAGACGCTGCTTGACGACTATATTCTCTCGCGAACCGAAGGGTTCGGGAAAGAGACGTTGCGCCGTATTCTGCTCGGCACGTTCGTGCTCTCATCCGGCTATATCGATGCGTATTATCGCAAGGCAGATGCGGCGCGCACGGTACTGCGCCGCGAATACGACACAGCTTTCGCGAAGGCTGACGTCATTGCGTTCCCGACGACGACGACCCCGGCTTTTTCTGTGGGCGAGAAAAGCGATCCGCTCGCCATGTATCTCGGGGACGTTTTCACTATCGCGGCGAATCTCACCGGCATGGCCGCCCTCTCGATTCCGATGGGCTTCGTAGAGCGGGAGGGGAAAAAGCTCCCCATCGGCATTCATTTCACTGCGCCGCACCAGGCGGAGGGGCTGCTCTTTTCTGCAGGAAGCGCAGTTGAGAAGGTGCGCTGAACCCCTTTCACCCCGTATACTAGAGAGATATGCCGTCCTCGCAGGCGAATGTCGAATATTGGTTCCGCCTTCTCTATGAGTGTCTCCACGGCGCATGCTATGGCTCGGTCGGGGTCGCCGGATTCTCCGCATGGCTTGCGAGCGTGTGGATGTGGATCACCGTTATCGGGTACATCCTTTCAGTCATAGGGCTTTTCATCATCGTGTACGTGACGATACGGATTTTTGAATTACGCGAGCGCGAGGGCGAATTTTATCGCACGCTCCTTGTCGCGCCGAACGCGGAGGGCGGCACGCATCCGCGCTGGGAGCACATCGAGTCGCTCGCGAACGGCGCGAGCCCGAGCCAGTGGCGTGAGGCAATCATCGAGGCTGACATCCTGCTCGATGAGGTGCTCACCAAAGAGGGGTATCCCGGCGACGGCGTCGGCGAGAAGCTGAAGGCCGCCGATCCGACGCAATTCAAAACGCACCAGAGTGCGTGGGAGGCGCACAAGGTGCGCAATCAGATTGCGCACCAGGGCTCCTCATTCGATCTTTCCGAGACGGTAGTGCATCGCACGCTCGCGCACTACGAGGCTGTCTTCCGCGAGTTCAAGGTGATTTAGGTTTTAGTTTTTCTGAAAAGGTTCGCTTACGATGACAATTTGCGCAGACTAATTCGCATTTCTTTATCTCTTGCTTAATCGCTTCAATACTCAGTACGGTGTGAGACCAGCTTCCGACATTAAATTTTTTTACAGCGCTACTGTCAACATGATCGAAATCCAACACATAAGGAAATTCTTTTCCTGGGAAACCACAATCAACGCATGAACGTGCTCTTTTGTATTGTTCAATAAACTCAGTCACTCGATTCTTATTTCTGCGCACATATGAGATGTGCTTCTCTTTGTTTTTCGGATACCAAACTTCCTTCATATACTTCGCGTGGTATTCTCTCCTCCGCACAGGATCTTTATGGGCCATACCCAAAGTTTAGCATCACTACCGAAAGACTAGGTTATGAATCCACAGTCCTTGTGAAGTTGTCTGCTTCCTAATCCTGTTGTATTCCACTTCTGCAAGTGGTACGCTGATATATAGCGGGGTAGAGGAGAGGTACCTCGGGAGGCTCATGTGAAAACGTGACCCTATCCGGTAACGGGTAGCGGAAAAACTCTCTAAATTGCTGGAATACCGTTAGAGCTTCTTGTGCTACAGCGTGATTCGAAAGGATGAGCGCGAACGCCTAAAAAACGAGAAGATTCGGCAATCAGCAGCCAAGTCTCGGGCAAGCCGGGAAAGGTTCAGAGACTATAATGGGAGAGTCCTTATGGGATTGTGGTATAGTCCATTCCTGTTGGAAACAGCAGGTGTAAAAGAACCTCCAGACGCCGGTTCGATTCCGGCCCCCGCAACAAGTAAATGAGAGACCGCCGAGAGGCGGTTTTCTCATTTGATGCATATGGATCAAGACTTTTCTGGTGGTGCGATCGGTTACGCATTCTCATGCTGTATTGCCGCAAGCCATGCGTTGCCCACCGGTTGCCCAGAATTCTCTTGGAGTACGGCATACGATGGGTTCAGTAAACCTATTGCTGCGCGTAGAGCAGGAGGAGCGGTGTGCGCGTATCGCATCGTTGTAGCGATGCTCGCATGACCTAAGAGATCTTTGACCACTACAATCGGAGCACCGAGCTCGGAGAGACGGGACGCGAATGTGTGCCGGAGCACATGCCACCCGAAATGTTTCAGTTCGGCCCTCCCGATTACTGCCTCGAGACGCCGAGCCAAGCGTTTGTGGTTGAACGGCTTGCCATCGGCATCGAGGAATACATAGCCGTCGGGCTTTCTACGCGTTTCAAGACTCTCGCGTACCTCGGTGGTCATCGGTATGTGCCGCGCTCGGTTGCTCTTTGGGGACCCGAGCCGTTTTGAATAATCACAAAGAGCATGTCGGACCGTTATGATGCCGTTCAGCCAGTCAATAGACGACCATTGCAGCCCTCTGATTTCTCCCTGACGCATGCCGGTGTGTAGAGC
>CAYJLK010000017.1:0-2131 GCA_964371445.1 uncultured Candidatus Saccharibacteria bacterium
GGTGTAACGTGTGTGGTGTGTCACTTGAGGAATAAGACCCTGTACGGACCCCGGGAGATAAAAGAGGGAGAGTCGCCCCACCCTGTTAAATATGACCCATCTTTTCAAAAGTCTGAGTTCTGTTACACATGCCATTCCTGGGGCTTTCCACGGGCGAGGATTAATCAAACATGTTCTACCAATGATGAGTACAAAATGTCTGGAAAGAAGGAGACATGCCAGGACTGTCATATGAGTAGGAAGGAAGGGTTTGCCTCACTGGGAAGGCCAAAACGTATTTACGGAATGCACGACCAGAAAAGTTCCCGCAGTCCGGAGGAATTAAGAAACGCCCTTAAAGTAGTATTGAAAACAGAAAAAGACACCTATAAACCCGGAGATAAAGTGAAGGTAGAAATAAGAATTACCAATACTGGGGCAGGACACCGCGTGCCAACAGGCTGACCGGTCAGGGGTATTGCCGCCCGTGTGGCGGTACTGGATGAAGACGGGAAGGAAAAGGGTCTAAAGGAATATTTTATCACACGGACATTTGAGTTTCCCACATACCCAACAGAAGTGAAAGACGAGAGATTAGAACCTGGAGAATGCAAATCATTTTATTACAAGTACAAAATTCCAAGGGAAGCAGATTTTAAAAAGCTAACGTTGCGATTAGACATGATTGAATATTTAATATTTCCCAGGAAGGCAGATGAGGCGCCCATACCCCTTAGCAAGGTCACCGTGCCTTTTTATTCTATGTCAGTGGAAATAATGAAATGACAGGTAAGGGATAATGGCAATTTTAATAATCCTTTTTCTTGCTGCTGTGGTGATTGGCGCTGCTATTACCGTTATGGTCGCAACGGTTACGGGTATTCCAATCTTAACTACTCACAGTCTGACCGGCGCATTGGTTGGTGCTGGTTGTGTAGCCGCAGGTTTACAGGTTTGGGATGCCCGTATCCACGACACACGTATCGGTGGGGTCACTTTTCGGGATAGGTCTTGTTACGAGACATCTAAACACCCGGATAGTATCGGAAATACTTATATCATGGTTTGTAACTTTACCCATAGCAGTCGTATTTAGCGGCAGCGTTTATTGGATATTGGGGAAATTGGCTATTTAGAGGTTAAACTATGGATATCAGTGCGTTCATCATAAGCCACGAGGCTGTCATTCGACTGGGGTTCTTTTCCGGCATTTTAGGAGCCATGGCTCTGTGGGAACTGGCAGCGCCGAGGCGGGTACTCACCGTCCCCAAACTGCTTCGCTGGATTAACAACATCGGCATTGTGGTGATGAACAGCTTTTTACTCCGCATAATCTTTCCATCAGCCGCGGTGGGTGTGTCAGTCTTTGCTCAAAAACACGGTTGGGGGCTTTTCAATCACTTCCGGTTGCCGTATTGGGTTGATGTCGTGTTGTCAGTGGTTGCCCTGGATTTCATCATCTATTTGCAGCATGTGATGTTCCATGCCATACCCGTCTTCTGGCGCATCCATCGCATGCATCATGCGGATTTGGACCTTGATGTTACTACGGGTATTCGGTTTCATCCCATAGAGATCATACTCTCCCTGTTGATTAAATTTGCGGTAGTTGTGATGCTGGGCACGCCTGTGCCGGCTGTGATCATGTTTGAAGTGATACTCAATGCCACGTCCATGTTCAATCACGGCAATGTGCGCATGCCTCTCATGATAGACAGGGCGTTACGCTGGTTTATCGTGACTCCTGACATGCACCGGGTGCACCATTCGGTAGAGGACTATGAGACCAATACCAACTTTGGTTTTAATCTGACGTGGTGGGATTGCTTACTGGGTACTTACCGTGATCAGCCGCGGATGGGGCACAAAGACATGACTATTGGTCTTCGGGGCTTCCGTGACACAAAGCGCTGTATGATGTTGCACGGCATGTTGGCTATTCCCTTCATTGGTAAGATAACCGATTACACTATTGATCGTCGCACAGGAGGAAAATCGTGTAATTAAAACCCATTGGTTATATTAAAAACCCTGTAAAATAACCTAGATTTAGCGGGTGGCATGAATTGATTACAGAAATTATCTGCGTTTATCTGAGAAAATCAGCGTGCTATTTTGATGTAAAATGAATGTCTTTGAAGAAGGTTTCGGG
>CAYJLK010000018.1:0-1915 GCA_964371445.1 uncultured Candidatus Saccharibacteria bacterium
GCGCAGACCCTTCTCAAGTCCTTCCTCGAGTTTCGAAATGGCCTGCGGCTGGTCCCCGGCGGGTTGGAATGGTAAATGTAATTTGAAATTAGCCATATCTTGACATAAGGACTCTACACTATACTATGCGACCAGCAGTTTCGCTAGAACATTCGTTTCTTCACACACTGGAGGCTTCATGGGCGACATCATCGGCTGTAACGCACCGTGTATCATCAACACAGCATCAGGTTTCCATCTGGTCTTCTGTGAAGGAGATGCCGGACATTCTGGGTATCACTTTCGCAAAATCAAGGATCGTCACACCGGCGTTGAAGGGGCGATCGGCTGGGACTATCTTAGTGTTCCAAGTGAAAGCGAGAGCGACGTGCCATCGCTTTCAGGGAGCAAGCGTTGCATGGAATGGATGCACTTGCTTCCTTTGCCAAAGATCGTCCCTGGTAGTCTGGAGCCGCGGCGCGACCAAACTCTTATCAATGTCGTAAGCGAGAATTTCTCGAGTACTGGCTTCTGCTGCGGAAAAGAGCTTGGACACGACGGACAACACGCACGAAGCGGCCTATTCGGACCGCTCGCCATCAACTGGGAGATAGTCTGGTGAGGTGCATGTACATTCCACCAAAAAGGGGCCAACTGGCCCCTTTTTTATTTACCATAAGTCAGATTACTGCCTTCCTCTCTGCGCTCGTCTCGAATAAATTTCATGGGAATGTATTTATTACTCAACTCGCTTGATGGTAGTAATCGCGAACGAAATCCGCTCGATAGTCGTCGAACCGTCCATCGAGGATAGCCTCACGCGCGCCGGCGACAAGATCTAGAATAAATTTCACATTGTGCATGGAAGCGATAACAGCACCGAGCATCTCGCCTGAACGCAGGAGGTGCGACACATATGCCAGCGTAAAATCAGAACCTTCTGATATCGGCGAGAAATCAGTGCGATATTTCTCGTTGGTCAGGTGGATGATGCCACGCTTCGTGTAGAGAGAGCCGTGGCGACCGAGGCGCGTCGCGGCGACGCAGTCGAAGAGGTCCATACCGCCTGCGATGCCTTCGAGAATATCACCCGGTTCGCCGATACCGAGGAAGTGCCGCGGCAACTCCTCAGGGAGCTCCCCTACCGCTGCAGCAAGCGCGCCCTTCATATCCTCTTTGCTGAACGAGCCACCGATACCGATGCCGTCGAAGCCGAGCGAAGCAATCTCGCGCGCGGATTCCTTGCGCAAGTCCTCGTGCCGACCGCCCTGCACGATGCCGAACAATGCCTGACGCTTATTCGCGTCGATATTCTGCCGATGCGCTTTGAGGGAGCGCTCCGCCCACCGATGTGTCCGTTCCATCGCTTCGCGATGATATGCAAACGGCTCGGTCGGCGACGTGCATTCGTCGAAGGCGAAGAAGATATCGGCACCGAGCGCGTGCTGTATCTCCACCGAACGCTCGGGAGTAAAGCGATGGAGAGAGCCGTCATGGTGCGACGTGAAGGAAACTCCCTCATCGTCGATGACAGCGAGCTGTCCGTGCTGGCTCGCCACAGTCTCGTCATACACGGCAACTGCATCTTCCTCGGGCGCTTCCGCTTTTACAAATTTCGAGATAGTTTTCCCGAATGCGGCACCAAGCGAGAAGACCTGGAAGCCGCCTGAGTCGGTCATCGTCGGACCCCTCCAACCCATAAACGTACCCAAACCACCGGCATCTTTTACAATTTTTTCTCCGGGCTGGAGATAGAGATGATACGTGTTCGCGAGCACGACCTCGGCGCCAAGTGCGGTCAACGCGCTCGGCAAGATACCCTTCACGTTCGCCTTGGTGCCCACCGGCGCGAACGCAGGCGTGCGGATACTACCGTGTGGCGTGGTGAGCAAACCAGCACGGGGGGGGCGAGGGCGGGGGCGCGGGGGCCGGGGTG
>CAYJLK010000019.1:0-1373 GCA_964371445.1 uncultured Candidatus Saccharibacteria bacterium
GCCTTCTGGCGATTGCTCAAACACAAAACGATTCAAGGAGATCTTGCCGGCCTGGTGCAGCGCGTTGACGATCCTGATGTTCGCCTCTTTCGACGAGGCCGGGATGGCCGACCGCATCGCGCCCCGATCCGTTATCAGGTTTTTATGACTCCCAGATTGACCCGCGCAGATGCGGCCGCAGTCTATTCCAGATTGAAAAGCTTGCTGCATCAGGGCACGTCCATGTTGAATGCCTTGCAGGCGCTGCTGGCTGTGGAGGATGTCATGGAGTTGCTCACACTCAATGAGTCAGCGAAAACAAACGTCCACTTCAATACGGTCATGGATATGGCGCGCCTGGAGTCGGGTGAATCATTACACCCGGATGCGGATCATCTGGCGCAGGAATTGCATCGCAGGATCATCAATGCGCTGGGTGACATTCACATCACGCATTATTTCATTACGGAAACGATCAAACGATACAACCTGACGCCCGCGCAGGCCTGGCTGGTGACCGTCTCGCGCGATATGGCCTACCTGAATTCTCGCACCGGCGAACGGCGCGAAGTGGTGACCTTCAAGGAAGGCTATCAGGAGATGGCGGCTCTGGTTGGTTCCAACCGCTATAAAACCGTGCAAGCCTGGTTCAACCTGCACTGGACTTCGCAGCAGCGCGGCGGCGACATGACACGATTTCTGGTCGAACTGGAAGCCTCCGAATCAAACACCTACCCTGACCTGCGTGTGGACAGCATGCCGCGCACCTATCGCGTGCTTTTGGATGAACCGCTGGACGCAGATGGGAGTCATAAGGTGGACGCGAATGGGAGTATTAGGCTGGACGCAGATGGGAGTAATAGCCAGACGCAAATGGGGGCATTAGTGGACGCAAATGGGAGCAATATGGTGGACGCAAATGGGAGTGTTTTAAACTCTTTTAAACACCCCTTAAACACGGACAAGAAAAACACTTCCACCACCCAACACGCCCGCGGCCGCTTCGCGAAAGCGGCGGGGGCGGCGCCGCAGTTTTGGGAACTCGAGACCCTGCTTGGACAAAATGACGTACACCCCAAAGTCCAACGCGAATTGCTGCAAGTCCAGGCCTCCGTGCATGCCTTTGTCTCGTGGGTTCTGTATGTCGCGAGTCCACAAAGTGGAAATTTATCCGACCCCCTGGGCTACGCCATCAGCCGAGTGCGTGAACATCCCCTGCGGGAAGCACGCGGGGTCTTCCGAAAGTTTGCCGACCTGCCGCCGGAAGAACTTTTGATGTTAATCGACAGTTCCCCTACCCGAGCCTACGATCTTCCCACTCAAATTAATCAGCCTCTTGCGCAGGCCTGGAAAAAGGCGATGGGTTCCCATAATCCTATCCTGCCAGCCGTGCG
>CAYJLK010000020.1:0-1367 GCA_964371445.1 uncultured Candidatus Saccharibacteria bacterium
CACAGTCAGGCCCTGGCCCATGGTGTTCATCACCTGGAAGGCGAATTCCTTTTGAGCTGCCAACTCCGTTTCCACCCGCTTGCGCGCCTCTAGTTCCAATAGGAGTCCATCCACCAGCCGTGCGTTTTCTACGGCGATGGCAGCATGGTTGGCAAAGAGGAACAGGAAATCCAGGTCAGCCTGGGTGAAGGGATTATCTTTCACACTACGCAGGGCATGCAGTACGCCGGTTACCTGGCCCTGCCAAAGCATCGGGACACTGGCCAGTGCCCGGAAAGGTTGATCTTTTTTATAGATTTCGGCCTTGCCGGACCAGCTACGATAATCGTCAATAATCAGCGGCTTTCCACTTTGGGCTACCTGTCCAGCCGCGCCTTCGCCATATTTAAGCACGCTGCCGGCGTAGTCTTTGATTGTTTTATAGCTGACTACACAACGCACCTCCTGCTGTTCCGGGTCGCACAGATACAGACCGCCGCCATCTGCTCCCAGAAGATGCGCTGCGCGTTCCACAATAGTTTGGAGCAGGCTGGGCAAATCGTGCGAAGCTGTGATCTCCAGCACGGTGGCTTGAAGCGTAGCCAGCTCATCAGCCCGGCGGGCTAACGCTGCCTCCGCCTGCTTGCGCTCGGTGATGTCGTTAATGACCACCTGTACTGCATTCTTATTTCCATATCGAAAAGGGATGGCTTTTACTTCAGTATCTATCACGGTCCCATCCAGGCGTACATGTTTTTCTTCGATCGACGGTACTTCTTGTTCATTCTCGGTTATTTGTTTGACTCGATCTTTCACAATCTTGTGATAATCCGGGTGGACAAAATTCAGGATCGGTTTTCCTATCAAATCTTTGGGCGCAGCCGCTCCAAGTATTCTTGCACCTGCAGAATTCGCAAAAACGATTATTCCGTCCACATGGATCAGGATGCCATCCGGCGCGAATTCGACCAATTGGCGGTATTTTTCCTCGCTCTCGCGCCGGGCTTCCTCCGTCTGTTTGCCTGCAGTGATATCGAGCATAATGCCGTGGATCAGGTAGGGCTGACCGCTCTCATCCCGCAGCATACGGGCAGTGTCGCGAATCCAAACCACCCGTCCATCGCGCGCAAGCAGTCGATACTCGCATTCGAAGGGTTCGCCCGAGTCAATATGGTGCTGGTAATCCACCAGCACCCGCTCCCGATCTTCCACGTGAATGGTCTGGGACCATAACTCGTAGCCGCCCTTGATCCACTCCTCGGGTGTGATCCCCAATAGTTCCTCAACCTGCTGGCTGACGAATTGTGTCTCGCCCGGCCCGCCAACAGGATCGTCAATATAGGTAATGGCCGGAATCTGTTCGATCAGAATGCGGTGTTTGGCCTCAG
>CAYJLK010000021.1:0-1348 GCA_964371445.1 uncultured Candidatus Saccharibacteria bacterium
AGTAGGGACACGGTGCCCGTGTCCCTGTGTGCATAAAAAAGTCGCCGAATGCCTAATTTAACCTGTATTGGTTAAAGTCCCCGTATCAGAATCATCGGCGTTGCCGGTAGTTCTCATTTTTGTAACCACGAAAGAGAAGGAACCCAACACATGAAGGCGGTTGTAAAAACGAAACGCGCAAAGGGTCTGTCGCTTGTGAAAATGCCTGACCCGGTAATCGGGCCGGGGGAAGTTCTTATTAAGGTCAATATTACCTCCATTTGCGGTACAGACGTTCATATCTACGACTGGACTCGTTGGGCGCAACAGCGATTGTCCCCCCCGCGCATCCTGGGACATGAGTTTGCGGGTACCGTTGCAGAGGTGGGAGATGAAGTGACCGTGGTGAAGGTGGGCGACAGTGTATCGGCGGAAAGCCATCTTACCTGCGGCCATTGTTATCAATGTAATAACGGCAATGCCGAGGTGTGCCGCAATTTCAAATTGCTGGGGGTAGACCACGACGGCACGTTCGCTGAGTTTTTTGTGCTGCCTGAACACGTCCTGTGGAAAAACGGCCCGGATATTCCTCACGAATGGGCGACCATCCAGGAACCGTTTGGAAACGCAGTTGACACGGTTATGGTGGAAGACGTTGCCGCTAAGACGGTATTGATCCTGGGCGCGGGGCCGATCGGCCTTTTTGCCGCCGGCATTGCCCGTGCGTGCGGCGCGTCGTTGGTTATCGTTTCCGACCCCAATGACTATCGCCTGGCAATCAGTAAAAAAATGGGTGCGCACGCAGCCGTCAATCCCCGGAAGGATGACGTTGTCGGGCTGGTTATGGAGGCCACTAAGAACATAGGGGTGGATGTTGTTCTGGAATTTTCGGGCAATAACCAGGCGTTGAATCAGGGTTTGAAGACAATCACCCCCGGTGGAAGGATATCAATCCTGGGTATTTATGAAAGGCGCGTAAATATTGATCTCAACAAGGAGGTAATATTTAAAAAGGTGCGCATCTACGGCATAACGGGTAGAAAAATATTTTCCACCTGGTACAAGACGTCACGGTTTTTGTCAGCGGGCATGGTAAATCCCGATCCGGTTATCACCCACCGGTTTCCGCTCAAAGACTACGAAAAGGGCATGAAACTGATGAAAGACGGGAAATGCGGCAAGGTGATTCTCGCCGTCTCACCATAGTAAAATCGTTGGCGGCTTTGTCACCAATTGCTTGATTCATTCCGGACATAACGCCCCACTGGGAGCGCCATGTCCAGAGGAATCCAAGAGAAAATATCTAACAAGTTGTGTTGGGTTTCGCTTCCAGACTGGGTCAAATGAAAAACCTCTATTTTCATTCGTG
>CAYJLK010000022.1:0-1325 GCA_964371445.1 uncultured Candidatus Saccharibacteria bacterium
GAATTCAGCCCGGTCTTGACCTTGGATACGATCGACTGCTTGTCCTCCCCGACGACGTAAATGGTGAGGCGGTCGGAGTTGAACAGGTTGCAGATATCGGACGAAACCTCGAGCATGATTTCGTCGATGTTCGAGGTCGCGTGAATCTTGTTGGTGACGTTCTGCAGGTTCTTCTGAAAAAACAGCCTGGCGTTGACGTCGGCCGGCCCCGCGGCCGCGGCCTGTGGTGTATTCAGAACTGCACTCATGGTGACCTCGCCAATGGATCCGCGCAGCCGGTGGCTGCCGCTGCTACGACATATTGCACACTATACGACAAAAAAAGCCGGCCGCGCTCTACTGGACTGCCGGCCGTCCGTCGCAACATATCCGCCGCGCTCCAGCGGGCGTCCGTCCCGGCCGCCGCGCGCGGGTGCGGCCGTTTTCGCACTCATGGCAGCCGGTCCTCGCCCCAGAGCCCGCCCTCGAGCAGGAACACGTGGTAGCCGCGCTGCGCCAGCAGGAAAGCGGCGGCCGAGCTGCGCCTGCCGCTCTGGCAGTAGACGATATATTCCTCGTCCATGTCCAATGCGCCGAAAGCGTTGCGGATCTCGGACAGCGGAATATTGCGCGCGCCGGGCAAGCGGTCATATTGGTATTCCGACGGGTAGCGCACGTCTATCCACTGGGCGCCGTTCAACGCCTTCTGCTGGGCCTGCTCCATGTTGATCGCGCGAAGCAGCGGCTCGCGCAGCAGCTCATTGAAATCCTGCTTGGCCAGGCGCAACAGGCTGCCGTCCGCTTTCATGGTGACGGTGGCGTTGCGCTTGGCCTCCGATACCAGCGCTTCCTCGCCGAAGGTGTCGCCGCTCTTGAGCTCTGCCAGCGTCATGCTGACCCCGCCTATCATGCGCTCGACCTGGCACCTGCCGGACTCTACCAGGTAGTAGTAATCGCCCTCCGCGCCTTCGCGGATGATCACCTCGCCCTTTTTCGCCTCGATCCGCTCAAAGCGCCGCAGCAGCTCGTCGATGTGCGCCGGGGGCAGCTGCGAGAAGGCGCTGAAGCGCAGGTTGTTGATGCCGAACAGCCCCGACATGACGCCCCAGTCGGCGCCGCTCGCCGGCCGCGCGGCGGGCTCCTTTGCCCCGGCCTGCTCCTGCATCGCCACCTGGTCCCAGGTGAGCATGATGTCGAGCAGGTCGTCGTCGATACGTATCAACTGCACCTCGGTCACGGCTTTGCCCGATATGAATAGGCGGCGCTTGCCCAGAGGATAGCGCGCCTCGGCAGAACCGCCGACGATCACCTCGGAGTTGCCCTGGCCATAGTCGAGTGCCAGTTCG
>CAYJLK010000023.1:0-1237 GCA_964371445.1 uncultured Candidatus Saccharibacteria bacterium
GATATCGTCGGCGGCGGCATGGTGAAGAAGGCGGCCGTGGACACCGACTCGATGGAAATCCAGGTTCCCGATGCGGCGGCCGGGGCCGGCGCCAAAGGCCAGAACGAGATCGAAGACGCGCTGGAACGCGCGCTCGGAGCTGACTCCGAGGACGCGCCACTGATAGGCGAGCAGGAGACGCAAGACCCTCCGGTGGACGCGGCAGACAGTGCGGAAGCAGCCAAGGACGCGGCCGCAGCGAAACCGCCCGGCGGCAATTAGAACCAGAAAGTTTGCGCGAGAACCTGACTGGCGTGTCCGCGTCCGGTCGACGTACAGAAAAAAACCCCGCTCGCGCGGGGTTTTTTTCATCGGACCGGCTAGGCGCAGCCCACAGCGGGTCGCGCCGTTGGCCCTACTTCTTTTTCTTCGGCGCCTTCTGCGACTGGCGCTCCGCTGCGATCATGAAGTTGTCGTAGCGGTTTTCCGCGATGGAGAACCATTGCACCTGATCGGTGCGGAACTTGACCATGGCGTCGTAGATCTTCTTGAACTTGGCGTTCTTGGCCGAGATTTCCGCGTATACCTCGTTCGCCGCTTTGTAGCAGGCGGCCATGATTTCGTTCGAAAACGGCCGCAGCTGGACGCCGTTCGCCACCAGCCGCTTCAGTGCGGCGGGATTGAGCGTGTCGTACTTGGCCGTCATCGAGATGCTCGATGCGGCGCAAGCGGATTCCAGAACTGCCTGGTACTCCTTGGGCAGGGCTTCCCACGCCTTGATGTTCACCAGCATGTCCAGGTTGGGCCCGCCTTCCCACCAGCCCGGATAGTAGTAATACTTCGCCACCTTGTAGAAGCCGAGCTTCTCGTCGTCGTAGGGGCCAACCCACTCCGCCGCGTCGATCGTGCCTTTTTCCAGCGAGGGATAGACGTCGCCGCCGGGGATATTCTGCGGCACCACGCCGAGCTTGGTCAGAGCCATGCCGGCCATGTTGCTGATGCGGAATTTCAGGCCCTTGAGGTCGGCGACGGTCTTGATTTCCTTGCGGAACCAGCCGCCCATTTGCGCGCCCGTGTTGCCGGCGTTGAACGGGATGACGTTATAGTCCTTGAAAAACTCGCGCAGCAGTTCCTTGCCGCCGCCGTGATACAGCCAGGCGTTCATCTGGCGCGCGTTGAGGCCGAAGGGGACGGCGCAGGAAAGCGCGAATGTGGGGTCCTTGCCGAAGTAGTAATAGCACGCGGTATGCCCGCATTC